>NZ_JAWRXS010000009.1:0-377206 GCF_046534915.1 Burkholderia sp. SIMBA_051 | reverse complement strand
CGGGCATCACGGGCATCACGGGCATCACGGGCATCACGGGCATCACGGGCATCACGGGCATCACGGGCATCACGGGCATCACGGGCTCACGGGCTCACGGGCTCACGGGCTCACGGGCTCACGGGCTCACGGGCTCACGGGCTCACGGCACTACCGACTTGCTGCGCCACACGTCATCCGAGCATTCAACTCCCCCATCCTCACGCGCGCCGGCACCGCACGAAAAACGCCCCCAACCAGACTGGCTACAATACGGGCCTCTCCCATCCTGGCCTGAATGATGATCACGATTTATCACAACCCCCGCTGCTCGAAGTCTCGCGAGACGCTCGCGCTGGTCGAGGCGCTGAACACCACTGGCACGCCGGTGAATGTCGTCGAGTATCTGAAGACGCCGCCGACGGTCGAGGAACTGGAAACGCTGCATCGTCAGCTTGGTTGCCCGGTGCGCGACATGCTTCGCGATGGCGAGGAGCCGTACAAGACGCTGGATTTAGCCCGCGGGAGTCTGACCGATGCGGAGGCCTACGAAGCGATTGCCGCGCATCCGATTCTGCTGCAACGTCCGATCGTCGTGTATCGAGGCAAGGCAGCCATCGGCCGGCCGCCGGAATCGGTGCGGGTGCTGTTCGAATAATTGTTGCTCGGCGTATTTTTCTTGTTGCGTCAGTCCGGCGCGAGCGTGCCGGATTGATCGACCGAATTCGCGTGCCGCGGCTCGCAGCGACAATCACCGAGCGTCGCGGATCTCCTCGCCGAATTACACACAGCCGCCGACCTCGCGCGCGTCGCCGCCACCGCACTCGATGACCGCGAGCGACCCGAGCGACCTCCAGCGTCAACCCATCAACGTCGAGAAGAACATCCCCCGGCAGCCGTCGCAACGCATGACCGCGAACGCCACAGACACAGCCGACTCAGCCCCCACCATCTCCCGCCGACGAAGCATCCCGATCATCCGCCGCCCCATTCCGCCCCCCCGCCGCCTGCGCCGCCGTCCGCAGCACCGCGATCTGCCCGCGATACGCCCGGCATCCGCTGCAAGCCGGCAGATGCACGCGCACCTGCAGACGCTCATGCAGCGTCAATGACCGGTCGAGCGCATCCGACAGCAGTCGCGTCACGTCCCTACATTTCCCCGGCAGCATCTTCGGTCGTCAGTCCTTTTTCGCTGAGGCAGGTGCGCAGGCGCGTGCGCGCCCGATACAGCAGCACGCTGCAATGGTTGGTCGTCAACGTCAGTTCGGTGCAGATGTCGTTGATCTCGACATCGAGGAATTCGCGCATCATGAACACGCGCCCGATGTGTTCCGGCAGGTGATCGAGACAGACCTGGAACAGCGTCCAGAACTGCTGTTGCTGCAATAGCGTCTCGGGGCGCGGCCACGGCCGCGGCTTCGTATGCGCGGCCCAATGCCCGTTGTCCTTGAACAACTCGCGATCGAGCGCGGATTCGCCGTCGAGCTCCGCATCGAGCGCGGACAGGCTCACCGTCCGCTGCCGCGCGCGCAGGATGTCGATCAGCTTGTTGCGCAGGATCCCGAACACCCAGGTCTTGTGCGCGGACCGTCCCGCGAACTCGCCCGCGTGCGACCACGCGGCGGTCAGCGCTTCCTGCACGGCATCCTCGGCCGCATCGGCATCGCGCAGCTGGAGTCGCGCGAAGCGCAGTAGGTCGCGCCGCAGTTGTGTGAGATAGGGAGGATCGTCGTACGCGGACGGCATGGCGGGTCGGGAGCCTTACGAAGCGGAAGCAATCGCGTGCGCCACCGGGCGGCGCGCTGCGAGCAGCTTACTGGGCGCGACGCCGCGCTGCAACGCATGTTCCGTCACGATTTCATGAAGCCGGCCGACGCGCTGCGCTATGCTTGCCGGAACCTTGCGTCGCGTGGCACGAAATCGCGATGCGGGCGGTTTGTAACATCAGACCATAACGGTCGAGTTATCCACAATTTCTGTGGAAAACCTTGTGGAAAGTCGGGCGGTCGGCCCCGTGGGACGGTTCGCGGGCTGGCTTGCCTATAAACAGACCTTTGTCGCCTGTTTCGAATCAATCGATCCGATTCCTCACTCACCGGAAGGAGAAAGCCATGTCCTATCGTGTTGCAGTCGTCGTCGGTAGTCTGCGTCGCGGTTCCTGGAATCGCGCGCTCGCTCACGCCGTGATCTCGCTCGCGCCCGCCGATTTCTCGTTCGAATTCGTCGAGATCGGCGAACTACCGCTGTATAGCCAGGACTACGACGCGGATCTTCCGGACGTCGCGAAGCGCTTCAAGGCGTCGATCGAAGCGGCCGACGCGCTGCTGTTCGTCACGCCCGAGTACAACCGCTCGATTCCGGGCGTGCTGAAGAACGCGATCGACTGGGGCTCGCGCCCGTGGGGGCACAACTCGTGGTCCGGCAAGCCGGGCGCCGTGCTCGGCACGTCGCCGGGTGCGACCGGCACCGCGCTCGCGCAGCAGCACCTGCGCAACGTGCTCGCGTATCTCGACGTGAAGACGCTCGCGCAGCCGGAAATGTTCATCAAGCATGACCCGGCGCGCATCGACGACCAAGGCCAGATCGTCAGCGAGGACACCCGCAAGTTCCTGCAGGGCTTCGTCGACCGCTACGTCGACTGGGTGCGCATGCTGAAGTCCGCCTGATCGCCGCACCGTTCGCGCTGCCGGCACCGGCCCGCGTGACGCGGGTCAGGTGTCGGTGTGCCGCGCATCACGCGCTTCGCGGATGCCAAGCAGGATCTCGTCGAGCAGCGCGATGTCGAACGGCTTCGACAGCACGCGCACGTTGACGGTGCGCGTGCGGTCGAGTTCCTCCGCGTAACCCGTGACCAGGATCACGGGCAGCTTCCCCGGTCGCTTGTCGATCGCTTCGGCGAGATCGATGCCGTTCAGGCGGCCCGGCATGTGGATATCCGAGATGACGAGGTCGAACGCGTCGTTCGCGGCCGCGCCCTCGATCAGGCGCAACGCGTCGTCGGCGGTGGGCGCATAGGTGACGCGGTGCCCGAGCAGCGTGAGCAGCGCCTCGGTGCCGGCCGCGACTTCGCTGTTGTCTTCGACCAGCAGCACGTGCAGGCCAGCAAGCGCGCTCGTGTCGTGCGCGACGGCCGGCGGCCGCGCGACGATGTCCTCGACGCGTGCGCGCGGCAGGTAGAGGCGCACCGACGTGCCGGCGCCGACCGCGCTGTCGATCGTCGCGAGGCCGCCCGAGCGCTCGCAGAAAGCGAACACCTGCGGCAGCCCGAGCCCCGTTCCCATCCCCTGCGCCTTCGTCGTGAACAGCGGCTCGAACGCGCGCGCGAGCACCTCGGGCGCCATGCCCGAGCCCGTATCGTCGAGCGAGATCTGCACGAAGTCGCCGGTCAGCGGAAAGCCGTCCTCGCGGCGCAGCGTCACGTTGCGCGCGCCGACCGTGAAGCGGCCGCCGATCGTCATCGCGTCGCGCGCGTTGACGGCAAGATTGATCACCGCGAGTTCGAGCTCGGCGACGTCGACCCGGATCGGCCACACCCCGGGCTCGATCGCGACGACCAGCGACGACTTCGAACCGAGCGACGTCTTCAGCAGTTCGCGGCACGTGCCGACCCATTGGCCGATGTCGATCGTCTCGTTGTGCAGCGGCTGCTTGCGCGCGACGCCGAGCAGCTGGCGCGTGAGCGACTGGCCGTTCTTCAGCGCGCGTTCGATCGCGCCGAGTTCCTTGTCGAGATGCTGAACGCCGCGCCGCCGCGCGATCTGCACGTTGCTCGAGATGATCATCAGCAGGTTGTTGAAATCGTGCGCGACGCTGCCGACCAGGTTGCCGAGCGCCTGCATCTTGCGCGACTGCCGGTACGCCGATTCGATCGAGCGCCGCATCGACGCTTCCGCCTGCCAGCGATCCCAGGCCTCCTCTTCCGCCTTCAGCCGCTTCAGCGACAGCCAGATCACCGACCACAGCGCGATCGACGGCGCGAACATCGAGATGACCAGCACGCTGAGGTGTTCGTACCATTCGCGCCGGATCGCCGACGTGCGGTACGCGCAGGTCACGTACACGGGATAGCTGCCGACCTGGCGGTACGCGACGATCTCGCTGGCGCCGTCGTGGCGCACGCGCACGATGCCCGCGCGCGGATCGTTGCGTTCGTTGCCGAACGTGGTCGTGAGATCGGTGTGCGCGAGCGACGGCGGCGGCGGATACGACGCGATCACCGCGCCGTCGGAGCGCGCGAGCGCCATCGTCATCGGCGTGGCCGCGCCGCCGAGGAGCTCGCGGTAAAACGAATTGAAGTACGACGATTTCAGCGCGATCGACACCATCCCGGCGAACGAACCGTCGCTATGTCGTCGCGCGACGCCCGTGTTGAACACGGGGATGTTCTCGAGCTTGAGCGGCCCCATCATCAGCCGCGAGATATGTTCGATGACCTTGCCGTCGCGAATGCCGGCGAAGTCGTCGCGGTTCGCGATCGACGCATAGGGCGCCGGATAGTAGAGGCTGTTCGCGAGCAACATGCCGCTCGCGCCGAAGATCGACACCGCGGCCACCTGCGGATAGCCGCCGCCGATCGTGTTCAGCGCTTCGTGGATGTCGGATTCCTGGCGGCGCACGCTGGCGTCGTCCATGTCCTGCACGAGGTCGACGATGCGCGCATCGAGCGTCTCGGTCAGGTCGAACACCTTCAGCGCATGCTCCTCGGCGACACGCACGGTGCGCATCGTCACGTCGCTCGCCGCGGCTTCGCGTGCCTTCAGGTCGTTGTACGCCATGACCGACACGTAGATGCACGGCAGCACGATCGCCGCGACCAGCAGCACGATCAGCGTCACGCGCCGCACCGCGAAATCGTGCTCGGGCGCGCCGGCCGAATAGCTGCCGCCATCCTGCCAGTCGTCGGCAGGCGTGGAGGCGGGCGGGCGGGAGTCGGCGGGACGTTCGGACGTCATTGAAGAGAGCGGGTCAAGCTGCGGTGTTCAATCATAAACGAGTTGCGCCCGCCCGCCGTACCCGGCGCAGCGGGGCAACCTGGTGATTCCGACAGGGGTAAATCGAAAGTTTGAAAACGCTATGAATCCGGCAGCGCAAACGTACACAAAGAAAAATTTTGCGTGCTTATCTCGAAAATGATCGAGGCTGTTTTCCGAATGCCGGGGGATCGGATCGATTTTGTTCGAAATGGTGAATATGGCGAGTTGCACCGCCTCCGGTTTACTCAGAGAATCGCGCCTTGCTTTCCCTATGACAGATATATGCGCCCGCCGGCGTGTGCGGCGCGGTGTGTCGCGTGCATCGTGCCGCGGCGCCCGCGCGCGTCCGCACGGTGGCTGCCAGCGATTGATTGCATGGCGCCTCAAGAAGCGCGCCGCGCGGTCGTTAACGCGAGAGAGACCATTCCGAATACCGCTTCGCTGCCATGCCTTTGCCGATCGTGATCGCCGACGACTCTTTGCTCGCTCGCAAACTTCTGACAAAGGCACTGCCCGGAGACTGGGACGTCGATGTCGCGTATGCGGCGAATGGTCGCGAGGCGCTGGCGCTCTATCGTGACGGCAAAGCTTCCGTGATGTTTCTGGACCTGACGATGCCCGACTTGAACGGCTATCAGGTGCTGGAGACACTGCGCCACGAAGATCTGAACACGTTCGTGATCGTGGTATCCGCCGATATTCAGCCGCAGGCGCAAGCACGCGTGCGCGAGTTGGGCGCGATCGCATTCGTTGCCAAGCCCGTGACGTCGGAGGCATTGCTGCCCATTCTCAAGGAGTATGGGTTGTATGCCTGAATCGGTGTTCACGGCGGAGCAACGCGACGCGTTGCAGGAGATCGCCAACCTCGCGATGGGGCGCGCCGCCGCACGGCTCGCGCTGCTGCTCGGACATTTCATCGAATTGTCGGTACCGCGCGTGCGCGTCGTGAAGGCCGCCGATGCGGGCGACGCGCTGCGCGAGATGACGGGCATCCGCGAGAACGTGACGGCCGTGCGCCAGGGCTTCCGTTCCGACATCAAGGGCGAAGCGATCGTGCTGTGCCGCAGCGCGGGTGTCGCGCGGCTCATGTCGCTGATGGACCGCACGTTCGGCGACGGCGTGTATGCCGGCATGGCGACGCAGGACGAGGTCGTGTTCGATGTCGCGAACGTGCTGATGAGCGCGTGCGTGTCGTCGATCCTGGACGAGCTCGGTCGCAAGCCCGTGTTCTTCCCGCCCGGGCTGCTCGGCGCGAACGTGTCGTTCGACGACGTGTTCCAGCCGAACGTGCTCGCATGGAGCGTCGCGTTGCTGCTCGAAGTGAATTTCGGACTCGAGGATCACGCGTTCCGCGCACATTTCGTGATGCTGATGGCCGAGGATTCGATCCGGCTGATGGGCGACTCACTCGACGCGTTGCTGTCCGCGCTATGACCGCTACTACTATTACTACTACCCGCCCCGCCACCACCGCCACCGCGGCGTCGCTGAGCGACCTCGTGATCGAACGGGTGGGCTTCGGCCTGTTCGTGCTCGACCGCTCGATGACCGTGCTGATGTGGAATCGCTTCATGCAGGACCACAGCGGCATCCCGGCTGCCGACGTGATCGGCCGCAACCTGTTCGACTGCTTTCCGGAGCTGCCGCGCGCGTGGCTCGAACGCAAGCTCGAGAGCGTGTTCCAGCTCGGCAGCTTCGCATTCAGTTCGTGGGAGCAGCGGCCCTACCTGTTTCGCTTCGAGCACGACCGGCCGATCACCGGCGGCGTCGACTACATGCAGCAGGACTGCACGTTCATGCCGCTCACGCGCGGCCGCGAAGTCGAGGCGGTGTGCGTGACGATCTCGGACGTCACGCACGTGAGCGTGATGCAGCGCGAGCGCGAGGAAGCGGTCGCGAAGCTGCGCGAGCATGCGAATCGCGATGGCCTTACCGGCATCGCGAACCGGCGCTTCTTCGAAGCGCGGCTCGGCGACGAGTTCGCGCGCTGGCAGCGCTACGGCGGCGACCTGTCGATGCTGCTGTTCGACCTCGACCACTTCAAGACGATCAACGACCGATTCGGGCATGCGGCCGGCGATGCGGTATTGCGCGAGACGGCGCGCCGCGTCGCGTCGATCGTTCGCTCCCAGGATACGTTCGGCCGCTTCGGCGGCGAGGAATTCGCGCTGCTGCTGCCGTGCACGAATCTCGACGAGGCGATGCGGGTGGCCGACAAGGTGCGCGATGCGATCGGCCGCACGCCGGTCGACGCGGAAGGCGTCAGCGTGCCGGTGACGGCGAGCGTCGGCGGCGCGTGCGCGACGCCGGGCGTGACGGCGTCCGACGTGCTCGTCAACGAGGCCGACACCGCGCTGTATCGCGCGAAGCGGCTCGGGCGCGACCGGTCGATCGCGTACGCGTGAGCGCTACGTGACCGTTGCGGCACCGGCGACGGCGCCGCGCGTCGTTCAGCTTTTCGCGATATCCACGAGCACGCCCGCTAGCACGCCCGGCTGCGACACGAACGGCGAATGGCTGCTGTCGAGCTGGTGCACGTGCGTCGGGTTGCCGGGCACGAACGCGTCGGCTTCGTCGATGAAACGCTGCTGCAGCGCGGGCAGGATCACGCGATCCGCCAGGCACTTGATGTAGTGACGGTCGATCGCCCCCCAGCGCGCGGCGGTCGTCGGGATCGCGGTCGCGAACGGCGCGGCCGGCACGTCGCAGGTCATCAGGTTCGCCATCGCCTCGTAGTCGGCCTGCGCCGCGTCGTCGTACAGCGCGCGCTTGGCCAGCGCGCGATACGCGGCATCGCCGCTGCGCGGATCGATCCGCAGCGCGCCGGCAACGCGCGGGCTCGCGAGCATCAGCGGCGCCAGCATTTCGCCCTTGTTCTCGGGCGCCCGCACGTAGTCGAGGCCCGGCACGCCCGACGCGGGCATGAACGCGGCGAGATAGACGATTTTCGCGATCTTCTCCGGCGCGCGTTCCGCCGCGGCCGTGATCGCGAGGCCACCCATGCTGTGGCCGACCAGCACGACCTTGCCATGGCCGAACGCGTACGCGTCGTCGACGGCCTCCATCACCTGCGTCGCGTAATCGTCGAGCGTGGTATTCGCGACCGGCGACGGCTCGGCGCCGAAAGCGTCCTTGTCGAGCGGCCGTTCGAGATACGATGCGGGAAAGCGGGCGTTGATGCCGTGTGCGGGCAGGTCGCGCGCGATCGACAGGTAGCCGCGCTCGGCCAGCGCGGCCGCGACGTGCGCATAGCACCACGCACCGTGCCACGCGCCGTGCACCAGCACGAAAACGGGATGGTCGGATGGTGCGGCGGCGGTTACGTTCGTCTCCATGGTGTCCGTCTTTTTCGAGAAAGATGTTCATCTTAGACGAAGGTGCGTGGCCGAAACGGCGCGCGTTCAAGCCGGCACGCGCGGGCCGACTGTGCGCATACCCGCACCGGTTGCCGCGACGAAGCCCTTTTGTCTCCTACAGGCCACATTTCGTCCTGATCTGATTTGATTTTGCGCCGAAGCGCGCTAATTTGACACTTTGCTTCCGATGGCGCCCCATGAACGTCGACTACCTTTTCTACCGGCGGCCTGACAAGCCCGGCCCCTATTCCCTCGACGACCTGGGCGAGATCGCGCCGCCGATCGGCCCGAGCGACGCGGTGCGCGCAGGCATCACCCGCGTGTTCGACCAGCTCGACTGGCACGAATCACCCGACGTCCCGGGCGCGTGGTTCGGCACCGGCGGCGCGTCGTTCCAGTTCACGGCGGAGCCCGACGGCTGCGTGACGAGCTTCATGGGCTCGCGGCTCGAACGCCGCTCGGTGCTGCAGCTGACCCGCGAAATGGGGCTCATCGCCCTCGATCTGCAGCGCGACATCGTCTACGGCTGACGCGCGACGCGACGCCGTTCCCCGCCGGGGCCGGCCGCACCAGCTCCCGCCAGTCTTTGCGCGGCCCGCCAGGCGCGGCACGGGTCCGCCATCGAACTTCAAAGATTGCTATACTTTCGCCCAATTCCGGCTTCCGGCCGGTAATTTGTGCCTGTCTGCGTCGATCGTTCGCATATCTCGCACGCATTTGACGCCCTGACCAACCCAGCCGGGCATGGCTTCTTCAATCGCCCCGCGTGGGCGTCTCCGTGGAGCTCGTCTTGGCCGTTTCCAATCTCGTCGTGGACGAACAAGAAACCGACGCCGCTGCCGTCACATCGGGCAGTTCTTTCTATTTGGCGATGCGCATCCTGCCGGCGGTGCAGCGCGACGCGATGTTCCAGGTCTACGCGTTCTGCCGCGCGGTCGACGACATCGCCGACAGCGACCTGCCGCGCGCCGAGCGCAACGCGGGCCTCGATCGCTGGCGCGCGGACATCGACGCGTGCTTCGCCGGCCAGCCGCCGCGCCATCTGGTCGCGCTCGAACGCGAGATCCGCGCGTTCGACCTGAAGCGCGAGGATTTCCACGCGATGATCGACGGAATGGCGATGGACGCCGCCGAAGACATCTGCGCGCCGGACGAACCGACGCTCGACCTGTTCTGCGATCGCGTGGCGAGCGCCGCCGGCCGTCTGTCGGTGAGGATTTTCGGGATCCCGGAAGCGCAAGGCATTGCGCTGTCGCACCACCTCGGCCGCGCGTTGCAGCTGACGAATATCCTGCGCGACATCGACGACGACGCGGCGATCAACCGCTGCTACCTGCCGCGCGAGCTGCTCGCGCGCGAAGGCATCGCGATCACCGATCCGGCGACGATCGTGCGCGACCCGGCGCTGCCGCGCGTGTGCGCGACGCTCGTCGAGCGCGCGCTCGAGCATTTCCGCGCGGCGGACGCCGTGATGGATACCTGCACGCGTGCGCAGGTGAAAGCGCCGCGCATCATGTCGGGCGCGTATCGCTGCATTCTGGAGGCCGCGGTCGCACGCGGCTTCGCCGCGCCGCGCGCGCCGCTGCGCAAGCCGAAGGCGCGCATGCTGATGATCGCCGCGCGTTACGCGCTGTTCTGAGCCGATGCCCAGAACCGTCCACGTGATCGGTGCAGGACTCGCGGGCCTGTCGGCCGCCGTCGAGCTGCAACGTCGCGGGCGGCGCATCGTGCTGCACGACGCGCATGCGCACGCGGGCGGCCGCTGCCGCTCGTGGTTCGACGGGACACTGAACACGACGCTCGACAGCGGGCTGCATCAGGTGTTCGCGGGGCAGCCCGCGACGCAGCGCTACCTGCGTGCGATCGGCGCGGCCGATCAGCTCACGGGGCCCGCGCTGCCTGAATGTCCGGTGGCCGACGTCGCGTCGCAGCAGCGCTGGACGCTGCGCTTCGGCAACGGGCGCTGGCCGTCGTGGCTGTTCGACGCCGCGTCGCGCGCGCCGGGCACCACGCCGCTCGACTACCTCGCGCTGGCCTCGCTCGCGTTCGCGCGCACCGGCCGCTCGCTCGCACAGACGATGCGATGCGACGGCGTGCTGTGGGATCGTTGGCTGCGCCCGTATTTCCTCGGGGTGCTGAACGTCGAGCCGCGCCACGCGAGTGCCGAACTCGCGCGCGCGGTGCTGTGCGGCACGTTTGCCGCGGGCGGCCCGGGCTGTCGCCCGCTCGTCGCGCGCCACGGGCTCGGTAGCGCCTTCGTCGAACCGGCGCTGCGGATGCTGCAGCACGGCGGCGCGCAGATCCGGCTGAACTCGCGGCTCGACGCGTTCGAATTCGGCGCGCACGGCAATGCGGTCGATGCGGTCACGGTCGGCGGCGAGCGCGTGGATCTCGCGCCGGGCGACGCGATCGTGCTCGCCGTGCCGCCCGAGGTCGCGCAGCCGCTCGTCCCGGATCTCACCGCGCCCGACACGTTCAGCGCGGTCGTGACCGCGTACTTCGCGGTCGATACACCGGCCGGCGGCCCGCCGCAGACGACCGTCGTCAACGGCGTCGTCGATGCGGTGCGCGCCGGCGGCGGCATGCTCGCGGCGACGATCCGCGACGCGGGCCGCTGGCTCGACATGCCGCGCGACGCGCTCGCGCGGCGCATCTGGGAAGACGTCGCGCGCGTGAGCGGCGCGAACCCGGAAACGATTCCCGCGTGGCAGCTCGTCGTCGAGCCCCGCGCAGGCTTTGCGGCGGTGCCGTCGCAGGAAATGAAACGTCCGGCCGCGCGTACGCGCTGGACTAATCTCGTGCTGGCGGGCGACTGGATTGCCACCGGCTTGCCCGCCACGATCGAGGGCGCGATCCGTTCCGGCCAACTGGCCGCGGACGTGCTCCAGACACAGTAAGCAACAGAGGGACCGATGAACGATCTCACCGAAATGGCTACCCTGACCGCCGGCACCGTGCCGGCCGGGCTCGACGCCGCCGTCGCCAGCGCGACCGATGCGCTGCTGGCCGCACAGAACGCGGACGGCCACTGGGTCTACGAACTCGAGGCCGACTCGACGATTCCCGCCGAATACGTGCTGCTCGTCCACTATCTCGGCGAGACGCCGAACCTCGAGCTCGAACAGAAGATCGGCCGCTATCTGCGCCGCGTTCAGCAGGCCGACGGCGGCTGGCCACTGTTCACCGACGGCGCGCCGAACATCAGCGCGAGCGTGAAGGCGTATTTCGCGCTGAAGGTGATCGGCGACGACGAGAACGCCGAGCACATGCAGCGCGCGCGCCGCGCGATCCACGCGATGGGCGGCGCCGAGATGTCGAACGTGTTCACGCGGATCCAGCTCGCGCTGTACGGTGCGATTCCGTGGCGCGCGGTGCCGATGATGCCGGTCGAGATCATGCTGCTGCCGCAGTGGTTCCCGTTCCACCTGTCGAAGGTGTCGTACTGGGCGCGTACCGTGATCGTGCCGCTGCTGGTGCTCAACGCGAAGCGTCCGATCGCGAAGAACCCGCGCGGCGTGCGCATTGACGAGCTGTTCGTCGACCCGCCCGTCAACGCCGGGCTGCTGCCGCGCCAGGGCCACCAGAGCCCCGGCTGGTTCGCGTTCTTCCGCGTGGTCGACCATGCGCTGCGTGCGGCCGACGGCCTGTTCCCGAACTACACGCGCGAACGTGCAATCCGTCAGGCCGTGTCGTTCGTCGACGAGCGCCTGAACGGCGAGGACGGCCTCGGCGCGATCTACCCGGCGATGGCCAACGCGGTGATGATGTACGACGTGCTCGGCTATGCGGAAGATCATCCGAACCGCGCGATCGCGCGCAAGTCGATCGAGAAGCTGCTCGTCGTGCAGGAGGACGAAGCGTATTGCCAGCCGTGCCTGTCGCCGGTGTGGGACACGTCGCTCGCCGCGCATGCGCTGCTCGAGACCGGCGACGCGCGCGCCGAGGAGGCCGTGATCCGCGGCCTCGAATGGCTGCGCCCGCTGCAGATCCTCGACGTGCGCGGCGACTGGATCTCGCGCCGCCCGCACGTGCGACCCGGCGGCTGGGCGTTCCAGTACGCGAACCCGCACTACCCGGACGTCGACGATACGGCGGTGGTCGCGGTGGCGATGGATCGCGTGCAGAAACTCAAGCACGACGACGCGTTTCGCGATTCGATCGCGCGTGCGCGCGAATGGGTCGTCGGGATGCAGAGCAGCGACGGCGGCTGGGGCGCGTTCGAACCGGAAAACACGCAGTACTACCTGAACAACATTCCGTTCTCGGATCACGGCGCGTTGCTCGATCCGCCGACGGCCGACGTGTCGGGCCGCTGCCTGTCGATGCTGGCGCAGCTCGGCGAGACGCCGCTGAACAGCGAGCCGGCGCGCCGCGCGCTCGACTACATGCTGAAGGAGCAGGAGCCGGACGGCAGTTGGTACGGCCGCTGGGGGATGAACTACGTGTACGGCACGTGGACGGCCCTGTGCGCGTTGAACGCCGCAGGCCTCACGCCGGACGATCCGCGCGTGAAGCGCGGCGCGCAGTGGCTGCTGTCGATCCAGAACAAGGACGGCGGCTGGGGCGAGGACGGCGATAGCTACAAGCTGAACTACCGCGGCTTCGAGCAGGCGCCGAGCACCGCGTCGCAAACGGCCTGGGCGCTGCTCGGCCTGATGGCGGCCGGCGAGGTGAACAACCCGGCCGTCGCGCGCGGCATCGAGTACCTGATCGCCGAGCAGAAGGAACATGGGCTGTGGGACGAGACGCGCTTCACGGCGACGGGCTTCCCGCGCGTGTTCTACCTGCGCTACCACGGCTATCGCAAGTTCTTCCCGCTGTGGGCGCTCGCGCGCTATCGCAACCTGAAGCGCAACAACGCCACGCGCGTGACGTTCGGGCTGTAACGCGTGGCGCCGACGCAGCATAACGGCACGTTGCCCGTCATCGCCGTCACGGGGATGGCGTTCGAGGCACGCATCGCGCGCGGTCATGGCGTCGAGGCCGTGTTCGCCGCGCGCGCCGACCGGCTCGAGCGCGCGCTGGCCGAGGCGACCGCGCGCGGTTGCGCGGGCATCGTGAGCTTCGGCACGGCGGGCGGGCTCGCGCCCGACCTCGCGCCGGGCGCGCTCGTGATCGCGGACGCGATCGACGGGCCGTTCGGCCGCGTGCACACCGATCCGGCCTGGAGCGCGCGGCTCGTCGCCGCGCTGCACGACACGCCGGTGTGGGCGCGCGTCACGCGCGGCACGATGGCGGCGGTTAGCGCGCCGGTGGTCGGCGAGCAGGAAAAGGCGTCGCTGCATCGCACGAAGGGCGCGCTCGCCGTCGACATGGAGTCGCATATCGCCGCGGCCTTCGCGGCGTCGCGCGGCGTGCCGTTCGCGGTGTGCCGCGCGATCGTCGACCCGGCGTGGCGCACGCTGCCGCGCGCGGCGACGGCCGGCCTGCGCGACGACGGCAGCACCGCGATCCTGCCGATTCTGCGCGAGCTGCTGAAGCAGCCGTCGCAGCTCGGCCCGCTGCTGCAGGTCGCGGGCGACGCGCGCGCGGCGCGCACGACGCTGATCCAGGCGCGGCACGCATTCGAGCGTGCGGGCGCGATGCGGATCGTCTGAGCGGCGTTCGCCGCTTCTCCTCTTCCCCTTCTTTTTTCGTCCACGTAGGCATAAAAAAAGAGCGCTGCATGATGCAGCGCTCTTCGGCTTTCCGGCGGATTCCGTGTCGCGTTACTGCGCGGCCGGGCTGCTCGCGGGCAGCGTCGGCATCGCCGGCGCGATCGGTGCGCCGTTGGCGGCCGGCGCCGTCGTCGCACCAGCGGATGCAGCCACCGGTGCCGCCGCAGGCGCACTCGCAGGCGTCGCACCGTCCGCACCCGGATCGTCGTACTGCGGCAACCCCGGCGCGGCCGGCGCGTTGTTCGGCGCCGCGCCCGATGCGCCGCCCGCTTCACCCGGATCCTCGTAGTTCGGCAAGCCCGGCACGGCCGGCGTGGCCGCCGGCACCGCGCCCGCCTCGCCCGGCTCGGCGTAGTTCGGCGGCGTGGCCGACGCCGACTGGCCGCGATACGTCAGCGACTTGCGCTGCTGCAGATACGCGTCGCGGACGAACGAGTACGGATCGAGCGCCGCCTGCTTCAGCAGGTCGGTCGCGCCGAGCAGATCCGAGCGCGCGCTGATGAACTGCGCGATGTACATCGGATTGCGCGCGGCCGGCTCGATGTAGTTCAGCAGGTTGAAGCGGACGTCCACCGCGCGGCCGACGCCGTCGCGGATCGTGCTCGGCCCGAACACGGGCAGCACGAGGTACGGGCCGGACGGCATGCCCCAGCGCGCCATCGTCAGCCCGAAGTCCTGGTGATGCTTCGGCAGCCCGGCCGGCGTCGCGATGTCGATCAGGCCGGCGACGCCGAACACCGAGTTCATCGCCACGCGCATCAGATCCTGCGTCGCATCGGTGATGCGCAACTGCAGCAGGTTGTTCGCCATGTTGCCGAGATCGCCGAGGTTCGAGAAGAAGTTGCTGATCGCGGTGCGCATCGGCGTCGGCGTGATCTTCTGGTAACCCTTCGCGATCGGCACGGCGATGTTCGTGTCGACCGTGTCGTTGAACTTGTACATCGCCCGGTTCATCGGCTCGAGCGGGTCGTTGGGGTTGCGGTTCGGGCCGGTCGCGCAGCCGCTCAGCACCGCGCTGGCAGCGACGGTCGCCGCAATGATTCGCACCTTATTCATTGTTTCCTTGCGATTGGTTCTGGGCGCGTTTGACGCGCGGTTTGCCCATCAGGACGGGCTGAAACACCACGGCGCCGATCAGGGTGCAGGTCAACGCCAGCGCGAGCAGCTTGCCCATGCTCGACGTGCCCGGATGATGCGACAGCCACAGGCTGCCGAAGGCGGTTGCCGTCGTCGCGGCGCTGAACAGCACCGCGTGCGTGAGGCTCGAGTGCAGCAGGCCCGTCTGCCCGGCGCGCCATGCCATCACGAAGTACACCTTGAACGCGACGCCGACGCCGAGCATCAGCGGCAGCGCGATGATGTTCGCGAAGTTCAGCGACATGCCGAGCAGCACGCACATCTCGAGCGTCACGAGGCCCGACACGAGCAGCGGCACCAGCGTGCGCAGCACGTCGCCGAAGCGGCGCAGCGTGACCCACAGCAGGATCGTGATCGAGATGATCGACCACAGCGCCGCGTGCAGGAACGCGTTGATGATCGTGTCGGCCGAATGCAGGATCGAGATCGGGCCGCCGGTTGCGCCCGGCTCCGCGGCCTTCACCGCCTTCGCGAAGCGGCGCAGCATCGTGTCGTCGTTCGGGTCGACGCCCTTCGGCACCTTCGGCGAGATCTGCACGAGCGCATGGCCGTCCGGCGCGACCCAGTCGCGCACGATCGGCGGCGGCAACGTTTCGCGCGTGACGTCCTGCGGCTGCAACAGCGTCGCGAGCTGGTTCAGCGCGATGCGCAGCGTGTCGGAGAACGCGTGTTCGGCGCGGTCGCGCGTCGCGCTGTCGGCGGCGGCGAGCTTCGCGAGCGATGCCGACAGATGCTGGGCGGCAGCCGCGCCCGGGCCCGGGTGATCTTCCGCCGCGTAGCCCAGCAGGTCGGACACGCGCTTGAGCGCGGCGACGCGCTGCGCGTCGGTCGCTTTCGGCGCGGCCGGCTGCGTCAGCGCGGGCAGCAGTTCGCTCGCGGCCGCGGCGATCGCCGCGCGCTTGGCCGGCTGGTCGGCCGGGACGAAGGTCGTGAGCGTCGTCGTGCGGCCGACTTCCGGCAGCGCGTCGAGGCGCTTCGCGGCCGCGTCGGCCTCGGCGAGCGACGGCGCGAGCAGCGTGACGTCGTTGACGGCCGCTTCGGGCGAATCCTTCAGCGCGAGCAGCGTCGCCATCGATTCGCTGTGCGGATCCTTCAGGTGCAGCGGGTTGAAGTCGAAGTGCAGGAACGCGAGCAGCGGCAGCGCGCCGATCACGACCGCGAGCGTGCCGATCAGGATCGGCTTGCGATGGCGATCGAGGAAATCGTCGACCGGTGCGAGCCACGGAAAGCCCGGCGTCTTCGATTCGCCCGGCGGCGCGAACAGGCGCAGCAGCGCGGGCAGCAGCGTGAGCGTGGTCAGCAGCGCGACGAACATCCCGACGCCCGCGATCAGGCCGAGCTCGGACACGCCGCGATAGGCGGTGGGAATGAACGAGAAGAAGCTCGCCGCGACCGCCGTGGTGGCGAGCGCGAGCGGCATGCCCATCGAGTGCGCGGCGCCGATCAGCGCATGATCGATGCGTTCATCGCGGAAGCGTTCCTCGCGGTACTTCACGCCGTACTGGATCGAGAAGTCGACGCCGAGGCCGACGAACAGCACCATGAACGCGACCGAGATCATGTTCAGCGAACCGACCATCGCGAGGCCGAGCGCGGCCGTCACGACGAGGCCGACGAACAGCGTGACGAGCACCGAGCCGATCATCCGCTTCGAGCGCAGCGCGAGCCACAGGATCACGAGCACGGCGAGCAGCGTGAGCGCGCCGTTGAGCGCGGCGCCGTCTTCCACAGATGCGAATTCGTCGTCGGCGAGCGGCTGTTCGCCGGTCAGGCGCACGACCGCGCCGTAGCGTTGCTCGAGGCCGAGCGCTTGCGCGGTGTCGCGGATCACTTGGGTCGTTTCCGCACCGGCCTTCAGCGCGCCGTAGTTCACGACCGGCTGCACTGTGACGAACGCGCGGGCGGGCTGGCGCGCGGCATCGCTGTCGACCAGCCCGCGCCACGAGAACGCGGCCGGCTTGCCGGCCAGCACGTCGTCGACCGTCGCGGCGCTGCGCGCGAGCAGCTTCGCCATCGCGGGCAACTTCACCTGGCCGGTGAGGAGCGGCTGGCCGAGCGTGGTGGACAGCGTGGTCGCGAGCCCGGTCAGGCTCGGGTTCTTCGCGAGTTCGTTGACGAGCGGACGCGCGCTCGCGAGCTGCGACGTGGTGTCCGACACTTCCTGCGACGACAGGAACAGCAGCCCGTTGTGCTCGAAGAACGGCCCGCCGCCGGGTTCAGCGACCTGACCGATCCGGCCGGCGTCGGCCTGCTTCTGCAGCGCTTCGGTGAGCGTGTGCGCGGCGGCCGTCGCGAATTCGGGGGCCGGCGCCTCGACCACCGCGAGGATCGTGCCGTTGCGTTGCGGGAAGGCCTTGTCGACGGCCTTGCTGAGCGCGGCCCACTGCGGTTCCGCGTCGACCAGTTTGCTGATGTCCGTGTTGATCTTGAAGTGCTGCGCGACATAGACGCCGCTGAAGACGGCAATGACGAGCGACAGCACGACGACCCAGACGGGGCGGCGTACCGACAATGCGACGAGTCGGACGATGAGAGATGTCACCATGCGGCGGTGGGAAGGGGCTGGCAAGGGCAAAGCAACGAGTATACCGGCGCCGCGTGACGTCGGTCGCAACGTTGCAGCATGAAGGGGCGGGAAGGATATTTGCTCCGCGAGGAGGGAATCGGCGCGAATGATCGGACCATTGGTAAGCGGATATTTACATAATCGGCCCGGATCGTGCCGCGGCGGCGGTCCTGTGACAAAAGGGGCTCAAAGGTAACAGTCGGTCACCGGGCGGCAAGCGGGCGTTCGGGCCGCTATACTTCGACCCACCGGCCGATGCAATCGATGCAATCCGCCGGCCCGTTTTTTCTCATCGAGTGCGATATCCGTATGAAACGTCATCTGTTTGCTTTCGTCGCGGCCGCCGCCGTGTCGGTTTCCGCTTTCGCGCAGAGCGCGCCGGTCGACATCGTCCGCAATGCGGTCGAGGGCACCGTCAACGCGATGAAGGCCGATCCGGCTGCACGCGGCGGCGACATGGCGAAAATCACGCAAGTCGTCGAGCAGCGCTTCCTGCCGGTGACGAACTTCGAGCGCACGACGCGCATCGCGGTCGGCGATGCCTGGAAGCAGGCGACGCCGCAACAGCAGCAGGAACTCTACAAGCAGTTCAGGGTGCTGATGACGCGCACCTATGCCGCGTCGCTCGCGCAGCTCGGCAACCAGGACGCGAAGTTCTCGTTCAAGCCCGGCGGCGCGTCGGGTGCCGATGCGCTGGTGCAGTCGACGGTCACGACGCCGGGCGACAGCCAGTCGGTCGGCTACCGGCTCGGCAAGGTCGGCAGCGACTGGAAGATCTACGACATCGACATGTCGGGCGCGTGGCTGATCCAGGTCTACCAGGGGCAGTTCAAGAGCCAGCTCGCAACGGGCGGCATCGACGGCCTGATCGCGTATCTGCAGAAGCACAACTCGCGGACGAACTGACGGTCGACGGTCACGGCGCGAGCCGCGATTGAAATGCGACGCTGAAACCACGACGCCCCGGTCGCGAATGCGACCGGGGCGTTTGCACATTGAGCGGTGTCCGTTGGCCTCGGCGTTTCCCTAGCGCCGAACTACCCGGTTGATGCCCCAAACAACCAGGCCGGCCACGACGAGACAGACGGCCAGGACGAGCAAGAGCCCGATCCCCTCGACGTCGTCGGCATGCGCAATGGTGTCGACCCCGAAAAATGCCATCGCCGCTTCGATTGCCGCGGGAATGGGCGTCTCGATCGGGAGGTGGACGAACCAGCGAGCGAGCAGCGTGCCGAGAATGAGGGTGGCCAAGATGTTGAGGCCGTAGCGTGCGAGTGTCATGACTGCCGCTCACCGCCGCCGATGCTCGACCGCGAACTTGATCAACTCCGCCTGCCCCTCGATCTCGAGCTTGCGCTTCAGATTCAGCCGATGGGTTTCCACCGTGCGCACCGACAACCCCGTCTGCTGCGCGATCTGCTTGCTCGACAGCCCCTCGGCCAGCGCGTCGAGGATGTCGCGTTCGCGCGGCGTCAAGCGGTCGAGCGGCGACGCGGTCGCGCTCGCCTGGATCATCCGCGCGGCGAGCCCTTCGCTGAAGAACGTCTGCCCGGCCAGCACCGCGCCGATCGCGCGGACGATCTCGCTCGCCGGCGAATCCTTCAGCAGGTAGCCGCTCGCGCCGGCGCGCACGGCCTGCGTCACGTATTCGATGTTGTCGTGCATCGACAGCATCAGCACGCGAATCCCCGGAAAGCGTTCGTGGAACACGCCGGCGAGCGTGATGCCGTTCATCCCGTTCATGCCGACGTCCATCAGCGCGAGATCGGGCTCGAGCGACGCGGCGAGCGCGAGCGCCTCGTCGGCGTTGCCGGCCTCGCCGACCACGGACAGGTCGGCCGCCTCGAGCCGCATCCGCAGGCCGTCGCGCACCAGCGGGTGATCGTCGACGAGCAGCAGTCGGGCGGCGGGCCGGTCAGTGTCGGGGGCGCTCATGGGCAAAGGTCTCCGGTTATGGTGGTGCTCGTCAGGCGGCACGCAGCGGCACGCGCGCGGCCACGACGGTGTGGCCGACCTGCGACGTGATCGTCAGCGTGCCGCCGAGCGCGTCGAGGCGCTCGCGCATGTTGCGCAGCCCGATGCCGCGACGCGCATCGGTCTGGGTTCGCTCGGCGTCGAAGCCGCAGCCGTTGTCGGCGATGGTCAGCCTGACGGCATGCGCGCCGACGTCGAGCGTGACGGCCGCGCGCGACGCCTGCGCATGATGCACGATGTTGCTGAGCGCTTCCTGTGCAATCCGGAACAGCGCCGTATTGACCGGCGCGGGCAACGGCCGCGCGCCGCTGTGCGCGACCTGCGTATAGCCGATGTCGATGCCGCTCTCCGCGCCGAGTTCGCGCACGAGCTGCTCGAGCGCGGCCGCAAGGCCGAGATCGTCGAGCATCGCCGGGCGCAGCGCATGCGAGATGCGCCGCACTTCGCGCAGCGTGTCGCCGAGCCGTCCGACCCCCGTCGCGAGCGCCTGCTCGGCTTCGGGCATGCGCGTTGCGCCGCGCTCGAACCGCGCGAGCGCCGACTCGAGCATCAGCTTCGCGGACACCATCATCTGGCTGATCCCGTCATGCAGCTCGCGCGACAGCCGCTCGCGCTCCTGCTCCTGCGATTCGACGACGCGCTGCGCGAGCTGCTTGAGCTTCGCATCGGCGCTGCGCGATTCGCTGACGTTCAGTACCAGCGCGCACACGGCGATCACCGCGGCGCCGGTCAGCGCGATCGCGGTGAGCCAGCTCATCGTGCGCTCGATGTTCGCGGACGCCCGCGCGTCGATGCGTTGCAGCGCGTTGTCGACGTCGTCGAGATAGATGCCGGTGCCGACCATCCAGCCCCAGCGTTCGAGCGCGACGACGTAGCCGAGCTTCGGCGCGACCTTGCCCGTGGACGGCCGCTGCCACGCGTAGCGCACGTAGCCGCCGCCGTGCGACGCGGCGCCGATCAGCTGCTGGATCGTCAGCGCGCCTTGCGGGTCGCGCATCGACCAGAAGTTGTGGCCGACGCGCTCGGGCTCGCGCGGATGCATCAGCGAATTGCCGTGCAGGTCGTATACGAAGAAATAGCCGTCGGGGCCGAAATCCATCTTCTGCAGCATCGCGAGCGCCTGCGTGTGCAGCAGCGCGTCGTCGCGCGCATTGCGGCCGCTCGCGTCGTACAGCGGCATGATCGCGCTCGTCGCCAGTTCGACGTAATGCTTCAGCTCGACTTCCTTGCTCGACAGGTAGGCGGCCTGGATCGTCGCGTGCTGCGTGCGCGCGAGCGACGTCGCCTGCTGGCGCACGCCGAAGCCGATGCCGGCGATCGCGAGCAGGAACGGCACGATGGCCAGAAGGAAAATCTTTGCCTTGAGTCTCATGGTGGTGCGAAGCAGACGCGGACGCCGGCCGGCGGCCGCGTGTGTCGAGCGGCGGCGCGGCGAGCCGACATTGTCGGCGATTTTGCCCGCAGGCGGCGGTGTGGAGGACCGCAGGGCCGCACCTGGCCGGGCCGACGCCGCGCTCAGGCGCGCCGCGGCATGCGCTCGACCGACGAGGACGTCAGTACGACGACCTGATTGCGCCCGGATTCCTTCGCGCGGTACAGCGCGTCGTCGGCGAGCTTCAGCGCGGCCTGGATGCTGTCGTCGCGTTCCGGATAGCAGGTCGTCACGCCGATGCTCGCGGTCAGGCGGCCGGACACGCCCGTGTCGTGCCGAATGCCGAGATCGAGGATGCCGGTGCGGATCGATTCGGCGATCGTCACGGCGCCGTTCGTGTCGACGTTGGGCAGCACGACGACGAACTCCTCGCCGCCGTAACGGGCCGCATAGTCGGCCGGCCGGCGCAGGCAGCCGGCGATGCAGCGGGCGACCGCGGCGAGCGCGTCGTCGCCGGCCTGGTGGCCCTGCGTGTCGTTGTAGCGCTTGAAGTGGTCGACGTCGACGAACAGCAGCGACAGCGCGTGCTGCGAACGCGCCGCGCGGCGCCATTCGCGAGCGAGCGTGACGTCGAGCATCCGGCGGTTGTCGAGGCCGGTGAGGCCGTCGGTGCGCGCGAGCGCCTGCAGTTCGGTTTCCGCGCGGTGACGCTTGCGCAACTGCACGTCGAGCAGCAGCGACAGGCCGACGAAGCCGAGCGCGAGCACGGCCATCGCCGAGCCGATCGGGATCGCGCGGTCGTACCACGCGGCGTAGGTGTCGGCTTCCGAGCGCGCGACCATGATGATCAGCGGCAGGTTCTCGAGGTGCCGGAACACGTACAGGCGCCGCACGCCGTCGATCGACGCGGTGTCGGAGAAGCTGCCTTCGCTGGCGGTCATGAAGTGCCGGAACGTGCTGGCCTTGCTGATGTTGCGCCCGACGATCGCCGGTTCGTACGGCTGGCGCGCGAGCATCAGGCCGGACGTATTGATCAGCGCCATCGACCCGCGATCGCCGAGCGCGAGGCGCGAGAACAGGTTCTGGAAATATTCGAGCCGGATCGATATCACGGCGACGCCGCCGAACGACCCGTCGGGCCGCGTGATGCGCCGGCTGAGCGCGATGCTCGGCGAGCCGGCGCGCAGCCGCGAATGGTACGGGTCGCTGACGTACAGGCCGACGTCCGGATGGTCGCGATGCACGGTGAAATACCGTTCGTTGCCGAAATTGGCCTTGCGCGGCACGTCGCTCTTGCCGTCGACCGCAATGTCGCCGTTCGCGTCGAGCACGTAGATGCCGCCAAGATATTTGGCGGTGGTCGCGCGATCGAACAGCACCTGGCGGCGCAGCGGCATCGGCAGCGCGACGACCGCCGGATCGTTCTCGCCTTCGACGACTGCCTGCAGCGACAGCGCATAGAACTCGATGTTGCGCTCGATGTCCCACGACGCCATCAACGCGATGTTCTGCTGGGTGATGCGCGCACGGTCGCGCGCGTCGATGCGTGCCTCGTACAGCACGATCGCGCACAGCAGCAGCAGGAGCAGACCGAGCAGCAGACCCGAATAGAAGATCAGGTGCGGCAGCAGGAGCCGGCGCAGATGAGCGGCGACACGGCCCGTCCGGCCGGATTCGCTGGGCATTGCGTAGTCGGTTTCTGCCATGGTCCGTGGATCGAGGGGGCATCGCCGCCGGGCGGCGGGCCGATGCGATTGTGTTCGTATTGATTGGCCGGCGGCGATCCGTTACGCGGCCCCCGATACGCATTCCGCCCGACCGACAGGAAACGCGGGCGCGATCATCGATCATCGCAGCCGGATAAGCCGCCGGATTACCGGCGCACCGGCGAGATAGATCTGCCGCGATTCGACGATCCGACGAATCGCGGCGCCCAATGGTCCGAGTATAGCGCGGGCATTATCGAGCGCGAAATATGTTGCAGGCCGTTGATCGGGATCAAATTATCGCGCCGGCCGAGACTTGCCGATCGCGCGCCGAAGCATTGCAGCGCAAGGCGCTGCGCCGAAGTCGAGCGACACGCATCGATTATCCGTTTTCAGCGTCCGGGTGAATCCGTATATGAAAACGGGCGGCCGAGATGGGCCGCCCGTTTCGTGAAACCGCATGCGGGAAAGCCCGCATGCGAACGCTCACGCGCCTTGTTGTTGCGCCTTGAACGCGAGCCGGAACCGATGCAGCAGCGGCTCGGTATAACCGCTCGGCTGCGACGTGCCCTGCAGCGCCAGCGCGCACGCGGCCTTGAACGCGGTCGACTGGTCGTAGTTGGGCGCCATCGGGCGGTAGTTCGGGTCGCCCGCGTTCTGCTGGTCGACGACGCGCGCCATCCGCTTGAACACGTCGAGCACGAACGCCTCGGTGATCACGCCATGGCGCAGCCAGTTCGCGATGTGCTGGCTCGAGATGCGCAGCGTCGCGCGGTCTTCCATCAGGCCGACGTCGTGGATGTCGGGCACCTTCGAGCAGCCGACGCCCTGTTCGACCCAGCGCACGACGTAGCCGAGGATGCCCTGCGCGTTGTTCTCGACCTCGCTCAGAATCTCGCTTTCGCTCCAGGCGGCGCGCTCGACGACCGGCACGGTCAACAGCCCTTCGAGCAGCGCGTCGCGTTCGCTCGCGTAGGGCGTCTTTTCCAGCTCCTGCTGGACGGCCTGCACGTCGACCTGGTGGTAGTGCAGCGCGTGCAGCGTCGCGGCGGTCGGCGACGGCACCCACGCGGTGTTCGCGCCGGCGCGCGGATGCGCGATCTTCTGCTCGAGCATCGCGTGCATCAGGTCCGGCATCGCCCACATGCCCTTGCCGATCTGCGCGCGGCCGCGCAAGCCGGCCGACAGGCCCGCGAGCACGTTGTTGCGCTCGTATGCGGTGATCCACGCCGACGACTTCATCTCGCCCTTGCGGATCATCGGGCCCGCTTCCATCGCGGTGTGCATCTCGTCGCCGGTGCGGTCGAGGAAGCCGGTATTGATGAACGCGACGCGCGCGGCGGCCGCCGCGATACACGCAGCGAGGTTCACGCTGGTGCGGCGCTCCTCGTCCATGATGCCCATCTTCAGCGTGTTGCGCGGCAGGCCGTACAGATCCTCGATGCGCGCGAACAGCGTGTCGGCGAACGCGACTTCGACGGGGCCGTGCATCTTCGGCTTCACGATGTAGATCGAGCCCGTGCGCGAATTGCGCTTGGCCTTCAGGTCGTGCAGCGCGCACAGCGTCGTGACGACGCCGTCGAGAATCCCTTCCGGAATCTCGTTGCCGTCGCGGTCGAGCACCGCGCCGTTGGTCATCAGGTGGCCGACGTTGCGCACGAACAGCAGCGAGCGGCCGTGCAGCGACAGCGTGCCGCCGGCCGGCGTCGTGTACTCGCGATCGGCGTTCAGGCGGCGCGTGAAGCTTTTGCCGCCCTTCGCGACTTCCTCGACCAGCGTGCCCTGCATCAGCCCGAGCCAGTTGCGATACAGCTGGACCTTGTCTTCGGCGTCGACCGCCGCGACCGAATCCTCGCAGTCGATGATCGTGCTGACCGCGGCTTCCAGAACGACGTCCTTCACGTTCGCGAGATCGGCGCGACCGATGGGGGTCGACGCGTCGATCTGGATCTCGATGTGCAGGCCGTTGTTTTTCAGCAGGATCGCGGACGGCGCGCCCGCCGCGCCCTGGTAGCCGACGAATTGCGCCGGCTGCGCGAGGTGCACGACGCCCTTGCCGGTCTCGACGGCGAGCTGGCCGTCCTCCACGCGGTAGCGCAGCGCGTCGCGGTGCGAGCCGCTCGCGAGCGGCGCCGCGTTGTCGAGCACGTTGCGCGCGTAGTCGATCACGCGCTGGCCGCGTGTGGGGTTGTAGGCCGACGTGCGTTCGGCGCCGCCGTCCTCGGGCAGCGCATCGGTGCCGTACAGCGCGTCGTACAGGCTGCCCCAGCGTGCGTTCGCGGCGTTCAGCGCATAGCGCGCGTTCGACAGCGGCACGACGAGCTGCGGGCCGGCCTGCGTCGCGATCTCGCTGTCGACGTTCGCGGTGGCTGCCGCGACGTTCGACGGGACCGGCACGAGGTAGCCGATCTGTTCGAGGAACGCGCGAAACGCGGCATGGTCGCGCACCGGGCCGGGATGCGCGCGATGCCACGTGTCGAGTTCGTGCTGGAGGCGGTCGCGTTCCGCGAGCAGTTCGCGGTTGCGCGGCGCGAGGTCGTGCACCAGCGCCGAGAAACCGCTCCAGAACGCGGCCTTGTCGATACCGGTGCCCGGCAGTGCTTCGTTTTCAATGAACTGGCTCAGCGCTGGCGCGACTTGCAGTCCTGCTTGGTCGATCATCGTGATTCCTCCCGGGGAATGAAAAACGCGCGCGGATCAGGCCGCGACGCTTTGTGTGCCGGCGCGGGCGATCTGGGCGTCCTGTTCGGACTTTACGCCAGACACACCGATCGCGCCCGCAATGCGGCCGCCCACCGTGACCGGCACGCCGCCTTCGAGCAAGCCCGTCAGCGGCACGCTCAGAAACGCGGTGCGGCCACCGTTGATCATATCCTCATACGCTTTCGTCTCACGCCGGCCGAGCGCCGCCGCGCGCGCCTTGTCGTGCGCGATGTAGCTGCTGGCCGGCGATGCGCCGTCGAGACGCGCGAACGCGAGCAGGTGGCCGCCGTCGTCGACGATGGCGATCGACACGGCCCAGCCGTGGTGCTCCGCTTCCGCACGGGCGGCGGCGAGCATGCGCTCGACGTCGGCGAGTTCGAGTTCGGGTTTCGTTTGCATGGAAGTCCTCCGGAATCAGCGGTCAGTTGACCAATCGGTTGTCGACGAGCTCGATCCAGTGGCGCACGGACGTACGGCCCGCGCCGTTCAGGTGAGTCTGGCAGCCGATGTTGGCCGTGACAATCAGGTCCGGCCGCGCGGCTTCGAGCGCGTCGAGCCTGTTGTCGCGCAGTCGGGTCGCGAGTTCGGGCTGCGTCAGCGAATAGGTGCCGGCCGACCCGCAGCACAGGTGGCCGTCGGCGACATTCGTCAGATCGAAGCCGAGCCGCCGCAGGATGCTTTCCACCGCGCCGCCGAGCCGCTGCGCGTGCTGCAGCGTGCACGGGCAGTGCACCGCGACGCGGCGCGGCGCTGCGTCGGCCAGCGCGTCGAGCGGCTCGGCCGCGATCACTTCGGCGAGGTCGCGCGCGAGTGCGCTCACGCGCCGCGCCTTGTCCGCATACGCGGGGTCGGAGCGCAGCAGGTCGCCGTATTCCTTCACGAACGCGCCGCAGCCGCTTGCCGTCAGTACGATCGCTTCCGCGCCGGCCTCGATCGCGGGCCACCACGCATCGATGTTGTGGCGTGCGCGTGCGAGCCCGGCCTCCTGCGCGTTCAGGTGATATTCGGTCGCGCCGCAGCAGCCGGCTTCGCGGGCCGGCGTCACGCTGATGCCGAGCCGGTCGAGCACGCGGGCCGCGGCCGCGTTGGTGTTCGGCGACAACGAAGGCTGCACGCAGCCTTCGAGCATCAGCACGCGTCGTGCATGGCGCACCGGCGGGCGCGGCGCGGCCGCCGGCACGGTGGCCGGGATCTTGTCCTGCAGCGTGCCGGGCAGCAGCGGGCGCAGCGCGCGGCCCGCCTTCAGCAGCGCGGCGAACGTCGCCGGCCGCGGTACGACGTGACGCAGGCCGGCGCGCAGCAGGCGCTCGCGCGCCGGACGCCGCGCGCGCTTCTCGGCTTCCGCGCGGCCGATGTCGAGCAGCGTGTGATAGCGCACGCCGGACGGGCAGGTCGTTTCGCAGTTGCGGCAGGTCAGGCAACGGTCGAGATGCTGCTGCGTGCGCTCGCCGCACGGCTCGCCTTCGAGCATTTGCTTGATCAGGTAGATGCGTCCGCGCGGCCCGTCGAGCTCGTTGCCGAGCACCTGATAGGTCGGGCAGGTCGCGTTGCAGAAGCCGCAGTGCACGCACGCGCGCAGGATCGCTTCCGCTTCGTCGGCCCGGTCGAGGGCCTTGCTTGCTTCGCTGAGATTGGTTTGCATCGGCGGTTCGCAGTCGGGTGGGCGTCAGAGGTCCGCGTACAGGCGGCCCGGATTGAAGATCGCGTGCGGATCGAGTTGTGCCTTCAGCTGCCGGTGCACGCGCAGCAGCGCGGCCGGCAGCGGCTGGAACGGCTCGTGCGTCGCGCCGAGCGTGAAGCTGATCGCATGGCCGCCCCACTGCGCGGCGAATCGCTGCACGTCGGCCGGCGCGGCGTCGCTCTTCTGCCAGCGCTGCGCGCCGCCCCAGTCGACCAGCAGCGCGCCGGGCAGCGCATCGAGCGGCGCGGCGGCCGGCACCGACACGCGCCACAGCGGGCGCGGATCGTCGAAGAACGGCAAGGACAGGTCGCGCAGCCGGCCCCAGAAGCCGTCGGCGCGATCGTCCATGTTCTCGCCGCCGATCGTGTCGCGCGCGGCCTTCACCGAGCCCTCGCCGCCTTCGAGCCGCACGCGCAGCACGCCGTCCGCATGGCAGGCGCCCGCGAGCGGCAGCCCCGCGCGACGCCATCCGGCCACGAGCTGCACGGCTTCGGTTGCCGTGAGCGGCAATGCGAGATCGCGGCTCGCGCGCGGCTTCGGCAGCACCTTCAGCGACACTTCCGTCACGACGCCGAGGCAGCCGAAGCTGCCCGCGAGCAGCCGCGATACGTCGTAGCCCGCGACGTTCTTCATCACCTCGCCGCCGAAGCGCAAGTGCTTCGCGTGGCCGGTGATCACGCGGCATCCGAGCACGAAATCGCGCACCGCGCCGGCCCACGGGCGGCGCGGCCCCGACAGCGCGGCCGAGAACATGCCGCCGACCGTGGCCGCGCCGCCGAACGTGGGCGGCTCGCACGGCAGCATCTGGCCGGCCGCGTCGAGCATCGCCTCGAGTTCGACGAGCGGCGTGCCCGCGCGCGCGGTGATCACAAGCTCGGTCGGGTCGTACGCGACGATGCCGCGGTGCGTGCGCACGTCGAGCGTGCGGCCTTCGACGGCGCGGCCGAGAAAGGACTTCGTGCCCGCGCCGCGGATGAGCAGCGGCTGGCGAGCGTGGATCGCGGCGTCGACCTGCGCGACGAGCGCCGCGCTATCGTCGATCGATTCGGGTTCGCGTTCGCGTCGCATCAGAAGCGCTCCAGGTCGGGGAACGGCAGCTTGCCGTGATGGACGTGCATCGCGCCGAATTCGGCGCAACGGTGCAGCGTCGGGATGTTCTTGCCGGGATTGAGCAGGCGGCGCGGATCGAACGCGGCCTTCACCGCGTGGAAGAACGTGATTTCGTCGGCGTTGAACTGCACGCACATCTGGTTGATCTTCTCGCGCCCGACGCCGTGTTCGCCGGTGATGCTGCCGCCCACCGCGACGCACAGCTCGAGGATCTTGCCGCCGAGTGCTTCCGCGCGGTCGAGTTCGCCGGGACGGTTCGCGTCGAACAGGATCAGCGGATGCATGTTGCCGTCGCCCGCATGGAACACGTTCGCGACCGGCAGCGCGTATTGCGCGGACAACGCGGCGATCCCTTCAAGCACGCGCGGCAGCTCGCGGCGCGGGATCGTGCCGTCCATGCAGTAGTAGTCGGGCGACATGCGGCCGACCGCCGGAAACGCGTTCTTGCGGCCGGCCCAGAAGCGCTGCCGCTCGGCCTCGTCGCGTGCGACCCGGATCTCCGACGCGCCGGCGTCGCGCAGCAGCGCGGCGACGCGTTCGGCGTCCGCTTCGACATCGGTCGCCGCGCCGTCGAGTTCGCACAGCAGGATCGCCTGCGCATCGACCGGGTAGCCTGCGTGGATGAAGTCCTCGGCCGCGCGGATCGCGAGGTTGTCCATCATCTCGAGCCCGCCCGGGATCACGCCCGCGCCGATGATCCGCGCGACCGCCGCGCCGGCTTCGGCGACGTCGTCGAAGCTCGCCATCAGCACCCTCACGCTCGGCGGTTTCGGCAGCAGCTTCACCGTCACCTCGGTGACGATGCCGAGCATGCCTTCGGAGCCGGTGAACAGCGCGAGCAGATCGAAGCCGGGTGCGTCGAGCGCGTCGGCGCCGAGCGTCAGCAAGTCGCCGTCGATCGTCAGGATCTCGACCTTCAGGATGTTGTGCACCGTCAGCCCGTATTTCAGGCAGTGCACGCCGCCCGCGTTTTCGGCGACGTTGCCGCCGATCGAGCAGGCGATCTGCGACGACGGGTCCGGTGCGTAGTAGAGGTCGTAGGGTGCGGCGGCCTGCGAGATCGCGAGGTTGTGCACGCCGGGCTGCACGCGCGCGATGCCGGCGTCGGCATCGATCTCGAGAATCCGGTTGAACTTCGCCATCACGAGCAGGATGCCTTTTTCGAGCGGCATCGCGCCGCCCGATAGACCGGTGCCCGCGCCGCGCGCGACGACCGGCACGCCGTGCGCGGCCGCGACGCGCAGCACCGCGCGCACCTGCTCGACCGTGTCGGGCAGCACGACCGCGAGCGGCACCGTGCGGTACGCGGCGAGGCCGTCGCATTCGAACGGCTTCAGCGCCTCGCGCTCGTGCAGCACGTCGAGGCCGGGCGCCGCCGCACCGAGCGCGGCGACGAGTGTGTCGCGGTCGACGGTCGCCAGCGGGCCGTCGATCCGTTCGTCGTAGATGAAACTCATCGTGTGTCTCCGTCTCCACCATGCAGGCGGCCGCGGGATGCGCGGCGCGCCGGATGAACGGCATTCTTGGCGGGCGGCCGGGTGCGTGTCCAGACGTCGCGAACGTGGTCGTACCAGTTTTTCGAAGTGGGCCTGGCGGGTGGGGTTTGCGGTGACGGGAAACCCAATCGACACAAGGGTTTGTGAGAAAATCGGCGATATCTTCCCGAAGTGGTCATACCAGTATGGAAACGCAAGTTCGCCAAGCGCCGGCGCGCAATGTCGCCGATGTCGTCGCCGAGCGGATCGAGCAGCTGATCGTCGACGGCGTGCTGAAGGCCGGACAGGCGCTGCCGTCCGAGCGGCGGCTTACCGAGAAGCTCGGCGTGTCGCGCACGGCCGTGCGCGAAGGGATGAAGCTGCTGCGGGCGCGCGGGATCATCGACACGACGCACGGCAAGGGTTCGTTCGTCGCGAGCCTGACCCCGCAGCGCGAAGTCTCGCCGATGATGCATCTGCTCGGCTCGCAGCCGCGCACGCTGTACGACCTGTTCGAGGTGCGCGGGATGCTCGAGACCGAAGCCGCGCGGCTCGCGGCGCTGCGCGGTACGCCCGCCGATTTCATCCTGATCAAGCGCCGCTATGAGGAGATGACGGCGGCCGATGCGCAGGATCTCGATCCGGCGGCGCGGGCGAAACTCGATCATGCGTTTCATCTCGCGATTTGCGAGGCGTCGCACAATCCGGTGCTTGTGAATACGCTGCAGTCGTTGACGGATCTGCTGCTCAGTTCCGTGTTTGCGTCGGTGAACAACCTCTATCATCGCGAGCCGTTGAAGAAGCAGATCGATCGGCAGCATGCGCGGCTCTACAACGCAGTGACAGGGCGGCTGCCTGACCAGGCGCGCAAGGCCGCGAGCGAGCATATCCGGCAGTGCGTCGACTATCTGCGCGAGATTGAGCAAGAGGAGCAGCGGCTTGTGCGGTCGACGTTGCGGCTCGAAGGATGGACCTGAACCGCGCGATTCAATATTCACCGCACCGTCAAACCCGGCAGAATGAAAAAAAGCCCGCCGAAGCGGGCAACCTCTCGATGAAGAGGAGGAGATCAGAATCTGCGATCAGCGCCGGCTCAACCTTTCGTCGCCCCGAAGGTCAGCCCTGCCACAAAATGCTTCTGCATCGCGAAGAACATCGCGACCGACGGCAACGCGGCGAGAATCGACCCGGCCGACACGAGATTCCACGACGTCGTCCACTGCCCCTTCAACGCGGCAACGCCCGCGGTGATCGGCGCGGCCTCGTCGCCTTGCGTGAGACACAGCGCCCAGAAGTAGTCGTTCCACACGAACGTGAACACGAGGATCGCGAGCGCGGCCAACGCAGGCCGGATCAGCGGCAACACGATCCGCCAGAACACCGTCCATTCCCCCGCCCCTTCAATCCGCGCCGCCTCGATCAATTCGAACGGCAACTGCTTGATGAAGTTACGCAGAAACAGCGTGCAGAACCCCGTCTGAAACGCGACATGAAACAGGATCAGCGCCTCGACGGTGTTGAACACGCCGAGCCGAAGCGACAAGTCCCGCACTGGAATCATCAACACCTGCACCGGCACGAAATTCCCCGCGACGAACGTGCCGAACAGCGCGGTACTCCCGCGAAACTTGTAGGTCGCAAGCGCAAAGCCCGCCATCGCCGCGAGCGCGATCGACCCGATCACCGACGGCACCGTGATCTGCACGCTGTTCCAGAAGTAATGCAGCATCGGCGACGTGGTCAGCGCGTCGCGATAGTTGCTGATCATCGAGAAGTGCCGCGGCCAGCCCCAGTAGTGACCTTCGACCAGCTCCTCGGTCGAGCGCACCGACGTGACGAACACCGCGATCATCGGCAGCAGCCAGATCACGAGCGCGACGGGCAGCGACAGCTTGTACAGCCTGCGCGAGACCGGCTTCCAGTGGGCAACGGGTGTCGGAAACATGATGAATGCACTCCCGGTAGGTCACTGCTCGTTGCGCAGCATGCGGCGCAACTGGAACACGATGTAGACGAGCATGATCGCGAACAGCACGACCGCGATCGACGCGGAATAGCCGAGCCGGTAGTACTTGATCGCCTGGTCGTACATGTAATACGCGAGCACGGTCGAGCTCTCGAACGGGCCGCCGCCCGTCATCACCGAAATCAGGTCGAAGCTGCGCAGCGCGCCGATCACCGTGACGACGATCGCCATGAACGTCGTCGGGCGCAACTGCGGCAGCACGACGTGCCACAGCAGCGCGAAGCCGCGCGCGCCTTCCATCCGCGCCGCTTCGATCTGCTCCGGGTTGACCGACGTGAGGCCGGTGAGATACAGGATCATGCAGTACGCGGTTTGCGGCCACAGCGCGGCGAACACGATGCCGAACGTCGCATAGCGCGCATCGCCGAGCACCGGGATCCCGTGTCCGGCGATCAGTGCGAGCAGCCCGAAGGTCGGATCGTAGAACCACGAGAAGATCAGGCCGACGACCACGCCGGACAGCACGAACGGCGCGAAGAACAGCGATTTCACGAGCCGGATGCCGGCCACCGCCTGGTTCAGGTACAGCGCGAGCGCGAGGCCGAGCGGCGGCGCGAGCATGAACAGCGCAAGCCAGATCACGTTGTTGCGCAGCGCGGTGTAGAAGGTCGGCGCATGCAGCAGCTCGACGTAGTTCGCGAGACCGACGAACGTGCGCTCGGTCATCCCGTCCCAGTTGCAGAGGCTCAGCCACAGCGTCGACAGGATCGGCCAGATCACATAGACGGCAACCATCGCGCACGCGGGCGCGAGAAAGAGCCACGCGGCGCGCTGTTGCCGCCGCACGGCGGGCGACGGGCGGCGCGCGGGCCGCGCGGTGGCGGCGGATGCGCCGCGCGGCGGCGTGGCGCCGGCGCCGGCGGGCGGGGTGGACGTGATCGGACGGGACACGGCAAGCCTCCTGGGCGGACACGGCGGCACGCACACGCGGCCGCCGCCTGGGTCACGCGGTTACTTCTTGTAGATCCGCTTGCGGGTCTGTTCGAGCTGCGCGAGCACGGTATCGAGCTGTGCGGGATTCGCGAGGAACTGCTGCATCCCCTTCATCCCTTCGTCGGCCATCTCCTTGGTCATGTCGCGGTCGTAGAACTGCGCGACGCCGCCCTTGGTGTCGGCGAGGATCCGGAAGCCGATCCGCGAAATCGGATCGGCCGGCTCCGGCGACTTGCTGTTGGCCGACAGCGAGCCGAGCCCTTCCGCGAGCTTCGCCCCCATCTCGGGCGTTTCGACGAACGCGAGGAACGTATGCGCGTCGGCCTTGTTCTTCGCCTTGGTCGGGATGTGCAGCGATTCGACCGGGCCGTCCTCGGCGGTCGGCACCTTCGCGTCGATGATCGGAAAGCGGTAATAGCCCATTTCCTGCTTCACGTTCGGCGGAAAGCCCGCCGCGATGAAGGTGCCCATCAGCATCATCGCGGCCTTGCCCTGGAACAGGAACGGCTGCGCGCCGTCGAGATCGTAGGACAGCGCGTTGTCGATGAAGTAGCCCGAGTCGATCAGCGATTTCCACGTCGTGTAGACCTTCTTCACGCGTGGGTCGGTGTACGGCACGTCGCCGGCCATCAGCTGCTGGTGGAACGCGTTGCCGTTCAGGCGCAGGTCGAGATAGTCGAACCAGCCGGCGAGCGTCCACGCGTCGCGGCCGCCGACCGCGATCGGCGTGATGCCGGCCGCCTTCAGCTTCTTGCATGCGTCGAGAAACTGATCCCAGGTCTTCGGCTCGTCGGCGATGCCGACCTTGCGGAACAGGTCCTTGCGGTAGAACAGCCCCCACGAGTAATAGACGGTCGGCGCCGCGTATTGCTTGCCGTTGTACGACGATGCGCTGCGCGTCGACGCGTACATCGCGTCCCAGCCGTTCTTCGCCCAGTCGCCACTCAGGTCCTCGAACAGCCCGCGCTTCGCGTAGTACGCCATGCGCTCGCCCGCGTGCCAGTTGACCACGTCGGGCGCGACGGTCGTGAGCCACGCGGGGAGCTGCACCTTGTACGCTTCCTCGTCGACGAAGGTGGGCTTCACGTCGATGTCCGGATGGGCCTTGTGGAACGCCTCGATCGTCGACTGCCAGACCGCGCGCTGGCTGGCGCCCTTGAACGCGATGTTGATCGTCAGCGTGCCCGCGCCGGCCGGCGCCGCGGCGCCGAGCGAAGCGAACGCGATGGCGGCGGCGGTCGCAAGCCGGGCGGCGACGCGAAGGGGGCGATGTGTCATGTGTGTCTCCAGTCCTGTGTGTCTGTCGTTGTGCGTGACCGGCGCGTCGCGGCGCCGGGGGCGGTTGCTACGAACGGCTTCGATACACGGCGACGCCTTGCGGTTCGACCTGCGCGGCGCCGACCACGAACGCGGACGGCGGCACGCCATCGAGCGTGTGCGGCGTGCCGCCGTAATTGAATACGTAGGTCAGGCCGCCGCGTCGGCTCACGCGCACGCCGTCGCCGAGCGGCGACGGTGTCAGGCCGGCTTCGGCCGCGACGTCGGCGAACAGGCGCGCGGTGGTCGCGTCGTCGAACAGCGCGGCCCAGTAGTGCAGCGCGCCGTGCGACACGCAGGCCGGATGACCGTCGGCGAAGCGCGCACGCACGACGCTGGGTGCGTCGTCGCGCAGCTCGACGAGGTCGCGCCAGCGGCGTGCGTCGCCGGTGAACGCCGAGCCGTCGCGCAACGTGCCGTCGACCCGCTCGGTCACGTTCGGCCGCAGCGACTCGACGCGCCACACGCGCAGCGGCAGGATCGACGCGAGCGGGCCGGGCGGCAGCGTCGGCGGAATCTGCAGGTCGGCCGTCTTCGAACCGGTGCGCGGGCCGAACACCGCATGCGCGCCCGATGCGGCGAGCCGTGCCGCGAAGTCGTCCGGCACGATCGGCAGCGGCGGCACGACGACGAGCCGGTAGCCGTCGAGCGGCGCATGCGCGGAGATCACGTCGACGTCGAGGCCGAGCGAACGCAGCGCCGAGTAGTATTCGAACGCGCAGCGCGGGTAGTGGAAATCGGCGCCTTGCGGCTGCACTTCGAACAGCCACTTCGCTTCATAGTCGAACACCAGCGCGACGGGGGCGCGCACCGCGCCGTTCGCGTCGGCATCGGCGCCGGCGTCGAGCACGGTCGCGATTTCGCGCGCGACGCGCTGCGCTTCGCGGCCGCCTTCGTCGAGCTGGTCGTCCGGCGTGTGCAGGCCCGCATGCATCTGCTCCTGCGCGAACGGCGCCTGCCGCCAGCGGAAGTACGACACGCAGCCGGCGCCATGCGCGAACGCTTCCCAGCTCCACAGGCGCACCATGCCCGGCAGCGGCGCGGGGTTCCATTGCGCCCAGTTCACGGGCCCCGGCTGCTGCTCCATCACCCAGAACGGCAGCTTCGACATCCCGCGATAGAGATCGTGATTGAACGACGCGAAATCCGGATGGCCGGTGCGCAGCCAGCGCGCTTTCAGCTCGGGCGCGAACCATTGCTCCTCGAGCGCGCCGAGCGGATAGCTGTCCCACGTCGCGATGTCGAGGTCGCGCGCCACTTCGTAATGATCGAACTCGGTGAACAGTTGCATGAAGTTGTGCGCGACGGGCCGGCCCGGCGAATGCGCGCGGATCACGTCGACCTGCATCCGGTGATAGCGCGCGACCTCGTCGGACGCGAAGCGCCGGTAGTCGAGGCGATGCGACGGATGCGCTTCGGTCACGGTGCCGATGGGCGCGTCGACTTCGTCGAAATGCCGGTACTCCATGCTCCAGAACACGGTGCCCCACGCGCGGTTCAGCGCGTCGATCGTGCCGTAGCGCGCCTTCAGCCATTCGCGAAAGCGCACGAGCGCGGCGGGCGAATAGCTGACCACCGTCTGGTGGCAACCGAGCTCGTTGTCGGTCTGCCAGTAGCGGACGGCCGGGTGGCGTCCGTAGCGTTCGGCGACGGCCGTGCAGATGCGGCGCGAGGCTTCCAGATAGGTCGGCGACGAGAAGTCGTAGTGGCGGCGCGAACCGAACCCGCGCGGCCGGCCGTCCGCGCCGATCGCGAGGATGTCGGGGTGACGGTCGACGAGCCATTTCGGCGGCGTCGCGGTCGGCGTGCACATCACGATCTCGAGGCCGGCCGCGCCGAGCACGTCGACCGCGCGGTCGAGCCAGCCCCAGTCGTATTCGCCCGGCGACGGCTCGATGCGGCTCCACGCGAATTCGGCGATCCGCACTTGCGCGATGCCGAGCGCGTTCATCCGGCGGGCGTCGTCGGCCCACATCGATTCCGGCCAGTGTTCCGGGTAGTAACAGACTCCGAGGCGCATGCCGATCCTTATGCGTAGTGGTGGACGGGAACGTCGGCGCGCGCGGGCACCGCGCGGCCGTCTTCGGTGAAGAGGTGACAGGCCGCGGCCGGCGCCTGCGCGTGCACGCGCTCGCCGATGCGCAGCGGCGCGTCGCCGGGCACCTTCGCGATCAGCGGCGTGCCGCCGGGCTGGTCGAGGTGCACGTAGGTCTGCTCGCCGAGGCGTTCGACGAGCGCGACGTCGCGCGCGAGCGTCGTCGCGTCGTGCGCGGCGCCGAGCGTCAGGTGTTCGGGGCGGATGCCGAGCGTGACGGTCGCGCCCGGCGCGAGCGCGGCGCCGTCGCGCGGCAGCGTGAAGGTTTCGCCGGACGGCACGACGGTGACGGTCGTGTGTCGCGCGTCGCAGGCGGTGACGACGGCCGGCAGGAAGTTCATCCGCGGCGAGCCGATGAAGCCGGCGACGAAGCGGCTGGCGGGATGGTGATAGAGGTCGAGCGGCGCGCCGATCTGCGCGATGCTGCCGTGCTGCGCGGTGTCGGCGCCGGCGTGCAGCAGCACGATCTTGTCGGCGAGCGTCATCGCTTCGGTCTGGTCGTGCGTCACGTAGACGACGCTCGCGCGTTCGAACTGCCGGTGCAGCTTCGCGATTTCGATGCGCGTCTGGCCGCGCAGCGCCGCGTCGAGATTCGACAGCGGTTCGTCGAACAGGAACACGCCGGGCTCGCGCACGATCGCGCGGCCGATCGCGACGCGCTGCCGCTGGCCGCCGGACAGCGCCTTCGGCTTGCGCTCGAGCAGCGTATCGAGCTGCAGGATTCGCGCGGCGTCGCGCACCTTCCGGTCGATCTCGGCCTTCGGCACGCGCGCGAGCTTCAGCCCGAACGCCATGTTCTCGTAGACCGTCATGTGCGGAAACAGCGCGTAGCTCTGGAACACCATCGCGACGCCGCGCTCGGCGGCCGGCACGTCGTCGACGCGGCGGCCGTCGATCGACAGCTCGCCGTCGCTCAGGTCCTCGAGGCCCGCGATCATCCGCAGCAGGGTCGACTTGCCGCAGCCGGACGGCCCGAGGAACACGCAGAACTCGTGCGCGCCGATCTCCAGATCGACGTCGCGAATGACCGGCGCGTGCTCGCCATAGGCTTTCTGCACGCGCCGCATCGAGATGCTCGCCATTGTCTCCGCTCCATGTTCTAATGCGCTTTCATCAGTGCTTAAGCGCTTAATCATCGCGATCAAAAAAAGAGCCGATAGCGATCGCGGCCGAGTCGCGCCCGTCGGTCGGGCGGCAGGGTGTGCGGCGATAGTGCGCCGCTTCGGTGAGCGAAGCAAATACTGGATCAACGTCTCATATAGTGAGCAAGTCATGGCGACACTCGATGAAGTGGCCCGCCGCGCCGGCGTGACGGCCGCGACGGTCTCGAACGTGCTGCGCAACCGCGGCCGGGTTGGCGAAGCCACCCGCGCGCGCGTGCTCGAAGCCGTGCAGGCGCTCGGGTACCGGCCGCATCTCGCGGCGCGGGCACTCGCGGAAGGGCGCGCGCCGACGGTCGCGCTGATGGTATCGAGCATCGCGAACCCGTTCTATCCGGAGTTCGCGCTCGCGGTCGAGCGCGCGGTGCGTCGCAACGGGCAGTTCCTGATCGTCTGCAATACGAACGAAGACCCATTGCAGGGCAGAGCGTATCTCGACCAGATCGCCGGCACGATTTCCGAAGGCATTCTCGTGACCAACGCGAACCTGCACTTGCCGGATCTGGCCGACGTCGCGCGGCGCGGCGTGCCGGTCGTGCTGTGTCTGTGGGAGCGGCCCGATGCGCCGCCCGAAGGGTTGCCGTGCGTGGCGGTGGATTTCCGCGAAGCCGGGCGGATCGCGACGCGGCATCTGCTCGAACTCGGGCACCGGACGATCGGCGTGATCGTCGGCGGGTCGGCGAGCGGCGTGCAGGCGGCGCGCTATGACGGCTTCGTCGACGTGATGCGCGAAGCGGGGCTCGACGCGTCGATCGTCGCGGCCGGGCCCGATTCCGATTCGATCGAAGGCGGCGTGCGCGCGGCGGGCCGGCTGCTCGACGCGCATCCCGGGCTGACCGCGCTGGTCGCGACCAACGACCTGCCCGCGATCGGCGCGCTGCACGCGGCGGCCGATCGCGGCCGGCGCGTGCCCGACGACCTGTCGATCGTCGGCATTACCGATATTCATCTGGCGAGCGACACGCGTCCCACGTTGACGACGGTTGCGATCCCGACCGCCGAGGCCGCCGGGCTCGCGGTCGAACTGCTCAACGCGCTGCGCGAGGCGGGCGGTCGGATCGACGATGCGTCGCGCGTGCGGATCGCGTCGTTGCCGCGGTTGGTGGTGCGTGGCACGACGGCGGAGGTGTCGGGGCGACGCTTTATGTAGCGAGGGTCGACGCGCACCTTGCCGCAACGGGCGGACATGCCCGGGTGGCTTTCCGCGCACCGCACGCACGGTTTGCGTCCGGCGCGCGATGCCCGTCGACCAGCCGTTCTAGAACGAGTACGCGAGCGACGCGAACAGGCTGCGCGGCGCGCCCGGCGTGACCCACAGGCTGTTGTACGAACTGACGTAGTACGTGCGATTGAACAGGTTGTTCAGCACGACCGACGCGCGCAGATGCTTGTTGACCTGCACGTAGCCGTTGAGCTGCACGGTCGCGTAAGCGGGCAGGTCGAAGCCGTCCTGCGTGTTCGCGGTATTGCCCGCGCGGCGCCCGACGTAGATCACGCCCGCGCCCGCGCCGGCCTTGTCGACGAGCGGCAGCGCGGTTTCGTACATCAGCAGCGCGCTCCCGCTCAGCCGCGGAATGTCGACGAGGCGTGCGCCCGGCGTCAGCACGTTGTCGTGCGTGACCTGCGCATCGACGTACGCGAGGTTGACGATGCCGCGCACGCCGTGGCCGAGTTCGCCGTTCCATTCGAATTCGACGCCGCGGCTGCGTACTTCGCCGGCCGCACGCGAGAACCCGGCATTCGCCGGATCGGCGCTCAGCACGTTGCGCTTGTTCACGTAGAACGCGGCGACGGTCGCGAGCCAGCGCGTGCCGGCCCATTTCACGCCGGCTTCATAGCCGTGTCCCTTCTCCGGATCGAACGCGCGGCCGTTGACGTCGGCGCCGTTGTTCGGCCGGAACGAATACGCGGTGTTCGCGTAGAGCGACAGCGCGGGGCTGGCCTCGTACACGATGCCGAGCCGCGGGCTCAGCGCCGTTTGCAGCTGGCTCGTCGTCACGCCCTTCAGGCGGTTCTCGACCGACTGGTGAAAGCGGTCCCAGCGCAGCCCGGCGAGCACTTTCCAGTGCGGCCCGAACGCGAGCGTGTCCTGCGCGTACAGGCCCTGGCCGTCGTCGCGCTCGAGCAGGTTCGTCGCGGTGCGCGGCACGGGCGCCGGCTGGCCGTAGACCGGATCGAAGATGTCGATCGCATACGGCGCCGCGGCCGTCGGCGTCGAGCGCGACACGAACTGGTCGTAGTTGAAGCGATACGCGTCGACGCCCATCACGAACGTGTGGCCGATGCCGGCCGTGCGGCCCTTGCCGGCCACCTCGACGCGGCCTTGCACGTCGTTCGAGTGAAACGCGACCTGCCGGTAGCGGCGCCATAGCGTACGCCCGTCCGGCTGTAGCGCGAACGCTTCGGACGAGCGGCCGGACAGGTCGGTGTCGCGCTGCGCGAAGCCGGCGTTGACCGACCAGTCGGCATTGAAGCGATGCTCGAGCGTGAACTGGTGGCCCGAATTGCGCACGTCGTAGTCGCCGTCGCGCGGCTCGCCCATGAACCTCGACGCCGGCACCACGCCGAGCTGCCCGTTGACCGCGACCACGCCGCGATCGAGCGGCGCGCGCTGCCGGGCGGTCTCGAATTCGTAGTGGAGCGTCGTGTCCGCGCCGATGTCCCACGTGAATGACGGCGCGAACAGGTAGCGCTTGCTCGACACGGTATCGCGGAAGCTGCCGTTGTCCTCGTTCATCGCGATGAAGCGGTACGCGAGCGACTTCGTGACGGGGCCGGTCGAATCGAGCGTCTCGCGCAGCGCGCCGTAGCTGCCGGCCGACACGCCGATCGTGTTCGCGCGCGCGAACTGCGGCTGCTTCGTCGTGTAGCTGATGAGCCCGCCGGGGTCGCCGCGGCCGTATAGCGCGGACGCGGGCCCCTTGAGGACTTCCATGCGTTCGAGCGTGGCGGTGTCGCGCGGCACGCTGATGCCGCGATTCCACGAGAAGCCGTTGACGAGGTAGTCGGTGCCGGACGTGTTGCCGTCGCCGGCAAAGCCGCGCACCGCGTAGTTGTCCCACAGCCCGCCGAAGTTGTTTTGGCGCGCGACGCCGGCGACCCAGTCGTACAGGTCTTCGCCGCGTGTGGCGGCGACTGTCTGGATCAGCTTCTTGTCGACGCTGCTGACCGCGAACGGAATCTCCATCACGTCCGTCTCGGTGCGCGTCGCGCTCGTCGATTCGGGTGCGCGAAACGGCGCCGTCGTGCGCTGCCCGGAGACTTCGATCGCGGGCAGCGACAGTTCCTGAGCCTCGGCGGCGCTCAGGCCGGCCGTGCCGACGACGATGGCCATCGGTGCGGCCGCCCAGTTCTTCCTGCTCATACCCCGTCCTTCAGAGATTGGTCCGCGTTCGGGCACCGCGGGCCGTCTCACGTCGGCATCCGTGTTCCAAACAGTTCATTTGCGCGCCGAAATCTAATGCAAATGAGATCTATTTGCAATCGTAAGTTGACCTTGTTGCATTGCGGGGAGAGGGAGCGGGAGAACGAAGAGCTGCCGGGTTGTGTTCGGAGGCCCGCCGGGCGAACTATCGGGTCGTGGGGGCACGCTGCGCCTGCGACCGCTGGATATGCACGGGAGTGAGCGTTTCCAGCCGGCGAGGCCGATCGGATGGCTTGCCGCGTGATGGTGGCCGGAAACGCGCGAGACCGCGCTTGGCCGCCGGCCGGCCTCAGTCGCCTTCGACGAGCCGCATCACGATGCGCCGGACCGAGTCCAGATGCGCGACGGTCATCGCGCGGGCGCCGCGAGCATTGCGTTCGCGGCATGCTTGCAGAATTTCTTCGTGCTCGACCTGGAACGACGGCGTATCTGCGAGCAGCGTGGCCTGCAGGCGCTCGTACCGTTCGACCTGGCTGCGCAGTTCCGCGATCGCCTTCAACTGGCGCGCGTTGCCGCAGCATGAATACAGCAGCACATGGAATTCACGGTTCAACTCGCCTTGGCGGCGCGCCACGCTCGATTCGCCGAGCAAGCGATGCACGAGTTCGGCGCGCGCCAGCGTTTCGTCGTCGAGCCGCTTCACGCTCCGGTAGATGGCGTCGCCTTCGAGCAGCACGCGCATGTCGTAGATTTCCTGCACGTCGGACGCGCCGAGCATCCGCACGATCGCGCCGCGATTGCGGAAAATGTCCAGCAGCCCTTCGCGCTCCAGGCGCTGGATCGCCTCGCGCATCGGAATCCGGCTGATCCCGAAGTGCTCGGCGAGGTCGCGCTCGACGAGCCGCTCGCCGGCCTGCAACTCGCCGTTGATGATCATTTCCCGCAGCGATGCGGCCACGGCGTCCGCCGTGGAATCGAGTCTGGCTTCCATCCCTTGAGTCCTCATTTTGGAATAATGGTATACCAAATGGCATCGCGGTGACACAATGGCGGCCTCACATCCGATTGCAGAGGAGAGCGAGATGGCGCATGGCGAACACAAGTACCGCGTGGCAGTCGAGTGGACCGGCAACCGGGGAACCGGCACGTCGGGGTACCGCGAATACGGCCGCGATCATGTAATCAGCGCCGGCTCGAAGCCGGACATTCCGGGCTCGTCGGACGCGGCGTTTCGCGGCGATGCGGCGCGCTGGAATCCGGAGGATCTGCTGCTCGCGTCGGCATCGGCGTGCCACAAGCTGTGGTATCTGCATCTTTGCTCGGAAGCCGGCATCCGCGTGCTCGCGTATGTCGACGACGCCGAAGGGACGATGCTCGACAGCCCCGAGCACGGGCGCTTCACCGAAATCGTGCTGCACCCGCGCGTGACGATCCGCGCGGGCGACGATCGCGAGCTGGCCGAGCGGCTGCATCACGATGCGCATGCGAAGTGCTATATCGCGAACTCCGTGAACTTCCCGATCCGGTGCGAGCCGGTGATCGAATTCGCGACGGCGTGACTTACAACGCGACCCCGTAAACCTCCCGCGCGGCCGCGCGGATCGCGTCGGCCATCACCGCGACGGCCGGCGAATGCAGCCGGTCGGTGCGCGTGATGATCCCGAAATCGTCCATCCGGCAATCCATCTCCAGCGGCAGCACCGACACGATGCCATGTCGCGCGTAGTACAGCGCGACGTCCTCCGCGAGCACCGCGATCATGTCGCTCTGCTCGATCAACTGCGTGATGAACAGCAGCGCGGCCGTCTCGACGACGTTCGCGGGCGGCGCGAGGCTCGCGCGCTGGAACACGAGCTCGAAGCGGTGGCGCAGCACGCTGCCGGCCGGCGGCATGACCCACGCGGCACGCTGCACGTCGGCGAGCGACAGCGGCGCCTGCGCCAGCAGCGGATGGCCGGGCCGCACGACCGCCGCGACCGGCTCGCCGGTCAGCGGCTCGTAGCGCAGGTGCAGCTTGTCGTGTTCGGCCGACAACCGGCCGAGCACGATGTCGAGCTTGTCCTGCGCGAGGTGTTCGAGCAGCACATTGCTCGTGTCGATCGCGACGGACACGCGCACGTTCGCATGCGTGCCCTTCACCGCGGCGACGGCCGGCGGCACCAGCCGCAACCCCGGCGACGTGATCGCGCCCACCGCCACATGCCCGAGATGGCCGGCCTTCAGCGCGGCCAGCTCCTCGCGCGCCTGGTCGAGGCTGCCGAGCGCCGCGCGCGCGTGGCGGATCAGCGCGTCGCCATACAGCGTCGGCCGCATCCCGCGCGGCAGGCGCTCGAACAGCACCGCGCCGATCGATTCCTCGAGCTCGCGCAGCAGCTTCGACGCGGCCGGCTGCGTCATGTTCAGCGCGGCCGCCGCGCGGTGAATGCTGCCTTCGTCGGCGAGCGCGACGACCAGCAGGAGCTGGCGCGTCTTCAGGCGGCTGCGGTTTCCCCACGGGCTGGCTTCGAGCATGGTACGGGTTTATATCGATATCGGAATCGATATCGTAATCGCCTAAAACGTCATTAGCGAGTTATCAAAATTCTGCCTAGACTGCGCCGGTATCCCGTCACCACAGGACTGACGATGTCGGCAACAAAACCCAGGCTGCGCTCCACCCAATGGTTCGGCACGAACGACAAGAACGGCTTCATGTACCGAAGCTGGATGAAGAACCAGGGCATCCCCGATCATGAGTTCGACGGTCGGCCGATCATCGGCATCTGCAACACGTGGTCCGAGCTGACGCCGTGCAATGCGCACTTCCGCAAGCTCGCCGAGCACGTGAAGCGCGGGATCTTCGAGGCGGGCGGGTTTCCGGTCGAGTTCCCGGTGTTCTCGAACGGTGAATCGAACCTGCGGCCGTCGGCGATGCTCACGCGCAACCTGGCGTCGATGGACGTCGAGGAAGCGATCCGCGGCAATCCGATCGACGCGGTCGTGCTGCTCGCCGGCTGCGACAAGACGACCCCCGCGCTGCTGATGGGCGCGGCGAGCTGCGACGTGCCGGCGATCGTCGTGTCGGGCGGCCCGATGCTGAACGGCAAGCTCGAAGGCAAGAACATCGGCTCGGGCACCGCCGTGTGGCAACTGCACGAATCGCTGAAGGCGGGCGAGATCGACCTGCATCACTTCCTGTCGGCCGAAGCCGGCATGTCGCGCTCGGCCGGCACCTGCAACACGATGGGCACCGCGTCGACGATGGCGTGCATGGCCGAGGCGCTCGGCGTGGCGCTGCCGCACAACGCGGCGATTCCGGCCGTCGATTCGCGCCGCTACGTGCTCGCGCACATGTCCGGCATCCGGATCGTCGAGATGGCGCTCGAAGGGCTCGTGCTGTCGAAGGTGCTGACGCGCGCGGCGTTCGAGAACGCGATCCGCGCGAACGCGGCGATCGGCGGCTCGACCAACGCGGTGATCCACCTGAAGGCGATCGCGGGCCGCATCGGCGTGCCGCTCGAGCTCGAGGACTGGATGCGCATCGGCCGCGACACGCCGACGATCGTCGACCTGATGCCGTCCGGGCGCTTCCTGATGGAGGAGTTCTATTACGCGGGCGGCCTGCCGGCCGTGCTGCGCCGGCTCGGCGAAGGCGGGCTGCTGCCGCACCCCGACGCGCTGACCGTCAACGGCAAGTCGCTGTGGGACAACGTGCGCGAAGCGCCGAACTACGACGACGAGGTGATCCGCCCGCTCGACCGGCCGCTGATCGCCGACGGCGGGATCTGCATCCTGCGCGGCAATCTCGCGCCGCGCGGCGCGGTGCTGAAGCCGTCGGCGGCGAGCCCCGAGCTGTTGAAGCATCGCGGCCGCGCGGTGGTGTTCGAGAATCTCGAGCACTACAAGGCGACGATCAACGACGAAGCGCTCGACGTCGATGCGAGTTCGGTGATGGTGCTGAAGAACTGCGGGCCGCGCGGTTATCCGGGGATGGCCGAGGTCGGCAACATGGGGCTGCCGCCGAAGCTGCTGCGCCAGGGCGTGAAGGACATGGTGCGGATCTCGGACGCGCGGATGAGCGGCACCGCGTACGGCACGGTGGTGCTGCACGTCGCGCCGGAAGCGGCCGCGGGCGGGCCGCTGGCCGCCGTGCGCAACGGCGACTGGATCGAGCTCGACTGCGAGGCCGGCACGCTGCACCTGGACATTCCGGACGACGAACTGCAGCGCCGCCTGTCGGACGTCGATCCGACAGCGGCGCCGGGCGTGGCCGCGCAGCTTGGCAAGGGCGGCTACGCGCGGCTGTATATCGATCACGTGCTGCAGGCCGACGAGGGGTGCGACCTCGACTTCCTGGTCGGCATGCGCGGCGCGGACGTGCCGAGCCATTCGCATTGAGCGACAAACGGATCGCGGCGGGGCCTGAGGGAAGCAGGGTGAAGTGCCGGCTGTGGCAGGGCGCTTAACCGGGCCGCCGTAAAGGATGGGATGTACGCAAGCGCTGAAGCGCCAGCGTACGTCGACCGCGAAGCATGGGGCCCCCACAAGCGCTAAAGCGCCAACGTGGGCTACCGCGAAGCATGGGGCCCCCGTAAGCGCTAAAGCGCTAACGGGGGCCGACAGGAGACAAGATGACGACGCAGTACACGCCCGCGCACGCCGTGGCGGGACAGTCCGATTCGCCGGCAGCCGTCGACGAACGGCAACTGACCCGCCTGCTCACGCGCAAGCTGGTGCCGTTCCTCGCGCTGATCTACGTGGTCGCCTACGTCGACCGCACGGTCGTCGGCTTCGCGAAGCTGCACATGAACGCGGCGATCGGCCTCGGCGACGCCGCCTACGGGCTCGGCGCCGGACTGTTCTTCATCGGCTACTTCCTGTGCGAAGTGCCGAGCAACCTCGCGCTCGGACGCTTCGGCGCACGCGTGTGGTTCGCGCGCATCCTCGCGACGTGGGGCGTGATCACGATCGCGATGGCGCTCGTGCAGGGGCCGGCCAGTTTCTACGTGCTGCGCTTCCTGCTCGGCGCGGCCGAAGCCGGCCTCTATCCCGGCATCCTCTACTTCCTCACGCAATGGTTCCCGATGCGCGGCCGTGCGCGCGTGATCGGCCTGCTCGTGCTCGCGCAGCCGCTCGCCGGCATCGTGACGGGCCCGCTCGCCGGGTGGCTGCTGTCGACGCACGGCTGGTTCGGGCTGTCGGACTGGCAGACGTTGTTCGTCGTCAGCGGCTTGCCGGCCGTGCTGCTCGCCTGGCCTACGCTGCGGTTGTTGCCCGAGTCGCCCGCGCATGCGCGCTGGCTGAACGACGACCAACGCCGCTGGATCTCGCGGCAGCTCGCCGCCGACCGCGACACGTATCGACCGGCTTCGCACGGCAATCCGCTCGCCGCATTGCGCGACCGCCGCGTGCTGCTGCTCGCCGCGCTGTTCCTGCCGTTTCCGCTGTGCATCTATGGGCTGTCGCTCTGGCTGCCGACGATCATCCACGCATTCGGCGCCGGCGATGCGGCGACCGGGCTGCTGTCCGCGGTGCCGTATCTGTTCGCGGTGGTCGGCCTGCTCGTCGTGCCGCGCCATTCGGACCGCAAGCGCGAGCGCTACTGGCACATCGTCGTCGTGTCGGCGGCCGCCGCCGTGACGATGGCCGCGAGCGCATGGGTGCGCCAGCCCGCGCTGCAGTTCGCGTTCATCTGCCTCACCGCGTTCTCGCTCTATTCGATCCAGGCCGTCGTGTGGGCGCTGCCCGGCGAATTCCTGACCGGCACGAGTGCTGCGGTCGGCATCGCCGCGATCAATTCGCTCGCGAATCTCGGCGGCTACTTCGGGCCGTACGGCATCGGCCTGATCAAGGCATCGACCGGCAGTCTCGCGGCCGGCCTGTACTTTCTCGCGGCGACGCTGTTGTTCGCGGTGCTGATGACGTTCGTGGTCCGGGCCGCGCTGCGCGCGCCCGAGCCGGCCGCGGGCGCATTGGCCCGCGAATCCTGAACGCCTTGTTTTTCCGGCTGAACGCCGATTCGACCGACGCAGGACCCGAACCATGACATCGAGCAGCACACCGCGCTATCGCGGCATCTTCCCCGTCGTCCCGACGATGTTTTCCGAGACCGGCGAGCTCGACCTCGCGAGCCAGAAGCGCGCGGTCGATTTCATGATCGATGCGGGCTCGGACGGGCTGTGCATCCTCGCGAACTTCTCCGAGCAATTCGCGATCACCGACGACGAACGCGACGTGCTCACGCGCACGATCCTCGAGCACGTCGCCGGCCGTGTGCCGGTGATCGTCACGACGTCGCACTACAGCACGCAGGTGTGCGCGGCGCGCAGCCTGCGCGCGCAGCAGCTCGGCGCGGCGATGGTGATGACGATGCCGCCGTATCACGGCGCGACGTTCCGCGTGCCCGAAGCGCAGATCGTCGACTTCTTTGCGCGCGTGTCGGATGCGATCGACATCCCGATCATGATCCAGGATGCGCCTGCGAGCGGCACCGCGCTGTCCGCGCCGTTGCTTGCGCGGATGGCGCGCGAGATCGAGCAGGTCGCGTACTTCAAGATCGAGACGCCCGGCGCCGCGAACAAGCTGCGCGAGCTGATCCGGCTCGGCGGCGACGCGATCGAAGGGCCGTGGGACGGCGAGGAGGCGATCACGCTGCTCGCCGACCTGCATGCCGGCGCGACCGGCGCGATGACGGGCGGCGCGTATCCGGACGGCATCCGGCCGATCCTCGAAGCGTGGCGCGAAGGGCGGCAGGACGATGCGTACGCACGCTACCAGGCGTGGCTGCCGCTGATCAATCACGAGAACCGCCAGTCCGGCATTCTCACCGCGAAGGCGCTGATGCGCGAAGGCGGTGTGATCGCGTGCGAGCGGCCGCGGCATCCGATGCCGGAACTGCATCCGGACACGCGCGCGGAGCTGCTCGCGATCGCGCGCCGGCTCGATCCGCTCGTGCTGCGCTGGGCGCACTGACCGAGTAGCGAAGGAGGAACGCAGATGAGCAAGGAGATTTCGCTGGGCGTGATCGGGATCGGCAAGATCGCGCGTGACCAGCATTTGCCGGCGATCGCCGCCGAACCGGGCTTCGCGCTGACCGCGTGCGCGAGCCGTCACGCGGAAGTCAGCGGCGTGCGCAATTATCCGGAGCTCGGTGCGCTGCTGGCCGCCGAGCCCGAACTCGAAGCGGTGTCGCTGTGCGCGCCGCCGCAGGTGCGCTACGCGCAGGCACGCGCGGCGCTCGAAGCCGGCAAGCACGTAATGCTCGAGAAACCGCCGGGCGCGACGCTGGGCGAAGTGGCCGCGCTGGACGCGCTCGCGCGCGAACGCGGCCTCACGCTGTTCGCGACCTGGCATTCGCGCTGCGCGAGCGCGGTGGAACCGGCGCGCGCGTGGCTCGCGACGCGTACGATCCGCGCGGTGCAGGTGCGCTGGAAGGAAGACGTGCGGCGCTGGCATCCGGGGCAGCAATGGATCTGGGAGCCGGGCGGCCTCGGCGTGTTCGATCCCGGCATCAACGCGCTGTCGATCGTCACGCGGATCCTGCCGCGCGAGCTCGTGCTGCGCGAAGCGACGCTCTACGTGCCGAGCGACGTGCAGACGCCGATCGCGGCCGAACTCGATTGCGCCGATACGGAAGGCGTGCCCGTGCACGCGGAATTCGACTGGCGGCACGGCCCCGTCGAGCAATGGGAGATCGCGGTCGACACGTCGGACGGCGTGCTCGCGATCAGCCGCGGCGGCGCGCAACTGTCGATCGCCGGCGAGCCGGTCGAGATCGGCCCGCAGCGCGAGTATCCGGCGCTGTATGCTCACTTCCGCGCGCTGATCGCGCGCGGCGAAAGCGACGTCGACGTACGGCCGTTGCGGCTCGTCGCCGACGCATTTTTGTTCGGGCGGCGCGTCGGGACCGACGCGTTCGGCCGCTGAAAACGTGCCGGCGCGCCTCATCGCGAGCGCGACCGTGTACGACGGATGTTGAAGACCCAAGCCAATACAAGGAGACACCGCATGAACCGCACGACTCGCCGACACACCCTGCGCGCACTGTTGGCCGCGCTTTGCCTCGCGCCGCTCGGGATGCAGGGCGCCGCGCACGCCGACGCGCCGCTGAAGATCGGCTTCCTGGTGAAGATGCCCGAGCAGGCATGGTTCATCAACGAGCAGAACGCGGCCGCCTCGCTCGGCCAGAAGGAGAACTTCTCGGTCGTGAAGATCGGCACGCCGGACGGCGAGAAGGTGCTCGCCGCGATCGACAACCTCGGCTCGCAAGGCGCGCAGGGCTTCGTGATCTGCGCGCCCGACGTGCGCCTCGGGCCGGCGATCGCCGCGCGCGCGAAGCGCTACAACATGAAGTTCGTGACCGTCGACGACCAGCTCGTCGACTCGACCGGCAAGCCGCTGTCGAACGTGCCGCATCTCGGGATGTCGGCGATCAAGATCGGCAACCAGGTCGGCCAGGCGATCGCCGACGAGATGAAGCGCCGCGGCTGGAAGCCGGAGGAAGTCGGCGCGCTGCGCATCACCAACTACGAGCTGCCGACCGCGAAGCTGCGCACCGACGGCGCGACGCAGGCGTTGCTCGCGAACGGCTTCCGCAAGGAGAACATCTTCGACGCGCCGCAGAAGACGACCGACGACGAAGGCGGCTTCAGCGCCGCGGCGCCCGTGCTCGCGCGCCATCCGAACGTGAAGAAGTGGGTGGTCTACGCGCTGAACGAGGAAACCGTGCTCGGCGCGGTGCGCGCGACCGAACAGCTGCACATCCCGGCGGCCGACGTGATCGGCGTCGGCATCAACGGCGCGGGCGAGGCGTTCGCCGAATTCCAGAAGAAGGAGCCGACCGGCTTCTACGGGACGATCGCGGTCAGCTCGACGAACCACGGCAAGGACAGCACGCAGAACCTCGTCGACTGGATCCGCAACGGCAAGACGCCGCCGGCCGACACGCAGACGAGCGGCAAGCTGATGACGCGCGCGAACTGGCAGGCCGTGCGCACCGAGCTCGGCATCTGAGCGTGCGAGGCGACGACGCGATGACGATGCAGACGATGACGGCCGTGTCCGGCAACGACGACGCGGCCACGCACGGCGCCGCCGCGCCGCCCGGCGGCGCGCTGCTCTCGCTCGACGGGATCACGGTGACGTTCCCGGGCGTGCGCGCGCTCGATGGCGTGTCGCTGTCGGTGCGCGCGGGCGAAGTGCACGGGCTGATGGGCGAGAACGGCGCGGGCAAGTCGACGCTGTTGAAGGTGCTGTCCGGCGTGAACCAGCCGCAGGCCGGCACGCTGACGCTGAACGGCACGGTGCAGCGCTTCGCGTCGACGCGTGCCGCGCTCGAGGCCGGCATCGCGATCATCTACCAGGAGCTGCATCTGGTGCCGGAGCTGACGGTCGCGGAGAACCTGATGCTCGGGCAGTTGCCGAGCCGGCTCGGCGTGGTCGACGAGCGCGCGCTCGCGGTGCGTGCGCTCGATGCGCTGGAGCGCCTCGGCGAGCACATCGATCCGGACATCCCGGTGAAGTATCTGTCGATCGGCCAGCGCCAGATGATCGAGATCGGCAAGGCGCTGATGCGCGACGCGCGCGTGATCGCGTTCGACGAGCCGACGAGTTCGCTGTCCGCGCGCGAGACGACGCAGCTGTTCCGCATCATCCGCTCGCTGCGCGCGGAAGGGCGCGCGATCATCTACGTCACGCACCGGATGGAGGAAGTCGACGCGCTGTGCGACCGCGTGACGGTGTTCCGCGACGGCCGCCGGATCGAGACGTTCGAATCGGTCGCCGACCTCGATCGCGACGAGCTGATCGGCTGCATGGTCGGCCGCTCGATCGAGGATGTGTACGGCTACCGGTCGCGCGCGGCCGGCGACGTGATGATCGAGGCGAAGGGGCTGACCGGGCCCGGCTTGTCCGAGCCGGTGTCGTTCGCCGCGCGCCGCGGCGAGATCGTCGGCTTCTTCGGGCTCGTCGGCGCGGGCCGCTCGGAACTGATGAAGCTGCTGTACGGCGCGACGCGCCCGAGCGGCGGCCACGTCGAGCTGGGCGGCAAGCGCGTCGCGTTTTCGAGCCCGCGCCACGCGGTGCGCGCCGGCATCGCGCTGTGCCCGGAGGATCGCAAGCAGGAAGGCATCGTCGCGATCGCGTCGGTGGCCGACAACCTGAACATCAGCGCGCGCCGTCATTTCAGCCCGGCACGCGTGCTGCTCGACGCGCGGCGCGAACGCGACCTCGCGCAACGCTACATCGAGCGGCTCGCGATCAAGACCCCCGACGGCGACACGCCGATCGGCGCGCTGTCGGGCGGCAACCAGCAGAAGGTCGTGCTCGCGCGCTGGCTGGCCGAGCGCATCGACGTGTTCCTGATGGACGAACCGACGCGCGGCATCGACGTCGGCGCGCGTGCGGAAATCTACAACCTGTTCTACGAACTCGCGGAAGCGGGCCGCACGGTGATCCTCGTGTCGAGCGACCTGGCCGAGGTGATCGGCGTGTCGGACCGGATCATCGTGATGAAGGAAGGACGGATCGCGGGCGAAGTCGCGAAGGCGCAGGCGACGCCCGACGCGCTGATCAAGCTCGCGCTGCCGCGTTAGCGCCGTGCAGTCAACCGGAAAGCAACTGAACTGATATGAGCCAGGCAATGCAACCCCAACGTACTTCCCCGTCCCCGGATGCCACGGCCGCGCCCGCGCGAGCGCGCGGCGGCGTGTGGCAACTGATCAACCGCTCCGGCATCGTGATGGTGTTTCTCGTGCTGTTCGCGACGCTGTCGCTGACCGTGCCGGACTTCCTCACGCCGCGCAACATCCAGGGCCTCTTGCTGTCGGTCACGCTGATCGGTTCGATCGCGGTGACGATGATGTTCGTGCTCGCGCTCGGCGAAGTCGACCTGTCGGTCGCGTCGATCGTCGCGTTCTCGGGCGTCGTCGCGTCGACGCTGATCACCGCGACGCACAGCGTGGTGTTCGGCACCATGGCCGGCATCCTCGCGGGCGGCGCGGTCGGGCTCGTGAACGGCGTGCTGATCGCGCGCTGGCGGATCAATTCGCTGATCGTCACGCTCGCGATGATGGAAGTCGTGCGCGGGCTAGCGTTCATCACGTCGAACGGCGACGCGGTGATGATCTCCGAGGAACGCTTCTTCGAGCTCGGCGCCGGCTCGTTCCTCGGCATCTCGTATCCGATCTGGAGCAACATCATCGGCTTCGTCGTGTTCGGCTTCCTGCTGCGCAAGACGGTGTTCGGCAAGAACGTGCTGGCCGTCGGCGGCAACTGCGAGGCCGCGCTGCTCGCGGGGCTGCCGGTGATGCGCATCAAGATCGCGGTGTTCGTGCTGCAGGGGCTCGTGACCGGCTTCGCCGGCGTGATGCTCGCGTCGCGGATGAGCCTCGGCGACCCGAAGACGTCGGTCGGCCTCGAGCTCGGCGTGATCTCCGCGTGCGTGCTCGGCGGCGTGTCGCTGACGGGCGGCGTCGCGACGATCTCCGGCGTGCTGGTCGGCGTGCTGATCATGGGCTCCGTGCAGGACGCGATGAGCCTGTTGAACGTGCCGACCTTTTACCAATATCTGATACGCGGCGGAATTCTGTTGCTCGCGGTGCTGTTCGACCAGTATCGTCGCAACCAGCGGCGCGCGATGAAGATCTGACGAATGCGTGGCTGCCTGCGCATGTAACAAGTATCGGGAGACGGAATGCAACAGATTGATCCGGCCGCGTCGGCGACGCGGCTGGCGGACACCCGCAACACGCTCGGCGAAGGCGCGACGTGGTGCGACAAGACGCACGCGCTGTATTGGGTGGATATCGAAGGCGCGCAACTGTGGCGCTGCCGCGCGGACGGTTCGGACCTCACGCAGTGGCCGATGCCCGAACGGCTTGCGTGCTTCGCGCTGACGCACGATCCGGACGTGCTGCTCGTCGGGCTCGCGACGCATCTCGCGTTCTTCGATCTGCGCAGCGGTGCGTTCACGCGGATCGTCGACGTCGAGCCCGATCTGCCGACGCGGCTGAACGACGGGCGCTGCGATCCGTCCGGCGCGTTCGTGTTCGGGATGAAGGACGAGGGCGGCGACCCGCCGCGCGCGGTCGGCGGGTTTTACCGGCTCAATGCCGACCTCACGCTCGAACGGCTCGCGTTGCCGCCGGCCGCGATCGCGAACAGCATCGCGTTCTCGCCGGACGGCTCGAAGATGTACTTCTGCGATTCGCTCGTGCGTGAAATCCTCGTGTGCGATTACGGCCGCGCGGGTGTGGCCGGCGTGCGGCCGTTCGTGCGGCTGACCGATGCGGACGGCGACCCGGACGGCTCGACGATGGACCGCGACGGCGGCCTGTGGAACGCGCAGTGGGGCGGCCGGCGGGTGGTGCGCTACGCCGCGGACGGCGTCGAGACGGAACGCATCGCGGTGCCGACCGCGCAGCCGAGCTGCGTGACGCTCGATGGCGAAGGCCGGTTGTACGTGACGAGTGCGCGCGTCGGGTTGAGCGACGACGCGCTGGCGAGCGACGCCGATGCCGGCGGCGTGTTCGTCGCGCAGACGCGCCATGCGGGGCTGCCGACCGCGCGCTTCATGGGCGCGCCGCGCGGCTGATCGCGTATTGGATCCCGTTCATGGGATGCCGCTGACGCAGCGGGCTTCGCTGACACGTTCGCGGCCTGCCGTGCATGCATGAGCGCGCGGCGGCTGTCTGACTTGCTGGACCACCCCTTTCACCGCCTCGACGTGCTGGTAAGATGGCCCGCAATTCCATCCCGCCCGCACCATGAGTTCCGCACCGACCAAGCCCGCGTCCCCGAAGAACACCGCGAAGAACGCCGCCCGCGCGACGGGCGACAAGCCGAAGGCGCGCGCGCCGCAGCGCCTGACCTACGTGATCGGCGGTCTCGACCGGCTGCTGCGCCGGCACATGACCGACGCGCTCGCACCGCTTGGCATCACGCTCGCGCAATACACGGCGCTGTCGGTGCTGGAGGCGCGCGGCGCATCGTCGAATGCGCAACTGGCCGAGCGCTCATGGATCACGCCGCAATCGGCGAACGAGGTGATGAGCGTGATGGCCGCCCGCGGTTTCGTCACCCGCGAAGCCGACCCGTCGCACGGCCGCATCATCCTGCTGACGCTGACGGACGCAGGCGCGGCGATGCTGCGTGAATGCGAAACCGTGCTGCGCCCGCTCGAGACGCGCATGCTCGGCAACATCTCCGCCGACGACGCCGCGCACGTGCAGCGCGCGCTCGAACTGTTCTCGCGCAACCTGCGCGGCTGACCGACCCCTTTTCGGCCCCTTTTCGAACCTTCACGGCGCGGGCCGCGCGGCCCGCGTTCGCGTTGCCGGTCGCCTGACCGTTCCCCGATTCCGTCGCTTCCCCCGCTTTGCGCTCCGGGTTTACACCGGCGCTCATGCCGCTTGCAATATCAGGTAGCCTGATATTAAATGAAGCCGTCCGCAGCAGAAATGCTGCGCACCGAATCGCACAGGAACGAACGACAGGAACAGAACATGAGCAAGTACGACAACCGCTGGCAGACCGTTGAAGTGAACGTGGAGGCCGGCATCGCGTGGGTGACGCTGAACCGTCCGGACAAGCGCAATGCGATGAGCCCGACGCTGAACCGGGAAATGCTGCAGGTACTCGACGCGATCGAGTTCGACGACGACGCGAAGGTGCTGGTGCTGACCGGCGCGGGCAGCGCATGGACGGCCGGCATGGATCTGAAGGAATATTTCCGCGAGATCGACGGCGGCTCCGACGCGCTGCAGGAAAAGGTGCGGCGCGACGCGTCGGAATGGCAGTGGCGCCGTCTGCGGATGTACAACAAGCCGACGATCGCGATGGTGAACGGCTGGTGCTTCGGCGGCGGGTTCTCGCCGCTCGTCGCGTGCGACCTCGCGATCGCGGCGGACGAAGCGGTGTTCGGGCTGTCGGAGATCAACTGGGGCATCCCGCCGGGCAACCTCGTCAGCAAGGCGATGGCCGACACCGTCGGGCATCGCCGCGCGCTGCACTACATCATGACCGGCGACACGTTCACCGGCGTCGAAGCGGCGGAAATGGGCCTCGTGAACAGCAGCGTGCCGCTGGCCGGGCTGCGCGACGCGACGATCGCGCTCGCCGCACGGCTGATGGACAAGAACCCGGTCGTGCTGCGCGCGGCGAAGCATGGCTTCAAGCGTTCGCGCGAACTCACGTGGGAGCAGTGCGAGGATTATCTGTATGCGAAGCTCGACCAGGCGCAGTTGCGCGACCCGGAGCGCGGCCGCGAGCAGGGGCTGAAGCAGTTCCTCGACGACAAGGCGATCAAGCCGGGCCTGCAGGCATACAAGCGCTGATATCACCGCCGACGCAACCGCAAGAGACAGCAAGGCAGGAGACGACATGACCGACAGACGGATGCTGATCGGGGGCGAGTGGTGCACCGCCCGCGACGGGCGAACCTTCGACCGATTCAACCCCGCGACGGGCGCGCTTGCGTCGCGCGCGCCGGCGGCCGGCCCGGCCGACGCCGACGCGGCGATCGACGCCGCGCACCGCGCGTTCCCCGCCTGGGCGGCGCTCGCGCCGACGGAGCGGCGCCACCGGCTGCTGAAGGCGGCCGACCTGATGGACGCGCGCATCGACGAATTCATCGCGACCGGCGTCGCCGAAACTGGCGCGACGCCTGGCTGGCTCGGCTTCAACGTGACGCTCGCGGCGAACATGCTGCGCGAGGCCGCGTCGATGACCACCCAGATCGACGGCGACGTGATCCCGTCCGACGTGCCCGGCAATCTCGCGCTCGCGATGCGCGTGCCGTGCGGCGTGGTGCTCGGCATCGCGCCGTGGAATGCACCGGTGATCCTCGGCACGCGCGCGCTGGCGATGCCGCTTGCGTGCGGCAACACGGTCGTGCTGAAGGCGTCCGAAGCGTGCCCGGGCGTGCACGCGCTGATCGGCGCGGTGCTGGACGACGCCGGGCTCGGCGCGGGCGTCGTCAATGTGATCACGCACGCGGCGGCCGATGCGCCGGAACTCGTCGAGCGGCTGATCGCGCATCCGCACGTGAAGCGGATCAACTTCACCGGGTCGACGCACGTCGGGCGCATCATCGCGCGCCATGCGGCCGCGTACCTGAAACCCGTGCTGCTCGAACTCGGCGGCAAGGCGCCGGTGCTCGTGCTCGACGATGCGGATGTCGACGCAGCCGTCGACGCGATCGCATTCGGCGCGTTCTTCAACCAGGGCCAGATCTGCATGTCGACGGAGCGCGTGATTGTCGCGCGGCCGATCGCCGATGCGCTCGTCGAACGGCTGGCCGGGAAGGCGCGCACGCTGGTCGCCGGCGATCCGCTGGCCGGCCATCCGCTCGGCACGATGGTCGATGCGGCGGCGGCCGCGCGCGCGGCGTCGCTCGTCGAGGATGCCCGTGCGCACGGCGCGCGCTTGCCGCTCGGCTGCCGGATCGACGGCGCGACGATGCAGCCGGCGATCGTCGACGGCGTCACGCGCGACATGCGGCTCTATCGCGAGGAATCGTTCGCGCCGGTGGTCGCGATCCTGCGCGCGGATAGCGACGACGAAGCGGTCGCGCTCGCGAACGACAGCGAGTTCGGGTTGTCGGCAAGCGTGTTCAGCCGCGATATCGCACGGGCGATGACGCTCGCGCGACGGATCGAGTCGGGGATCTGCCACATCAACGGGCCGACCGTGCACGACGAGGCGCAGATGCCGTTCGGCGGCACCAAGGCGAGCGGTTACGGCCGCTTCGGCAGCCGTGCGTCGATCGCCGAATTCACCGAGCTGCGCTGGATCACCGTGCAGACCACGCCGCGTCACTACCCGATATGAGCGAGCCGACGATGAATGTAGCGACGCCCGCGAGCGGGCAGGTGAGCGACACGGGCGGCGTGCGCTATCGCGCGGCGGCCGTCGCCGTCGGCGCGGCCGAGATTCGCCGCGCGGAAAACGGCACGTGGTATCTGCGTTCGCGCGAACCGCTCGGCGACTACCCGACGCGCCTGACCGACTGCCTCGTGCGCGGCGCGCAAGCGCACCCCGACCGCGTGCTGGCCGCGCGGCGCGGCGCCGATGGCCGCTGGATCGAGATCACCTACGCGCAGATGCTCGAGCGCGCACGCGCGCTCGGCCAGGGCCTCGTCGATCTCGGGCTGTCGGCCGAGCGTCCGCTCGCGGTGCTGTCCGGCAACGATCTCGAGCATCTGCAACTGATGTTCGCGGCGATGCTGGCCGGCGTGCCGTATGCGCCGATCTCGCCCGCGTATTCGCTCGTGTCGACCGACTACGGCAAGCTGCGCCACACGCTCGGCGTGCTGCGCCCGGGTGCGGTCTTCGTCGCCGAACGCGCGCCGTTCACGCGTGCGCTCGACGCCACGTTGCCGGCCGATGCGGCGCTGATCGTCGCACGCGACGACGACGCCGGCGCGCACGGAAAGGGCCGCGCGGTGCCGCTCTCGCGCTTGCTTGCGACGGCACCGCGCACGATCGACGCGATCCACGCGGCGATCGGCCCCGATCATCTCGCGAAGATCCTGTTCACGTCCGGTTCGACGAAGCAGCCGAAGGCGGTGCCGACCACGCACCGGATGCTGTGCAGCAACCAGCAGATGCTGCGCCAGACGATGCCCGAGCTCACGCGCGAGCCGCCGGTGCTGGTCGACTGGCTGCCGTGGAATCACACGTTCGGCGGCAGTCACAACCTCGGCATCGCGCTGTACAACGGCGGCACGCTGTACATCGACGACGGCCGCCCGATGCCGGGCCGCTTCGACGAAACCGTGCGCAACCTGCGCGAGATCGCGCCGACGATCTACTTCAACGTGCCGAAGGGCTGGGAAGAATTGACCGTCGCGCTCGAACGCGATGCCGCGCTGCGCGACACGTTCTTCTCGCGCGTGAAGCTGTATTTCTTCGGCGGTGCGGGGCTGTCGCAGGCCGCGTGGGACCGGCTCGACCGCGTGACCTACGCGCATTGCGGCGAGCGCATCCGGATCATGGCCGGCCTCGGGATGACGGAGGCGTCGCCGTCGTGCCTGTTCACGACGGGGCCGCTGATGCGCGCCGGCTATATCGGGCTGCCCGCGCCGGGCTGCGACGCGAAGCTGGTGCCGTGCGGCGGCAAGCTCGAGCTGCGTTTCAAGGGGCCGAACGTGATGCGCGGCTACTGGCACGCGGACGTCGATCCACGCGACGTGTTCGACGACGAAGGGTATTACCGCAGCGGCGACGCGGGCGTCTTCGCCGATCCGCAGCGGCCGGAACTCGGGCTGCAGTTCGACGGGCGGCTGACCGAGGACTTCAAGCTGAGCAGCGGCACCTTCGTCAGCGTCGGGCCGTTGCGCGCGAACGCGGTGTCGAGCGGCGCGCCGTACGTGCAGGACGTGGTCGTCACCGGAATCAATCGCGACGACATCGGGCTGCTCGTGTTTCCGCGCGTCGACGCGTGCCGCGCGCTGGCGGGGCTCCCCGCCGACGCGCCGGTGTCCGACGTGCTGCGCGCGCCGGCCGTGCGCGCGGCGTTCACGACGTGGCTTGCCGCGCTGAACCGGCATGCCAGCGGCGGTTCGACGTTCGTCGCACGCATCCGGCTGATCGACACGCCGCCGTCGCTCGATCTCGGCGAAGTGACCGACAAGGGTTCGCTGAACCAGGCGGCCGTGCAGCAGCATCGCGCGGCGACGATCGACGCGCTGTACGACCCGGCGCGGCGTGATCCCGACGTGATTTACGCGTAGGCGGCACGAGCAGGCATTAGCAGGAGCAAGCAGGACCAAGCAGGACCAAGCAGGACCAAGCAGGACCAAGCAGGCATAACGACCGGCCGGTCACGACACCGGCAGGCATTCTTGCGGCCAGCGAATCAGGCTGCCTGATAAAGGCGGCCATTCGGACGACACCTCGCGCGCCGATCCGCCCCTGGCCGGCGGCGGCGCGCGGCGGCCGTTGCAGGGCCGACCGACTACAAGACATGGGATTGGAGACAGGATGAACACTTACGTTGCCGAAAAATCCACGGTCGCGACCACGCTCGCGCTGTGTTTCGCGGTCGCCCTCCTCGAAGGGCTCGACCTGCAGTCGGTCGGGGTCGCCGCGCCGCGCATGGCGCATGAGTTCGGGCTGACCGTGTCGCAGATGGGCATCGCGTTCAGCGCGGGCACCTTCGGGCTGCTGCCGGGCGCGATTCTCGGCGGGCGGCTCGCCGATCGGATCGGCCGCAAGCGCGTGCTGATCGCGTCAGCCGTGCTGTTCGGGCTGCTGTCGATCGCGACCGCGCAGGTGTCGAGCTTCTGGATGCTCGTCGTCGTGCGCGTGCTGACCGGCATCGGCCTCGGCGGCGCGATGCCGAACCTGATCGCGCTGTCGTCCGAAGCGGTCGAGCCGCGCTTGCGCAGCAGCGCGGTCGCGACGATGTATTGCGGCATTCCGTTCGGTGGCGTGATCGCGTCGCTGATCGGCGTGCTGCTCGCCGGCGACACCGAATGGCGGCACATCTTCTACGTCGGCGGCGCCGGGCCGCTGCTGCTCGTGCCGCTGCTCGCGTGGTGCCTGCCGGAATCGCGCGCGTATCTCGACGTCGCCGGCACGCCGGCCGCACGCACCAGCGTCGCGCACACGCTGTTCGGCGACGGCCGCACGACGTCGACGTTCGCGCTGTGGATCAGCTACTTCTGCACGCTGATCGTCCTCTACTTCCTGCTGAACTGGCTGCCGTCGCTGATGGCCGCGCGCGGGCTCGACCGTGCACATGTCGGCCTCGTGCAGATCGCGTTCAACGTCGGGGCTGGGCTCGGCGCGCTCGGCATCGGCGCGGCGCTCGACCGGATGCGCGCGTCGCGCGTGGTCGGCGGCATGTATGTCGGGATCGTGCTGTCGCTTGCCGCGCTCTCGGCCGCGCCCGGCTTCGCGTCGCTCGCGGCGGCCGCGTTTGCCGCCGGGATGTTCGTGGTCGGCGGGCAGTCGGTGCTGTATGCGCTCGCGGCGATCTATTACCCGACCGCGATGCGCGGCACGGGCGTCGGCGCGGCGGTGGCGGTCGGGCGGCTCGGTTCCGTCGTCGGGCCGCTGGCGGCCGCGACGCTGCTGGCCGCCGGCCGCAGCGCGCCGGTCGTGATCGGCGCGAGCATCCCCGTCACGCTCGTCGCGGCCGTCGCCGCGCTGGTGCTGATTCGCCGCCCGCAAGCCGGCGACTGACGTTCACGATTTTTCGATGCGCGCCGTCAGAGCGCGCCTACTCAAGGTCTGGAGACAAACGCAATGAACACGAAAACCAGGAACGGCCTGCTGGCCGCCGGCGCCTGCTGCGCACTCGCCGCGCCGGGCGCGCACGCGCAGTCGAGCGTGACGCTGTACGGAATCATCGACACGGGCGTCGAGTTCGTGTCGCACGCGAACGCGGCCGGCGACCACGTGGTGCGCATGCCGGGCGTGACGGGCGAGCTGCCGTCACGCTGGGGCCTGCGCGGCACCGAGGATCTCGGCGGCGGCTACCAGGCGGTGTTCACGCTCGAAAGCGGGTTCAACGTGCGCGGCGGCGACCTCGGGCAGGGCGGGCGGCTGTTCGGGCGGCAGGCGTTCGTCGGGCTGAAGAGCGGCTTCGGCACGCTCGCGTTCGGCCGCCAGTACACGATGACCTATCTCGCGCTGCAGGGCGCGGACATCATCGGCCCCGACATCTACGGGCTCGGCTCGCTCGACGCGTACGTGCCGAACGGCCGCGCCGACAACGCGGTGACCTACGTCGGCACGTATCGCGGCGTGACGCTCGGCGCCGCGTATTCGTTCGGCCGCGACGGCGCGGGCACCGGCAACTCGCCGGGGCAGGGCACGTGCGCGGGGCAGGTGCCGGGCGACGCGGTGCAATGCCGCAACTGGTCGGTGATGCTCAAGTACGACAGCGCGTATTTCGGGGCGGCGGCGTCGTACGAGGAGCAGCGCGGCGGCACGGGCGCCGCCGCGAACTTCTTCGACGGCGTCGCGCCGGTCGCCTTCACCAGCAGCGGCGGCAAGGATGCACGCACGCACGTGAGCGCCTACGCGCAGGCGGCGGGCGCGCGCATCGGCGCGGGCTGGATCGGGCGGCGCGTGTCGACCGGTTCGCCGGCCGCGGCCGGCGCGCATTCGGACCTGTTCTTCCTCGGCGCGTCGTATGCGATCAAGCCCGACTTCGTCGTCGACGGCGAAGGCTACCGGATCGTCAACAGCGCGCACGACACGCGCGCGACGATGGCCACGCTGCGCGCGACCTATCTGCTGACCAAGCGCACGGCCGTCTACGCGCAATCGTCGTATCTGTGGAACAGCGCGCATGCGCGCTACGCGGTCAGCGGCGGCGGGGCCGGCACGACGCCCGGCCAGGGGATGGGGCAGCTCGGCGCGATGGTCGGCGTCCGGCACATGTTCTGATTCGGCAGCCTGACGAACGGGAGATATCGTGAAGAGACAATCTGCATTCCTCTGTATCGCGCCGCTGTCGGCGGCCATGCTCGCCGGTTGCGGCGGCGACGATTCGGTCAGCTCCGCGCCGACGCATCTGAGCGCCGCGACGCCGGCCGCGATGACGCAGACCTGCGACGCGCTCGCCGCGAAGCTTGCATATGCGAACACGTCGTTCACATCGGTGACGACCGCGGCCGCCGGCGCACTGACGGTGGCCGGCAAGCCGATCGCCGAGCACTGCGTGATCGCCGGGAAGATGAACGAGCGCGTGAGCGCGGTGGACGGCAACACCTACGCGATCGGCTTCCAGATGCGCTTGCCGAAGGCGTGGAACGGCCGCTTCTTCTATCAGGCGAACGGCGGCCTCGACGGCAACGTCGTGACCGCGACCGGCGAGATCGGCGGCGGCGGGCCGCTGACCGACGCGCTGAACCAGGGTTTCGCGGTGATCAGCTCGGATTCCGGGCACAGCGCCGCGCAGAACCCGCTGTTCGGCCTCGATCCGCAGGCGCGGCTCGACTACGGCTACGGCGCGGTCGATGCGCTTACGCCGATGGCCAAGCAGGTGATCCGGCTCGCGTACGGCAAGGCGCCCGACCGCAGCTATTTCGGCGGCTGCTCGAACGGCGGCCGTCACGCGATGGTCACGGCCGTGCGCAACCCGGCCGACTACGACGGGATCATCGCCGGCGACCCGGGCTTTCACCTGCCGAAGGCGGCGATCGGCGAGATGTACGGCGCGCAGCAGTTCGCGAAGATCGCGTCGGCGACCGGCTCGAACGGGCTGCCCGACATCCGCAGCGGCTTCAACGACGCGGAGCGCCAGTTCGTCGGCGCGAAGATTCTCGACAAGTGCGATGCGCTCGACGGCGCGACGGACGGCATGGTGCAGGACGTCGCCGCGTGTCAGGCGCACTTCAGCGTCGAGACGGACATCCCGGCCTGCGCGAACGGCACGCGCACCGGATCCTGCCTGACGACCGCGCAGAAGAGTGCGCTCGAGAACGTGTTCGCGGGGGCGCGCAACAGCGCGGGCACGGCGCTCTACGCGAGCTTTCCGTACGATCCGGGTGTGGCCGCCGCCGGCTGGGCCGGCTGGAAGCAGTCGAATTCGATCACGCTCGACCCGGCTGCGATGGCGTTCACGTTCATGACGCCGCCGAAAACCGCCGCGACGCTCGCGAACCTCGCCGGCTTCGCGCTCGGCTTCGACATGGACAACGACGCGCCGGCGATTTTCGCGACGAATGGCGTGTACACGCAATCGTCGTGGTCGTTCATGACGCCGCCCGACGAGACCAACCTGTCCGCGCTGAAGTCGCGCGGCGCGAAGCTGCTCGTCTATCACGGCACCGGCGATCCCGTGTTCTCGTTCAACGATACGCGCGACTGGTATGCGCAGGTCGCACAGGCGAACGGCGGCGACGCGTCGAGCTTCGCGCGCTTCTATCCGGTGCCGGGGATGAACCACTGCGCGGGCGGGCCGGCGGCCGACCAGTTCGACATGCTGACGCCGCTCGTGGCGTGGGTCGAGCAGGGGCAGGCGCCCGCCGCGATCGTTGCCACCGCGCGCGACGCGACGAACGCGGTGCCGAATGCGGACGTGCCGAGTTCGTGGGGGGCTGGACGCACGCGTCCGCTGTGCCCGTATCCGCAGGTCGCGCGCTACAACGGTTCGGGCGACGTGAATTCGGCGGCGAGCTTCAGTTGTCGCTGATGTAGCCGGAACGCGGATGTGCCGATCGGTGCGTGGATCGGACCATCCGCCGTGGTTCCGCCGCGGCAATGGCGAGCGCGCCGGTGCGCATGGAAAAAAAGCGGCGGTGAGCCGCGCGTGACGAGGGCGTTTGCCGCCGGAGGCCGCGCCCGGGATACTATGGCGCTTTCTTGTCGGCGCGACGCGTGCTGACCGACGTTCCTTGCCAGGTATCTTTCCCCCGATTCAACCATGCAAACCGTAGCGGTACTGGACTTCGAAACCACCGGGCTTTCTCCGAACCTGGGCGACCGGGCGACCGAGATCGCGGTGATCCTGCTGCGCGACGGCGAGATCGTCGACCGTTACCAGAGCCTGATGAACGCGGGACGCCGCATTCCGTCCGACGTCGTCACGCTCACCGGGATCACCAACGAGATGATTGCGTCGGCGCCGCCGGTGTCGCAGGTCATGAAGGAAGCCGCCGCGTTCGTCGGAAACCATCCGGTCGTCGCGCACAACGCCGGCTTCGACAAGCGGTTCTGGCAGGCCGAGCTCGGGATGCTCGGCATGGCGGCCGAGCATGCGTTTGCGTGCACGATGCTCGTCGCGCGGCGCATCTATCCGCACGCGCGCAGTCACCGCCTGTCGAGCCTGGCCGACATGCTGCGCTTGCCGCAGACGGGCCGCGCTCACCGGGCGATGGTCGACGCGGAGATCGCGAGCCATCTGTGGTGCCGGTTGCAGCGCGACATCGGCGCGACTTACGGCCTGCGGCACATCGATCACGGGCTCATGTCGCGCTTGCAGACGACGAGCAAGGCCAAGGTCGCGACGTTTTTCGGGTCATTGGCCGCCGACGGGCGCTGACGTCATGCGTCGAGGTCCACCGGCACCTCGAGCCCGACCTTCACGCGGCTCATGCTCACCAGCGTCTTGAACCGCTTCACGTTGTTGTTCGCGAAGAACAGCTCGCGCGTGAGCGCGTTGTACTGATCCATGTTGCGCACGGCCAGGATCAGCACGAAATCCCATTCCCCGGTCACGTAGTAGCACTGCTGGATCTGCGGGCAGCGCTCGAAGGTCCGCTTCATCGCGTCGAGCAGGTCGATCTGCTCGCTCTCGACTTCCACGTTCACGACGATCGTCAGCGGATGATCGACCTTGTCCGGCGCGACGACCGCCGTATAGCGCTCGATCACGCCGTCGTCCGCGAGCCGCCGCAGGCGGCGGTTCACGGCGGCGGTCGACAGGTTCACGCGGGCGCCGAGTTCGTTCTGCGGCGTGTGCGCGTCGCGCTGGACTTCCATCAGCAGCTTGCGATCGAACGCATCGAGTGGGGTGGGCATGATGGCGCGGCAACCTCGAAAGAATGAGAAATTTTTGCGTGCGACCCGTCGATTTGGCGATTTTTTTGACCGGCCCGCGCAATATTATTTTTCGGACCGACGGCGAGCGCAACCCGTGTGCGCCCGCACCGCATCCACCGACGGGCCGCCCGCGCGGCCCTTTTCCGGAGCCCTTCCCGCCATGCTGATCGCCAACCCCCGCGCGTTGCGCACCGACTATCCCGATACGCTGCGCCGTGTCATGAACATCGCAGCGGCCGACGAGAGCGGCGCGTGGCTGTCGCACTGGCCGCTCGTCGGCGCCGCGCGCACGCCGTTGCGCACGCTGCCGGACCTGGCCGCGCGGCTCGGCGTCGCGAGCGTCAGCGTGAAGGACGAGGCGTGCCGCTCGCCGCTCGGCAGCTTCAAGGCGCTCGGCGCGCCGAGCGCGCTGATGCGGCTCGTGAAGCGGCTGCGCCACCGCGAGGAACTCGATCCGCGGGGGCTCGTCACGGGCCGCTACGCGGCGTCGCTCACCGACCTCACGGTGATCAGCGCGACCGACGGCAATCACGGCCGGGCGCTGGCCGCCGCCGCGCGCGCGATCGGTTGCCGCTGCGTGATCGTGCTGCATGCGCACGTCGACGCGGAGCGCGAGCACGCGATCGCCGCGCACGGCGCGCGGATCGTGCGGATCGCCGGCAACTACGACGAATCGGTCGTGCACGCCGCGCGGCTCGCGCACGAGAACGGCTGGCACGTGGTGTCGGATACGTCGTACGACGGCTACGAGGCGATTCCGCGCGACGTGATGCAGGGCTACGGCGTGATCGCGGCCGAAGCGCTCGCGCAGCAGCCGGCGGACGATCACGACGATGGCGGCCGGGCGTTCACGCACGTCTTCCTGCAGGGCGGTGTCGGCGGTCTGGCGGCCGGCATCGCGAGCTATCTTTGGGAGCACGCTGGCGCGCGGCGGCCGCATTTCATCGTCGTCGAGCCACGCCAGGCCGATTGCCTGTACCAGAGCGCGCTCGCCGGGCGCGCGACGAAGGCGACCGGCAGCGTCGATTCGGTGATGGCCGGGCTCGCGTGCGGCGAGGCGTCGCCGCTCGCGTGGGATTTCCTCGAGCCGAGCATCGACCACTTCATGCTGATCGACGACGACGACGCGGTCCGGGCGATGCGCGCGCTGGCAGCCGGCAGCGAACGCGACGTGCCGTTCGTGTCCGGCGAGTCGGGCGCCGCGGGCATCGCGGGGCTGACCGTGCTGATGCGCGACCCGGCGCTGGCGCGTCAGGCCAGGCTCGATGCGCATTCGCGCGTGCTGGCGATCAACACGGAAGGTGCGACCGCGCCATCCGTCTACCGGCAGTGCGTCGGCGAGACGGATGGCGCGGTGCTCGCGCGCCAGCGCGACTGGCTGAATCACGCGGCCGCGATGGCCTGAATGAACCGGACGATATGACGATCGACGAGGCAACCACGATGGACGCAACCGACGCAACGGAAGAAAGCACGCTGCAGGGGCAACTGAAGACCTGGCGCCGGCATCTGCACCAGCACCCGGAGACGGGTTTCGAGGAAGTGAACACGTCGGACTACGTCGCACGGATCCTGACGACGCTCGGGCTCGACGTGCATCGCGGGATCGGCGGCACGGGCGTCGTCGCGAACCTGACGGTCGGCACCGGCACGCGCGCGATCGGCATCCGCGCGGACATGGACGCGCTGAACATCGCCGAGCGCGCGCCGGGCCGCGAACATGCGTCGCGCACGCCGGGCAAGATGCACGCGTGCGGGCACGACGGCCACATGTCGATGGTGCTCGGCGCCGCGCGGCTGCTGGCCGAGAGCCGGGGCTTCGACGGCACGGTGCGCTTCATTTTCCAGCCGGCCGAGGAGCATGGGCGCGGCGCGAAGGCGATGATGGCCGACGGCCTGTTCGAGCGCTTTCCGGTGGACGCGATCTTCGGTGCGCACAACATGCCGGGCATGCGCGCCGGCACGTTCTCGACGCGCGCGGGCGGCATCATGGCGAGCGAGGACAACTTCGTGATCCGGATCGACGGGCGCGGCACGCATGCGGCGCGCCCGCACATGGGCATCGATCCGATCGTGATCGGCTCGCAGATCGTGCTCGCGCTGCAGACGATCGTGTCGCGCAATCTCGATCCGGGCCAGCCGGCCGTGATCTCGTGCACGGAGTTCATCACCGACGGGCTGCGCAACGTGATTCCGTCGACGGTGACGATCAAGGGCGACACGCGCAGCTATTCGCGCGACGTGCAGGCGCTGCTGGAAACGCGGATGCGCGAGATCAGCGACGGCATCTGCCGTACGCACGGCGCGACCTGCACGTTCGAGTACACGCACGAGTTCGCGCCGACGGTGAATTCTCCGGAATGGGTCGACACGGCCGTGCAAGCCGCCGCGCAGGTCGCGGGCGCCGACGCGGTGAACGCAAACGTGCAGCCGATGATGATCTCGGAAGACTTCGGCGCGTTCCTGCAGGTGGTGCCGGGCAACTTCGTGTTCATCGGCAACGGCGAAGCGGCCGGGCACGGCGGCGTGCCGCTGCACAACGCGACGTACGATTTCAACGACGAGATCTTGTTGGTCGGCGCGCGCTATTTCGCGGAAGTGGCGCGGCGCGCGTTGAAGGCTGCGTAGCGCGGGGCTGGCGGGCCGTCACGCGGCCGGTTCGGTCGTGCGTTTGTGCGTTCGTTCGGCAGGCGGCTACGCGCGGGCCGCCCGCTTGCCGGGCGCGTCCGCCGTGCCGGTGCGATCGAGGATCGCCAGCACTTCGCGCGCGGTGTTCTCCGAGTGGCGGCGCAGCACCTGCGGCAGCACCGCATGGTCGGGATCAGCGAGCGCGGCCATGATTTCCTCGTGCTCGTGCAGCGATTCGGCCCAGCGCAGCGTGTCGGCGTTCGCGGCGCCGCGCGCGCGGTGCACCTTCGACATCAGCGACGCATAGATGCCCGACAGCACCGGGTTGCCCGCCGCGTCGATGATCATCTGATGGATCTGCTGGTTCAGCCGGAAATATTCGACCCGCTTGCCGGCCTCGTGGCACTCGACCATGCGCCGGTGCTTCGCCTGCAGCGCGGCGAGCGCGGACGCGCCGATGCGCTTGCGCAGCAACTCTCCCGCCATCGCCTCGAGCCCGTGCAGCAGCTCGAACGTCGAGACGAGATCGTCGACGTCGATCGACGCGACGCGATAGCCGATGTACTGGCGATGCGTGACGGCGCCTTCCGCGACGAGCACCTTCAGCGCCTCGCGCAGCGGCGTCTTCGACACGTCGAACGCGAGGCTCAGCTCTTTTTCGTCGATGCGCGCGCCGGGCGGCAATTCGCCCTCGTCGATCATCACGCGCAGGCGCGCGGCGATCTCCGCGGCCATGCCGCGGGTGCGCAGAAGGAGGGGATTGCGGGGTGTCTGGCTCATGATGGTGCGAGCTTATCACGATATCGGGGCTTACCCTGCACCATCGTAGTGACAAAACAAATTCAATAAAACCAATCGTTTACGATAACTGTAATTATAAATTTCTAATCCTATACTTGGCTCAACGTTGCACGACGTCCTGATCATCCTCGTTCATCCCTGGAGTCCGTCCATGTCTTCAACCTCCGGTGTCGCTGCCATGACGGTCGGCAAGTCCGCCGTCCGCTGGAAGATATTCGTCGTCATGCTGAGCCTCATCGCGATCAACTACGTCGATCGCGCGTCGCTGTCCGTCGCCATGCCTTACATCTCGCAGGAGTTCCACATCGGGCCGGCGATGGAGGGTCTGATCCTCAGTTCGTTTTTCTGGACCTATGCGGTGATGCAGATCCCGGGCGGGATGCTGGCCGACCGGTTCAAGCCGCGCATCGTGATCGCGATGGCGACCGTGTTCTGGGGCTTCTTCCAGGCGATCGCCGCGCTGTGCACCAACGCACCGTCGCTCCTGCTCACGCGCCTCGGCCTCGGTGCGTCCGAAGCGCCGATCTACCCGGCCGGCGGCAAGCTCAACGCAATCTGGATGACGCAGACCGAACGCGGCCGCGGCGCCACGCTGCTCGACGGCGGCGCGCCGCTCGGCGCGGCCCTGGGCGCGGTGCTGATCGCCGGCCTGATCGCGCTGCTCGGCTCGTGGCGGCTCGCGTTCGCGGTGGCCGGCGTCGGCACGGTGCTCGCCGGTTTCCTCGCGTGGTACTACATCCGCAATACACCGCGCGAGCATCCGGGCGTCAACGACCTCGAAGCCGACTACATCGAGGCGTCGCACGCGAGCGACCTCGCGTCCGAGCCGGCCGGTGCGTCGGGCCGCTCGCGCGACTTCTTCAAGTACCGCTCGGTGTGGTGCATGTTCTTCGGCTGGATGTGCTTCAACAGCGTGTTCTACGGGCTGCTCACGTGGATGCCGAACTACCTGCACAAGGTGCACGGCTTCGACATCAAGCAGATGGGCGGCTCGACCTTCATCATCTTTTTCTGCGGCTTCATCGGCGAGCTGCTCGGCGGCTGGATCGCCGACAAGTGGAAAGCCGCGGGCGGCCGCCCGAACGTCGTGATGCGCACGCTGTTCGGCATCGCCGCGGTGATCGCGACCGTGTCGATCTTTTCCGTCGCCTATGTGAAGAGCCCGGTGGCGTGCGTCGCGCTGCTGTCGTCGACGCTGTTCTTCCTGCGCTGGTGCGGCCTGTACTGGTGCATCCCGTCGTCGCTCGGCACGCGCAACAAGATCGGCTTCCTCGGCGGCCTCATGAACCTCGGCGGCAACCTCGGCGGCGTCACCGTGCCGATCCTTGTTGGCGCGATCGTGCAGTTCACCGGTTCCTACTTCCTTGCGCTGATGGTGTTCGCGGCGGCCGGCGTCGGCCTGCTCGTGTGCTCCAGCGCGATCGACTACGAAAACAAGCTCCCGGTCTGACCGACCCCTTGACCGACCCTTTTCACCGCATTGATTGCATTCACTGGTAGAGAGAACCTCATCATGAAGAAACGTACCCTGCTCGGCATGCTCACGCCTTCTTCCAACACGTCGCTCGAGCCGCTGACGAGCGCGATGGTCGCCGGGCTGCCGGGCGTGTCCGCGCACTTCGCACGCTTTCCGGTCACCGAGATCTCGCTGACGGGCCAGGCGCTCGGCCAGTTCGACGACGACAAGATCATCCAGGCCGCGATGCTGCTCGCCGATGCGAAGGTCGACGTGATCGCATGGAACGGCACGTCGTCCGGCTGGCTCGGCTTCGAGGCCGACGAGCGGCTGTGCGAGCGCATCACCGCAGCGACCGGCATTCCGGCGACGACCTCGGTGCTCGCGCTCAACGAGATCCTGAAGAAGACCCGCGCGCACGAGTTCGGCCTCGTCACGCCGTATCTCGACGACGTGCAGACGAAGATCGTCGACAACTATCGCCGCTCAGGCCTGGACTGCATCGCCGAGCGCCACCTGAACCTGAAGGTCAATTTCTCGTTCTCCGAAGTGACGGGCGACCAGATCGGCGCGATGGTGCGCGAAGTCGCGAAGGCCGGCCCGCGCGCGATCTCGATCTTCTGCACGAACCTGAACGCCGCGCACCTGGTGCCCGCGCTCGAGGAAGAGACGGGCATCCCGATCTACGACACGATCTCGACCGTCGTGTGGAAGTCGCTGCAGCTCGCCGACTACGACACGCGGCAAGTGAAGGGCTGGGGGCGTCTCTTCAGCGACGTGATCTGAGGCGCGCGTCATGTCGAACGATCTCGATTTCGTAATCCGTCACGCGGACGTCGTGACGGCGGCGGACCGGTTCTCGTGCGACATCGGCATCCGCGCGGGGCGCGTGGCCATGCTCGGCCACGGGCTGCCGCGCGCGCCGCGCGAGCTCGATGCGAGCGGGATGCTCGTGATGCCGGGCGGCGTCGATGCGCACTGCCATCTCGACCAGCCGATGCCCGATGGGCTGAAGATGGCCGACGACTTCCTGACCGGCACGCGCTCCGCGCTGTGCGGCGGCACGACCACCGTGGTTCCGTTCGCCGCGCAGGCGAAGGGGCAGTCGCTGCAGGCGGCCGTCGACGACTATCACCGGCGCGCGCAAGGGCGCGCGCTGATCGACTACGGCTTTCACCTGATCGTCGCCGATCCGACGCCGCATGTGCTGGCCGAGGAGCTGCCGCGGCTGATCGCGAACGGCTATACGTCGTTCAAGGTGTACATGACCTACGACGACCTGAAGCTGAACGACCGGCAGATGCTCGACGTGCTGTCGGTCGCGCGCGAGCACGGCGCGCTCGTGATGGTGCATGCGGAGAACTCGGACTGCATCGGCTGGCTGACCGAGCGGCTGCTCGGCGACGGCCACGTCGCGCCGCATTTCCATGCGCATGCGCGGCCGGCCGTGGTCGAGCGCGAGGCGACGCATCGCGCGATCGCGTTCGCGGAACTCGTCGACGTGCCGATCCTGATCGTGCACGTGTCGGGTGCGGAAGCGATCGAGCAGATCCGCTGGGGGCAGTCGCGCGGGTTGCCGATCCTGGCGGAAACCTGCCCGCAGTACCTGTACCTGACGGCCGACGATCTTGGTCACGGCGGTCACGGCGGTCACGGCGGTCACGGCGGTCACGGCGGTCACGACGGGTACGAAGGCGCAAAGTGCGTGTGCAGTCCGCCGCCGCGCGATCCGGCGAACCAGCAGGCTGTGTGGAAGGCGCTGAAGCAGGGCGTGTTCTCGGTGTTTTCCTCGGACCATGCGCCGTTCAACTATGACGATCCGTGCGGCAAGCATCCGGGCGGCCATGCCGTTTCGTTCGACCATATTCCGAATGGAATTCCGGGGCTCGAGACGCGCTTGCCGCTGCTGTTCGACGGCGTGCGCCAGGGGCGGCTATCGCTGCACCAGTTCGTCGAGCTGACGTCGCTGCGGCCCGCGAAGCTGTACGGGCTGTATCCGCGCAAGGGGACGATCGCGGTCGGCGCCGATGCGGATATCGTCGTATGGGATCCGGACAAGCGCGTGCGGATCGCGAATGCGTCGCTCCATCATGCGGTCGACTACACGCCTTATGAAGGGATCGAGGTGACGGGCTGGCCGCGTCATTGCCTGTCGCGTGGCGAGCTGCTCGTCGAGGACGGCCGGCTGCTCGCGGCGGAGCCGGGGCGCGGGCAATTCGTGCCGGCGGGCAAACCGTGTCTCGACTGATGTCACGGCAGTGATGTGACGTTTCCCACGCGGGCGCTGTGCGACGAACGGGCGCGCAGGCGTCGGGCTCGCGCATGCCGGCGAGCCCGGCGCGCCGCTCATCACATCACGCCAGCTCGCCCAGACACGCGTCGAACTGCGCGACGAGCGTGTCGACGTCGTCGGCCGTCGTCTGCGGACACACGAGCATCATGTTGTGGAACGGCGTGATCAGCACGCCGCGGTTCAGCAGGTACAGATGCACGATGTGCTCGAGCTCGCTGTCGAGCTGTTCGCCCGCGATCGTGCCGTTGCGCGGCGGCGTGGGCGAGAACTGGAACTCGGTGCGCGCGCCGATCCGTGTCACGCACCACGGCAGCCCGTGTTTCGCGATCGCCTGTTCGAGCCCGGTGGCGAGTCGCGCGGCCAGTTCGAACATGTGCGCATATGCGGCGTCGGTCGCGACTTCGGCGAGCGTCGCGCGCATCGCTCGCATCGCGAGCATGTTCGCGGTGAGCGTCGTACCGATCCCGGAATGGCCGGGCGGCGCGTTCAGCTTCGCCGCTTTCGCGCGTTCCGCGAATTCGGCGCTGAAACCGTACACCGCGCACGGCACACCGCCGGCGATCGGCTTGCCGACCACCAGCGCGTCTGCCTCCAGGCCGTGCGCGGCCGCGTAGCCGCCCGGGCCGCTGCTGATCGTGTGCGTTTCGTCGATCACGAGCAGCGTGCCGTAGCGGCGCGTCAGCGCGCGCGCCGCGTCCCAGAAGCCCGGCTCCGGCAACACCATCCCGATGTTCGTCATCGCGGGCTCGGCGAGCACGCATGCGACGTCGCCCGCCTTCAGCGCTGCTTCGAGCGCGTCGAGATCGTTGAACTCGACGACGCGCGTGTTCGCGAGCAGGTCGTAGGACTGCCCGAGCAGGCTGTCGCGCTGCGTCGGGCGGCCGTCGACGAGATCGACGAACACGTCGTCGACGGTCCCGTGATAGCAGCCGTTGAACACGACGATCGTGTTGCGGCCGGTGGCCGCGCGCGCCCAGCGCAGCACGAAGCGGTTCGCGTCGCTCGCGCTCAGCGCGAACTGCCAGACCGGCAGCCGGAAGCGGCGCGCGAGTTCGCGCGACACCCACGCGGCGTCCTCGCTCGGCAGCATCGTCGTGTAGCCGCGGGTCGCCTGGTCGGCGAGCGCGCGCGCGACCGGCTCGGGCGCATGGCCGAACATCGCGCCGGTGTCGCCGAGGCAGAAGTCCGCGTAGCGATGACCGTCGACGTCGGTGAAGGTCGCGCCGCGCGCCTCCTTCACGACCAGCGAGAACGGGGTCGACCAGTCCTGCATCCAGTGCAACGGCACGCCGAACAGCAAATGCTCGGCGGCTTCCGCGGACAACGCGCGGGAGGTCGGCATGGCTTCGGTGAATGCACGGCGCTCGCGATCGAACAGCGCGCGGGCGCGGATGAGGTCGACTCCGTGTCGGGTACGCAATTGAGGCTCCTGTGACGGGTTGGAATGGACGGGTGAGGCCTCAGCGAGCTTGTCATATTCCATGCGCGCGGTCGATTCGGCTCGACCGCGTTGCTGTCGGACATCGAGTTTTTGCGCATAAAGATACGACAACATATATCCACGCGTAAGAATCACGAAGTGAGTGTGCGCTCACATATCCGACGTTAAGCCGGTAGAAACAGGGTAAACGACAGATTCATCCGCCGCTTCGATCGCGTCTAGACTGCGTGATGTGGTACGACGACGTATGAATCGCGATCCGCCGTCCGGCGCATCGATCTCCCAAACCATTGAAGGAGTGCCCATGGCCGCAAATCGTCGCCGTTCGTCTTCGTCTGTCCGATCGCCCGCGCCGCGGCGGGTATCGCGTCGCGACTTCATCGGCTGGACCGGCGCGCTCGCCGGCGGCGCCGTGGTCAGTGGACCACTCGCGGCCACCCGCGCGTTTGCGGCGGCCGGCACGTCGCCCAATGCGGCGGTCGACCTGATTTGGGGCGAGCACGGTGCGGCGGCGCGCATCGCGGCATCGCTCGCGCATGTGTCGCGCCTCGCGTTCCGCAGGCACGACTTCGACGTCACGCACTACGGCGCACGCGCGTGCGCGACCGTCGCGCAGACGTCGCCGTACCCGGCGGCGAAATCTCCGGTCAGCCCCGGTTCCGAACTGACGACCGCGCCCGGCGCGTTCGACTCGCGTCCGGCGTTTCTCGCGGCGATCGACGCGTGCGTGCGCGAAGGCGGCGGCCGCGTGGTCGTGCCGCCCGGCAACTGGTACTGCGCGGGGCCGATCGTGCTGCAGAGCAACGTGAATTTCCACCTGAGCGCGAACTGCACGATCTACTTCAGCCCGAACCCGGCCGACTATGCGAAGGACGGGCCGGTCGACTGCGGCGCGAACGGCCGCCTTTACTACAGCCGCTGGCAGGCGAACGACTGCCTGAACTACGGCGCCCCCGTCTATGCGCGCAACGCGACGAACATCGCGCTGACCGGCGAAGGGCCGACATCGGTGCTGAACGGACAGGCGATGACGCCGTTCTCCGGCGCCGGCAGCAGCAGCGTGTGCTGGTGGACTTACAAGGGTTCGTCGGGTGCATACGGTGCCGGCGCGACGGTGCCGGCCCAGAACTATGCGAATCCGAACAACGTCGACCTGCGGATCGTCGCGCCCGCGATCTCCGATGCGCTTTATGCGCTGCTCACGTCGCCCGTCACGCCGTGGCAGCAGGATCAGAACTACCTGCCGGCGCTGTCCGAGGCCGGCGTGCCGGTCGAGAAGCGCATCTTCGGCCTCGGTCACTACCTGCGGCCGTGCATGGTCGAATTCATCGGCTGCACCAACGTGCTGATGGAGCACTACCAGACGCAGAACACGCCGTTCTGGCAGCACCATCCGACCGCGAGCCGCAACGTCGTGATGCGCGGCGTGACGACGAACAGCATCGGGCCGAACAACGACGGCTTCGATCCGGACGCGTGCACCGACGTGCTGTGCGAAGGCTGCACGTTCAACACCGGCGACGACTGCATCGCGATCAAGTCGGGCAAGGACCGCGACACGGAATACGGCCCCGCGAAGCGGCACCTGATCCGCGACTGCACGATGAACAGCGGGCACGGCGGCATCACGCTCGGCAGCGAGATGGGCGGCGGCGTCGAGCAGATCTACGCGACCAACCTGTCGATGCTGAACGCGAACTGGCAGACCAACCCGCTGAACATCGCGATTCGCGTGAAGACGAACATGAACCGGGGCGGCTACGTGAAGGACTTCCACGTGAAGGGCGTCACGCTGCCGAACGGCGTGACGCTGAAGGGCGGCGGCTACGGCAGCGCGTTGCTCGCGGGCAGCCCGGTCAACGCGAGCGTGCCGCTCGGCGTGGCGACGCCGGCGGCCGGCAATCCGTCGGCCGCGCAGGGCGGCATCGTCACATTCGACTGCGACTACCAGCCCGCGAACGACGCCGTGCGCACGCGGCCGCCGGTCGTGCAGAACGTGACGATCTCCGACGTGAAGGCGAGCAACGTGACGTTGAACGGCGTGACCGCGTCGTGCTTCCAGGCGATCGTCGCGCAGGGGCCGGTCGCGTTCGACTACAACGGCACGCCGCCGACGCCGGCCGTGCAGCCGATCTCCGGCGTGACGATCCGCAACTGCGACTTCGGCACGCCGGTCGCGTCGGGCACGCCGACCGTCACGTCGCCGGGGCCGATCTACGCGTTCAACGTGAGCGCGATGACGCTGACGAACGTGACGATCGCCGGGCAGGCCGTCAACATGACGGTCACCGATACGCGGTGAGGTAACGCACGAGAACGCGTTCGCGTGCGGCCGGTCGATGCACGCGAGCGCGTTACGCCAGCGTCTTGACCATGTGGTGCTCGTCGTAGAAGCGGCCGTCGATGAACAACGCGCGCGGTTCCGTGCCGAACCGCACGAACCCTTGCGACGCGTACAGGCGTTCGGCGGTGCCGTTGATCTCGTTGACGCACAGCATCAGTTGGCTGCATTGCCACGCTTGCGCCGCATGCGCGGTCGCGCTGTCGAGCAGCGATTGCGCGATGCCGCGCCCGCGATACGCGGGATCGACGAACACGCCCCAGATCAGCGCCTTGTGCGCGACCTTCACTCGTGGATCGCGGCGCACGCCCGTGATGCCGACGAGCGTTGCGCCGTCGAATGCGCCGAACACGGCCTGCACGCCGCTCGGCGTGATGCGCGTCGCGAATTCGTCGACCGTGATGCCGGCTTCTTCGTCGCGGGTCGGCAGGAACGAGGTCGGCGACGTGTCGATTGCGCGCAGGCGCACGGACTGGAACTGCGCCGCATCGGCGGCGTCGAGCAGGCGGATCGTGATCATCGGATGCAGTTCTTGTTGGGGTGTCGGAATCTGCTGCGCGATGCGCGGCAGGGCATCGACAATGCTAAGCGCAAACGGGTGGCTCGCGCGAGTATCGGCGCTGTGCGGGAGCTGACGATGACGTGTCAGCGCGGCAAGCGTGCTGCGCTGACAGAAGGAAGGAGATGAAGGGAAGCGCGCGCGTCGTAGCGCCGCGGCGGCGCGCGGCGTCGAGTAAGCGCGATGCGCGCAATCTGCGCAATGCGCCTGATGCGCGCGATGCGCCCGATCAGGTCAGGCGCATGCGGTCTGGATCAATAACGCGACAGCTGATTGCCGTTGATCTGCACGCGATCGCCCGGGCGCAGGTCGCCGGGCGACTGCACGTCGAACGAGCGCGTCGAGCCGTCGCTGATCCGCACGTCGATCCGGTAGCTGCTCGGCGGTTGGGCCGCGCCCATCTGCTGGCCGATCTGGTTGCCGGCGACGGCGCCGCCCAGCGCGCCGATCACGGTGGCCGCCTCGCGGCCGTGGCCGCGGCCGAACTGGTTGCCCAGCACGCCGCCGACCAGCGCACCGACGACGGTGCCGGCCACGCCCGACGTGCCGACCGAGCCGCTGACCGGCTGGATGTTCGCGACCGTGCCGTATTGCGTGCCGTATTGCGCGCCGTAGCCGTTGCCGTACTGGCCGCCGTAAGGCTGCGGGTTGCCGTATTGGTCGTACTGCGGCGCTTGGTTCGGATAAGCCGGCTGCTGCGGCTGTACGTAGCCGGGCTGCGAATACGCGGGCTGTGCGTAGCCGGGCGTCGCATATTGCTGCTGCGGATAGCCGGGTTGCGCACCGTAGTAGCCGGGTGCGACGCAGGCGGTCAGCGGAAGCGCCGCCACGGCGACGAGCGAGGCGAACAGAACGGTCTTGGTGGAAGGCATGCGCATCATGATGATTCCTGCATCGGCAACGTGTTCGCCGACGAATTCCGGGACGGGTGGCGAACTCGCCGTGAGTATAAGTAATGGGTGGATGCGCGTCCGGTGCGGCCGGGTAACAACGTGTAAAGTCTGTTGCCGGGCAACTCGACGGCACGGCGCGGCGTTGAAGTGGGCGCCCGGGACGGCGCGACGCGGCCTCCGGGCGCCGCTATTCCTATGACGTGGCGCGATGTGCGATGGTCGGCTTTTCCTCTGTTTTCGTCGCTTCCGCCGCTTCGACCGCTTCGACCGCTGCGACAGCTTCCGCCGCTTCCGCCGCTACCACCGCTTCGACCGCTTCGACCGCTTCCGCCGCTTCCACCGCTTCCACCGCTTCCACCGCTTCCACCGCGATCCCGCCCCATCGTCGCGCCCCGTCAGCCGAGCATGCGCACCGCGCATCGCGAAATCGAATGCGCTGCATCGCGACATTTAATTGGCCGCGGGCAGCCCCGTCCGATATCGTGACCGCATTCCCTGCGACCGTTCGCGCCGCGCCGGCCGCGGTTCCTTCCCCTGTCCGTGCTGGCGCCGCGTTTCCCGCGATAACGACCTGACCGCCGTCATGCTGCGTGCATCGTGACGGCCCTGCACCGACCGACCACCCCGGAACCGACATGACGAACCTGCTGATCCGCAACGTCCGCACGCACGCCGGCGAAGCGCTCGACATCCTGATCGAAGGCGAGCGCATCGCGCGCATCGGCCCGTCGCTCGACGCGCCCGCGGGCTGCGCGATCGAGGACGGCGCGCACGCGCTCGCGCTGCCCGGCCTCGTCGAAGGCCACACGCATCTCGACAAGACCCACTGGGGCATGCCGTGGTATCGCAACGCGGTGGGGCCGCGCCTCGTCGACCGCATCGAGAACGAGCGCCACTACCGCGCGACGAGCGGTCACGATGCGGGCGCCGCGTCGCTCGCGCTGGCGCGCGCATTCCTCGCGGCCGGCACGACGCGCATCCGTACGCATGTCGACGTCGACACCGACGCCGGGCTGCGGCATCTACACGGCGTGCTCGCGACGCGCGACACGCTGCGCGGCCAGGTGGACATCCAGATCGTCGCGTTTCCGCAGTCGGGCGTGCTCAAGCGGCCCGGCACCGCCGCGCTGCTGTCCGACGCGCTCGGCGCGGGCGCCGACCTGCTCGGCGGCCTCGACCCGTGCGCGATCGAAGGCGATCCGGTCGAAGCGGTGGACGTGCTGTTCGGCATCGCCGAGCGCCACGGCCGCGGGCTCGACCTGCACGTGCACGAGCGCGGGTCGATGGGCGCGTACTCGCTCGACCTGATCCTGCAGCGCACGGCCGCGCTCGGCATGCAGGGCAAGGTCACGATCAGCCACGGCTTCTGCCTCGGCGACGTTGCCGAACGCGAACGCGACGCGCTGCTCGCGCGGATGGCTGAACTCGGCGTCGCGATCGTCACGACCGCGCCGGCCGCGGTGCCGGTGCCGTCGGTCGTCGCGTGCCGCGCGGCCGGCGTGACCGTCATCGGCGGCAACGACGGCGTGCGCGATACGTGGACGCCGTACGGTTCGCCCGACATGCTGGAACGCGCGATGCTGATCGGCATGCGCAACGATTTCCGCCGCGACGACGCGCTCGAAGTCGCACTCGACTGCGTGACGCACAGCGCGGCGCGCGGTTGCGGCTTCGCCGACTACGGGCTGGAGGCCGGCAAGCGTGCGGACGTCGTGCTCGTCGATGCGCTGACGCTCGCCGAGGCCGTCGTCGCGCGGCCGACGCGCCGGCTCGTCGTGTCGTCGGGGCGGATCGTCGCGCGCGACGGCGTGCTGGTCTGAGCGCGAAGCCGCATCGCGCCGGGTATGATCGGGCTCTTTCAGCCTGATCCTGCGGGAGACGACGATGCGACGCACACGCACGATGGCGGCACGGGCCGCGCGATGGACGCGCTGGATGGCCGCGGCGACGTTCGCGGTGACGGCCGTGCATGCGGCGGCGGCCGGAGCGGATCAAGCGCAGCAGGAAGCGAATCGCCGCACGGTGCTGGCGTTCTACGAGAAAGGCCTGAACGAGAAGGATGCCGATGCCGCGCTCGCGTATGTCGGCGATCAATACGTGCAGCACAACCCGAACGCGGCCGACGGGCGTGACGGTTTCCGCAAGTTCGTCGCGTTCCTGCGCGACAAATATCCGCAGTCGCACAGCGAGATCAAGCGCGCGTTCGTCGACGGCGACTACGTGATCCTGCACGTGCATGCGGTGCGCGAGCCCGGCACGCGCGGCAGCGCGATCATGGACATCTTCCGGCTGGAGCACGGCAAGATCGTCGAGCACTGGGACGTGAACCAGCCGGTGCCGGAGCATGCGGCGAACGGGAACACGATGTTCTGACGAGCGCGGGCTTCCCCGGTTACGCCGGGGCTCCGTCGCAGTCGCTCCGTATCGCGACGGCCGCGCTTATTCCGGCTCGTGTTCCAGCATCGCCGCGAGCGCCTTCGTCAGTTCGCTGACCATCGGATCGGCCGTCGGCCGATGCAGGATCGCGATGTCCATGTTCCCGATCGGCGCGAAGCCGCCGTGCTCGTCGGTCAGCACCACGTGGTCGTCGGTCACCGCGCGCGCGGGCAGCACGCTGATGCCGAGCCCGTCCGCGACGGCCGCCTGGATACCGCTCAGGCTCGACGTCGTGAAGCTGATCCGCCAGCGGCGGCCGCGCTCCTCGATCGCCTTGATCATGTCGTCGCGATAGAGTCCGCGCGGCGGAAACACGACGAGCGGCACCGGGTCGAGTTCGATCGTCGGATGCCGCGCGCTGTCGATCCAGCGCAGCTTCTCCGGCCAGCGCACCACCGCCTCGCGGCTGTCGCGCCGCTGCTTGATCAGCACGAGATCGAGCTCGCCGCGATCGTAGGCCGCGCTGATGTCCCGGCTCAGCCCACACGTCACTTCGAGTTTCACCTGCGGATGATCGCGCTTGAACGCGGCGAGCGCATGGGTCGTGCGGCCCGCCGCGAAATCGTCGGGCACGCCGAGCCGGATCGTGAGCGCGACGGTCGCGCCCGACAGCGCTTCCAGCATCTCGTCGTTCAGCGCGATCATGCGCCGCGCGTAGCTGAGCACCGTCACGCCGGCATCGGTCGGCCGCACGTCGCGCGTGCCGCGGTCGAGCAGGCGATGCCCGGCGATCTCCTCGAGCCGCCGCACCTTCTGGCTGACCGTCGATTGCGTCGAATGCAGCCGCGCGGACGCGGTCGTGAAGCTGCCGCAATCGGCGACCATCACGAGTGCGCGCAACAGGTCGAGGTCGAACAAAGGTCGATTCATTTCTGCACTTTTCTGGATTCGAGCATTTCATTTCCAAATGCGTGCGAGGACTTTTAGCATGGCCGGGGACCGTGGGCAATCGCGGTTTCGCCGGACACGAGGCTGCTGGAGGCAGGGTCAGCGCAGGGGCGATTTGCGGGCGGTGCTGGTGTCGGGAAGCTGTCGGAGGAACTCGCTGGCCAGATTCACGCAGTAGTCGAACGACGGCGTATAGCCGAGTGTCCGGATATCGTCGATGAGTGCAGTGCGTGACGGAACAGGCCTTGCCACGGGCCGTCGGGCAAAGCGGCTGGTGCAATCATGCCCATACCTCCCGGTACAGATGAAGATCCTTCGACCATGCGGCAAGGTTCTTCCAGATGGCGCGAAGCGGCGTGCCGGAGCGTGCGGCAGCTTCTTCGGCGGCCTTCACCACCACCGGCAACGGCACCTCGTCGAGGATCACGGAGATCTGCGATTCGTATCCTGCGGGAATCTGTCCCGTGGTCAACGCGTCGGCCAGCAGTCGCTCGGTCAATTCACCTCTATAGCTGACGTTTGAGCTCACCACCGCCTTGTAGAGACCGCTTTGGGCCGGCCGCGGCTGTGCCTGGAGTTCGATGCCGAGCACGCCGAGCAGCGGGATCAGCTTGTTCACGCCAAGATCCTTGATCTTGCCGGTTTCAAGCTGGTTCACCGTGAGGCGAGACAATCCGGCGAGCTTCGCAAGCTGGGCCTGTGTGAGGTCGAGTTCGGCCCTCCGTTTTGCAACGGCCTGACCGATTTCATAGAGTTGCATGTTGACCTCCCGACGCAGGTTCATCGCGCGCGAATGTAAAGTATATCTTACATCTCGACGATACTCGTCGCCACTCATGGTTGTTGGTGCGGTATAGGGTGCATGGGCGGCGCGGGTGGAAAAATGTGTCGATAGACCGCGCTGTATAGACATTTTCCTCCGGCGGATATCCGCAAAAACTCGTTCTGTGGCGACCCAACATCACGCCGGGTAAACACTCGAAATTCCGGGAAAATCCCGCGACTTCGGGCCATGAATCCCGCCCTTCGTCCCGATCTCACCCTCCAGCCTCCTCCAACCCGCTCCCTACGCTTGCGCTCAAAAATTGAGCGGTCTAGACTGCATCGCAGTTTCATCGAAGGAAGTCCCAGTCTTTCGCGTACCGCGCCGGGGCCTGCCGGCAACGACGCTCCCCAACGGACGCCCGGCGCTCGCCCGCCACGTCGAGACCACAAGGACACACCATGAACCGCACTGCAAAGCTCGTCGTTTCCGCGCTGGCGTTCGCGCCGCTCGTCTCGTTCGCGCAGGACACGGCGACGATCCGCTGGGGCATCGATCCCACCTATCCGCCGTTCGAGGCGAAGCAGCCCGACGGCTCGCTCGCGGGCTTCGACATCGACCTGCGCGATGCGATTTGCGAGCAGCTGCGCGCGAAGTGCGTGTGGGTCGAGCAGGGCTTCGACGGGATGATTCCGGCGCTGCGCGCGCGCAAGTTCGACGTGATCATGTCCGCGATGACGGCCACCGACGAGCGGCTCAAGCAGATCGACTTCTCGAACAAGCTGTACGCGTCGCCGGGCGCGCTCGTCGCGCCGGCCGGCTCGAAGCTGCTGCCGACCGCGGCGTCGCTTGCCGGCAAGCGCGTCGGGATCGACCAGGGCACCACGCAGGAGGCGTACGCGAAGGCCGAATGGGCGACCAAGGGCGTGACGATCGTGTCGTACCAGAACCAGGACCAGGTGTATCAGGATCTGGTGAACGGCCGTCTCGACGCGACCTTCCAGGACAAGACGCAGGCCGGCTATTCGTTCCTGAAGACGCCGCGCGGCAAGGGCTACGCGTTCGCAGGTCCCGACGTGACCGACGTGCGCATCACCGGCTACGGCGTCGCGATGGGCGTGCGCAAGGGCGATGCCGACATGAAGAAGCGGCTGAACGACGCGATCGCCGCGATCCGCGCGAACGGCACGTACCAGAAGATCGCCGCGAAATACTTCGACTTCGACATCTACGGCGCGAAGCAGCAGTTGACCGCCGCGCCGTGACCGCATGCCCCCCATGATCCCGTGCTTCATTCAATCGACAGGCAAGCCATGACGAGTATCCAGGACCGCGTCGCGAAAGCCGTGACGCCCGAACTTATCGCCGCCTTCCGCGACGAAGGCGCGGTGTGCATCAAGGGCATCTTCTCGCCCGACGAAGTGGCCGCGCTGCGCGTCGGCATCGACGCGAACCTCGCACAGCCGAGCGAGCGTGCGAAGGTCGCGAGCCGGCCCGACGATCCGGGCTGGTTCTTCGAGGACTTCTGCAACTGGCGGCACAACGATGCGTACCGCGACTTCATCGTGCGGTCGCCCGCGCCGTCGGTGGCCGCCGCGCTGATGGGCACGAAGACTGTTCGCCTGCATCACGACCATCTGCTCGTGAAGGAGCCCGGCACGCGGCAGCGCACGCCGTGGCACCAAGACCAGCCGTACTACAACATCGAAGGCGACGACAACGTCAGCATGTGGATTCCGGTCGACCCGGTGCCGCTCGAATCGACGCTGGAATTCGTCGCGGGTTCGCATCAGGGGCCGTGGCTGATGCCGCGCACGTTCATGGACAAGGAGGCGAAGTGGTTCCCCGAAGGCAGCCTCGCCGATCTGCCCGACATCGAGGCTGACCGCTCGGCATTCCCGATTCGCCACTGGGCGCTTGAGCCCGGCGACATGGTGTGCTTCCGGATGCTGACGCTGCATGCGTCGGGTGGTACGCAGAACCGCCGGCGCGCGTTCTCGATCCGCTTCGTCGGCGACGACATCCGTCACGCGCCGCGCCGCTGGAAGACGTCGCCCGATTTCCCGGGGCTGGCCGATGAACTGCCGGATGGCGCGCCGCTCGAGCATCCGCTGTTTCCGGTCGTGTGGACGCGCGACGCGGGGCAGGTCGGGGCGATCTGAGCGGCGAATATCGAGCGCCGTCACGCGGGCGGCGGCCGTTTCGCGATGAAGCGGCCGCCGCGCGTGGTCGTTTTCGGGTGCCGAAGCCGATTCAGGTCTGGTGCCGTCCGGCGCCCGGCTTGAAGCGCGAGCCGAGCCGGTAGCGGTTGCCCGGATGCAGGAAGTGCACGAACGTGACGGGCAGCCCGTTCGTCCAGGTGCGGCGGGTGAGGGTGAGACACGGCTCGTCGGCGCGCATGTCGAGCAGCCGCGCCTGTTCGCTCGTCGGCAGCGCCGCGTCGACGACGTGCTCGATCTCCAGTTCGTAGTGCGACACGTTGTTGAACAGATATTCGGACGGCGGCTCGGCCTGGAAGTCCTGATCGATGAATTCGGGCGCGGCGGCCGGATTCACGTAGCGATCCTCGAGCTGGATCGGACGCCCGTTTTCCTCGTGCACGCACACCACGTGAAAGACCGGCGTGTTGACCGCCAGCCCGAACGCGGCCGCGACGTCGAACGACGCGGGCTCGCGCGACTGGCTGAGCACGCGGCAGCGATATTCGTGTCCGCGCGCGCGGATCTCGTCGCGGATGTGCGCGATCATCAGCAGGTTCGACTGCGGCTTCACTTCGGCGACGAAAGTGCCGACGCCCGCGATGCGCTTGAGCACGCCTTCCTCGGTCAGCTCGCGCAGCGCGCGGTTGACCGTCATGCGCGCGACGCCGAATTGCGCGGCGAGATCGAGTTCGGACGGAATGCGGTCGCCCGGGCGCCAGTCGCCCGCGTCGACCTTCTGGCGAACGAGCGTCTTGATCTGCTGGAACGGTGCGGTGGCCTTCGTGACCATCGGAAGATCCTTGCGCGAAGAAGTGACGAGGCTAGTCGTCGTGACTGACGATGACCAGGATCTCCGCCTGCGCGGCGCCGAGGCTGCGCGTGCGGTGCGGGATGAGGGCGTTGAAATAGACTGAATCGCCGGTCTTGAGTTGCACCGTCTCGTTCGGGAATTCGATTTCGACGCGCCCCTTGTGCACGAACAGGAATTCCTCGCCTTCGTGCTCGCGGAACGTCGACGCGACGAATTCGTGCGGCGGATGCACGACGAACGGCAGCATCTTCTTCGGCGCGACGCCGGCCGCGATGCTTTCGAAGCGGTGCGCGTGGCTGTCGGCCGCCGCACCCATCGCCGTGCGCTCGCCGGCGCGCGTGACCGTGATCAGCTCGCGGTTGTGGCTTTCCGAGAACAGCTGCTCGACGTCGATGTTCAGCGCCTTCGACAGCTTCAGCGCGACCGCGATCGACGGCACGCTCAGGCCGCGCTCGACTTTAGACAGGTAGCTCTTGGTCAGGCCGGTCTCGTCGGCCAGCACATCGAGCGTCCAGCCCTTCTGTTTTCTGAACAGCTTCAGGCGAATCGTCATGGGGCGCCAGGTGTCCTTCGAAAAATCGATTGTAACGCATGACACAAAGTGTCCTGTGGTGTATCGTGTGTCTTGCGTGTCCACGGACACGGCCGCGAGCGGCGCGGCAGATCCGATCCATTCAGGAGGTGAACATGGCGGAAACGCTGAATTTGACGAAGGAGGCGCTGGTCGCGCTGGCGGAGCGGCGTCTCGAGAACGAGGTGGGCGACAGCGGCTGGTCCGCGCGGCAAAAGCTTGCGCTCACGTGCCGGATCCTGTTCGACGCCGGTCACGATTCGGGCCTGGCCGGGCAGATCACCTGCCGCGCGGGCGACGCCGGCACGTACTACACGCAGCGACTGGGGCTCGGCTTCGACGAGATCTCGGCCGCGAACCTGCTGCGCGTGAACGAGGATCTCGACGTGGTCGACGGCGAAGGCATTCCGAACCCGGCCAACCGGTTCCATACGTGGATCTATCGCGAGCGCCCGGACGTGAACTGCATCATCCATACGCACCCGGCGCATGTCGCGGCGCTGTCGATGCTCGAGCAGCCGCTCGTCGTGTCGCACATGGACACCTGCCCGCTGTACGACGATTGCGCATTCCTGAAGGACTGGCCCGGCGTGCCGGTCGGCAACGAGGAAGGCGAGATCATTTCGAAGGCGCTCGGCGACAAGCGCGCCATCCTGCTGTCGCATCACGGCCAGCTCGTGGTCGGCAGGACGATCGAGGAAGCCTGCATCCTCGCGCTGCTGATCGAGCGGGCCGCGAAGCTGCAATTGCTGGCGATGTCGGCCGGCGAGATCAAGCCGGTGCCGCCGGCGCTCGCGCGGGAAGCGCACGACTGGATTTCGAAGCCGAAGCGCGATGCCGTGACGTTCGACTACTACGCGCGGCGCGCATTGCGCACGCATCCGGACTGTATTGCATGAGCGCGGGTATTGCTTCCGTCTCGTCCATCCATCACTGAGGAATCCATATCGTGTCCATCCTGCTGCAAGGCATCATCGCCTACCCGGTTACGCCGTTCTCCGCCGACGGCGCCATCGACCTGCCGGCGCTCGATGCGCTGATCGAGCGCCTGATCGCCGATGGCGTCCACGCGATCGCGCCGCTGGGCAGTACCGGCGAGAGCGCGTACCTGTCCGACGCCGAATGGGAGGCGGTCGCCACTGCGTCGATTCGCGCGGTGCGCCGGCGTGTGCCGACCGTCGTCGGCATCTCCGATCTCACGACGGCCGGTGCGGTGCGCCGCGCGCGCATCGCCGAACAGGCCGGCGCCGATGCCGTGATGGTGCTGCCCGTGTCGTACTGGAAGCTCGGCAACGACGAGATCGTCGCGCATTACCGCGCGATCGGCGACGCCATCGGCATCCCGATCATGCTGTACAACAACCCCGCGACGAGCGGCGTCGACATGTCGCCCGACCTGATCGCGACGATCTGCCGAACCGTCGACAACGTGACGATGGTCAAGGAGAGCACCGGCGACATCGGGCGGATGCACCGGCTCGCGCAGTTGAGCGACGGGACGATCCCGTTCTACAACGGCAGCAATCCGATGGCGCTTGCCGCGCTGGCCGCGGGCGCGGCCGGATGGTGCACGGCCGCGCCGAACCTGAATGCCGCGTTGCCGATTGCGCTGGTCGACGCGATGCGCGCGGGCGACCTGGCGCGCGCCAGGACGGTTTTTCACGCGCAGTTGCCGCTGCTGCGGTTCATCGTCGACGGCGGCCTGCCGGTGACCGTGAAGGCCGGGCTGCGGCTGCGCGGCTTCGACGCGGGCGAGCCGAGGCGGCCGTTGCTGCCGCTCGGCGACGTGCGCACGCGCGAGCTCGAACGCCTGCTCGCGGCATTGCCGGACGGTGTGCCGGCATGAGCGGCGACGCGCGGCCGGCGATCGCGGTCGCCATCGCCGCGGTGCGGGTCGGCACGAGTCGCCCGCTGGCCGGCACGCCGCACCTGAGTGCGATCGACAAGCAGCCGGTCGACGCGCGTCTGTGGCTCGGCACGCTCGGCTTCGCGGGCGACGGGCAGGCCGACGCGCGGCATCACGGCGGGCCCGACAAGGCGGTCCATCACTATGCGTACGATCACTATCCGTGGTGGTCCGAGCAGATCGGGGCGCGTGACGTGCTCGGGCGGCCGGGCGCCTTTGGCGAGAACCTGTCGACGCACGGCGTGACCGAGCACGACGTGTGTCTCGGCGACGTGTTCACGCTGGGCGGCGCCGTGCTGCAGGTGTCGCAGTCGCGGCAGCCGTGCTGGAAGCTCAATGCACGTTTCGACCATCCGCGCATGGCGGCGCTCGTGCAACAAAGCGGCCGGACCGGCTGGTACTACCGTGTGCTGGACGAAGGCTGGGTGGCGCCGGGCGATGTGCTGGCGCTGCACGAGCGCCGATATCCGCAATGGCCGCTGTCGACGGTGCTCGATGTGCTGTACCGGCGCACGCTCGACATGGCCGCGCTCGATGCGCTGTGCGGCGTTCCGGTGTTGCCCCCCGGCTGGCGCAAGATGCTCGACAAGCGCCGGACGGAGCGGCAGGTGGAAGACTGGACGAAGCGGCTCGAAGGCTGACGCGCCGCGTGCGCGGCTTAACCGGCCGGCAGGTTCCGCACGTCGGCCGTCGGCTCGGCGCCGAACGCGTCGCTCAGCGCATGGCCGATCAGGTGCCGTGCGGCGGCCTCGGGCGTCGACAGCGCGCCGCTCGCCTTCAACTCGTCGAATTTCTCGCGCATCGGGAAATTCTCTTCGCTGGTGGAGCGGATCGTCGCCTGCATGCCCGTATCGACGACGCCCGGCGCGACGCTGCAGATCCGTACCGCGCGGTTCGCGTCGAGCGCGACGGCGCGTGCGTGATGATCGAGCGCGGCCTTGGTCGCGCAATAGACGCTCCAGCCCGCGTATGCGTTGCGCGCGGCGCCGCTCGACACGTGCAGAATCCGGCATTCGGTCGGCGCCGATACCGCCTGCACGAGCGCGGCCGACAGCATCAGCGGCGCCGCGACATTCAGTCCGACCGCGCGGGCGACGAGCGCCGGGTCCTGCGCGTCGAGCGGTCCGATCGGATCGACGATGCCTGCGTTGTTGAAGAGCAGCACGATCGACGCGCCGTCGACGAAGCTGCGCAGCGTGTCGCCGGCCAGCCACGTCGCCACGGCCGACGTATCCGACAGGTCGAGTTCGATTTCGGCGAACCGGTCGCCGGCCTGCGCGGCGAGCGACGGATGACGGCTGCGCGACACGCCGAGCACGGCGATGCCTTCCTGCAGCAGCTGCTCCGCGAGCGAAGCGCCGAGGCCGCGCGTGTGTCCGGTGACGATGGCGCGCACGTTCGGCGCTGAAGAGGATGCGGTCATGGTGGTGAACGAGTGAACGAGGGAACGGTTGAACCGTGTTGACGAGTGGCGAGTGCCGCGCATGCGCGGCAACCCGGCGGGCGGGACGGGCGATGCGCGGTGCCGGCGTGGCGTGCGAAGGCGGCCGCGTGCGGCGCCGCCTCTCCGGCTGAACACGTATCGTAGCGCCGGCTTGCATGACGCGCAAACGCGCGGCGATGCCAGCCGCGGCCAGGCAGCGTGAATGCGCGGCGCCGAATACACGCATCGTCGCGTACCGCCGCACGGCGGATACGTTGGACGAAAGCCGTCTGCGGCAAGTGCGCGCGGCGCGGCGGCAAGTGGCGCCGGGCCCCACGGCGCGAGCTATCATATGGCTCGCCCGTTCGCGACGCCGGACGGGCCGCGACGTTTCCCTTCACCTGCTGCACGCTGCGACGCCATCCATGAACACCACGCCGGATATGCCCACGCCACGCGCCCTGCGCGAACTCACGCCTCTCGAGGCCCGCATTCTCGGGGTGCTCGTCGAGAAGCAGCATACGGTGCCGGACACCTATCCGCTGTCGCTGAATGCGCTGACCGCGGGCTGCAACCAGAAAACCGCACGCTCGCCGGTGATGAACGTCAGCGAGGATGAGGTCACGACCGCGCTCGACAGTCTCAAGCACCTGAGCCTCGTGATGGAGGGCAGCAGCAGCCGCGTGCCGCGTTTCGAGCACAACATGAATCGCGTGCTCGGCATCCCGAGCCAGGCGATCGCGCTGCTGACGATCCTGCTGCTGCGCGGCCCGCAGACGGCCGCCGAACTGCGCCTGAACAGCGCGCGCCTGCACGGCTTCGCGGACATCTCGTCGGTCGAGGCGTTCCTCGACGAACTCGCCGCGCGTGCGCAGCCGCTCGTGATCCGGCTGCCGCGTGCGGCCGGTGCGCGCGAGAACCGCTGGATGCACCTGATGTGCGGCGAGGTGAACGTCGCCGACTTCGCCGGTCCGGATACCGGTGGCGGCACGGATTCCGTTCCGCCGTCCGAGTTCGAGGCGCTGAAGGCCGAGCAGAAGCGGCTTGCGGATGAAGTGGCGCGGCTGAACGCGCTCGTTCAGCGGATGGCGACCGAACTCGGGATCGACGTCGACGCGCCGGGCGACGCGGGCTGATCGCCTCCCGATGCGATGACGGCGGCGCCTGCGCCGCGCCGCATTACTTCAGCTTGACGCCCGGGACGAGGTAACGCGCACCGCCCGGTCTGAGGATCGGCGCGAGCGCGGCAAACGGCGCGTCGAGCTGCGGCCCCAGACACGCGCCCGCCGCGTGGCCGATTCCGGATACGACGAACGACAGCTTGCCGGGAGCATCGAGTTCGAATGCCAGATACTGCGGGAACACGTCGGCGCACGACGGCGAATCGCCGTCGTCGCTCGTCGGCTGTTTTCCCGGTGCGGCTGCGTCGCGCAGCCGCTCAATGAACTTCACCAGCGCGGCGCTCGTTGCCGATTCATCGTCCGTGGCCGGCGCAGCCGCATCGATCATGCGATTCCAGTCGAGGTACGCACCGCGCAGCAGGTCGAAGGTGACCGGATCGTAGTGATTGTTCGGATGGGCGCCGCCGCAGTACGTACTGCCCGATTCCACGATGCCGAGCGCCGCAGGTGACAGCCACGTGACCGTTACCTGTTCGTCGTCGAAGCCGCCGAGCGAGCCGGCGGCCGGCCCGTCGTCGGTATAGCGCGTCGACGCGCATTCGAGTGCGGCGAGATTCATCTGCCAGTGCTGCTGCTCGAGCAAGCGGTTGACCCGTGCCATGACCCCCGAATCGGGGTGGCGGCTCAGACGCGGATACATGAGTTTCGTGCGCGGATCGCGCCACATCCGGTATGCGACGGTGCCGTCGCCGATTTCGCGGCCGGCCGGCTGTGCGTGCCCGGCGAGCTTCAGCGTCGCATACGGCGCCTGCCGCATGTCGATGGCCGCGCCGCTTGCGATGCCGCTGCCGACGCCGCCGGCGATACGATCGGAGAGGGCTTCGACGGAGCCGGGCGCAACCGCATCGGGATCGTATTCGGCGATGCGTCGCAGCGTGAAGTTCCGCGTTTTGCCGGTACGCGCGTCGGTCCACTGGCCGCGATAGCCATCGTTGTCCCGCGTGCCGCGCCAGGTTGCCGCTGGATGGGCGAAATCGGCGCCGCCGCTGTTTCGCGTCATGTCGCGCACCTCGTCCGGCAACGCGGTGCGCTCGAGCGGCTCGACGAGCTGCGCGGGCTGGCCGTGCAGCGGAATGTCGACACCGTACTGCGTATAGAAATAACGGCCCGAGATCGTGCCGTCCGCCGCCGGCCGGCGGTCGAGTTCCATCACGACCTCGCCGGCGCCTTGCAGCACGCCGCGATAGACGACGCGCGGCGCGGCGTCGGCTGCCGCCGCGCGCAGCGCGATCAGCGCCAGCACAATCCGGATCAGTGCGCGCATCACCAGCGGCACCCGGTTTGCTCGGACGCGTCGACGTCCAGTGCCCTGCTGAATGCGGTTCGCTTGCCGGTGCGCGCGCTGGTATAGGTCATCGAATAGATCATCGCACCCTGCGACATCATCTCGTACCGCCCATTGATCCTGCCGTCCACCATTTCGACCCAGGTCGTCGTGAACTGATGCGGGCGGCCTTCGACGAGCACTTCCTCATCGACGTGCTCGACCACCAGCGGCAGCGCCGTTTTCGCTTTCGCATAGCGGACCATGCCGCCCGACCAATCGACGGCGTCGTCGTAGTAGGTGCGCATCTCGAAGCGTACGGGTTTGTCGCCGTCCGATTTGAAGCAGTACACGTCGGTGGAAACCTTGGCGAACGCGGGCAGTGACGCGAAGAGCAGTAGGGCGATAAGGGTTTTTTTCATCATGATCCGACGAAGGGTGAAGTGCGGCATCAACCGAGCACGATCCGCGTGGCGCCCGCATCAACAAGCCGGAACAGCAAGTCCTCGACGGCCGCGCCCGGCGCCGAACCGAGATCCGCGTTGACCTGCCATCCGTGCTCCGTGCGTACCGGCTCCGACAGATAGTGAACGAGGCCATGCAGGCCGTCCTCGGTCGGCACGCGTGCGTCGTCGGTGTCGAACCACGCGAAGAACCATGCCTTGAACGCGTCGGTGGCCGCGGCTTCGTCGAAACCGTCCGCTTCGACCGTCACCCAGTCCCACACGAATGGCTGGATCGACACGGCCGCCGTGTCGAGTTCGAACGCGAAGGGCTCGAAATCCAGTTGCGCATTCGAGTCGACCGTCGCCGACTGGCCGGCCGATTCGCCTGCGGTGTGAACGAGATCGGCGCGGCACGGCAGCGCGAGCGGGCCTTCGGTGGCGAGCGTGCCGTCGGCTTTCCGGTAGGCCGGTTCGACGACGGCCACCGGTTGCGCCGCCGCTTGCGCGAGCAGGTCGGCGTAGGGCTGGCGGATGGCGCTGAGCAGTTCGGATACGGTCATCTTGGCGGGTCGGGTCAGGTTGCGAACGATCAATCACGGACGGATGGTGCGTCGTGCCGCCGGCGTCGAACGAGGGCCCGCATCGGCAGGGGACAGCCACGATCGTACGGTACTTCGGCGACATGCGACCACTCGGCCGAACGGCCGGCTCGCGTCGCCTTGCGCACGCTCGCGCGGAAGTTCTGCGCGAGCGGCGTGCCGCCTTGCGCGAGTGCCATAATCGAGGCTGCCAATCATTCCAGACGTCCCCCGGAGAATTCTCATGCAGAACCTCGACAATCCTTCCCACGATCGCGAGGTAGGCAGCGCCGACGCGACGCAGGACACCACGCGCATCGACGACGTCCGCATCGGCGCCGTGCGACCGCTGATTTCCCCCGCGCTGCTGCAGGACGAACTGCCGGTGCCGGCCGCCACGCAGACGCTCGTCGAGGACACGCGCCGCGCGATCGGCGACATCCTGCACGGTCGCGACGACCGGCTGCTGCTCGTCGTCGGCCCGTGCTCGATCCACGACCACGACCAGGCGCTCGACTACGCACGCCGGCTGAAGGCCGCCGCCGATGCGCTGAAGGACGACCTGCTGATCACGATGCGCGTGTACTTCGAGAAGCCGCGCACGACGGTCGGCTGGAAGGGGTACATCAACGATCCGCGCCTGGACGGCAGTTTCCGCATCAACGAAGGGCTGCGCGCCGCGCGGCAGCTGCTGCTCGACATCAACGCGCTGGGCCTGCCGGCGTCGACCGAATTCCTCGATCTGCTGAGCCCGCAATACATTGCCGACCTGATCGCGTGGGGCGCGATCGGCGCGCGCACGACCGAGAGCCAGAGCCATCGCCAGCTCGCGTCGGGGCTGAGCTGCCCGATCGGCTTCAAGAACGGCACCGACGGCGGCGTGCAGGTGGCGTCGGACGCGATCGTCGCCGCGCGCGCGAGCCACGCGTTCATGGGGATGACGAAGATGGGGATGGCCGCGATCTTCGAGACGCGCGGCAACGACGATGCGCACGTGATCCTCCGCGGCGGCAAGAACGGGCCGAACTACGACGCCGAGCACGTCGAGGCGAGCTGCGCGGTGCTGCGCAAGAGCGGGTTGCGCGAGCAGGTGATGGTCGATTGCTCGCATGCGAACTCGAACAAGTCGCATGAGCGACAGATCGACGTCGCGCAGGATCTCGCGCGACAGTTGGGGCAGGGCGAGCACCGGATCGTCGGCGTGATGGTGGAGAGCCATCTCGAGGCCGGGCGCCAGGATCTGAAGCCGGGCGTGCCGTTGCAGTACGGCGTGTCGATCACCGATGCGTGCCTGAGCTGGTCGCAGACCGAGCCCGTGCTCGACGTGCTGGCCGAGGCGGTGCGGCACCGCCGGGTGTATTCGCGCAACGCGTGACGCGGCGTGGCAGCGGGGCAGGGTGGCGGGGTGGCCCCCGCCGCGTGGTTCGATGCACCGGTGAAGATCTGTTGACTGTTTGCCATGTTCTCCTGATCGACAGGCCGCGGCGTCGCTGTTTCCGCGCCGCGTGCACCAACTATCCGCACGGTCATTGATCTGGCTCCGGCTCGATCCCTCTGCCGCGTTGCACGCTGGACGCACGATCCGGCGAATGTCGCTACTATGAACGCCGTGCTGCACGCCGCGGCCCGGCCATGCCGGTCCGTCATGCACACACGCAGTGGCGGCGCGGCCGACCGCCACGCGACCGACGAAGCGCGGGGCGGCCATCCGCGGGGCGGCCATCCGCGGGGTGCTCACCGATCAGTCATTGCGCCCGCGTCGCTTCGCTCCCGGAATCAACAACAACCGAACCGGAGTGCAAACTACATGAAGTTCTACAAGACCCTCATCGCAGCAACCGTCCTCGCATCGAGCGTCAGCGCGCACGCGCAGATCGCCGGCGCGCAGCCGCTCAGCGTGACCGTCGAGCAATCGCAGGCGCTACTCGAAGGCTGGAGCGTGAAGAAGAGCGTGCTGGGCAAGGTCGTGTACAACGACGCGAACCAGAAAGTCGGCACCGTGCGCGACCTGATCGTCGCGCCGGACGGCTCGGTGTCGGCGGCGATCGTTTCGGCCGGCGGCTTCCTCGGCGTGGCCGCGCATGACGTCGCGGTGCCGATCGGGTCGCTCGACGTGCGCAACGGCAACATCTACCTGCCGGGCGCGACGAAGGATGCGCTGAAGGCCACGCCGGCGTTCCAGTACGCGAAGGTGCCGTCGGCGCCGAAGCCGAAGAAGGTCGACGACAAGCATTGATCGACAAGCATTGATACATGCGGCCCGGCCCGGCACGCGATGTGCGGGGCCGGCCGGGTGCCACGTCACGTCGCACCGCGCGGCGATCCAGCACCGCCGCGCACCCTCATCCCCCCCCTGCCTACGTAATTCTACGTAGCCCCGCATACGTAGTTGTGCGCTTGTAAGCCGCCCCCATCGCGCGGAATACTACGGCCCACTGCTGCGGCTTTCTCGAGACGCGGCACGACGCATCGACGTCACGCGGGTTCGGCCCCTCGCCGCATCCACTCAAAAACACATTGGAGACCAGGAGACGCCATGAATCGGGCTTCCAGTACCCTGCTCTGGATCGCGGTCGCGCTGCTCGGCGCATTCGCATTCGGGACGATCGCACTTGCGCACGGCGAACGCGTCAGCGCGCTATGGATCGTGATCGCCGCAGTCTGCGTGTATCTGATCGCATATCGCTTCTACAGCTGCTTCATCGCCAGCAAGGTCATGCAGCTCGACGGGCTGCGGATGACGCCGGCGGTCAAATACAACGACGGCCTCGACTACGTACCGACCAACAAGTACGTGCTGTTCGGCCATCACTTCGCCGCGATCGCCGGCGCCGGGCCGCTCGTCGGCCCCGTGCTCGCCGCGCAGATGGGCTACACGCCCGGCATGCTGTGGATCCTGGCCGGCGTCGTGTTCGCCGGCGCGGTGCAGGACTTCATCGTGCTGTTCATCTCGACGCGCCGCGACGGCCGCTCGCTCGGCGATCTCGTCAAGATGGAGCTCGGCACGGTGCCCGGCGTGATCGCGCTGTTCGGCGCGTTCCTGATCATGGTGATCATCCTCGCGGTGCTCGCGCTGATCGTCGTGAAGGCGCTGACGAATTCGCCGTGGGGCACGTTCACCGTCGCCGCGACGATTCCGATCGCGCTGTTCATGGGCATCTACACGCGCTACATCCGTCCGGGCCGCATCGGCGAAGTGTCGATCATCGGCTTCGTGCTGCTGATGGCATCGATCGCGTTCGGCCAGCACGTGCACGATTCGGCGACGCTCGCCGCGTGGTTCACGTTCAACGGCACGCAGCTCACGTGGATCCTGATCGGCTACGGCTTCGTCGCATCGGTGCTGCCGGTGTGGCTGCTGCTCGCGCCGCGCGACTACCTGTCGACGTTCCTGAAGATCGGCACGATCCTCGGCCTCGCGATCGGCATCCTGGTCGTCGCACCGGAACTGAAGATGCCCGCGCTGACGAAGTTCGTCGACGGCACGGGCCCGGTGTGGTCAGGCAACCTGTTCCCGTTCCTGTTCATCACGATCGCGTGCGGCGCGGTGTCGGGTTTCCACGCGCTGATCTCGTCGGGCACGACGCCGAAGCTGATCGACAACGAATCCAATGCGCGCTTCATCGGTTACGGCGCGATGCTGATGGAATCGTTCGTCGCGATCATGGCGCTCGTCGCCGCGTGCGTGATCGAGCCCGGCATTTACTTCGCGATGAACGCGCCGGCGGCCGTGCTCGGCTCGACGCCGGAAGCCGTCGCGAACACGGTCACGCAATGGGGCTTCGTGCTGACGCCCGACATGCTGACGCAGACCGCGAAGGCCGTCGGCGAGACGACGATCATCGCGCGCGCGGGCGGCGCACCGACGCTGGCCGTCGGCATGGCGCACATCCTGCACCAGGTGATCGGCGGCGAAGCGATGATGGCGTTCTGGTATCACTTCGCGATCCTGTTCGAGGCGCTGTTCATCCTGACGGCGGTTGACGCCGGCACGCGCGCGGGCCGCTTCATGCTGCAGGACCTGCTCGGCACGTTCCATCCGGCGCTCAAGCGCACCGAGTCGCTGCCCGCGAACCTCGTCGCCACCGCGCTGTGCGTGGCTGCGTGGGGCTACTTCCTGTACCAGGGCGTGGTCGATCCGCTCGGTGGCATCAACACGCTGTGGCCGCTGTTCGGCATCTCGAACCAGATGCTCGCCGCGATCGCGCTGGTGCTCGGCACCGTCGTGCTGTTCAAGATGAAGCGCGAGCGCTACGCGTGGGTGACGATCGTGCCGACCGCATGGCTGCTGATCTGCACGCTGACGGCCGGCTGGCAGAAGATTTTCGATTCGAATCCGAAGGTCAGCTTCCTCGCGCATGCCGCGAAGCTGCAGGCCGCGGTGGACGAAGGCAAGGTGCTCGCACCGGCGAAGTCGATCGCGCAGATGCAGCGGATCATCTTCAACGACTACATCGATGCGGCGCTGGCGGGCCTGTTCATCTTCGTCGTCGTGGCGATCGCGGTGTACGGCCTGCTCGCCGTGCTGCGCGCGCGCCGCGAGTCGAAGCCGACCGTGCGCGAGACGCCGTACGAGCCGATGCCGGCCGCGCAGGCGCTCGGCAGCGGACGATAACGGGAGGCCGCGATGTTCAGCGATCTCGGCAGCGACCTGCGCAGCGCGGGGCGTTACCTCGGGCAGGCGTTGCGGCTGATGGTCGGCCTGCCCGACTACGACACCTACGTCGCGCACATGCGCGAAACCCATCCGGACCGCGAGCCGATGACGTACGAGGAATTCTTCCGCGAGCGTCAGAATGCGCGGTACGGGTCGGGGGCGGGGAAGTGTTGCTGAACCGGGCCGGTGAAGCCGCCAGGTAGGGCGGTCCGGTGACGGACCAGGAAGCGCCGCGAAGGCATTCGCGGCGCTTTTTTCTTTTGGGAGCCGGGCGACGCGCGCGGGCGCTGCCGTCGCCGCCGCGTTTGACCGGCTTCAGCATGGCTCGCTCGCCGCGCCGGTATCATAGGGCTTTTGCTTTTTCCGATGAATCCGCGCAGGAGAATCCGTCGTGCATGTCGGTGAGCGTTTCAACAGCATTTCCCATCTCGTCGGCGCGGTGTTGTCGGTGGCAGGGCTGGTCGCGCTGGTGACGATGGGCGCGCTCGATCGCGATCCCTACAAGATCGTGAGCTTCAGCGTGTACGGCGCGATGCTGATCCTGCTCTACGCGATCTCGACGCTGTACCACAGCGTGCGCAACCCGCGGCTCAAGGCGATCCTGCAGAAGTGCGACCATTCGGCCATTTATCTGCTGATCGCGGGCAGCTACACGCCCTTCGCGCTCGTCACGCTGCGCGGCCCGTGGGGCTGGTCGCTGTTCGGCGTGAGCTGGGGGCTCGCCGCATTCGGGATCGCGCAGGAGCTCACGCTCGGACGGCGCACGCGCATCGTGTCGATGGTGCTGTACGTGCTGATGGGCTGGCTCGCGCTCGTCGCGATCCGCCCGCTGATCCATGCGCTGCCGCCGGTGGGGACCGCCTGGCTCGTGGCCGGCGGCGTCATCTACAGCGCGGGCATCTACTTCTTCATCAACGACGAGCGCATCCGCCACGGGCACGGCATCTGGCACCTGTTCGTGCTGGCCGGCAGCCTGTGCCAGTTCGTCAGTGTCGCGATGTACGTTGCGTGAGCGTGGACGTGGGCGGCACCGTGCGCGTCATGCGCGTCCGGCCGCTTGTGCTGCGCCGCGCAGCGCCATGAACCCGACCCATCCCCAGTAGACGCGGTGATGCGCGATCAGCCCGTCGCGCAGATCCATCACCTCGACGAGATCGACCTGATCGCCTTCCGGCGTTTCGCGCGGATATTCCCATATGAGTTGCCGCCCGTTCGAGAAGAACAGGCCCGTGCGGTGCCAGCGTCCGAGCTTGTTGCCCGGATTGCGCAGGCCCGCCGCGAAGAACTCGCCGATCGCGGCCTTGCCGTGCAGCACGCCCGCGCCCTGATCGGGCAGCGTGACGACGATCAGCGGCGTTTCGAGGATCGCGTCGTCCGCGTACAGCGACATCAGCGCGTCGAGGTCGCGTGCGACGACGGCGGCGTGCCAGTCTCGATGGATGCGTTGCGCATCGGTGTCGGCGTGGGTCATGACGGGTTCCGGCAAGCGTGGATAACGGAACCACTGTATTGATGCAACGCCGCCGGACGTTTCAGCGCAAACCGAAACGTGGATGTCGCGCAAGCCGCCGTCAGCCCCTCAGCCTCCCAGCGCGCCGAGATTCAGTTCATGCGATTGGCCGATCCACACCGCGCTGTCGCGGTGGTCGCGCAGTTCGTCGTTCGTGTTCGGATGCAGGAAGATGTCGAGCGCGCCGTGATTCAGCACGAGCCACGGCACGATGGTGTCGAACCGCGCGGCGTCGAACGCGATCTGATACGACCACGCAGGATGCGGGCCGACGAGGCGTTCGTGAAAGCGGCCGAGCTCGATGATCGCGCCGAACCGTTCTTCGACGACGAGGCGAAACGCCCAGGCCGCGTCGCGACTCGCGGCGTCGAAGTAGACGTGTGCGTGCCAACTGTCGATGGCGGAGGTGTCGATGGCGGACATGGCGGACTCGAGTGAAGAATGGGGAAGGCAGGAGAGCCGTGACATACGGCCGATGCGCAATTATCGCGCTTACTCGTCGGACACGTCTTGTCTCGGAGCGGTAAATCGGCGCGGAGGATTTGCCGCGCGTCAGCGAAACCGGCTCGTTCGATAGGATTTTTCTCGCGTGCATCCAAGCATGCCGCATCGCGCCGAAAGCCTTGCCGGGCCAAGCTTCGGCCGAAATCTCGGCGGAAATACGTCATTTCGAAAACTGCAAAGGCGATTCACGTGCTGCTTCGAATCGTCTGCGAAAACGCGATCAGGTAGTTGAATGAAATAAAGAAATTCCGCACAGGCGGCAGTCGCGAATGCGCGGATCGCGCCCCGGCTGCCGGTGCCGAAAATATCAATTGCGGAATCGGCTATTCAAGCGCACGGCCCCGCGGCATACGATGACTACACCGCATCGATCATCGAGATCGATGCGGAAACAACCATCTGGAGGCCATGATGCGATCCCTTGTTTCCCTTGCTGTCCTGACCGGCGCGCTTGTCGTGCTGCCCGTCGCAAGCTTCGCGCAGTCCGTCGACACCGAGTGGCAGAACGCCGCGCCGTTGAACTGGAAGGCGGCGCGTGCCGAGACCGACGTGCAGCTGATGCAGATGGCGCGCGCCGGCTATCGTGCGACGGCAGCCGGCAACCAGAACTATCCGCTCGCGATGCAGCGTGCGCTCGAGCGCGTGCACAACCCGTTGCCCGACCGCTCGCAGGAAGAGAAGGCGGCGATGGAGCAGCGTGCGGCGCGCGATGCGCAGACCGGCCATCCGGTGAAGGCGTTCTTCGTGAAGACCGCGTACTACCTGAAGGGCGAGAACACGTTCTGATGCGGGAGACGAGCATGGCATGCGCGAACCGACTCCCCGCCGCGTTGCGCGCGTCGCTGCTCCGCCGGCTGCCGGCGGCGTGCGCGACGCGGCGGCGGGACGACGTGTACGGCGCGCGGCGCCGCGCGAACGGCAATCGCGACGCAAGCCGCAGTGGCGTCGCGTGCCGCACCGTGTGCCCGGCATTCGATGCGGACGACGTCGCCGCAAGCGAGGACGAATCATGAAGGCCGTCCGGAAGGGCCGTCGCCGCCCGCCGTTGACGCGCGAGTGGCTGCTGCCGCTGCCGCCCGCGCATGTGCGCGACATTTCGCTGAAGTGCCACATGGCGCTCGTCGCGCTGCGCGGCGAGCACGGCAACGAGGCATTGCTGATGCGGCTGCGCACGAGCGTCTATCTGGTGTTCCTCGCGCTCGACGATGCGGTGTCCCCCGACGCGAGCATCGACCTTTGCGTCGAGGCGGAACGCGTGCTCGACGCGAGCGTGGCGCGCGCCGCGCAAAGCGGCGCATGGACGCTGCACGACGACGAATGCGCGGTGCTCGAGCGCGTGCTCGCCGCGAACGACGCGTGTGTCGCGACGCTCACGCGACACCGGCTCGCCGAGCTGTGGAATCACGTCTGCACGTTTGCGTCGGCCGAACAGCCGGCACTGGTCGCGCACGCGGCGGCGAAGATGCGGGAGCCGGCCGTTCTGCATTGAGCGGCGGCCACGCGACCGACGCCCGGGCCGTGTTTCGTACGAGTCCCATTCACGGGGGCTGACTCTCGCCGTCTAATGTCACGACACGAGCCGAACGGGTTCGGTCGATGACGATCCATCCTCGCGTTTGCGACGATCGTGCGTGTCGGCGCGAACGCATTCGTTTCAGTCAGGAGGAGCGATGGCGCTATACAGGATCGGCGGCTATTTCACGTGCGGAATCGGCCGCGCATTCAGCGAGAACCTGCCGCCGGGCAGCGAAGTGAAGATCGCGGGCATCTATCGATGCACCGTGTGCGGCGACGAGATCGGTATTGCGAAATGGCAGACGCTGCCGTCCGAGGAAACCCATCAGCACGATCTCGATCCGCCGTCCGATCCGCTGCTCGATCCCGGCCCGACCGCCTGGCAGCTGATCGCGGCGGCGGAGTCGCGACACTAGTCTGGGCGAGCGGCGTGCGCATTGCGATGCGTGCGCGGATGCGCGGCGGCCCCGTTCACGAGGCCCGACAAAACAAAAGCGCCACGGAGCGAACTCCGTGGCGCTTTCTTGCCGCCTGCCTGCGCGGAGGCGTCAGCCTCCACGTGGCGACACGCGCTTAAGCCGCCGTTGCCGACTTCGCCGGCTTCTGCAGCTTGCCCTTGCCGGCGCGCTGGATTTCGTCGAGCTTGATCTCGACGTGGCGCGAGAACACGTACTCGGCCGGACGCTGCTTCGCGATCGAGATGTCCGGTGCGAACGGGCCGTCGGTCTTGATGCCCTTCTTGCTCACGCGCAGCGCCTTCAGCGGATGCGAGATCGTGTCCATCACGGCGGTGGCTTCGAAGCCGCAGTGGACCATGCAGTCCGCGCACTTCTCGTAGTTGCCGACGCCGTAGTTGTCCCAGTTCGTGTCTTCCATCAGTTCCTTGAAGGTCTTCACGTAACCTTCGCCGACCAGATAGCACGGCTTCTGCCAGCCGAACACGGTGCGTGCGGGGTTGCCCCACGGCGTGCACTTGTACGTCTGGTTGCCGGCCAGGAAGTCGAGGAACAGCGACGACTGGCTGAACGACCAGCGCTTGCCGCCTTCGCCGCGCTTCAGGATCTCGCGGAACAGGTTCTTCGTCTTGTCGCGGTTCAGGAAGTGCTGCTGATCCGGCGCGCGCTCGTAGGCGTAGCCCGGCGACACGGTGATGCCGTCGACGCCGATCGGCTCGAGCGTGTCGAAGAACTTCGCGACGCGCTCGGGGATCGCATCGTTGAACAGCGTGCAGTTGATGTTCACGCGGAAGCCGCGGCGCTTCGCTTCCTTGATGGCCGCGACCGCCTTGTCGTACACGCCTTCCTGCGACACGGAATGATCGTGCATCTCCTTGTCGCCATCGAGGTGGACCGACCAGACGAAGTACGGATTCGGCTCGTAGTCGTCCATCTTCTTTTCCATCAGGAGCGCGTTCGTGCACAGGTACACGAATTTCTTGCGCTTCATGATGCCCTTGACGATCTCCGGCATCTCCTTGTGGAGCAGCGGCTCGCCGCCGGCGATCGACACGATGGGCGCGCCGCACTCGTCGACGGCGCCCAGGCATTCCTCGACGGACAGGCGCTGGTTCAGGATCGGGTCCGGATAGTCGATCTTGCCGCAGCCGTTGCACGCGAGGTTGCAGCGGAACAGCGGCTCGAGCATCAGCGCGAGCGGATAGCGTTTGTTGCCGGACAGGTGTTGGCGCATGATGTATGCGCCGACGCGGACTTGCTGGAGCAGCGGAATAGACAAGAGATGTCCTCCTTAAACTTCGCGGGCGACAGCTTGCGTAAGCTTCGCCGGCAACTTGAATTCGACTTTTTCTTCACGGCCCGCCATCGTCGTGACATCGACGGGCCCCAGCGCGCGCAGCGCGCCGATTACATCCTCAACCATTTCCTCGGGTGCCGACGCGCCGGCGGTCAGGCCGACCGTCTGCACGCCCGCGAACCATTCGGGCTTCACTTCCGAGCCGTCGGCGACGAGATAGCTCGGCACGCCGCTTTCGGTGCCGATCTCGCGCAGGCGGTTCGAGTTCGAGCTGTTCGTCGCACCGACGACCAGCAGCACGTCGACCTGGCCGCTCAGTTCGCGCACGGCGGCCTGGCGGTTCTGCGTCGCGTAGCAGATGTCGCGCGTGTCCGGGCCGACGATGTCGGTGAACCGGCGCTGCAGCGCTTCGATGATGCCGCGCGTGTCGTCGACCGATAGTGTGGTCTGCGTGACGTACGCGACCGGCGTATCGACCGGCAGCGTCAGCGTATCGACTTCTGCCTCGCTCTGCACGAGGATCACCTCGGCCGGAATCTGGCCGATCGTGCCTTCGACTTCCGGATGGCCCGCGTGGCCGATCAGGATCAGCCGGCGGCCCGCCGCGACGTACTGGCGGCCCTGCACGTGCACTTTCGTGACGAGCGGGCAGGTGGCGTCCAGCACGTCGAGCCCGCGCGTTTCGGCGTCGCGTTCGACCGTCTGGGCGACACCGTGCGCGCTGAAGATCGCCACGGCGCCGTGCGGCACCTCGTCGAGTTCCTCAACGAATCGTGCCCCTTTATTACGCAGATTTTCGACGACATGCCGGTTATGCACGATCTCATGACGCACATAGACCGGCGCGCCGTGCTGTTGCAGCGCGCGATCGACGATTTCGATTGCGCGGACAACCCCCGCACAGAAGCCGCGGGGCTGGGCAAGGATGACTCGCATATATGAGCGAACTCCGACGACAGACGCCGGGGTTCGAGGAGCTGGCACGGCTCGCTCGCCCCGGCTTGATGTTATGAAGGCAGGAACGAACCGGCCAGGCCAGGCCCCGGAACCCCGAATTAATCGCGCATTTTAACCCTATCGGGCCGTCCGTGCTCTGGTGCTGTATCTAGCGTGTTGCATCCACAGCAGAGCCGCGTCGGCGCTGGCGCGCGCGGAACCCGGTAAACTGCGCGCTTTCGCGGGCAGCCGGTTCGGCTGCCCGGCGTCGCGCTCATTTCAAGGCCATTCGATGACCGTCGATTCTTACGCGTATTGCCCTGCCGCCCGTGCGGTCATGGACTCTTTTACTCCGACCCTCAATATGCTCGACCGATCATGCGCCGCAGGCGCCCGGGCCGTTCGCGCCGGTGTCCGGCAGGGGGCTTGCCGATGATGCTGGCGATCACTTTCCTGGTGTCCGGCCTGTCGCTGTTGATCTGGATCGTGCTGCTCGTCGCGCGCGGCGGTTTCTGGCGCGCGCGGCCCGCGCGGGCGCTGCCGCCGCAGGCGCGCGGCGCCGCGGCCGAGGCCGGCTGGCCGGCCGTCGTCGCCGTCGTGCCGGCGCGCAACGAGGTCGACGTGATCGCTCAGGCGGCGACGTCGTTGCTCGAGCAGGACTATCCGGGCGATTTTCATCTGATCATCGTCGACGACCACAGCGACGACGGCACCGCCGACGCGGCCCGCGCGGCCGCGCTCGCGATCAACCGCGCCGAGCGCCTGACGGTGCTGGCCGCGAAGCCGCTGCCGTCCGGCTGGTCCGGCAAGGTATGGGCGCAGTCGCAGGGCATCGCGGCGGTGCGCACGCTCGGGCTGCCGGCCGACTACCTGCTGCTGACGGATGCCGACATCGGCCATCCGCCCGACGCCGTCGCCCAGCTCGTCACGCGCGCGCAGGCCGAACAGCGCGATCTCGTGTCGCTGATGGTGCGGCTGCGCTGCGATTCGTTCTGGGAGAAGGCGCTGATCCCGGCGTTCGTGTTCTTCTTCGCGAAGCTCTATCCGTTCTCGTGGATCAACAATCCGCGCAACCGGACGGCCGGCGCCGCGGGCGGCTGCATGCTGGTCAAGCGCAGCGCGCTCGAGGAGGCGGGCGGCATCGAATCGATCCGCGGCGCGCTGATCGACGACTGCAGCCTCGCCGCGCAGATCAAGCATCGCGGCAGCGGCCGGCATCCGATCCGGCTCGATCTGGCCGAGCGCAGCGTGTCGCTGCGTCCGTACGACAGCTGGCGCGACATCTGGAACATGATCGCGCGCACCGCGTTCACGCAGCTCCATTATTCGCCGCTGCTGCTCGCCGGCACGCTGCTCGGGATGACGATCATCTACCTCGTGCCGCCCGTCGCCGCGCTGGCGTACGGTGCGCGCGCGTGGCCGGCGTGGCTCGCGTGGGCGTCGATGTGCACCGCGTATGCGCCGATGCTGCGCTACTACCGGCGCTCGCCGCTGTGGGCGCCCGCGCTGCCGCTCGTCGCGCTGTTCTACGTCGGAGCGACGTTCGCGTCCGCGTGGCGCTATTGGCGCGGCAAGGGCGGCCAGTGGAAGGCGCGGGTGCAGGCGCCGGTGGAGCGTTGAACTGAAGGATGCCGGCGTGTGCCGGCTGACTTCCAGGCCTCGGAAAGCAGACAGCCCGATCGGTGTGAACCGATCGGGCTGTCTGCTTTCTGTTGCGCTACGTCGAACACCAATGAGCGATCAGGTGATACCGAATTCCGACATGCTGGAGCGCAGCGTTGCGCCGCATGTCGTCTTGTGCCCATCGAACGCTACCGGGCGACCCTCAACCACGAAGTTCGGGTCGCCTTCCGCGATTACGCAGACTTGATGCCCTTCAATCGGGCAGATACAGGGATCGCCCATTCGGGCGACTGCTTTGCCGTCTACGTCAAAATTTGATGCGCCGCCCTGGACTTGTCCACCATGGTCGGTCGCGTCACCTACTCGAATAACGTTACGCATCGGTCGTCGTTCTCCGTCACCCTTGCGGGGCAGCGTTGCCCTCATCCACCGCGCCCGGCGGCGCAACGTCGTCAACTGCAACCAGCGTCCACGTTGTCGGCACGCTGTGCTTTGACTCCCGACCCAACACACGGTCCAGAATGCCTGGTTGATTCAATATTTCGATCGATGGCATGACCGCTCCGAGTTCGAAGTATTGACGGCTACCGCCGACCACGGAAAGCCCATTCGCTTCAGGACACGTCCACCAGCCGCTGCGGGGACAGGCCGCCCCAGTCTGCACGATGCTGTTTAAGGGAACCGGCGGCGTCCCTGCTGTACTTACTTGGCCTCCACCGGATGTTGGGCGTAGCCGTACTGAGTTCACAATCGACTCGAATAGCTTGGTTGCTTGTTCTTCCGTCAAACCAGGGCGTTGATCCTCGCGCGTCGTCAATTCAACCGAAAGCGTAGGTTTCAGTGGCTGCAAGTGTTCCCCTTGCGCTTCCCAATGAAACTGATAGGCCCGGAAACCTGCGTCGGTGGGGAGCGACCATAGGCCTTCCTCACCCTTGCGGCCATTCACATCGTGCTCGCCGCGCCGCAATGTGCGAATTCCTGACACAAGAGATTGCAGTGCGCCCGGCACTACGCCACTATCGACGCGCTGCAGCAACGATTTTGCATCCGGCTTCGCGGTCATCGTTGTTACATGAATGAGCAGTCCCGGTGCACTCGATAATTTGAACGTAATCGACGCAATTTCGTGTTGAGATGTCTTCCCATCATCTGCGAAAAAGCCGTCTCTCAGGCAAAACCCCGCTTGTGTAGGAATTTCATTCGGAGTGCGGGCGCGAAGACTTGGCAAGAATTTACTTTGCAGCTTCTCGGTTAGCGCTGCGTATTTGTCCGTGTCAAATCCGTCTGCGTCAATGAAGAACGTCCGTCCATTAATCCATTTGTAAGCTTCAAATCCTTCAATCTTTCGCCCATAGAGAGTGGTTGATTTAAGAAATACCACCCCGTTGGTACGCAAGTCGATCGCGCGATCAAATGCAAGATCACTTTTACCCTCCGGTCTTTTAAGGCCGGCTTCCCGTTCCTGCATTCTTTTTTGGAAGGCTGCGATATTTGGGTATCGCGTATTTGTTTGAACGGGGCCAAACATATATTCGCCCATCTGCGCATATAGTTCCATGTTTGCCGGAACATCGACAAGGAATCGGCCAACACAGTATGTCTTCGAGTCATTCATGTTCGGTTCGCCAGCCATACAAGTCATAGACAAAAATGTGAGGGTCAATGCAATTAGTCGTTGTACCTTCATGCGCTTCCCTGAGTAGACGCGCCAGTTTGCTGGACTGGTGGCGCGAGTTGTACGATCTTCGCGATGCACCATAACACACACTCGCGCACGGGTTCGTTGTTGTACGACATTTGATGATCGAAGCCAGACATGCGAAATGTGACGGGCTGAGAACCACTTTCGACAATCAAATTCCCGGAGTCGAATGGGACCGTTCCGTCTCCGGAAAATGTGGTATCGCTGATCTGATCATTTTTAGGTGGCGGTGGTGCATTTTCCAACTTAAAAATCGCTTTTTGTTGGGCTACCTTCAACGTGGATTTTCCAAATAAATCGAAGTCGTTGGTTTTTAGTGTGGGGAGTTGCCATTCAAATTCGGAGCCGACTTCGTCTTTGGTGGACCAGGTGACGCTTCCGAAAGAAACCTGTTTTTTGTCTGCGCCATAATATGCATAGGTAACCGGATGGCAATACAGTTGCAAGGCATCGTGAAAATCCTCTGCTTTTCCGATGGCCTTGGAGTAACGATTGATATCTTTGGAGCCGACGTCATTGTTCAGGCCGGCTGGATTAATGAGTGATTCATTAACCATTCCCCACCAAACGTCTTTCACTGTAGTGGAGTAAATTTCTGCATACGGATTCGATAGCGGAAGCGCGGGCATTGCTTCGGTTTTTTTCCCGTTGGCATACCGTGTAAACTTTAGCCATCCTGGCGCGAAGTGCTTGGTCGGCAAGAGTTCCAGCGGACCGGACGAATTTCCCATCACGCACACAATATCGGCTGCGCTCCATCCCATGATTTCCGCCACCAGCGCACCTTCGATATTGAACGTCCCGTTCACTTCAGTACCCGCGCGGAAGCGCCGATACACAACAGGCGCGCCGCCCACCGGTTGCACTCCATGGACGACACCTAACACAGTATCCGGTCCTGCGTTGCTTGTCGTGCCGCTAGCTGATCCGTCCGTCGCTCCCCCGGAGTCCAGCGGTTTGACTTGCGTTTCGTTCGCGTCGTCCGATTTTTCTGTTCCTCCGACTCGCCTGTCATCGCTCGACGTTGTGCTTCCGCGGCCGCTCAGTTTTTGCGCAGCACGGCGCGCAACAAGTCCGCCCATTGAGTGTGTGACGATGATGACTTTGCCGGTAGAAATCCAATAGGAACCTTTCTTGTAATACTCGATGGCTTCGTCGATACGTTTGATGAGTTGATCCGCAGATGCGTCGTTTGAAGCAAGCCAGTTGTAACCACATACCCATACCGGATAGTAGTACTGCGACACTCGAGAGAATTCATCCGACGCAAGCGGCTCGATTGTCACACCCTGCGGGTTCCACTCCTTGCGAACGTCGACCTTCTGATTCTTTACGATTCGCTCTAGTGTCTGAGCTACTTGCCAAACGTCCTTCGGCTTTTGGGCATCGGAAGGCAGTTCGGGTTCGACGAACGGTTCGTTCAACGCATATTCAAGTTCAGCAAGAATCCCGCCGTAACTATCGAAGTGAATTTCTCCCCATCCACGTCGCTTCGCCTCGTCATTCGTCAACGAGAACAAATATCGTGGAATATTTACCTTTCCGCTGCGGTCCACTTCGACTCGCTCAGGGCCAATCTGCATTTGTCTGGCCGCGGCGCTTTGATGCAGTCGCCGGAACCATTCGCCTAGCCCCGCCATCTTGCCGTTAGGCGGACTCCATGCGGGTTCGCCAGGCTTGGTCGCGTTCTTGTTGCCGCAGAGATTCGTTCCCATGATACCCGGCACGAAAATCACAGGAATGACGTGCCGCGGCGGTAGTTTACCGAGCGCACATACTTTGAACGATTCCGGACTCATAACGCTATCAAAGTACGGGTTGCCGTTCACATCGAACCGAAGCGGAATGCGACGATACGCTTGCTTTACTCCACACTCGGAATTCTCGTTTGCAGTTTCAGCGGTAGCCATTTCTATTGATATTTTTCTGTGTTCAGTCAACCGGCCGGAATGTAACCGGCCGAATTTCGCTATCGTTCGCGAGCTGCGAGTGCGTGCCATCGGCCCCTAGCTTTCCCTGATCGCGAATGCCACCGGCATCATCCAGAACCTCGTGCGCGAGCCCAACATGCGGCTTGCCGTCTGGGCCGACCACCTTAAACCGTTCGTCCGTCTTCATTGACGAAGTCGGCATGTTCGGTAGGTCGGCCGTACCGCCGCCGCCCGTCACTGCCTGAAAGCCGCTCGATTCAATCCGATGCTCACCTGTCGACGATTGGACGATCTTCCCGTTCGAAATTTTTATCACTGCGCCGTTTGTTCGCAGTTCCAGTTCCGGTGCTTCCAGAATCAGCTTTTCCAGCGAGTAAATATGCAAACGCTCGGACGTGCCGATCTCACCCTTGCCTTGGTGCGCCTGAATGGTCAGGTCGCCCGATCCCACCATAAGCTTCATCCCGGCTTTGGCGAATGCCGATAGCCCCTGCGCGGCGCGCATCAAAATGCGCCGACCGGCGCTGATGTTCGCATCCTGAGCTGCTACCGATTCAACATTCCCGCCTGCGACAGCAAGAACGTTTGCCGGGCTGGACATCGCGATACCGTCCGGCGCAGTAACGCCGATCGCTGCCGCTCCGCCGTCGTCTGTCCACTCACGAATGCTTTTCGTCAACTTCTCTTGCGGACCTGTATCCGTTTCGTAGGCGTCATGCGTCGACGACAGTTCGCTCAGCCTCTTCGCGATAGATAACGCGAGTTCCAATTGACCGGTCAATTCAGCCCGATCCAGCACGCGTCCGCTTGCATTGTTGCGGGCATCTGTTGAAAGGAGCATCCCGCGTGCGGCACGAATTGCGCCCGCCAGATCGGTGCGAAGTTCGAAACCCTCGCCGCGCTTTTCCGATACACCCTTGTTGCGAGGATGGCCGATCCAGCCCTGATTCAGTTGAGTTTTGCCGTGTTCTGAGGAGAGTTTGGTCTTGGTCTGTGCGGTCGTGTCATCAAATTGCAGTTCGCCATAGCCAGGACCGCCGATTTCCTTCGACCGAATGCCGTATAGCGGCGCGTTGTCGGGCAAATCGCCTGCGCTGGCGAACTGCACGGGCGCATGTCGCGCGTCGAACATGTTTGCGACTACGATCGGCTTATCCGGATCGTTCTGCATGAATAGAACGAGAACCTCGGAACCGACCCGGGGCCAGAACGCTGTCCCGGATTGCGCATCCGCCCACGGTTGCGCGACGCGCACACGCGCGGAGTCGCGTGGTGTGCCGCTTGCGCCGCTATCGGGATGGTCGTCTCGCCGGGCAAACAGGAATTGCACGCATATCCGCCCTTGTTCGTCCACATCAACTTCACCGTTTCCGACCACGCGTGCACTGATTGGACCGACGGCCGGAACGCAGGACGCGTCCCACTTCGGAACGATATGCGTCGATGCTCGAACACACTCGAAGCGATTGAGGACCGGACTATCCTCTTCGATTGCGAACCTGCCTTTCCCGGGGGAATTCGGGAGAAGACTGTTTCGCACCTGCGTCTCCACATGCGTCAACACGAAGCGACGGTCTTCGGCGGAATGCTTGTCGATCTCCGGATGGCCAGCCATCGAAAAGACGGTGCCTGAGCCACCCACGAATGCGCGAACGACACTTTGACCGGCAAAGTGCTTTGCACCTTGCGAGAGCGCAAGCTGGCGACGCTGCATAACCTGTTCGTAGTGGTCGGCATTTTCCGCGACGTGCGGCGAGTCGTACCAATATTGGGTTAGCGTCGCGGCAAGGGCTTTACCGTGTTCGCCTTGGTCCTGTGAAGTCGTGGTGTCAAGTTGTTTGACACCGGCGGTTTGATAATCATGTGATGCCGCATACACGGCACCGGGGGCAAGTTCTCTGTACGCCTCCCACGCGAAAATCGTGTCGTCCGGTTCCGTCGCGTCCGCACGATTGAAGCGTACAAGGCCGGCCGGATTTGCCTTCCATGCGTCCGTTCTGTCGACAAGATTCAATGTGTGAACAGGTGCGCCATTCTCGATTGCGTGCGTGAAGTACCAGCTAATGCCTTCGCGACGCCACAAGCGAGTCATGAATGCGAGGTCACTTTCCTTCGCCTGCATCGTGAACCCACGACTTGGATAGGTGCCGAGCGCACTTGTATCGAGTCGAAACGCTGCACCGATGACCTGATTGCCAGTCGTATGCTCTTGAATGATCGCGTGTGAAATGTCGACAACCGATGCATCGCGAAATACACGCCAGGTTACCCGTCGATCAAGCAATGAAAGCGCGTCGGTGCACACGAATTCGTAAAGCACGAAACTGCCATCGGCGGCCAATTGACGCGCTTCGCAAACGATTGCACAAATGGTTCGTTCAGTACCTGCGACGTCGCCTACCTGGAACGCCACGGGCGCACCGATGAATGCCTTCAGTGGCATTGAAATATCGCTGGATAGCGCTTGCAGGGTGAACCTGAGCGGCTCGCAAATACCTTCGCTTGAAGTGAGTTGATGTGGCAAGACGGCATTGCCCGGCAGGCCCATCGATGGGGCGAACTGCACTTGCAGCAACCGGCGCGATTGTGTGAAGCCGGATAGCAGCCGTTCAAAGTTCGGAAACTGCGCCGTGACGGCGCGGATAAGTTCTGTTGGATTCATTGTTATTTTGTGCTCTCAGGTCTCGACGATTACCCGTGCCGTGCAGCTTACCCCCGCTTGTCGATCGGCGTTTCAATCTTCCAGTCATGCACGGTACATATCCGAAAGATTGTAAAAGCCAGTCGGCGCGCCACAAAAAATTAAACCTTACGAACTACTTTTGCTGCTGTCAATCAAGCGATCCAAAAACCTGTCAGCCTTGACAGATATTTCGCGACTAGTTGTGAGCCAATCAGAGATTTGAATATGTGACAGCGCACACAGCCCTTGAATCCTCAAGTGGGTCAGCGTCATAAAAAATACCCCGGGGGACGAACGGAAAATTCGACCCCTCGGGGTATAGATCAATCGGTGCGAACCGATCGGGCTGTTTCTTTGCGGCGGTGCTGCGCCCGCTTACCGCTGCGTCAGCATCATGTACATCTGGATCACGACGTCCGGCGAGAACGTGAACGGCACCCAGCCGTAGCCGGTGTGGCGCGCGACCAGCAGGCGGTCGCCGTTCGACTGCTTCTGCACGGCCATCATCGGGTTCTTCGTCGTCACGAAGCGCCAGCCGGCCGGGATGCCGGGCGGCGGTTCCGGCTGCATCGACGCGCGCGCATGCGCGAGTTCCTCGATCAGCTGGCCCAGTTGCTCCGGGTGCAGCGTGATCGACTGGCCGTTGACGGTCAGCGTCAGTTCGTTCTGCGACGGGCGAGCGACGTGCAGCGTCGGCTTGTCCGCGGGCGTGTCCGCGGCTTCGATAGGGGCGACTTCGATCGCGCCGGCGGCGCCGTTCGTCGCGACGACGGCGGTGCTCGCATCGGCCGGCGCCGAAGCGCCTTCATCGGCGGCAACTGGCGCGGCAGCGGGTTCGACAACCGGCTCGACGACTTCGGCCGCGACGGCCGCAACGGCCATCGCGTTGTCGGACGCCGCCGGGTTCGTCGCCGCGTCCTTCACAACAGCTTCGACGAGCGCTTCCGCGTCGGCGATCGCCTTCGCGTGACGCTCGGCGGCCGCTTCGGCCTGCGCGATCGCTTCGCTGTGGCGTTGCGCGACGGCCTCGGCTTCGGCAGTGGCCTGCGCGTGGCGTTGCGCGGCCGCGTCGGCTTGCGCGATGGCTTCAGTGTGGCGCTGCGTGATGGCTTGCGCTTCGGCGGTCGCATCGGCGTGGCGCTGCGCGGCGGCTTCCGCTTCGGCGATCGCCTGCAGATGACGCTGCGCGAGCGCTTCGGCCTCGGCGATCGCGGCCGCGTGACGTTGCGTCGCGGCCTCGGCTTCGGCGGTCGCATCCGCGTGGCGTTTCGCGGCGGCCGCGGCCTCCGCGGTGGCGGCGGCATGACGCTGCGCGGCGGCTTCCGCTTCGGTCGCGGCGGCGTGATGACGTTGCGCGGCCGCCTCGGCTTCGGCGATCGCGGCCGCATGGCGCTGCGACGCGGCTTCCGCATCCGCGTGACGCTGCGCGAGCGCTTCGGTCAGCGCGGTCGCTTCGGTGTGTCGCTGGACGGCGGCTTCGGCCTGCGCGGCGGCTTCGTTGTGGCGTTGGGCGGCGGCTTCGGCCGCGGCGGTGGCATCGGCGTGGCGCTGCTGCGCGGCGGTGGCGTCGGCGGCTGCGGCCGTGTGGCGCTGCGCGGCGGCCAGCGCTTCGGTCTCCGCGGCGGCGTGACGCTCGGCGGCGGCCTGGGCTTCCGCCGCGGCGGCGCGCGCGAACGCTTCCGCGCTGCGTGCCGCCTGCTGCGCGGCGTGGTGATCGTGGAGCAGCTGATCGACGCCCGCGTTGAGCGAATCGATCTGATCGTTCAGGTTCATGCGTGTCTTCTCTGCGTAAGACCCGCGATTTTAACCGCTGCGCCGGTGCCGGTCCGTCAGCGACGTGTAACAAAGTGCGCAAAGCGGCGTGAAGCACGCCGCGTTGTGCTATTTCAGATAGCCCGCCGAGCCGAACCAGTCGAGCGCGTCGCGCAGCCCTTCGCGGTACGGACGCGCGCGGTAGCCAAGCTCGCGCTCGGCCTTCGCGGACGTGAAATACATCTTGTTCTTCGACATCCGCAGCCCGTCGACGGTCACGAACGGTTCCTTCTTCGTGAACTTCGCGACGGCCTCCGCGCCGAGCGCGAGCGGGTAGAGCGGCCAGCGCGGCAGCGCGATCGTCGGCGCCTTGCGACCCGTCATCTGCGCGATGTCGGCCAGCATCTGCTGCAGCGGCAGGTTCTCGCCGCCGAGGATGTAGCGCTCGCCGATCCGGCCGCGCTCGAGCGCGAGGAAGTGGCCGTGCGCGACGTCGTCGACGTGCACGAGGTTCAGGCCGGTATCGACGAATGCGGGAATCTTGCCGAGCGCGGCTTCTACGATGATGCGGCCGGTCGGCGTCGGCTTCACGTCGCGCGGGCCGATCGGCGTCGACGGATTGACGATCACGGCCGGCAGCCCTTCGTCGGCGATCATCCGCTCGACCGCGCGCTCGGCCAGCACCTTGCTGCGCTTGTACACGCCGATCGCCTGCTCGGCGGTCAGCGGCCGGTTTTCGTCGGACGGATCGCCGGCACTCGTGACCTTCAGCGTCGCGACGCTGCTCGTGTAGACGATCCGCTCGACGCCTTCGGCACGCGCCGCGCGCATCGTCGCGACCGCGCCTTCGAGGTTCGCGCGCTCGATCTCGTCCGGATCCGGCGCCCACAGCCGGTAGTCGGCCGCGACGTGCAGCAGGTAGCGCACGCCGCGCAGCGCGGCGCGCATCGACGTCTCGTCGCGCATGTCGCCGGTGACGATCTCGGCGTCGAGATCCGCGACGTTCGTGCGCGGGCTGGTCGGGCGCACCAGCACACGCACCGCATAGCCTTTCTGCTGCGCGATGCGCGCGACGGCCGAGCCGACGAAACCGGACGCGCCGGTGACGAGAACGAGATCGCGGGTGGTATCAGTCATGCGTTTCCTTCAGGGCCGCGCGGGCGGCGCGGCGGTTGTGCGTCGGCGAGATTGTACGTGGTCGGCGCGCCCGGCGACGCGAGCGCCGCGCGTGGCGGCCGCATCGGGCGGCGGCCGACGCCCGGCCTGCCGGGTGCGTGTAGGAAGCCGCCGACGCGACTACAATGCCGGGCTTGAATGCAACAGGAGGGCGACGCGATGAGCCGTAATGAACTGGACGAACGGATCGAGACCTACTACGTGCGGGTGCGCGGCGTCGTGCAGGGCGTCGGCTTCCGTCACGCGACGGTGCGCGAGGCGCATGCGCTGAAGCTGCGCGGCTGGGTCGCGAATCTCGAGGACGGCAGCGTCGAGGCGATGATCCAGGGCCCCGGCGCGCAGATCGACCGGATGCTCGCGTGGCTGCGCCACGGGCCGCCGGCCGCACGCGTGACCGAGGTCACGTTCGAGGAACGTCTGATCGAAAGGCGCTTCGATCGCTTCCAGCAGCAGTAAGGCGAAAACAACATGACGGGGTATCCGGAGGCCGGGCGCGGCATCGTGCTGTCGGTGCTGGCGTCGACGCTGTTCGCGCTGATGTCCGCTTACGCGAAACTGCTCGCGCCGCTCACGGGGCTCGACATCTTCGCGTGGCGCATCGTGTGGACCGCGCCGGGCGCGCTCGCGCTGATCGCGCTGCGCGGCCGCTGGCCCGCGCTCGTCGAGCTCGTTCGACGCAGCGTGCGCGACTGGCGCCTGCTGATCGCGCTGCCGGTGAGCGCGGCGCTGCTCGGCCTGCAGCTGTGGCTGTTCCTGTGGGCGCCGCTGCACGGGCGCATGCTCGAAGTGTCGCTCGGCTATTTCCTGCTGCCGCTGACGATGGTGCTCGTCGGCCGCTTCTACTATCACGAACGGCTCGATCCGCTGCAATGGGCGGCGGTCGCCTTCGCCGCGCTCGGCGTCGCGCACGAGGTGTGGGCGACGCGCGCGTTCGCGTGGCCGACGCTCGTGGTCGCGCTCGGCTATCCGCCGTATTTCGTGCTGCGCCGCCGGATCAACGCCGATTCGCTGGCCGCGTTCGCGGTCGAGATCGTGCTGCTGTGTCCGTTCGCGCTCGCGATGGTATCGACGAGCGCGACGCCGGTCGCCGGCCATCCGCTGCTGTGGGCCGCGCTGCTGCCGGGGCTCGGCGTGCTCAGCACGCTCGCGCTCGCGAGCTACCTGAAGGCAAGCCGGATGCTGCCGATGGCGCTGTTCGGCATCCTCGGCTACGTCGAGCCCGTGCTGCTCGTCGCGGTGTCGCTGCTGCTGCTCGGCGAGACGCTGAGCGTCGCGCAGCTCGCGACGTACGGGCCGATCTGGGTCGCCGTCGCGCTGACCGCGTGGCACAGCGCGATGCTGATGCGGCGCCTGCCCGCGCGTCGCTGAGCGTTGTCTTTCGCGGCACGACCGCCGCGCGGAAACGGGCTACGCGTTGCGCGTTCGTCGCGTCGAATTCCCGCGATCCTGGCGTCGAACTGGCGACGCACTGACGTCACGCTGACCGCGTCGCCAGCTTCGTATCACCGCCGTCACCCGTGTAATCGAACAGAAGATTCCGTTGCATTTTGTTACTTAGGGTATCCCCCACCCGGACACTAGACTGATCTGACCGTCTTCTCTTCGTATGCGGCTTTTCCATGAACGGTCATCTCCGTGCCGGGCCGGCCGGGCTGGCGCGATGCGAGCATACGCGTATCGCCGCTGATCGGCTGCGCCTTCTTCCTTTCGACTCCTCCACCGGTGCATGCCGCGCCGTGCTCGCGCGGGTGCGGCCATGTCGCTGAGCATGCCGCCCGCCGCCGCGGCTGCGCCGGCGCGCGGCGGCCGCTTGATCGAAGTCGATTTCTTCCGCGGGATCGTGCTGCTGATGATCGTCGTCGATCACATCAGTGCGAGCGTGCTGTCGCGCGTGACGCTCCATGCGTTCGCGCTGTGCGACGCGGCCGAGGTGTTCGTGTTCCTCGGCGGCTTCGCGACCGCGAGCGCCTACGGCGCGATCGCCGACCGGCACGGTGCGCGCGCCGCGCAGCGGCGGTTCGTGCACCGCGCGATGCAGATCTATCGCGCGTTTCTCGCGACGTCGACGCTGATGCTCGTCGCGTCCGCCGTGCTCGACCATTACGGGATCGACGCGCCGAACCTCGCGCTCGACGACGTCAGCGTGATGCTCGCGTCGCCGCTCACGGGCGCGGCCGAGCTGCTCACGTTCCAGCGCCAGCCGTATCTCGCGTCGGTGCTGCCGATGTACGTGCTGTTCGCGCTCGCGTCGCCGGTCGTCGTGCCGTTCGCGCGTCGCCACCCGTGGCTGCTCGTCGCGTTCAGCGCGGCGTCGTGGCTCGCGGCCGGCTGGCTCGGCCCCGAACTGCTGGACACCGATGCGTTCCGCTGGAGCTTCAACCCGTTCGCGTGGCAGCTGATGTTCGTCGGCGGCGTGCTCGCGCGCAGCCAGCCGTTCTATCGGCACGTCGCGCTCGGGCGCTGGAGTGCCGCGGCGACCGGCGTCGCGTGTGCGATCGTGCTCGGCTGCGCGAGCTACAAGCTGTTCTCGGGGCTGCCGGTGCCGGAAGGCGTGCTCAAGCGCGATCTCGCGCTGCCGCGCATCGTGAGCTTCGTGGCTCTCGCGTGGCTGATGGCCGACTGCGTGCGCTACGGCTGGATCGCGCGCATTGCGCACGCCGTGCAGCCCGTCGTCGCGGTCGGCCGGCGCGGCCTGATCTGCTTCGTCGCGGGCGCGGCGATCTCGCTCGTCATCGATTCGCTGCTGCATCCGGTCGCGAACGGCGCCGAGCTGCGGCATATCGGCGTGGGCCTCGCGGCCGACGCGTGCGCGGTGGGGCTGATGATGGCCGTGGCCGGATCGGGATCGTGGTTCGCGCGCTGGCGCGGCGCGGCCGCATGAGCGGCGCGGGAGCGCGCGCGGGCGGCAGGCAAGGAGCCCGCGCGGCGTCGGAACGCTCAGTGAGGTGAGCCGATGCGGGAGCGGGGGGCCGCCGTCGCGTCGTCGGATTCGGTGTCGTCGCGTTCGTCGGACTTCGGATCGTCCTCCTGCGCGAGCACCGCGTCGGCTTCGGCCGCGGCCCGTGCCGCGCGCAATGCGGTGCAGCGCTGCGCGTGCCGGATGTCCGACAGTATCCTCAAGAGCCGAGTCGTTTTGCTTTTCATGATGTTCTCCCGCCAGTGCGCACCGCGATGGAACGGTTGCGCCGTTGCAACCAGTGTAGGACGTGCTGGCCGTGCTGGCGGGAGAATGTGGCGTGCATGCCGCACGCCGAGGGATAGTACTTACTGAGCCGAGGCCATCGCCTGCGCCTGCACCGCTTCTTCCTCGCGGCGCTCGTCCGCGCAGCGCTGATGCTGGCGCGACAGGCGGTTCATCATCGGCAGCAGCAGCAGCGCCAGCAGCATGCCGATCGCGGCGAGCCAGCCGAGCTTCTCGAACAGCGAAAGATAGAGCGGCAGCGATTCGGTGGCCGGCAGGTCGTGCGACGGCATCTGCGCGAAGTTCGCGACGACGCTGCCCAGATACTGCGACACACCCGTCGCGACGAAATACGCGCCCATCATGAAGCCGCTCATGCGCGCCGGCACGTAGCGGGCGATCATCGCGAGGCCGAGGCCGCTCACCAGCAGTTCGCCGAGCGAGTAGAGGCCGTAGCCCCACACCATGAACCACGACGACACGCGACCATCGACCGCGTAGCGGCCGCTGATCGTGAACACCAGGTAGCCGGCCGCCACCGCGCCGAAGCCGAATGCGTATTTCGCCGCGACCGGCAGGTCACGGCCGCTCTTCGAGAACGCGTTGTAGATCCACACGAGCAGCGGGCTCAGCATCATGATCCAGATCGGGTTCAGTGCCTGGAACTGCGCGGCGCTCCACGTGAACAGCGTCGTGCCGAACAGGATGAAGCGCGGATCGACGTTGCGCAGCGCGAATAGCGTCAGCGACGTCGACATCTGCACGTAGAAGATGAAGAACAGGATCACCTGGCCGATCAGCACCAGCGCCGCGATCAGGCCCGCGCGCTCCGAACGCTCCGACTTCGCGATCATGTACGCGAAGATCGCCAGAATCGCGAACGCGGCCGTCCACACGCTGGCGACCGCGAGCTGCTTGTGCTGCAGCACGTACAGCGTGATCAGCGCGAGCGCGACGCCGCCTGCCGCCACGCCGCCGAGGCGCTTCCAGCGGATCGGTTCGTCGTCGGGCTGCGAGCCGATGTGCGCGAGCGTGCGGTGCATCAGCATGAAGTTCAGGATCGCGAGCAGCATGCCGCCGCAGCAGACCGCGAACGCGGTGTGCCAGCCCCAGTGATCCTTGATCCACGGCGTCGCGAGCATCGACACGGTCGAGCCGATGTTGACCGCCATGTAGTAGATCGTGAACGCGCTGTCGATGCGCGCGTCGTCGCCTTCGTAAATGCGGCGCACGAGGTTCGCCGCGTTGGCCTTGAACAAGCCGTTGCCGACGACGATCACGCCGAGCGACGCGTACATGTACGCCAGCGCGTCGTTCGGCACCGCCAGCATCAGGTAGCCGGCGCACAGCACGGCCGCGCCGATGATCATCGTGCGACGGGCGCCGAGCACCTTGTCGCCGATCCAGCCGCCGATCGACGGCGACGCGTAGACGAGCGCGGTAAACGCGCCCCAGGTCAGGTTCGCATGGCTGTCGGTGAAACCGAGCCGGTCGACCATGAAGAGGACCAGAAGCGCGGCCATGCCGTAGTAGCCGAAGCGCTCCCACATTTCGATGAGGAAGACCGTCGTAAACGATCGGGTTTGTGAAACAGGTGCGTGCATCATCAATCTCGTTTCAAACGGACGGCGCGGATCGCGCGTCGCCTTGGGGTCGAACTGGCGCCGGAGCACGGTGGCCGGGTAGGCTTTGCGTCGGCGATGGAGCAGTCGGGCGGTTAGCCCGGGCCGGGGTCGGACACCGCCAGACAAGGCGGCGCGCGGCCCCGACCGGCGCGCGAATGGTAACGTTTGCCGGTCCGGTGCGTCGGGTCCGCGCCACTCAGGGAAACTCCCAATATGGCAGCAGCTTTCAGGAACATTTGTCTCGTCATTTACTTGTAAGCTCTGCGCCCGTTCTCCGCAAATTCCCGGAGAGCCGCTTGCAGCTTGCCTGTGAAGCCGGCGAGTCTGGCAAGATAGCGCGTCGTTTCGCACGCTTCGTGCCCTGTTTAGTGCACCGGGCTCGACACCGAAGACGTGTGCGAACCTGAAGATTAAGGCATCTCGATTTAACTTAGTTACTTTCCATCAAACATTTTTTGACGACCACTTTTCGGCCTGCTATGGTTTCCCCCACTGAAAACTCGCGATCGGCAGACGCTGCCGCTCTGGGCAGCAAGATTCGCGCGTTGCGCCAACGACTCAAGCGCACGCTCGACGACACCGCTACCGCCGCGGGTATTTCGAAGCCGTTTCTGTCTCAAGTCGAGCGCGGGCTCGCGTCGCCGTCGCTGACGTCGCTGGCCGGTATCGCACAGGCGCTCGGCGTGACGGTGCAGTACTTCGTGGACACACCGAGCGAGGAACGCTCGGTCTGCAGAGGCGAGCAGTTGCGCTTCTTCGGATTCGCCGATTCGGCGAATTTGTTCGCGAGGCTGACGAACGTGTCCGAAGGGCGTCAGCTCGAGGCGATCCTCGTGCGGTTGCCGCCGGGGCAGAAGCGGTCGGAAGTAACGACGCATGCGGGAGAGGAATTCCTGTATGTGATTGAAGGGGAAGTGTCGCTGACGCTGGAAGGCAAGACGTTCGTCCTGCAGGCCGGCGACAGCTCGCACTATCAGTCGACGGTCCCGCACAGCTGGGTCAACACCGCGAAGATCGAGTCGGTGGTGGTCTGGGTCGGTACACCGAGGCTGTTCTAACGCACAGGTATTCCTTCGTTTCAGAGACGGAATGCCTGTCGAAAGAAACGTAAGGAATACTAAGATGCAATACGAGAACCACGGGCCTCCCCAATCGCTGCACCCGTCAGCGTCTCAAGCGTAACCGCGGCATTCGCCGCGCGACGCTCACCGAACAACCTTCTCAAGACCGCCACGATGAAATCCTTGCATGCCATGTCGGCCGTGCTGGCCGCGCTCGCCCTGACGACGCCCGCCGCTCACGCCGTGACCGTTCCGTCGAACGTCGCGCTCGCTCCTCAACAGGACCTGACGCGCCAGGTGCCCGCCGAAGTCGAGTCGCTCGACCCGGCGCACATCGAATCGTGGACGGGCAACACGATCGGCCTCGATCTGTTCGAAGGGCTCGCCCGCATCGATGCGGCCGGCCAGGTCGTGCCGGGCGTCGCGCAGTCGTGGGAGCGCAAGACGCCGCAGACGTGGATCTTCAAGCTGCGCCACGATGCGAAGTGGAGCAACGGCCAGCCGGTGACGGCCGCCGATTTCGTCTATTCGTGGCAGCGTCTCGTCGATCCGAAGACGGGCTCGAAGTACACGATCCTCGTCGAGTTCATCAAGAACTCGAAGGACATCATCGCCGGCAAGGCCGCGCCGACGACGCTCGGCGTGCGCGCCGTCGACCCGTACACGCTCGAAGTGACGACCGACGTGCCCGTCGCGTTCTTCCCCGAGCTGACCGCGATGGCGCCGCTCGCACCGGTGAACAAGGACACCGTCGCGAAGTTCGGCGACGCATGGACGCGCCCCGGCAACATCGTCAGCAACGGCGCATACCAGCTCGTCGACTGGCAGCCGAACAACCGCATCGTGGCGACCAAGGATGCGAAGTACTGGAACGCGTCGAAGGTCGTGATCAACAAGGTCACGTACCTGCCGATCGAAAGCGACGAAACCGCGATGCGCATGTACCAGGCCGGCCAGATCGACTACAGCTACTCGATCCCGTCGGGCATCTTCCAGCAGGTCAGCAAGCAGTTCGGCGGCGAGCTGCGCCCGGGCCTGCAGCTCGCGACCTACTACTACTACCTGAACAACAGCGACGCGGCGCTCAAGGACAAGCGCGTGCGCCAGGCGCTGTCGATGGTGATCGATCGCGACGTGCTGACGTCGAAGCTCACGCAGGCCGGCGAGAAGCCGATGTACGGGCTGATGCCGAACGGCACGAAGGGCGCGCAGCCGTTCACGCCGGAATGGGCGTCGTGGCCGATGGCCAAGCGTGTCGCGACCGCGAAGGACCTGCTCAAGCAGGCCGGCTACTCGGACGCGAAGCCGCTGTCGTTCACGCTTACGTACAACACCAACGACCTGCACAAGAAGGTCGCGCTGTTCACCGCATCGGAATGGCGCACGAAGCTCGGCATCAACACGAAGCTCGAGAACGTCGAGTTCAAGGTGCTGATGAAGGAACGGCATGACGGCAAGGTGCAGATCGCGCGCGACGGCTGGTTCGCCGACTACAACGACGCGATGACCTTCTTCGACCTGATCCGCTGCGGCAGCTCGCAGAACACCGTCGGCTACTGCAACAAGCAGATGGACTCGCTCGTCGACGAAGGCAACCAGAAGCTCGACGACAAGGCGCGCACCGCGCTGCTCACGCAGGCGCACGACACGGCGATGAACGACACGCCGATGGTGCCGCTGTTCCAGTACTCGGCCGACCGTCTCGTGAAGCCCTACGTGGGCGGCTACTCGCTGAAGAACGTGATCGACATGCGTGCGTCGCAGGACATGTACCTGATCAAGCACTGAGCGGAGCGATCATGCTGGCCTACGCATTGAGACGCACGTTGTGGGCGGTGCCGACGATTCTCGCCGTCATCACCGTCTGCTACCTGCTGCTGCATTTCACGCCCGGCGGCCCGTTCGATACGGAGAAGCAGCTGTCCGTGGCGACGCTCGCGAACCTGAACGCGAAGTATCACCTCGACGAGCCGCTGTGGAAGCAGTACCTGCTGTATCTCGGTTCGCTGCTGCGCGGCGATCTCGGCCCGTCGTTCCGCTACGTCGACTGGTCGGTGAACGATCTCGTGAAGAAGGCGCTGCCCGTGAGTCTCGGCGTGGGCGGCGTGTCGATCCCGGTCTCGATCGTGTTCGGCGTGCTGCTCGGTACCGTCGCGGCCGTGCGCCGCGACAGCGTGATCGACCGCTTCGTGATGCTGCTCGGCAACTTCGGCAACGTCGTGCCGCCGTTCGTGCTCGGCCCGGTGCTGGTGTGGATCTTCGCGATCCTGCTGAAGACGTCGGCCGGCAACGGCTGGCTGCCGGCCGGCGGCTGGGGCGACGGCGGCTGGCAGTACCGGTTGCTGCCGATCGTGCTGCTGACCTTCATCAACGTGTCGTTGCTCGCGCGCGTGATGCGCGGCTCGATGATCGAGACGCTGTCGAGCAACTACATCCGCACCGCGCGCGCGAAGGGCCTGCCGGGCTCGACGATCGTGCTGCGCCACGCGCTCAAGCCCGCGCTGATGCCGGTCGTGTCGCTGTTCGGCACGGTCTGCATCACGTCGATCACGGCGGCCGTCGTCACCGAATCGGTGTTCGCGCTGCCGGGGCTCGGGCAGCTCGTCGTGAACGGCGCGATCAACCGCGACTACACGCTGGTGCTCGGCCTCGTCGTGCTGACGACCGTGTTTGCAGTGCTGTTCAACCTGCTGGTCGACCTCGCATACGCGTGGCTCGATCCGCGCATCCGTTATTGAGCGAGGCACTGCGATGACCCCGACTACTCCCGTCGTCAGTCTGCCCGTGCAGACCGACTCGCCGCCGCGTTCGCGCTCGCCGCTCGCGCTCGCGTTCGCGCGCTTCCTTCACAACCGCGCGGCCCTGTTCAGCCTTGTGCTGCTCGCGCTGATCACGCTCGCGTGCTTCGCCGGCCCGTGGCTGCTCGCCGCCGATCCCGCGACGAGCGACTGGGCGTCGATCAGCCTGCCGCCGACGCTCGCGAACCAGCACTGGTTCGGCACCGACGAACTCGGGCGCGACCTGCTCGTGCGCACGCTGATCGGCGGGCGCGTGTCGATCGAGGTCGGCCTGCTCGGCACGCTGGTGTCCGGCCTGTTCGGCGTCGCGTGGGGCGCGACCGCCGGCTTCGCGGGCGGCCGGGTCGACTCCGTGATGATGCGCATCGTCGACATGATGTACGCGATCCCGTACCTGCTGATCGCGATCCTGATGATGACCCTGTTCGGCCGCTCGTTCTTGCTGGTCGTGCTGACCATCAGCGCGTTCTCGTGGATCGACATGGCGCGCGTCGTGCGCGGCCAGACGCTGTCGCTGCGCAACCGCGAGTTCGTCGATGCGGCGCGCGCGATCGGCGTGTCGCCGGCATCGATCGTGCGGCGCCACATCGTGCCGAACCTGCTCGGCGTGGTCGTCGTGTACGCGACGGTCTCGGTGCCGAACATCGTGCTGACCGAATCGGTGCTGTCGTTCCTCGGCCTCGGCGTGCAGGAACCGATGACGAGCTGGGGCGTGCTGATCCAGGACGGCGCGCAGAAACTGGAATCGATGCCGTGGCTCCTGCTGGCACCGGCCGTCATGCTGTGCGTGACGCTTTACTGCGTGAACTTCGTTGGCGACGGCCTGCGTGACGCGCTCGACCCGAAGGATCGCTGAAATGGCAGCATTACTTGAAGTCGACAACCTCGGCGTGCGCTTCACGCGCAAGGATGCACCGCCCGTCGACGCCGTGAGCGGCGTGTCGTTCTCGCTCGAGGCCGGCAAGACGCTCGGCATCGTCGGCGAATCGGGCTCGGGCAAGAGCCAGACCGTGATGGCGCTGCTCGGCCTGCTGGCCGGCAACGGCACGACGACGGGCACGGCGCGCTATCGCGGCGACAACCTGCTCGAGATGGATACGCGCGCGCTGAACGCGGTGCGCGGCGACCGCATCGCGATGATCTTCCAGGATCCGATGACGTCGCTCAATCCGTTCCTCACGATCGAGCGGCAGATGACCGAGACGCTGCAGCTGCATCGCAAGCTGTCGCGCAAGGACGCGACCCGGTGCGCGATCGAGGCGCTCGAGTCGGTGCGCATTCCCGATGCGGCACGCCGCATCCGCATGTATCCGCACGAGTTCTCCGGCGGCATGCGGCAGCGCGTGATGATCGCGATGGCGCTGCTGTCCGAGCCGGAAATCCTGATCGCCGACGAGCCGACCACCGCGCTCGACGTCACCGTGCAGGCGCAGATCATCGACCTGCTGCGCGAGCTGAACCGCGAGCGCGGCACCGCGATCGTGCTGATCACGCACGACATGGGCGTGGTCGCGGGCCTCGCGGACGACGTGATGGTCATGTATGCGGGCCGCACCGTCGAATACGCGCCGGCCGATTCGATCTTCGCGGCGCCGTCGCATCCGTACACGATCGGCCTGCTCAACGCGCTGCCGCGCCTGACCGATGCGGACGACGCGCCGCTCGTCGCGATTCCCGGCAATCCGCCGATGCCCGGCACCGCGCCGGCCGGCTGCGCGTTCGCGAAACGCTGCACGTATGCGGAGGAGCGCTGCGGTGCGGCGCGCCCCGCGCTCGAAACCTATGGCGCGGCGGGCGCGGTGCGCGCATGCCACCGGCCGCTGGCCGATCTGGCGGGAGGTCTGCGATGAGCGTCGAAGCACGCCGCAATGCCGGCGCGACGGGCGACACGCTGCTGTCCGTCGAGGATCTGAAGGTGCATTTCCGCGTGCCGCTCGGCGGCTATCCGTGGTCGCCGAAGGGCACGCTGCGCGCGGTCGACGGCGTGTCGTTCGACGTGAAGCGCGGCGAGACGGTCGGGCTCGTCGGCGAGTCGGGCTGCGGGAAGTCGACGCTCGCGCGCGCGCTGATCGGCCTCGTGCCGATGACGGCCGGCACGGTGCGCTGGCGCGGCGATGCCGTCGCGCCCGATCATCTGCGCGGCACCGCGATGCGCCGCGAAGTCCAGATGATCTTCCAGGATCCGCTCGCGTCGCTCGATCCGCGCATGACGATCGAGCAGATCGTCGCGGAGCCGCTCGTCACGCACCACGCGGGCCTCGGCCGCACCGAAGTGCGCCGCCGCGTGATCACGATGCTCGAGCGCGTCGGCCTGAATGCGCATCACCTGCTGCGCTATCCCCACGAATTTTCCGGCGGGCAGTGCCAGCGCGTCGGTATCGCGCGTGCGCTGATCAGCGAGCCGAAGCTCGTGATCTGCGACGAACCCGTCTCGGCGCTCGACGTGTCGATCCAGGCGCAGATCGTGAACTTGCTGCGCGATCTGCAGCGCGACCTGTCGTTGTCCTATCTGTTCGTCGCGCACGATCTGGCGGTGGTGAAGGCCATCAGCCAGCGCGTGCTCGTGATGTATCTCGGCCGCGTGATGGAGTTCGGCACGCGGCATGACGTGTACGGCGTGCCGCAGCACCCGTACACGAAGGCGCTGCTCGATGCGGCGCCGACGCCGGAGCCGGCGCGCGAGCGTGCTCGCCGTCCGATGCTGCTGGCGGGCGAGATGCCGTCGCCGCTCAACCCGCCGTCCGGCTGTGCGTTTCGCACGCGCTGCCCGGTCGCGATCGACGCGTGCGCGCAGGACGTGCCGCTGCCGGAAGTGCGGCACGGCTCGGCGGCGCGTGTCGCGTGCATCCGGGCGGGCGTGGCGGCGTGAAGTAACGCAGCAAACATAACCAGGCAGGTCAACAGGGGTAGGGTGCGGCGCGAACAACCTTCGCGCCGCGGGTAAAGGCGCGTCCTTAACCGGGCTCGCCGGGGGGCTGGAAGCGGATCGCAACCGGCGTGGACGACATCAACACAAGACGAGAATGACGATGAAAAAGCAAAAGACGATCGGGACGGCATCGAAGATGCTGCTTGCATGGGGCTTGCCGGCGCTCGCGGGCGTGTCGCTGACCGGCGTCGCGCACGCCGACGACGCGGCCCCCGCACCGTTGACGGTCGCGCAGGCTGCGCCGTCCGCCGGCGCGAGCTCGACCGTTGCGCAGGCAACGACCCCGAACGCCGTGATCAACGCCGAAGCGACCCAGGCCGTCACGCCGCCGGACGAGCCGTCGGCCCAGTCGAAGTCGAAGGGCTTCATTGCCGACAGCCATCTCGACTTCCTGTTCCGCAACTATTCGGACGTGCTCGACAGCAAGGGCGGCCCGCACCGCCACGCGTGGGTGCAGGGCGCGATGGCGAACTTCGAATCGGGCTTTACGACGGGCTTGATCGGGATCGGTTTCGACGCGTCGCTGTATGCGGCGCTGAAGCTCGACGGCGGCCAGGGCGCCGGCAGCATGGTGCACATCGCGAAGGGCGGCGGTGGCGGCAACCAGCTCGCGTGGGCCTACCCGGGCATCTACGACATCAAGGCGCGCATCTCGAACACGGTGGTCAAGTACGGTCTGCAGGCCGTCGACAACCCGTTCATGGAGCAGCACGACAACCGCGCACTGCCGCCGACGTTCCTCGGCGCGACGATCGTCAGCAACGAATTCAAGAACGTGATGCTCGAGGCCGGCAGCTTCACGAAGACCGACGCGCGCGGTCACACGACGCTCACCAACCTCACCACGCAATACGGCGGCACGCGCATCAACCGCCTGACTTACGTCGGCGGCACGTGGGACTACTCGCCGAACGGCGAAGTCGCGCTGTACGCGAACCAGGCCGACGACGTGTGGCACCAGTACTACGCGTCGGTGAAGCACAGCATCGGCAGCACGCAGACGATCAAGTGGACGGGCTTCGGCAACGTCTACTCGACGCACGACACCGGCGACGCGCTGCAGGGCAAGATCGACAACAACGCATACAGCCTGTCGCTGGCCGCGCAGCACGGCCCGCACGAGCTGCTGCTCGGCTTCCAGCAGGTGCTCGGCGATCAGTTCTTCGACTACCTGAACGAAACCAACGGTATCTTCCTGACCAACTCGATGGACGTCGACTACAACGCGCCGCACGAAAAGTCGCTGCAGCTGCGTTACACGTTCTACGGCAAGGAAGCGGGCCTGCCGGGCTTCAAGGCGATGGTCTGGGGCGTGACGGGCTGGGGTGCGGACGGCAGCGCCGGGGCGGCGAACGATCCGAGCAAGTCGAGCATCTACTGGGCCAACGGCGCGCCGGTACAGGGCCGTCACCACGAGTTCGGCTTCATCCCGTCGTACACGTTCCAGAGCGGCAAGCTGAAGGACACGAAGGTCACGTTCATCGCGATGTGGCACAACGGTTCCGCGCACTACTCGGACGCGACGAACCGCGAGTATCGCCTGGTCGTGAACGTGCCGCTACACGCGTTCTGATCGAAGGGGGATGCAACGTCCCCCGCGGTATTTCCCGTCTTGCGCGGCCGGCCTGCCGTCAGTTCGATCAGGCCGGCTTGTGCAAGCCCGCCACCGGATCGTTCGCGGCGGGCACCTCTTCCACCAGCGACGTGAGCTGGCGGCCGGTGTCGCGCCACGCATCGAGGCCGCCGCGCAGCGGCAGCGCATCGGTGAAGCCTGCGTCGAGCAGGCGCTTGGCCATCAGCGCGGCCGTCACTTCGTTCGGGCACGAGCAATACACGACGAACTTCTGCGTGAGCGGATAGCGCGAGACGATGTCGTCGATGCGCCGCTCGTCCGCGAACTGCGCGCCGGGAATCGTGAACGGGTCGAGCTTGCGATGCTCGGGCGAACGCACGTCGAGCACCACGGGCGCCGACGCGTCGCCCAGCAGGCGGTCGAGCTCGTCGACCCCGATCCGCGCGCTCGCGAGCTGGCGGATCAGCGCGCGGCGGCGCATCCAGCGCACGGCCGCATAGATCGCCAGCAGCGCGACGATCACCAGCAGCACCGCGCGGCCGAGCCGGCTCGCGCCGGCGAACAGCCAGTCGATCTGCCGGTAGAACACGAGCCCCGCGACGAGTCCGACGATCGTCCACAGCGCGGCGCCGAGCGCATCGTAGCCGGCGAACGTGCGATAGCGCGTGCCGAGCGCGCCGGCCATCGGCACCGACACGAGCGACAGCCCCGGGATGAAGCGGGCGACCGCGAGCACGCGCACGCCGTAGCGGCCGAAGAAACGTTCGGTCTTCTTCACGCAGGTATCGCGCGACAGCGACAGCCGGCAGATCGTCTTCAGCGTCGTGCCGCCGTAGCGCCGCCCGGCGACGTACCACACGGTGTCGCCGATCAGCGCGCCGAGCACCGAGAGCGCCAGCACCGTCACGAGCTGCGAGCCGATCATCGCCGGATGCATCGCGGCCATCGCGCCGAACAGCACGAGCGTCGGCATCGCCGGCACGGGCAGGCCGATGGCCGCCGCGAGTACGTTGGCGAACACGAGAAGCGGCCCGTATTGGGCGACGAGGTCACGGAGCATGACGGCTGGCCGAAAAGGAAGCGCGTGGGGAGACTACACAGATGGGCCGATTATCGGCCATTTTCAACCGTGCGTCGGGGAATGACGGAAAGCGCCTGACGGCGGCAGGGAGATGCGGGCAGAACGGTGAGCCGATGCGTTGCACGCGGCTCACCGTCGGACTTCAGGAAGGAGTGCGGGCGAGCGACGCGGCGCCGTGGTTTTCGCCGGGCAGCTCGGCGCCGTGCGAGCGGATCGCCGCGATCAGTTCGGCCGGCGTGATCTCGTAGCGGACCTCGCGGTGAATGCCGGGCTTGCGTTCGTCGATCTCGATCAGCAGCACGCTCTTGCCGTCGCTGGTCGATTCGAGCCTGAGCGAGCGGAGTTCGCGGCCGTCGGCCGGGTCGTGTTCGGTGAGCAGGGTCATTGCCCCGGATGAGCCGGTAGTGCGCATCGAACCTATCCTCGTGTCGTGTGTGTGCCAGATTGGCGAAGATGTCGTTGTTGAATGCAGCTTGACGAAGTTTAACGCGAACGGGCCGCAACACGGAGCATTTTCGTGGGCGCGAAAAGAGGGTTGCACCACCGATCCTTCTGATGTTTGAGCCCCGCCGGGCGGGCGTTTCAGCCGGATCGGGCCGCGCCGCGCCCGGCGCCCGGCCGGGATCGGGCCGGGCGGGCGCGGCAGCCGTCAGAAGCGGTCGGCGAGCCCCATCGCCGGGTCGCTGACCGAGTGGCGGCCCGTTTCGACGCGGCCGGCCACGCGGCGCGAGAAGCTCGCGTCGCTGTCGGCGGTGACGACGAAGTCGTACCAGTGGCCGGTCGAGTCGAGCTTCCAGTGCAGTTCCGACTGGCTGCCGGCGTGCACCGTGACGGTCCATGTCGTGCCGGCGCGGTTGTCGTCCTCGTTGCCGTGGCGGTGATCGTCGTTCGCGCCGCGGCCGGACAGTGCGCCGTACACCTCGTTCGACTTCACCGTGAAGCGCACGGGGCTGCCGCCGTCGTTGCGCAGCCGCAGATGCAGGTTGCCGCTCGCGCCCGCATAGCCGACCCGGATCTCCGGGTGCGGCGCCCGCCCGCCGGCCAGCCGGGCCAGGTCGCCGGTGAAGCGGCGGTGATAGCCGTTCGGGCCGAGCACCCACAGGTCATATTTGCCGCTGTCGTCGGCGAGCGCCGCCCAGTCGCCGCGCAGCGCCTTGCCCGGCTCGACGACGTAGCGGCGCGGCACGCGGTCGAGGTGCAGCTTGTCGTAGACGTGGAACACCGCCGCCGCGCGCCCGGTGTTCGCGAACTTCAGCGTGACGGTGCCCTTGCCGGCATCGACCTGCGCGCTCGCATGCAGCTCGTACGGCAGCGCGCGCGACGGACGCACGCCGGTGGCCTGCGCGGGCAGCGACGGCGTGGCCGGCGGCGTGATCTTCGGCGCCGCCTGCTGCGCGGCGCTCAGTGCGTCGACCTGGCTTTTCGTCGTGCGGCCCGCGAGCGTCGGCAGCGGTTCGTTGTTCGGCGTGCGGAAGTTGAACGCGCTCGTCAGGTCGCCGCACACCGCGCGGCGATACGCGCTGATCTGCGGCTCGACCACGCCGAAGCGCTTCTCGAGGAAAAGCAGCGTCGACGTATGGTCGAACACCTGCGAGTTGACCCAGCCGCCGCGGCTCCACGGCGACACGACCCACATCGGCACGCGCGGGCCCGGCCCGTACGGACGGCCGTCGGCCGCGGGCTGGCTCGACGTGGCCGGCGCGAAGTCGTGGTATTCGACGGCGACGTCGGCAGTCGCGAGCGTATGGCCGCCCGCGAGCGAGCCGTCCGCGTTGCGCGACGGCACGGCCGGCGACGGCATGTGATCGAAGAAGCCGTCGTTCTCGTCGTAGTTGATCAGCAGCACGGTCTTGCTCCACACCTCCGGGTTCGCGGTCAGCGCGTCGAGCACCGCCTGCACGTACCACGCGCCCTGCGCGGGGCTCGACGGCCCAGGATGTTCGCTGTACACGGAAGGCGGGATGATCCACGACACCTCGGGCAGCGTGCCGTTGCGGATGTCGTCACGGAACGTTTCGAGGAAGCCATGCGGCATCGTGTTGCCGAAGCCCTTCGCGAGCGGGCTCAACGGATCGTCGATCGCCGGATCGTAGAACGCGCCGGCCGCCGTCACCGGCTGCGTGATGTCCGTCGACGCGACGTACGCGGGCCGGCGCGCGGCCGGCATCTGCTCGATGGCCGCGCGCCAGTGGCGAAAGCTCATCATCTCGTTGCAGCCGAAGTTGTCGATCAGGCTCTGGTAGACCTTCCAGTTCACGCCGGCCTGCTGCAGCCGGTCCGCGTAGGTCGTCCACGTCCAGCCCTGGCTCGACGGGCCGATGTCGTTGCCGCCGTTGAACTGGTTGTTCAGCGCGGCGAGCTTCACGCGGCTGCCGTCGGCCGGGTTGATGCCGTTCGGGCCGTTGGTGCCGCTCCAGTAGAACAGCCGGTTCGCGATCGTGCCCGTGTGCATCCCGCAGTGGTAGTGGTCGCACAGCGTGAACGCGTCGGCGAGCGCGCGCTGGAACGGCACTTCGGCCGCGTCGTAATAGCCCATCGACAGCGGTGTTTTCGCGTCGGGCCAGCGGTTCATCCGGCCATGGTCCCACGCGGCCTGCGAGTCGGCCCACGTATGCGGCGTGCCGCCCGCGCGCTGCGCGTTGCCCTGGCTCGCATCGAGGTGGTACGGCGTGATGGTCGCGGCGGGCATGGTTTTCGTGTAGGTCTGGTGGAACACGTCGCGGCCGTTCGGCGACGGCACCGCGAAGCGGTCGCCGTAACCGCGCACGCCCTTGAAGGTGCCGAAGTAGCCGTCGAACCCGCGGTTTTCCATCATCAGCAGTACGACGTGCTTGACGTCCTGGATGGTCCCCGTTTCGTGAAACGCGGGAATCGCGAGCGCGCGGCGGATGCTCGGCGGAAACGCGGACAGCGCGGCGGCGGCGAGGCCGGAAGTCGCGGTTTGCTGAAGAAATTTGCGGCGTGACGTCATGGCGTTCTGATCCTGTGATGATGGGAGCGTTCGTGACTTCGTCTGGTTGCGCCCGTGCGTCGTCCCCCCTTCCGGGACGGCTGGCGATGCGTGTGCGTGTCGGCGCGTCGGCCGGTGTCGCGATCCTGCGCACCGCACGCTCGTGATGCGCGGGGCAGGATCTCGGCCCACGCGTGCCCGGCGAGTGCCGGGCGGGGCGGCGCCCAGTCTAGGGAGCGCAGATGACGTCGACGTGATGCGCGGATGACACGCGATGACGTGCGGTGAGGATGATGGTTAGGTTGCGAGCGCAACTAATCGGTGGCGCCGCCGCGAAGATGCCGGAATGGTCTGAAATTACCGATTCCCGGCGGCTGGATCGGTTAGAAATTACCGATTTCGTTAGGTCGGAGCAATGTGGTGTGGTTGTGCATGCAACGGAATCGCGTTGCGCTGTGACCATGTTTCATTCGTGTGAAATCGGATAAGCTCGATGCGTTGTTGCGTTCGCGCGGCAACGTGCCCCGGCCCGATACTTTCGACTCTACCCAGTCATGACCGATATCACGATCCGGCACAGCGAGACGCACGACGTCGACGCGATCCGGCAGATCGTCGCGCACCCCGCGGTGTACATGAACACGCTCCAGCAACCGTTTCCGTCGCACGAGAAATGGCAGCAGCGACTCGAACGCCTGCACGAACAGGGCGTGAGCCTCGTCGCCGAACTCGACGGCGCGGTGGTCGGCCATCTCGCGCTGCATCCGGAGCAGAACCCGCGCCGGCGTCATGCGGCGTCGCTCGGGATGATGGTCGATGCGTCGCATCATGGTCGCGGCATCGGCGGCCGGCTCCTGGCCGCCGCCATCGAACTCGCCGAAAACTGGCTGAACGTCACGCGCCTTGAATTGACCGTATTCGTCGACAACCCGGCGGCCATCGCGCTGTATGAAAAGCACGGTTTCCGGATCGAGGGAGAGGCGCCGGACTACGCGCTACGCGACGGCGCGTATGCGTCGGTGTATCAGATGGCGCGGATCAAAGGGCGGCAGTAATGGAGGCGTGCACGCAGCGCGGCGGTGCATCGTTGCGCCCGCAACGCGTGAGCGCACGTCGGCGATGCCGCACGTCATATTCATTCGAGAATTCGTTCGTTTTCAACCGGCCGCGTGAATCGTATCGTCGAGCGATTTGCCGGTCGCGGCTTTTTGCGTCGACGCCTGCACGACGCGCGCGGCCGGTTCCGGCATGCGCGGTGCCATCCGCCGATGCCCTTCGTTGTTTCGTTGTTTCGTCGTTTCGCCGTGTTTTCGCCTCGCCGCTTCGCACGCATGGGTCAGCCGTCGCTGACGTGCCGGCGCCGACCGTCACGCGACGCCGCATCCCGCAACCGTCTCTTTCAACGGAACCCGCCTCGATGAAAACCGTTCTCCGCAACCTGACTGCCGCCTGCCTGTTCGCCGCCGCCGGTGCGGCGTTCGCCAACCCCGCACCGCAGGGCGCTGCCGTGTCGAGTCCGTCGGGCGACGGCGCGCATCTGCCGCCCGGCATCGCGTGGCAGCAAGGCGACGTCGATGCCGCGTTCGCGCTGGCGAAGCGCACGGGCAAGCCGCTGCTGTTGTACTGGGGCGCGGTGTGGTGCCCGTCGTGCAACCAGGTGAAGTCGACGATCTTCAGCCAGCAGGCGTTCAAGACCCGCTCGTCGTTCTTCGTGCCGGTGTATCTCGACGGCGATACCGAAAGCGCGCAGAAGCTCGGCGAGCGCTTCAAGGTGCACGGCTATCCGACGATGATCCTGTTCCGCCCGGACGGCACCGAAGTGACGCGGCTGCCGGGCGAAGCCGATCTCGATCGCTACATGCAGGCGCTGTCGCTCGGGATGACGGCCGCGCACCCGGTGCGGCAGACGCTCGCGACCGCGCTGAACAACGGTGCGTCGCTGACGCCGGACGAATGGCATCTGCTCGCCGACTATTCATGGGACACCGATGGCGCGTTGCCGGTGCCGCCCGATCGGGTCGCGGTGACGCTGCAGACGCTGTCGCAGCGGGCGCGGGCAGCCGGCGCGAAGGCGGACGCCGCGCGGTTCGCGTTGAAATCGGCGGTGGTCGCGTCCTCGGACGATCCCGCGCAGGCCGGCGCGCTCGACAAGGCCGCGCTCGCCGATGCGCTGCGCGCGGTGCTGCGCGAGCCGGCGCTGGCGCGGGCCGATTCGGATGTGCTCGTCGCGGGGCCCGCGCGCGTGGTCGCCTACCTCGGCGGCGATGCCGCGCAGCGCGCGAAGCTGCGCGGCGCATACGACGCGGCGCTTGCGCGCCTGTCGACCGACACGACGCTGTCGTCGATCGACCGCCTGATGGCGCTGCACGGCCGCGTACTGCTCGCGCGCGGCGATGCGCACGACGGCGCGCCGCTCCCCGCACCGGCGCTGGTCGATGCCGCACGCAAGCAGATCGCGGCATCGGTGCAGGGCGCCGCGAATCCGTACGAGCGGCAGGCGCTCGTCAGCGAAGGGGCGGACACGCTGACCGACGCAGGGCTGTACGACGAATCCGATGTCTTGCTGAAGGCCGAGTTGCCGCGTTCGGCGACGCCGTACTACTTCATGTCCGGACTGGCCGCGAATGCGAAGGCGCGCGGCGACAAGGCCGCGGCGCTCGACTGGTACCGGAAGGCGTACGACTCGGCGAGCGGACCGGCGACGAAACTGCGCTGGGGCGCGACCTACTTCGCGAATGCGGTCGCGCTGGCGCCGGACGATTCGGCGCGGATCGAGGCGATCGCCGCGAGCGTGCTCGCGCAGGCCGGGAAGACACGCGATGCGTTTTATGGGGCGAACCTGCGGGCGCTGACCAAGGTCGTCACGCAACTGAACCGCTGGCGCGGCGGCGGCGCGCACGATGCGTCGGTCAGGTCGGTGGTGAAGCAGTTCGATGGGGTATGCGCGAAGCTGCCGGCGGGCGACCCGCAGGCAGCGGCATGCGCGAAATTGATTCAGCCGGTGAAGGCGTAACGGCGGAAACGGGTGCGGTCGGGCGGGTCGAGGAAGCGGAGGCCGCGCTTACTGGCTCGACTCCGACGCCGCGCCGCGATCGCTGCCATACCCGGCACTCTGTTCGCGGGCGATCTTCGCTTCGGCGGAAACGATGCTGGCCGGATAGAACCAGTCGCTCGGCTGGAAGCCGGCTTGCTTGAGCGCTTTCACTTCGGCGTGAACCTGCGCGCGCGTGAGCGGCGGGTTCGACTGCGCGTGCGCGGCGAGCGGGGCCGATACGGCCAGGGCGATGGCAACTGCTTGAATCAGGCGCTTCATGATCGGGACCTCCATGTTTCCGACGGGGCGGCCGGCCTTCGTTCGACGAAGCGGCTGCGGTTGAAAACAGTGTAGGCCCGGCCACGCGCGGGAAAAATGCGATCGCTCCCAACGCAGTGTTCTGCTGCTGGTAACAATGGGAGTGGGAGTGGGAGTGGGAGTGGGAGTGGGAGTGGGAGTGGGAGCGGGAGCGGGAGCGGGAGCGGGAGCAGGAGCAGGAGCAGGAGTGGCGGTGGCGGTGGCGGATGGCGGTGGCGGCGCGTGGCGGATGCTGAGGCGTCCGGGCCGTCCGGGCCGTGCAGCGGCGTGGCGTTGGGCGGTTCCGGTCGGTCGGGGAGCGGATCGGCGGAGGCGAATTCCAGGCGATTCGCCGCGGTTTGCATGCGGCCTATCGGGAAGGTGCCACGTGATGGACGTCGCGCCGCGCTGCCTGTTGCGGCGATGCAGGGCGATCGAGCGGGTGCGGGGGAAAGGAGCGTCGGCCGCGTCGATGCGGCCGACCGAAGTGCGGCGGCGTGTGGAACGCCGCCCGATGCACAGCGTTACACGAGGCCCGTCGTGTAGTACACGGCGATCACGAAGAACACCGCGAGCGTCTTGATGATGGTGACCGCGAAGATGTCGCGATACGACTGGCGGTGCGTGAGGCCCGTGACCGCGAGCAGCGTGATGACCGCGCCGTTGTGCGGCAGCGTGTCCATGCCGCCGCTGGCCATCGCGACGACCCGGTGCAGCACGTCCAGCGGAATGTTGGCCGCCTGCGCGCCCTTGATGAACAGGTCCGACATCGCGGCGAGCGCGATGCTCATGCCGCCCGACGCCGAACCGGTGATGCCGGCGAGCGAGCTGACCGATACGGCCGCGTTCACGAGCGGGTTCGGAATGCTCTTCAGCGCATCGCTGACGACGAGGAAGCCCGGCAACGCGGCGATCACGCCGCCGAAACCGTATTCCGACGCGGTGTTCATCGCGGCGAGCAGTGCGCCGGCGACGGCGGCCTTCGAGCCGTCCGCGAAGCGGCCGCTCACGCGCTTGAACGCGGTCAGGATGACCAGCACGATGCCGAGCAGCAGCGCGGCCTCGACCGACCAGATCGCGACGACGGTCTTGATCGACGTCGTGACCGGCGCGTGCACGCCGGGCAGCACGTCCGGCGCGACCGTGTACGACGCGGCGCCGTACCACTGCGGGATCAACTTCGTGAACGCGAAGTTCGACACGCCGACGAGAATCAGCGGCAGGATCGCCAGCGCCGGATGCGGGAGGGACTTCGCTTCCACGCGTTCCGGTTCGTTGACGAGCGACGTGCCGTAGCCTTCGCCCTTCGCCATCGCCGAACGGCGGCGCCATTCCAGGTACGTGAGGCCGACGACGACGATGAACAGCGAGCCGATCGTGCCGAGCACGGGCGCGGCCCACGCAGTCGTCTTGAAGAACGTGGTCGGGATGATGTTCTGGATCTGCGGCGTGCCGGGCAGCGAATCCATCGTGAACGAGAACGCGCCGAGCGCGATCGCGCCGGGCATCAATCGTTTCGGAATGTTGCTCTGGCGATAGAGTTCGGCCGCGAACGGATACACCGCGAACACCACGACGAACAGCGACACGCCGCCATAGGTGAGCAGCGCGCACACCGCGACGATCACCGCGTTCGCACGCGAGCGGCCGATGTAGCGGATCGCCGCATGGACGATCGACTCGGAGAAACCGGACAGCTCGATCACCTTGCCGAACACGGCACCGAGCATGAACACCGGGAAATAGAGTTTGACGAAGCCGACCATCTTCTCCATGAAGATGCCGGAGAAGACCGGTGCGACGGCGGCGGGGTCGGTCAGCAGGACCGCGCCGAGCGCGGCGATCGGCGCGAACAGGATCACGCTGTAGCCGCGATACGCGGCGAACATCAGGAACGCCAGCGCGGCGAGGACGATCACGAAAGACAAGGGAGTCTCCTAATTGCTTGGAATGGCTTTGGTTGTTGTTCGATCGCGGGACGCGCCGCGGACCGGGACGGTTCGTGCAGGTTTCGTGCCATCGGCCGGATTGCGCCGCCGGACATGGGTCCGGCGCAGGCCGGCGGGCCCGCGCCGGCCAATGTCTGAAGATTCTACATAAAACGTCTCCATCCGGAGACGAATTGGCCGTCCGGACAACCCGTCGAATCGGCAAGGGCTTTCCCTGACAAGGCATTCCGGCGTATCTCTGAAATGAGATACTTCGTCTCGTTCTGGAGACATCCGGCCAAGCATATGCGGAGACGACGATACGATGATGAACGACTGGGTCCGCCTGCCCGTCAATTACGGCGACGTGCTGCGGCGCGCCGCCGAGTCGCTGTTTCGTACGTTCGAGGATTCGAGCGCGGGCACGGTGGTCGTCGATCGCGACGCGCGCGTCGTGTGGATGAACGAGCGTTATGCGGCGCGTTTCGGATTCGCCGATCCGCAGCAGGCGGTCGGCCTCGACTGCGAGGCGGTGATTCCGAACAGCCTGATGCGCGAGGTCGTGTCGACCGGACAACCGATCCTGCTCGACATCATGGAGACCGGCCGCGAGCCGCTCGTCGTCACGCGCCTGCCGTTGAAGAACGAGGCGGGCGAGACGGTCGGCGCGATCGGCTTCGCGCTGTTCGACCAGTTGAAGACGCTCACGCCGATCTTTTCCCGCTACGCGCAGCTTCAGCAACAGCTGATCGCGACGCAGCGTTCGCTCGCGCAGGCGCGCCGAGCGAAATACACGTTTGCGAGCTTCGTCGGCACGAGCGCGGCGAGCCTCGAAACCAAGCGGCAGGCGCGGCGCGCGGCGCAGGTCGATTCGCCGGTGCTGCTGCTCGGCGAGACGGGCACCGGCAAGGAACTGCTCGCGCATGCGATCCACGCGGCGTCGGCGCGCGCGCTCCAGCCGCTCGTGACCGTCAACGTCGCGGCGATTCCCGACACGCTGCTCGAAACCGAATTCTTCGGCGCGGCGCCCGGTGCGTATACCGGTGCCGATCGCAAGGGCCGCGTCGGCAAGTTCGAGCTGGCCGATCGCGGCACGCTGTTTCTCGACGAGATCGGCGACATGCCGCTGCCGCTGCAGGGCAAGCTGCTGCGCGTATTGCAGGACAAGGAATTCGAACCGCTCGGCTCGAACCGGATCGTGCGCGCGGATGTGCGGATCATCGCCGCGACGTCGGCCGACCTGCCCGCGCTGGTCGAGGCCGGCCGCTTTCGTGCGGATCTCTATTACCGGCTCAACGTGTTGACGATTCACGCGCCGCCGCTGCGCGAGCGCGCGTCCGACATCGCGGCGCTCGTCTACGCGACGCTGGAGGAACTGGCCGCGCAGCACGGCCGCGCCGCGCATTGCGAACTGACCGACGATGCGCTGCGGGTGCTGTGCGCGTATCCGTGGCCGGGGAATGTGCGCGAGCTGCGCAACACGCTCGAGCGTGCGCTGATGCTGTCGGATCGCTCGGTGATCGACGCGCGTGCGCTCGCGCCGTTCCTCGGGCCGGTGCGTGTGGCGCCCGACAGCGTGCCGGCGGGCGCGCGGGTCGCGCCGTCGTCGGCCGGCCGCGATGCCGGCGACGCATCGGCTTCGCCCGGTGCGCCGGTCGTTTCGTATACCGATGCATTGGCCGCGTGGGAGCGCCAGTTCCTGATCGATGCGCTGGCCGCTTGCGACGGCAAGGTGGTGGAAGCGGCCGCGCGCATCGGCATCGGTCGGGCGACGCTCTACAAGAAACTGGCGGCGCTGGGCATCGATCGATGGCACGCGGCGGCGGATGCGCGCGGACATGAGGAACGGCACCGGTGAAGTGCCCGACAGGAGACAACGATGAAGCGAATCGGCATCGCCGGATGGCTGGCCGTACTGGCGGCGACGTCCTCGTTCGCGCAGTCGAATGACGCGGATGCACCCGCGGCACGGCGCAACTGGTACAACGATCCGTTCATCGTGCTGTCGCGGGATTTCGCCGAATGCCCGCTGCCGCTCGGCCCGTGGATGACGCGCGCCGAGATGGAAGACGACGCGCACTACCGGGTCGAGCGTGGGACCACCTGCTGGCTCGCCCACCGCTGCACGAAACCGAATTCCTATATGTATGACGCGCCGATCGCCGCGGCGGCCAAAACGCATTTCGCGGGCACCGATCGTCTGCATGGCACGAGCCTGTGGATTACCGTGCAACGGCGCTTCATCTACGTCGAAGGGTGTGCCGATCCGGCATTCGATCGGCAGGCGCTCGCGCGCGAACTCGGCGCGCTTCCCGACGTCGAGCAGGTATTCGTTCGCATCACCGACGATCCGCGCCGGGCCGTGCCGTACAAGACGCGCGGACGCCCCGAGCGGACACCTGACTGAACGCGGTGCGACAGTGCATGGCATACTCGCGACATTCAAAAATAGGTTGACGGAAACAACAATGAAACACATGCTTGCGGCGGTCTGTCGGTGGCCTCGAACGCATAGGTGTCGGGCCGGATTGTTGGCCCTTGTTGCGGGGCTGGGCGGGTGCGGCGGCGGGGCGCCACTGTTTACTTCGGACGGACGCCCCACTACGCAGGTGCAGTGCACCGGCGGCGACTGGAGCAATTGCACGGACAACGCCCGAGCCCTCTGCAATGGAGAATTCGATGTCATCCAGCGATCGACCGATGACGCCGTGCGAAATCTTCTCTTCGCATGCAAGAAGAAAAGCGGTTATTGATCCCGTCACGACCGGCTGAGGAAATCATGATCGGGTGAAGCGCTTTTCTATTCGCTTGGAGTCGGCTATTTTTCATGAATAACACTCACGGAGTCCCATCCATATGGCGACCTACAGGCAACTGACTGCGCAGCTCGAAAAACTTCAGCAAAAGATCGACAAGGAACGCGAAAAGGCGATTGCCGATGCGATTGCCGCCATTCGGGCGAAAATCGAGGAGTTCGACATTACGGCGGAGGAGCTCGGTTTCCTTCCGATGGGCGCCGCCGCTGCCGTGAAGCCGAAGCGTCCGTTGCCGCCGAAGTACCTGAACCCGAAGACGGGCGAAACGTGGAGCGGCCGCGGGCGTGCGCCGGCGTGGCTCGGCAAGAACCGCGCGCGTTTCCTGATCAAGGACTGACTCCCGAAAATCCTCACCTTTCGTGCGCTGACTGACGGTGCGAACGGCCATGCGGCCGTCGCACCGTTTTGTTTTTGGGTCGCCGCAATGCGATTCGGGGCCGCGAATCAAACGGCAATGTCGCGCGATTAACGGATGCCTTTTTGCGAATTCGCTGCAATTCGCGCGGATATCGCCGCGAATTCCCGTAAACAATCGCGCAATGACGCGGCATGCGCGCATCGGCATGCTCGATTTTCGCGGTGCTGACGTACGGCCGATTGCCTTCACCTCACGCGTAATGACACGCTGCGCCGTGCTATTCCCGAACTTGCTCACCATGGCTCCTGTAAATCCTCACCTTTGAAGTGGCGACCGGGATGACCGCCTCGTGTCGCCTTCGTCCGTTGCATCGTGCGAAGGCGTCGGTGACAGGCGCATGTTGCGGGCATTGATGCGCGTCGGACAGTCTGCCGTTCGGCATATAGGCAGCCGCATCGGGTTCGCCTATGCTTGGAGTTCGCGTCGGCCGGCACGTGGCTATCTGTTCCGTGTGCCGGTCGAATCGTCTTTCGTTACCGCAGGGAGCCGATGTGACCGTCCGCCATCTCGATGCATTGTTCCAGCCCAGGTCCGTCGCCGTCGTCGGTGCATCGTCGCGCGCCGGCAGTATCGGTGCGATGGTGTGGGCGCGCGTGCTCGACGGTGCGTTCGACGGGCCCGTGTGGCCCGTCAATCCGAAGTACCGCGAACTGAACGGGCATGTGGTGGTGGCCGATGTCGACCGCCTGCCCGCGCCGCCATCGGTCGCCGTGATCTGCACGCCGCCTGCCACATGGGCCGGCATCGTGCGCAAGCTCGGCGAACTCGGCACGCGCGTTGCGGTGATCGTCGGCGAAGCGCGCACCGACGCCGATCGCACGGCACTCGATCGCACGCTCAAGGCCGCGAAGCCGTTCGTGCTCCGTATCGTCGGGCCCGGCAGTCTCGGCGTGCTGTCGCCCGCGCGGCATGCGCATTTCGGCGCGCCGGCCTATACGGCGCGATCGGGCGGCGTCGCCTGGGTGTCGCAATCGAACGCGCTGACGAACGCGGTACTGGGCTGGGCCGATGCGCGAGGCCTCGGCTTTTCGCATGTCGTCGCGCTGGGCAGCGAGGCCGACGTCGACGCGGGCGATGTGCTCGACTACCTCGCCAGCGATCCCGGCACGCGCGCGATCCTGCTCGAGCTCGACACCGTATGCGCCGCGCGCAAGTTCATGTCGGCAGCGCGCGCGGCGGCGCGCAACAAGCCGGTGCTCGCGCTGCGCACCGGGCGCGCCGATCCCGGCGACGCGCTTTACACGGCGGCATTCCAGCGTGCAGGGATGGTGCGCGTCGATGCGCTCGACGATCTGCTCGACGAGATCGAGACGCTCGGCGTCGGTCGCGTCACCGCGCGTGGCGCGGCGACGCTCGTGACGAGCGACGCGGGCGTCGCGAAGCTTGCGGGCGATGCGGTCGCGGAGGTGCGCGACGTGCTGGCCGACTGGCCGGCAGCGGCGACGTCGGCGGTAGCGGCCGCGCTGCCGCATCTCGCCGGGCCCGGCAATCCGCTGATGCTCGGCGACGATGCGCGTCCCGAGCATTTCGGCGCCGCCGTCAAGGCGCTCGCGCCGTTTCCGCAAACGGGCGCGCTGTTCGTCGTGCATTCGACGTCCCACAGCGCGCCGGCCGAGGCGGTCGCGCGCACGCTGATCGAATCGCGGCAATACGCATACCGCGGCATCCTCGCGTGCTTCTTCGGTGCTGTTGACGCGGCGACACGCGACGCCCTGCACGCTAACGGGATCCCGGTGTACACCACGCCGCAGCGGCTTGCGCGCGCGTACGCGCGGCTGGTCGACTACAACCTCGGGCGGCAGTTGCTGATGCAGACGCCGGAGGGCACGCCACTGCAGCCGCTCGAGTGCGTCGCGTCCGCGCAGGCCGAGGCCCGCCGGATGGTCGATGCCGGCGAGCATGAACTGGCTGGCGAAGCCGCGCTGCGCTGGCTCGCTCACTTCGGGATGCACGGTGAGCCGGCCGACGCGTCGGCGGCCGCCCGAGTCGTCGACATCACGGTCGACATGTACGACGATTCGAACTTCGGTCCGGTGTTCCGCTATGCGGTGCCGCCGGCGGACGGCGTATCGGCGCCATTCATCGTGTACGGGCTGCCGCCGCTGAATACGGTGCTCGCCCGCGCGGTGATGGAGCGCTCGCCCTACGCGCGCCGTGCGCCCGTCGAACCCACGCTCGATGCGCTGACGGCGCTGTCGCAGGTTGTTTGCGACGTGCGCGAGGTCGTCGCGATGTCGATCACGCTGCGCGTGCTGTCCGACCGCGCATACATCATCGCGCCGCGCCTCACGCTGGCGGCGGGGCGCAGCCGGCTCGCGATCATGCCGTATCCGCGTCATCTCGAGCAGACGCTCGAATGGCGCGGCGAGACCGTGACGATCCGTCCGATCCGTCCGGAAGACGAGGAGGCGCACAACGAATTGCTCGGCGCGATGACACCGGACGATTTGCGAATGCGGTTCTTCGGTGCGGTGCGCAGCTTCGATCATTCGCAAGTCGCGCGCATGACGCAGATCGACTACGACCGTGAGATGGCTTTCATCGTGTCGTTTACCGACGTGTCGGGTCGGTCGCACACGCTCGCGGTGGCGCGCGCGGTCGCCGATCCCGACAACGAGACGGCGGAGTTCGCGATTGCCGTGCGGCCCGATCAGAAGGGCAAGGGGCTCGGGCGGCTGATGATGACCCGCATCATCGACTACGCGCGATCGCGCGGCACCGCATGGATGATCGGCGAGGCGCTGCGCGAGAACACCGCGATGATTTCGCTGGCGAAGTCATGCGGCTTCGCGGTGTCGACGACGGAGGAACCCGGCGTGGTCGGGTTCAGGATGAAGCTGCAATCGTAGTCGCGTGGGCGACGGTGCGCGAACGTGCGGCGATATCGTGCGCCGTCGACGCGGAACGCATGATGTGCCGTTGTGGCGTGACGCATGGCCGCAGTTGCGCGGATTCTTCACGATTCGCAATGCAGACCATTCCGCGTGTTCGAGCGAATCCGCGATGGGATGCGACGCTCCGCGACCAGTGAGGAGAGGCGCTAGCGTCGAGTCGGAGCATCCGCGGCGGGCGGGCGAGCGGCGTGCGTCGATGGCCTTCGCATTTCGCCGATTCGGGTGCCGTAGCGCGGCGTGCTGACACCCGCATTCGCACCCGCAGCATCGGAATCAAAACAAAGGTGAGATTTTTCGGGAGCCGCGAGGGAGCTTTTCCGGGAGCGGCTGGGTGAGCTGATACAGGAGCACTGGGTGAGCCTTCCCGGGAACGGCCGGTGAGCCCTTGCAGGAAGCGCCGGTGAGCCTTTCCGGGAAAGGGCGGTGAGCGTCTGCGGGAGGCGTCGGTGAGGAGGTTCGGGAGCGCGCGGTGAGCGTGTCCGGGAGCGTGGGGTGAGCTTTTACGGGATGCCCGGGTGAGCGCTTACGGGACGCTTCGGTGAGACTTTTCGGGAGCCTGCGAACGCAGTGCTCCGCCAGGCGCGGCGCCGGCCTTTGCCGGCGTCCGCGTCGGTGCGGGCACGCATGAACCGTGCCCGTGACAGCGTTTACGCGGCGAGTTTCGCCGCCGCGTCGTTCACCTGGTCACGCGAAATCGCGAGTTCTTCGAGGTGCGCGTCCGCATAAACGCCACCGGTTTCGCGCTCGAGGCGGGCGATGGTCAGCGCGCAACGCGCGGTGTCCTTCGGCATCGCGATGAACCGCTTGACCGATTCGCCGGACGTAAACGCGTCGAACAGCGCGCCGCGCACGTCGTCCGGAAGCGTCTTGGTCCATTGGTACGGCTTGCCGTTGAACGTGATCGACGGCGGCAGCGTGCGTTCCTTCTTGGTGGCCGTGATCAGGCCGTAGGTGCGCGCGGCGTCGCCGATCTGCTCGGGCGAGAAGAGTTCGTCGGGCGTGATGCCGAACTGCTCGATGTAGTTCTCGATCGCCAGCATCGCTGCGGCACGATCGTCGCGCTTCTTCTGGGCGCGCGCGACGATGTCGCGCAGCTCGTCCGCTTCCTCGGCGGTGATCGTGAAGCTCGCCTGCTTCTGCTGAAGTTCGGAGAAACGCTGGAATTCTTGATCGTTCAGAAGTTTGGCCATGACATCCATCGGACACGACGGCCGTGACAACCGGCCGCCGTAGTTTTTGAGAGGGCCGCTATTCTAGCGTAGCGCCGGGCGCGCGGCGCTCGCACGTTCAGCCGATTTCCACGCGGCACATCGACAACTGACCGGCCGTATCGCGCAGTCCTGCAACGGCCACATCGACGGACGGCGTCGTGTGCGCGTCGATCCGGCGCATGTACGGGCAGGTCAACACCGCGATCGCCTGGCCGGACGGGCCGAGGATCGGCGCGCTCAGATCCGTGACGCCGTACGCCTGGCGGCTGTCCTGGCGCACATAGCCGGCCTGCCGGATCGACTGGCACGCGTAGGCGAGTTCCTGTTCGTTGATCGGCGTTTCGCCCTTGACCTTGCGATGCTCGGCCAGCATGTGCGCACGCTGCTCGGAGCCCTGGAACGACAGCATCACCCGCCCCGACGCCGTGTCGGCGAGCCCGACGCGCGAGCCGAGCCGCACCGACACGCCCCACGCGCCGGGGCCGTCGACCTGCGCGATCACGAGCAGGTTGCCGCGATCGTAGACGCTCAGGTGGCACGACTGCTCGGCGGCATCCGCGAAGCGCTGCATCAGCGGCAACGCTTCGGCGATCAGCCGGTTCATCGGCGGATGCCGGTGCGCGAGCGCGAACAGTTTCAGGCTGAGCGTGTAACGGTCGCCGCCGCTCGAGCGCATCACATAGCGGCGCGCAACGAGACGTTCGAGCATCCGGTAGATCTCGCTCGCGTTGCGTCCGAGCTCCTTCGTGATTTCGGTGCGCGTGAGTCCTTCCTTTTGTTCCGACAGGAGTTCGAGGATGTCGAGACCCTTGTCGAGCGCGGGCGCGCGATAGCGGTCGGCTGCACCCATCGACTCCCGTGCGTCGCTGCCGGGGAGCGGGTCAGTGGTCGTTTGCGTCATGAGTAGGAAGTCCGGGAGTTGCCAATCGGAGGGCGACGCACGCTGGCCGGCGTTGCACGCGGATTCGAGAAGCCCGCATGCGGTACTGACGGCCGTCCGCGAGCTTAACAACAAACTTTTAGTGTGCAATGCAGCGTCTTTTTACCGATCGTTACCGAACAAGAACGGATCAACCACGCTTTTCGATGACAGGGTCGCAACGAATATTGTGTATTCGTGCCCCGACGACAACGCACGGCGCCGTTCGACACCCTGCCGTTCTCCACTCGAGGCCCCGGATGCTGCGATGCAACACCCGCAGGCGCACCAATAGTCGGTATCCGTCGCGCGCCATTTCACGGCGGGCCGCCGATGGTACAAAGAGCGGCGGGCCAGCGACGGCGCGGCCGCGCGTGAAGCCGGCCGGCTTAGGCCGGCACATGCCGCGGATACCGGGCCGTCGTCGCCGATGCGCAGACCGGCGGCCGCCCGTTCGATGCGCGTCGCACTTCGGTGCGACGCCGCGATCGCTGCGCCCGCGCGAGCCTCGCGTGTCGAACGGCGTGCCGGATACGGCGCCGACGCGCGTCATCGACGATCGACATTCAGTCCGGCGCGTGGCTGCAAGCGGCTGCGTCGGCCGGTATCCTGTCCCATTCGACAATAGAGGTTGAGCACGATGAAACTGCTTCGCTATGGCCCGTCCGGCCAGGAAAAGCCCGGCATTCTCGACGCAAATGGCCGGATTCGCGACCTGTCCGCGCACGTGCCCGATCTGGCCGGCGACGCGCTGTCCGATGCCGGTCTCGCGCGCCTGCGCGCGATCGACCCGGCCACGCTGCCGCTCGTCTCCGGCGAGCCGCGCATCGGCGCGTGCGTCGGGCGCGTCGGCAAATTCATCGGCATTGGCCTGAACTATGCCGATCACGCAGCCGAAGCCGGCATGCCGGTGCCAAAGGAGCCGGTGGTATTCGGCAAGTGGACGAGTTCGATCTGCGGTCCGAACGACGGCATCGACATTCCGAAGGGCTCCGTGAAGACGGACTGGGAAGTCGAGCTCGGTGTCGTGATCGGCACGACGTGCAAGGACGTCGACGAAGCGCGCGCGCTCGATTACGTCGCCGGCTACTGCGTCGTCAACGACGTGTCCGAGCGCGAATGGCAGATCGAGCGTGGCGGCCAGTGGGACAAGGGCAAGGGCTTCGACACGTTCGGCCCGATCGGCCCGTGGCTCGTCACGCGCGACGAGGTGCCCGATCCGCAGCGCCTCGACCTGTGGCTCGAGATCGACGGCCACCGCTATCAGAACGGCAACACGCGCACGATGGTGTTTACCGTCGCGCAGCTGGTCGCCTACCTGTCGACCTGCATGACGCTGCAACCGGGCGACGTGATCACGACCGGTACGCCGCCGGGCGTCGGGATGGGGATCAAGCCGTCGCCGGTGTTCCTGAAGGCCGGCCAGACGGTGCGTCTCGGGATCGACGGGCTCGGTGAGCAGTTGCAGAGCACGCGCAACGCGCGGTAAGCGCTTGCGCGGGGCGAATGGCGGGTGCAACTGGCGGCCACACGCCGCCACCCGGCCCGCCGTTCGAGCGCATCGTTTAGTCGCCGGCGCTGACCGTCGCGAACCGAACACCGATGCAGCAAAGACAAGGGCCCGATTCCGCACAATGCGGAATCGGGCCCTTGTCGTTCATCCGCGTCCGTCCGAAGCCGGTCAGACGACGTTGTCCAGCTCGCAATGGGCTTCGAGCCGATACCCGTCGGGATCGACGACGAACGCCGCGTAATAGCCGGGGCCGTAGCGCTCGCGTTTGCCCGGCCCGCCGTTGTCGTGCCCGCCGTGCTCCAGCGCGGCCCGGTAGAACGCATCGACTTCCACCGGCGACGCCGCGCGGAACGACACGTGCAGCCCCGACTCGGGATCGGCGACGACGGGGCGCGCCGCGTGCTGCAACCACAACACCGGTTCGGTGGTGCCGTAGCCGAGGGATCCGTCGTCGCTATGCAGCCGCTTGTAGCCGAGCGCGCCGAGCGTGCTGTCGTAGAACGCGCGGCTGCGGTCGATGTGGGCAACGCCGAACGAAAGGTGATCGATCATCTTTGGCTCCTTGAACTGAAGGGGGACATCGGTGCGGCAAAGCTGTTTTAACCACCATGCTGGTTATGTTAGAAAGCGTCCCCGCGCTTGTCAACCGGCATGGTGGTTAGATACGATCGCGGCATGAACAAGACGCAACCTTCCGTCACGACGGACTGCCTGATTCCGGCGCCGTCCGACACGTTGAGCATCGATTTCGCGAACACGCTGTACTGGCGCGGCACTGACGCGCCGACCGAAACCTTCGGCACGCTGGACGACCTGTTCGCGTGGTGCCGCGAGCAGGCGGGCGTGCCGGCTGGCCTGGCCGACGCATGTCGTGCAGGAGAAGAGAAACAGGATGACGAGCCGGCGATGCTCGCGCGCGCGCTCGCGTTGCGCGAGGCGCTGTACCGGCTCTTTCTCGCGCAAGCGGAGCGGCGCGAGCCGCACGCCGACGATCTCGCGCTGCTGGGCGGTTTTCTGGCGGAAGCGGCACCGCGCGTAGCACTCGCCCGCATCGACGGCGGCTATGCGTGGCGGATCGGGGGTGCGGGCGCGACGCTCGGAGGGCTGTTGAGCCCGGTGCTGTGGTCGGCGACCGACCTGCTGGGCAGCGCGCGGCTGGCGAAGGTCAAGCGTTGTGCGAACGACGCCTGCCAGTGGCTGTTCATCGACGACAGCAAGAACGGCAGCCGTCGCTGGTGCTCGATGTCGTCGTGCGGCAATCGCGCGAAGGCATATCGCCACTATCACAAGACCGATTGACGGCGGCGCGGGTCCAGCGCGTCATGCCGCGACGCGCAATCCCCGCATCCCGCCCGAACCTACTTCGCCGAAAGCTTCCGCCACAGCGTCGTCTTGCTGATGCCCAGCATCGCGCACGCGCGATCGCGGTCGCCGCCGCATGCGTCGAGCACCGCGCGGATCTCGTCGGCTTCCGCGCGGCGGCGGCGTGCTTGCAGCGTCTGCGCGTCGTCGGGATCGGCGGCCTCGGGCGGTGTCGCGAACAACTCCGGCGCGATCGCCTGCAGCGCATCGGGCGCGAGCGCGACGCACGCGGCGCCCGGATCCTGCTCGTCGACTTCCTCGGCCAGTTCCACCGCGATCCGCTCGACCACGTTCTGCAGCTCCCGCACGTTGCCGGGCCAGCGGTAGCGGGCGAGCGTCGCCTGCGTCGCGCCGAGCACGCGCATCGCATCGTCGACCTCGCGCACGCGTTCGGCCAGCCGCGGCTCGCGCCGCGCGGCCTGCACGAGCAGCGTGGCCGCGAGCGCCGGAATATCGGTCGCGCGCTCGCGCAGCGGCGGCAGGCCGATGTTCAGGATGTTGAGCCGGTAATACAAATCCGCGCGGAACGTGCCGGCTTCGACGGCCGCGAGCAGCGGCCGGTGCGTCGCGGCGATCACGCGCACGTCGATGCGGATCGGCTCGGTCGAACCGAGGCGGATCACCTCGCGCTCCTGCAGCACGCGCAGCAGCCGGCTTTGCAGCGACGGCGGCATCTCGCCGATCTCGTCGAGAAACAGCGTGCCGCGGTGCGCGGCCTCGAACAGCCCGGTCTTGCCGCCGCGCCGCGCGCCGGTGAACGCGCCTTCCTCGTAACCGAACAGCTCGCTCTCGAGCAGCGCTTCCGGAAACGCGCCGCAGTTGATCGCGACGAACGGATAGCTGCGCCGCACGGACAGCGCGTGCAGGCTCTGCGCGATCATCTCCTTGCCGGTGCCGCTCTCGCCGAGCACGAGCACGGTCGCGTCGGATTTCGCGTAGCGGCGCACGAGGTCGCGCACGCGCGCCATCGGCGCGGACGCGCCGACCACGTCGTCGAGCGCGTAGCGCGCCGCGAACTGCTGCGTGTTCGGCTGCGAACGCAGCGCGCGGTCGAGCCGTTCGACCGCGCGCGATTCCTGGAAGGTCAGCACGCTGCCCGACGTGACGCCACGATCGACGAGCGGCCCGCGATGCACGACGTAGCGCACGCCGCGCACCGTCGCGAGCGCGTCGCCGTCCTCGCCGCGCAGCGTGCGCAGTTCGGGCCGCAGGTCGACGAGCGCGCGGCCGACGGCCGCCGCCGGTTCGACCCCGAGCGCCGACGCGAGCCGCTCGTTGATCGCCTCGACGTGACCGCGCGCGTCGAGCGCGACTACGCCGTCGCGCAGGTGCTGCAACAGGTTGTCGAGGCGCTGACGGCGAAACGCCTCGGCGTGGGTCGCATACGCGACTTCGAGCGCCGTTTCGACCGCCTTGCGCACCGACGCGTGCGAATACAGGAACACCGCGCCCATGCCGGCACTCGCCGCGAGATCGGTGACGAGGCCGGGGCCGACGATCGTCTCGATGCCGCGATCGTGCAGGTCGTGCACGCAGGCTTCCGCTTCCTGCGCGGACTGATATGACGCAAACTGCACGTCGAGGCCGTAGGCGGCGACGAAGCGGCGCACCTCCGGCGGCGTCTCGCCGGCGCTGACGAGTGCGATCCGCGATGCGTCGCGCCGTGCGCGCGCGAGCGCCTGCATCACGTCGAAGCCGGTCGGCGACACGACCACGACCGGCACCTGCGCGCGCGTTTTCAGGAAGCCGCCGTTCGAGCCGGCCGCGACGATCACGTCGGGCCGCGCGGTGCCGGCTTCCGCGATCGCGCTCAGCGCGTCTTCGTAGGCCCGCGTGACGATGCGCACGTCGGCGCGTTCGTCGAATTCGCCGGCGATCTCGCGAAACAGGTCGCGCAGGCGGCTGATGCCCATCGCCCAGATGCGCGGGCGTACCGTGCGGTCGGCCGGGCCGACGGGCTTGGTCGAGGAGAGGTCCATGGCGATCGATTATGCGCGCGCGATTTCATTTTTGAAACCTGAAATTGCCGAATTGAAATCGTCGGGCGATTCGCCACTCGCGCCGGTTGCTTAAGAATCAGTGGGTTAGCGGTATTTCGCGAGCTGGCCCGGTCCTTGCTGTTAATGGTCATTCCTTCAGGAGGCCGTTCATGAGCAACACGCATCTTCAGAGCGCTGGCGCGAAATTCCGCGCGGCAGTCGCGGCCGAGCAGCCGCTGCAGGTGGTCGGCGCGATCACCGCGTACGCAGCCAAGATGGCGCAGGCCGTCGGCTTCAAGGCCGTCTACCTGTCGGGCGGCGGCGTCGCCGCGAATTCGCTCGGGATCCCCGATCTCGGCATCAGCACGATGGAAGACGTGCTGATCGACGCGACCCGGATCACCAACGCGACCGACCTGCCGCTGCTCGTCGACATCGATACGGGCTGGGGCGGCGCGTTCAACATCGCGCGCACGGTCCGCTCGTTCATCAAGGCCGGTGTCGCGGCGGTTCACCTCGAGGACCAGGTCGGCCAGAAGCGCTGCGGCCACCGTCCGGGCAAGGAAGTCGTGCCGCTCGAGGAAATGGTCGATCGCGTGAAGGCCGCGGTCGATGCACGCACCGACGACCAGTTCGTGATCATGGCCCGCACCGACGCGGCCGCCGCCGAAGGGATCGACGCCGCGATCGAGCGCGCGATTGCCTACGTGGAAGCCGGCGCCGACATGATCTTCCCGGAAGCGATGAAGACGCTCGACGATTACCGTCGCTTCAAGGCAGCCGTGAAGGTGCCGATCCTCGCGAACCTGACCGAATTCGGCTCGACGCCGCTGTTCACGGTCGACGAGCTGCGCGAGGCGAACGTCGACATCGCGCTGTACTGCTGCGGCGCGTATCGCGCGATGAACAAGGCCGCGCTGAACTTCTACGAGACGCTGCGCCGCGACGGCACGCAGAAGGCCGCCGTGCCGACCATGCAGACCCGCGCGGAGCTGTACGACTTCCTCGGCTATCACGAATACGAGCGCAAGCTCGACGAACTGTTCGCGCAGGGCAAGAAGTAACGCGGCCCGCGCGCCGGGACACGGTTCCCGGAACGCCTTGCACGCGACCGCACCAAGCGCCAAAGCGCCAAGTGCGGTCGACCGCTTTGCATGGGACCGTACTAAGCGCTGAAGCGCCAAGTGCGGTCGACAGCTACCCAGATACCTATTGGAGAACGGAAACATGAGCGAGACGAAAGACGCAGCAGCACCGGCCGCCGCAGGCGCATTCAAGCCGAAAAAGTCGGTGGCGCTGTCGGGCGTGACGGCCGGCAACACGGCGCTCTGCACGGTCGGCAAGACCGGCAACGATCTGCACTACCGCGGCTACGACATTCTCGACGTCGCCGAGTCGTGCGAATTCGAGGAAATCGCGCACCTGCTCGTGCACGGCACGCTGCCGAACATGACCGAACTGGCCGCGTACAAGACCCGGCTGCGCGCGATGCGCGGCCTGCCGAACGCGCTGAAGGCCGTGCTCGAGCAGATCCCCGCATCGGCGCACCCGATGGACGTGATGCGCACCGGCGTGTCGGTGCTCGGCACCGTGCTGCCGGAGAAGGAAGACCACAACCTGCCGGGCGCGCGCGACATCGCCGACCGCCTGATGGCGTCGCTCGGCTCGATGCTGCTGTACTGGTATCACTTCTCGCACAACGGCAAGCGCATCGAGACGGAAACCGATGACGACTCGATCGGCGGCCACTTCCTGCACCTGCTGCACGGCAAGACGCCGTCGAAGTCGTGGGTCGACGCGATGCACACGTCGCTGATCCTGTACGCGGAGCACGAGTTCAACGCATCGACGTTCACCGGCCGCGTGATCGCGGGCACGGGCTCGGACATCTACTCGGCGATCACCGGCGCGATCGGCGCGCTGCGCGGGCCGAAGCACGGCGGCGCGAACGAAGTCGCGTACGAAATCCAGAGCCGCTACAGCTCGCCGGACGATGCCGAAGCCGACATCCGCCGCCGCGTCGAGAACAAGGAAGTCGTGATCGGCTTCGGCCACCCGGTCTACACGATCTCCGATCCGCGCAACAAGGTGATCAAGGGCGTCGCGCACAAGCTGTCGAAGGAAGCGGGCGACCTGAAGCTGTACAGCATTGCCGAGCGCCTCGAATCGGTGATGTGGGACGCGAAGAAGATGTTCCCGAACCTCGACTGGTTCAGCGCCGTGTCGTATCACATGATGGGCGTGCCGACCGCGATGTTCACGCCGCTGTTCGTGATCTCGCGCACGTCCGGCTGGAGCGCGCACATCATCGAGCAGCGCGTCGACAACAAGATCATCCGTCCGAGCGCGAACTACACGGGGCCGGAAGACCTGCAGTTCGTGCCGATCGAGAAGCGCTGATCCGCCAGCCGCGCGCCGGCCCCGCGAGACGGGCGCCGGCGCGCGCCGGACGTCATACCCCGATTTCCCGCCCCACATGATGAATACTGCCTACCGCAAACCCCTGCCCGGCACGTCGCTGGACTATTTCGACGCGCGTGCCGCGGTCGAAGCGATCGCGCCCGGCGCCTACGACACGCTGCCGTACACGTCGCGCGTGCTCGCCGAAAACCTCGTGCGCCGTTGCGATCCGGCGATCCTTGCCGATTCGCTGAAGCAGCTCATCGAGCGCAAGCGCGACTGCGATTTCCCGTGGTTCCCGGCGCGCGTGGTGTGCCACGACATCCTCGGGCAGACGGCGCTCGTCGATCTCGCCGGCCTGCGCGACGCGATCGCCGACGGCGGTGGCGACCCCGCGAAGGTGAACCCGGTCGTGCCCGTGCAGCTGATCGTCGACCACTCGCTCGCCGTCGAGTGCGGCGGCTTCGATCCGGATGCGTTCGCGAAGAACCGCGCGATCGAGGATCGCCGCAACGAGGATCGCTTCCACTTCATCGAGTGGACGAAGAAGGCGTTCGAGAACGTCGACGTGATCCCGCCGGGCAACGGCATCATGCACCAGATCAACCTCGAGAAAATGTCGCCGGTGATCCAGGCGCAGGACGGCGTAGCGTTCCCGGACACCTGCGTTGGCACCGACAGCCACACGCCGCACGTCGATGCGCTCGGCGTGATCGCGATCGGCGTCGGCGGCCTGGAGGCGGAGAACGTGATGCTCGGCCGCGCATCGTGGATGCGCCTGCCCGACATCGTCGGCGTCGAGCTGACCGGCAAGCGCCAGCCCGGCATCACCGCGACCGACGTCGTGCTCGCGCTGACCGAGTTCCTGCGCAAGGAAAAGGTGGTCGGCGCGTATCTGGAATTCCGTGGCGAAGGTGCCGCGAGCCTCACGCTCGGCGACCGCGCGACGATCTCGAACATGGCGCCCGAATATGGCGCGACGGCCGCGATGTTCTTCATCGACGGCCAGACGACCGACTACCTGCGCCTCACCGGCCGCAGCGACGAGCAGGTGAAGCTCGTCGAGACCTACGCGAAGACGGCGGGCCTGTGGGCCGATACGCTGGGCAACGTGCAATACGAGCGCACGCTGACGTTCGACCTGTCGAGCGTGGTGCGCAACATGGCCGGCCCGTCGAACCCGCACAAGCGACTGCCGACGTCCGATCTCGCCGCACGCGGGATCGCCGGCCAGTGGGAAGAAAAGCCGGGCGAGATGCCCGACGGCGCGGTGATCATCGCCGCGATCACCAGTTGCACGAACACCAGCAACCCGCGCAACGTGATTGCCGCGGCGCTGCTCGCGCGCAACGCGAACGCGAAGGGCCTCACGCGCAAGCCGTGGGTGAAGAGTTCGCTTGCGCCGGGCTCGAAGGCGGTCGAGCTGTATCTGGAAGAAGCGAACCTGCTGCCGGAGCTGGAGAAGCTCGGCTTCGGCATCGTCGCGTTCGCGTGCACGACCTGCAACGGGATGTCGGGCGCGCTCGATCCGAAGATCCAGCAGGAGATCGTCGATCGCGACCTGTACGCGACCGCCGTGCTGTCCGGCAACCGCAACTTCGACGGCCGCATCCACCCGTACGCGAAGCAGGCGTTCCTCGCGTCGCCGCCGCTCGTCGTCGCGTATGCGATCGCCGGCACGATCCGCTTCGACATCGAGAAGGACGTGCTGGGCCACGACCAGGACGGCAAGCCCGTCACGCTGAAGGACATCTGGCCGACCGACGAGGAGATCGACGCGATCGTCGCGTCGAGCGTGAAACCCGAGCAGTTCCGCAAGGTCTACGAACCGATGTTCGCGCGCACGGCCGATGCGGGCGAGCGTGCCGCGCCGCTGTACGACTGGCGCGCGCAGAGCACGTATATCCGTCGTCCGCCGTACTGGGAAGGCGCGTTGGCCGGCGAACGCACGCTCAAGGGCATGCGCCCGCTCGCGGTGCTCGGCGACAACATCACGACCGACCACCTGTCGCCGTCGAACGCGATCCTGCTGGACAGCGCGGCTGGCGAATACCTCGCGAAGATGGGCCTGCCGGAAGAAGACTTCAATTCGTACGCGACGCACCGGGGAGACCACCTGACCGCGCAGCGCGCGACCTTCGCGAACCCGACGCTGATCAACGAGATGGCGATCGTCGACGGCGCGGTGAAGAAGGGCTCGCTCGCGCGCGTCGAGCCGGAAGGCAAGGTCATGCGCATGTGGGAGGCGATCGAGACGTACATGAACCGCAAGCAGCCGCTGATCGTGATCGCCGGCGCCGACTACGGCCAGGGCTCGTCGCGCGACTGGGCCGCGAAGGGCGTGCGGCTCGCGGGCGTCGAGGCGATCGTCGCCGAAGGGTTCGAGCGGATCCACCGCACGAACCTGATCGGGATGGGCGTGCTGCCGCTCGAGTTCAAGCCGGGCACGAACCGCACCACGCTCGGCATCGATGGCACCGAGACCTTCGACGTGATCGGCAAGCGCACGCCGCGCGCCGATCTCACGCTCGTGATTCACCGCAAGAGCGGCGAGCGTGTCGAGGTGCCGGTGACGTGCCGGCTCGATACGGCCGAGGAAGTGTCGATCTACGACGCTGGCGGCGTGCTGCAGCGTTTCGCGCAGGACTTCCTTGAATCGTCGCAGGCGGCTTGACCGGATCACACAGGGATAACGCAAACATGGCTCACATTCCGCAAATCAGGATTCCGGCGACCTACATCCGCGGCGGCACCAGCAAGGGCGTGTTCTTCCGGCTGCAGGATCTGCCGGATGCCGCGCAGACGCCGGGCGCCGCGCGCGACGCGCTGCTGCTGCGCGTGATCGGCAGCCCCGATCCGTACGGCAAGCAGATCGACGGGATGGGCGGCGCGACGTCGTCCACCAGCAAGACGGTGATCGTGTCGAAGAGCACGCGGCCCGGTCACGACGTCGACTATCTGTTCGGGCAGGTCGCGATCGACAAGGCGTTCGTCGACTGGACCGGCAACTGCGGCAACCTGTCGGCGGCGGTCGGCCCGTTCGCGATCGGCGGCGGCCTCGTCGATGCATCGCGCGTGCCGCGCGACGGCGTCGCGACCGTGCGGATCTGGCAGGCGAACATCGGCAAGACGATCGTGGCGCACGTGCCGATCACGAACGGCGCGGTGCAGGAGACGGGCGACTTCGAGCTGGACGGCGTCACGTTCCCGGCCGCCGAAGTGCAGCTCGAGTTCATGAACCCGGCCGCCGAAGAAGAAGGCGCGGGCGGCTCGATGTTCCCGACCGGCAACCTCGTCGACGACCTGGCCGTGCCGGGTATCGGCACGCTGAAGGCGACGATGATCAACGCGGGGATTCCGACCATCTTCGTCGAGGCCGAAGCGATCGGCTATACGGGCACGGAGCTCCAGGACGCAATCAACGGCGATCCGAAGGCGCTCGAGAAGTTCGAGACGATCCGCGCGCACGGCGCGCTGCGCATGGGCCTGATCGACACGCTCGACGAGATCGCGACGCGCCAGCACACGCCGAAGGTCGCGTTCGTCGCGAAACCGGCCGACTACGTCGCGTCGAGCGGCAAGCGCGTGAATGCGGGCGACGTCGACCTGCTGGTGCGGGCGATGTCGATGGGCAAGCTGCACCACGCGATGATGGGCACGGCGGCGGTCGCGATCGGCACGGCCGCGGCGATTCCCGGCACGCTGGTGAATCTCGCGGCGGGCGGCGGTGCGCGCAACGCGGTGCGCTTCGGGCATCCGTCGGGCACGCTGCGCGTCGGCGCGGAAGCGCAGCTCGAGAGCGGCGAGTGGACCGTCACGAAGGCGATCATGAGCCGCAGCGCGCGCGTGCTGATGGAAGGCTGGGTGAGGGTGCCGGGCGACGCGTTCTGATTGCACGATGGTTTTCACGTGCAAGCCTGCACGCGCGAACCTTGTCCCGATCCCTGCGAAGCGGAACCGCTGCGCGGGGATTTTTTCATTTGACGCATGTGATTCGGCGGGCGATGCGTTGCGTTGGGGTGCGGGCTGCTGATGGTGGTTGATCGTGAAGCATGGGATCAGCATCGGCGCTAATGCGCTAACGCTGCTCGACCGCGAAGCATGGACCCGCGTAAGCGCTAAAGCGCTAACGGTGGCCGGCCGTGAAGCATGGGACCATCGTAAGCGCTGAAACGCCAACGCTGGGCGACCGCGAAGCATGGGATCCGCGTAAGGGCTAAATCGCTAACGGTGGCCGACCGTGAAGCATGGGCGCCATCGTAAGCGCTGAAACGCTAACGGTGGCCGACAGGAGAACCATATGTCGCTTGATGCGCCGCTTTCCGGCGTCCATATCGTCGAATTCGAAGGTCTCGGCCCCGGCCCGCTCGCGGGCTGGATGCTCGCCGGAATGGGCGCGCGCATCACGCTGATCGCGCGCCCGGCCGGCCGCACGAGCGCGCCGGACGCGTTGCAGGGCCGCGACGGCGACCTGCTGCGCGAAGGCAAGACGGTCGTCGAGCTCGATCTGAAGACACCGGACGGCCGCGATGCGGCGCTCGCGCTGATCGCGCAGGCCGATGCGCTGATCGAGGGGCTGCGACCGGGCGTGATGGAGCGTCTCGGCCTCGGGCCCGACGCTTGTGCCCGCCGTAATCCGAAGCTCGTGTACGGACGGATGACGGGCTGGGGCCAGGACGGCCCGCTCGCGATGGCCGCCGGGCACGACCTGAACTACGTCGCGCTGACGGGGTTGCTGTCGCTGTCCGCGCCGCGTGACGGCCGGCCTGGCGTGCCGCCGACCGTCGTCGGCGATGCGGGCGGCGCGCTCGGGCTCGCATTCGGGATCGTCTGCGCGCTGTTCGACGTGCGCGGCGGCGGCCCGGGGCGGGTGGTCGACGGCGCAATCGTCGACATCGTGTCGATGCTCGGCTCGCTCGCGCTGTGGGCGCGCGCGAACGGGCAACTCGACGGCGTGCAGCCGAGCCTCTTCCACGACGCGCCGTTCTACGACGTATATCGCTGCGCGGACGGCGAATGCGTGACGATCGGCGCGCTCGAGCCACCGTTCTACGCGCTGCTGGTCGAGCGGCTCGGGCTGGCCGACGTCGATCCGGCGTCGCAGTACGACCGCGCGCGCTGGCCGGCGCTGAAGGCGCGTTTCGCCGAGGTATTTGCGCAGCAGCCCTCCGCGCACTGGCGCGCGCTGCTCGAAGGCAGCGACGCATGCTTTGCGCCAGTGCTGAGCGTGGCCGAAGCGGTGGAGCACCCGCACAATGCGGCGCGCGGGATTTATCGTGTCGACGGGGATGGCAACGTCCGGGCGCGCGTGGCGCCGCGATTTTTGCCGTTGAGGGGCGATGAAGTCTAAGCGCATCCCGAAGTCGGATGTGTCTCCGGAGCATGTGCGCTAGGCTTATCTCGAATCGGCCGCGCGCGAAACCGGACGCGCGCCCACGCCCGAGCATGCCGTCGATGGACAAGATGACGGATGTCGGCCGAATCGCGATATAAAGACAGAGAAAGTAATTCCCACTATTGATAGTGATTTCGAATTCGTCTGATTGTTTTTCCTTTCTCGGCTACGCACATTATGTGCTGAGCAATCCTTATTCAATTGTCGAGAAAAGGAAATTCGGATGAAGACCGAGCAGAGTGAGCCGACTCATCTTTTCGCCACTATCGGCGCGCTCACCGAGCGCGGCGGTCGTGTGACCCAAGCGACCAGCGGTCTGGCCGTCGCCGGCCTTGCTGTTGCCCGTGTTGGCGATGTCGCATGATCCGTTTTTTTCTTGCGAAGGGCGATCGGGGTGGTAGCGCGACGATCACGGAAGGATTGGAACACGTTACGTGTTCCAATCCTCCACCGCGCGTGCATATCGCAACGCTCTACATGAAAACCTATTGCGAGGCCTGTAAGCAGGAAGGGTTTATCGCGCCGCAAGGTCCGCGCTGGCCTGGTACCGGTCCGAATGGCAAACCTTGGGCGCTGAGCGGCGACATCAATGTCTGTGGTTGTAATCCGCCACCCGTTTTTTATGCGGAGCGCGGCATGAGCATGTCATTTACGGCGATGGAAGCGGCAACGCTCGTTGCGCCGTACGCTGACACGCGTGGTCCCGCCAATGTAGGTGTAGATGAGGATCTCGAGCGCTACTTCGAAATCTGTGATGCGGTGACCGGTTCTCCGGTTGAGGGCATGATATATACGCTGTCAAGCGACGAGCAATTTCTCGTCCACGGCGCGGCACTAAGAGGAGGGAAGACTCGCGCGTTTTCGGTGAAGGAGCATCCGAATCTCGTCTTCGTGACATGGCGTGAGGGAGATGTGCGATGAGTCGCGCGATCGATCGAGACATGCGATTGCTTGCCGCAATTGCCTATGGGGAGGCGTCCACGGCGAATGACTCGGAGGAAATCGGCGGGATTGCGTTTGCCGTTGCAAATCGATGCCGCGCGTGGGGAGAAAGACGGTCTCCGAACTACGTACAGCAGATCCGAATTATTCGTATGCGTGGGACGGCTCCAACGCGAGATTCAACAAACTGATGCGCACCCCCGACAGTGAAATTGCATTGAACCCGGCGATGGCGCTTGCCGTTGACTGGGCCAGAAAAGCATTACTCGATGAGCGCCCCGATCCGTCAAACGGGGCATTCTGGTGGGATGGCCTGGACTTCAAAACCAATTACGGCAATCATCCCAAGGTTCGTGACGGGTTCAAATGGGGCTCTCAATCAGACAACATTTTCGGCGTGCCGGAGAAGCGGCGTGAGGTCATCGTTCGTTGGAGAATCCGTCATAAGAGCACCGGCAAAATCGTTGATGGTGGTGAACGAGGGCGCTACGACTCGGTATGGGTGTCGACGGCCGCGCACGGTAGCACGGTGTTTTGGCAGCACAATCCTGACTACCTGAAAGCGAGCGGGGGAAAGGCATACCGATGAAATCTGCAGTGATGTTGGCGGCAATCCTGACAGCCTTCGCAAGCAGCGCCCGTGGCTCGACCATCTACAGCAGCTATGACGAGTTTTATGCGGGGCAATCGAGCGCAGCCTTTGGCGACCCGATCGAGCACGACGCAAGCGCTCTATATTCCGACCGCGGCGGCGACGTTTACGGGGATTTCGGCGTCGAGTTGGGCGGGAAGACGGTACACGTCGAAGTAGCGGGGAACCGCCTGACGATTGGCGGCAGAACCTATCGCTTTTCGAAAGCGACGACTTTCCCGGGTGAGCATCCGATTGAAATTTACCCTGGCAGCGCCCGCGTGTTTTTTGCCGAGCGCCCGCACCATCAGCCGTCCGCGCTGTGCGTGGAAGGAGAGGGCAGCGGGTCAGGCGAAGCCAATCGGCACCGGCAAATTTATCTGCTGATCGATCCGCTTGCGCCGAAAGGAGGCGCGACGCTTCTTCATTTGCCCAGCCTGCTTTCGTCCTGTCGGGCCGTATTGACGACACAGGACGGCAAGCTTGCATTTCCGAAGAACAGCTATCTGCTGGACGCCGCGCAGGCGTCTCGTATTGGTCTTTTAATGTCGTACTACGTGTTTGAAAAGAGACGTTTTGTCCCCGCGCTGAACGACATTCGGCTCCGATTCGTGCGTCCCGACGTTCCTTTTCAATTTTCGGTTCAGGGTGCGGAATAGTCTCGCCGACACAAGCCGGCGGCGAACCGGGATTCACGCCGTTTCCTCCGGCGAATCCGGCATCTTGCCGTCGCCGACGCGGTTGATCGTCCCTTGCGCGATCGCGACGAGCCGCTCGTGATCGCCGTCGATGACGAACACATGACACTGGCAGGTCGCCTGATGCCGGCCCGCGTAGACAACCTTCGCGCGCGCGACGAGCGTGCCGTTCACGGCCGGCCGCAGGTAGTTGATCTTGTATTCGGCGGTGATCACGCGCGGGCCGAGCACGAGCGCGCCGGCGAACGTCAGCGCGTTGTCGGCGAGATAGCCGATCACGCCGCCGTGCACGAAGCCGTGCTGCTGGCGCAGTTCGTCGCGCACGGGCAGGCACAGCGACACCTCGTTGTCGCCGATATGCATCAGCTCCGTACGCAGCAGCATGCTGAACGGTTGCGCGCGCAATGCGCCGCGCGCGTGGTCCGTGATGTCCGTCATCGACTTCCTCGCAATCCATGTCCGCTTGCGCTGAACTCTAGGAAGGGGGATGCGGATAAGCAAGGAAATTCGTCCACGTTTCTTGCAATTACCGGCGCGATGCGCCGCGATTATTGCGTCGAACGCGCGAGTCATGCTCGTTTTCCGGCGATTCGGCGGGAATGACGGAGATCGCCGGGCCGGGAGCCTAAAGTCCGACGAAGAAATGCCGCTAATGCCGGGGCATTGCTCCATCGTCGGCTCTCCAGGAATCTCCCCCCATGTTCGGAAAAATCAAGCTCGCGTCGGGTCTGCTCGGCGTGTTGACCGTGTTTTGCCTCTTTCTCGTCGCCATCGAGGCGCTCGGCTTCTGGGCGCTCGCGTCGACGCGCAGCGGCGTCGACGATCTGTCGAACGTCGCGATCGCGCAGGTCGGCGCGGCCAGTCAGGCGAGCGAGCGCCTGCTCGACGCGCGCGTGAACCTGTCGCGTGCCGGCACGCGGATGGTGCGCGGCGGCCCGAAACCCGACGACATCATCCGCCATGCGAGCGCTTCGCTCGTGGAAGCGGACAAGGCGTTCGCCGCGCTGACGGCCGCGCAGGCCGTCGACGCAACGAATCGCGCGCACGTCGCGGCGCTCGCCGAGCGCTATCGCGCGCTGCGCGGCGCGCTGGGCGAACTCGTGCAGTTCCTCGACGCCGACAACATCCAGGCGTTCCTCGACCAGCCGACGCAACGCTTCCAGGACGCGTATCTCGCCGAACTGCACCGCTTCGTCGACTACGGCGGCGCGTCGAGCCGCGCCGCGCTCGACACGATCGACAGCGGGATGCAGTGGTTCAAGTGGGTCGGCATCGTGTTGCTGGTGGCGATGCTCGCGGCGAGCGCGGCCATTTACGCGGGCGCGCGGCGCGCAGTGGTCGCGCCGCTGGACGAAGCCGGCCGCCATTTCGAGCGGATCGCGCAGGGCCGGCTCGACGAAGCCGTGCGGCCGGCGGGCGTGTTCGAGATCGACCGGATGCTGCGCGGCCTCGCCGCGATGCAGGCGAGCATCGCGGACACCGTGCGCACTGTGCGTCAAGCGTCCGACGCGATCCACCTCGGCGCGGGCGAGATCGCCGGCGGCAACGCGGACCTGTCCGCGCGCACGGGCACGCAGGCCGCGTCGCTCGAGGAAACCGCCGCGAGCATGGAGGAACTGACCGCGACCGTGCGCCAGAACACCGACAGCGCGCGTGCGGCCAGCGCACTGGCCGACGCGGCGCTCGACGCGACGCGTCACGGCGGCGGCGTGGTCGACAGCGTGATCGACCGGATGCGCGGCATCGCGCAGAGCTCGGGGCGGATCGCGGAGATCATTTCGGTGATCGACGGCATCGCGTTCCAGACCAACATCCTCGCGCTGAACGCGGCGGTCGAGGCCGCGCGTGCCGGCGAGCAGGGCCGCGGCTTCGCGGTGGTCGCGGGCGAAGTGCGCTCGCTCGCGCAGCGCAGCGCGCAATCGGCGAAGGAGATCAAGGCGCTGATCGAGGAGTCGGTCGCGCAGATCGACGGCGGCTCGGAACTCGTCGAGCGTGCCGGCGACGCGATGCGGACGGTATCGGCATCGATCACGCGCGTCGTGCAGACGATGTCGGAGATCACGGCCGCGTCGGTCGAGCAGAGCGTCGGCATCGAGCAGGTGAACCAGGCCGTCACGCAGATGGACCAGTTGACGCAGCAAAACGCGGCACTGGTGGAGGAAGTCGCGGCGGCGGCCGCGTCGCTGAACGAGCAGACCGCGCACCTGATGCAGGCGGTGTCGGTGTTCGAGCTGGGCGACGCGCGCGCGATTCACGGGGTTCGCGAGGTTCGCGAACAGCGCGCGCCGTCGTTTGCCGACGCCGGTTACGAAGCGGCGGGCAGCGCCGCGTAAGCGGTCGCGAGGTGGTAGGGCGTCGTCGACGGCATGTCGGCGCGCGACACCTGCCCGTCGGCCGTCTTGCACTCGAACCAGCCGCGCGGATGCAGGAAGCGCGCGGCGAAGCGCTCGATCTGCTGCGCGAGCGGCGCGGAGGCCGGCGTGCCGCCGTGCGTCGCGAGCGCGCGCAGGTATTCGGTCTGCGCCCAGATTCGCTGCGTGCCGTCGATGCACGCGCCTTGCGCGTCGACGGCCGCGCATACGGCGCCCGTCTGCGGATCGATGCCGTGCTGCTCGGCGAACGCGAACGCACGCGCGAGTGCGTCGGGAAGCCCGGTCTGTGCGAGCCGAGCACCGGCCGCATCGACCAGATAGAACCATTCGAACTGATGGCCGGGCTCGAAGCGGTTGTCGGGCGCCCCGAGCGGCAGCTCGGCGACGCAACCGGTGGCCGGATCGACGAACGTGCGCTCGACGGCCTGCGCGGTGCGCGCGAGCGCATCGTCGAACGCTGCGTCGCCGAACGCATCGGCGGCCGCGAGCCATGCTTCGGTCAGGTGCATCAACGGGTTCTGCAGCGCGCCGCCGCCCGACGACGAGAAATCGGCGTGGCGCGCGGCGTCGAGCAGCGCGTCGCCCGGCTGCGGCGCGAAGCGGTCCTGGATCAATGCGGCGGTGTCCTCGGCGACCGTGCGCGCCGCGGCGTCGCCCGACGCCGCATGCCATGCGGCGCACGCGAACACGACGAACGCGTGCGTATAGAGGTCCTTGGTCGTGTCGAGCGGCGCGCCTTGCGCGTCGACGCTGTAGAACCAGCCGCCGTGGCGCGGGTCGCGGAAGCGGCTGCACAGCGAGTCGAACAGCGTGGCCGCGTGCGCGGTGTTGCCGGCCTGCGCGAACACGAACAGTTGCCGCGCGCATGCCATTGCGCGATAACGGGTGGCGGGCAGCGGGGCATGGGTGGCCGGATCGACGGCCTCGAACGGCAGCCGCAACGTGTGGTCGAACCCTGAACCCTGCCAGATCGGCAAGATGACGTGCGCAAAATGGTCGCGCAATCGGGCGGTCTGAGCGGAAGCGGAATCGGGAACGGACATGGCGGGATTGAGCGCTTGGATCGAATCGAGTCGGCGCGGCCCGGAGCGGCGCGGCCGGGCCCAAGGATAAACCATTCCGCGCGGCCGCCCCCAAAAAAGGAGATAAATCGGATGCTCGGCAACCTGGAACTCGTGATGCGGCTGGTTCTCGCGGCGGCGCTCGGCAGCGTCATCGGCTTCGAGCGTGAGCGCCTGTCGTGGGCGGCTGGCCTGCGCACGCACATGCTCGTCTGTGTCGGCTCGACGCTCATCATGATCGTGTCGGCGTTCGGTTTCGCCGATGTGCTCGGCACCAGCGACCACATCGTGCTCGACCCGTCGCGGATCGCCGCGCAGGTAGTGTCGGGCATCGGTTTCCTCGGCGCGGGCTCGATTCTGCTGCGCGGCGAGATCGTGCGCGGGCTGACGACGGCCGCGAGCCTGTGGTCGGTCGCCGCGATCGGCCTGGCGGTGGGCGGCGGCCTGTACGTCGCGTCGATCTCCGCGACGATCATCATCCTGATCATCCTGGCCGGCATCAAGCCGCTGGAGCGGCGCTACTTCACGGTGCGGCAGCGCCGCCAGTTCACGCTGACGGTGGTGAGCGGCGCGCTGACGTTCGATTCGCTGCACGCAGCGCTCGGCCCCGACAGCGCTCGCGTGAAGCAATTCATCGTGCAGCGCGCCGACGACACCGGCGAGCACGACGAGGTGCGCATTGCGCTCGGCCGCGTGTCGGATCTCGAATACCGCGCGATCTGCGACAAGCTGCGCGCGCTGTCGTGCGTGACGCGATTCGACGAAGGCAACGGGTTGTCGGGCGATGAATAGACGGCATCCGATCGGCCGGATCGGCGATCGGTCATGCGACAATGGCCGTCGCCGATTCCGTTCGACCTCCGATTCCGCGTTCGCGGGCTTGTAATCCGACTCCATGACCGAATCCGTTTCCCTGCCTCGCTCCCGTTCCCGCTCCGACCGCTCGTCGGCCCGTTCGCTCCCGCGCTCCGTCGCGGCCGCGGCAGACACCGCCGCCAAGGCCACCGCGCGGTCCGGTCACGCGGCGGGCGGCGATGCGCCGCGGGACGATCGCACGCTCGACCTGTTCGGCGATCCGGTGCTCGAGCCGGCGGCGCGTGCGCCAGTCGTCGCGCGCGATGACGCGATGGCGGATGGCGACACGGACGCTGTTGCGGCCGGCGAGGACAACGGTCGGCAGGCGATGCTGGACGGATTTGCCGCGCACGGTCACGCTGCGGATGCGGATGCGGATGCGGATGCGGATGCGGACGGCGACGCTGTCGATGTGGTGGGGCGGGCTCCCGATGTCGCGATGACAGCAGCTTCTGCGGCGACGCGTAGAAATGGTGATGTGGCTGGTGCCGACGCCAACGCCAACGCCAACGCCAACGCCAACGCCAACGCCAACGCCGCGCGCGCGGCCGATGCCGACGCAACGAAGCGCGCCGATGCGTCGCATGCCGATGGCGTTGCGGGGGCCGCGGCCGGTGAGCCGGTAACCGGCGACGGCCAAGTGAAGAAAGGCAGCGTGCCCAAAGCCGGCGACGGGGCCGGGACGAACGCGGATGATGCGACGTCGAATGCCGCGGCGGTAGGTGGTGCGCTCGACGCGGTGCTCGCCCACCGTCCCGTGAAAGCGGACGGAGAGGCGGAAGGTGCCGCTGCGCCGGTCACGCACGATGAAGCAGCGCGGACGCCCGGCGAGACCACGAAGGGGCGCCGCGCATCCTCCGGCGGCAGGCGACGTTCGGCCGCTGGTAGACGCGACCCGGCGGCGGTGGTTGGCGCGCGGGAAGCGGCGGCTGTCGGCGCTGAGCCGGAACCGACTCCGGCGCACGCCGCGCCCTCTGCTGAACCGCAGACGACGGACGAACCGGCCGAGCCCGTAGTTGCCGCTGTGGCCGCGCCTGCCGCGAGCCCCCGCGACGCTGCGCGAGCAACCGCAGCGTCGGCCTCGCCGGTCGTACAGCCGGTGGCGTCAGCCGCGTCGTTCGTGACGAAGCCGTCGGCGGATCGTGCGCAACCGGGTGCGTCGGACTTCGATCCCGACACTCATCTGCGCCCGCTGTCGGACCGGCTTGCCACGCTGCAGGCCGAGTCTGCCGGCTTGAAGCAGGCGGCCGATCGCGAGATGCGCCGCGTCAACCGGCTGCTGCTGGCGCTGGCGGTCGTCGTGCTCGCCGGGCTCGTCGCGCTGGTGCTGCAAACGCGGCAGATCGCGCACCTGAAGCAGGACCTGGAAGCCCGGCAACAGCGGATCGACCGGCTGGCTGCCGATCTGTCGACGCAGCAGGCAACGCTGATGACACTCGCGGAACACCACGAAGCCATGCTGTCGCAGGTCGACCGGCTTCAGCGCAACGCGAACCGTGAGGCGGCGGCCGCGAAGCGCTTGCGTCGAACGCACTAAATCGTCAGACCTACCTGCAACCCTTGGCCCCACGGGCCGGGCAGGGGAGCGCGTGGCGCAGGTGCGGCAAACTGATGCGGTGAGCTGGCAGAGTTCAGGGAAAACCCTTAGAATGGAGTGCATCTAAGGGAAAACCCTAGAGCTATCTCAGGAGTCTCACATGAGCTTCATTCTTGCCCTGCTGCAAAAGATCGACGATCTGTTCGTCTCCCCGCACCTGCCGCTCGACGCGGAATACTCGTACGCTGCGCGTAGCGCCGAAGCCGATCGCATGCGTCGTGCGAACTTCGCGCCGATCGTCGTGTACCGTCGCTGATTCGCTGATTCGCTGATTCGCTGATTCGCTGATTCGCTGATTCGCTGATTCGCTGATTCGCTGATTCGCTGATTCGGCGCGGCGCTCGCCGCGATTGCCTGCCCGTTTTTCACCGCCGCATCGCGCGCCGGTGCGACCGTCCCGCTACACTGGAAGTCAGACTTCCTTCGCGACACCCGGGCCATGCTGCAGATGCGGCCGATGACGGCCGGCGAATTCCACGCATACCGCACGCGCGCCATCGACGGCTACGCGCGCGATCTCGTGTCATCCGGGCAGAACGCGAGCGAAGACGCGGCGGGCCGCGCCCGCGCCTGCTTCGATACGCTGCTGCCCGACGGCCTGCTCACCTCCGGCCAGACCCTCGTCCAGCTGATCGACGCCGCCACCGGCGACACGGTCGGTGACCTCTGGTACGCGATCGTGCCCGAAGGGCCGAACCGCACGCTGTTCATCTACGACCTCGACATCGTCCCGTCCCGGCGCCGCCAGGGCTGGGCCACGCGCACGCTCGATGCACTCGAGGCCGAGGCACGCCGTCACGGCGTCACCGAAATCGGGCTGTCGGTGTTCAATCACAACACGGCCGCACGTGCGCTGTATCGGGCGTGCGGTTTCGCGCCGATCACGACGACGCTGATCAAGCCGGTTGTCACGGGCTAGCCGCGAAGATTCGAGTATCGGACGTTCACTGTTTGCGGTTCGACATGTTTTCACATGGGAGCGCGCCCGAGTCGCGAGGCGCTCTGGAGCGGCCCGTCAGCCCGATTTAACACATTGAACACGGTGTGCGTCATTCCGTGCCGCGACTGAAATCCAGCGTTGTCCTTTTATGATGGGTGGCCGATAAGTAGGCGCACTCAAATCGTCAATAAACGAGGATAACGAACGATGGAGAACAGGTATGCTGCCGAACGCGGTATTCCGACCGTACCCGCTTGCGCACGCGCTTCCATTTCGCTCCGATTCGATGGGCGTTTTTTGGTCATGACGGGGAATACAACGGGCGTCTATCCTGCAGTTTCCGGCCGTCCCGATAATCGCGGCAGTTTCGATTATTCGAGCGCTCGCCACCAGATGGAAAATGTTGGTCCTATACCATCAGGTCGATACTGGATTCAGCCTTCCCAAATGTGGAAGAATCGCTGGTACAACCTTGCTTCGCGCGCGGCCTGGGGGGATTATCGACTGACTATCCACGTCATGCCCGGGACCCGGACGTTCGGTCGCGGCGGATTCTTTATCCACGGGGGCACGCATGCCGGTTCCGCCGGATGCATCAACCTCCATTCGGGAATGGAAAATTTCGTTCGCGAGATCGAAGCCGCAACGAAGGGCATGCCCGAGTGTTATGTTCCACTGACGGTTCAATACTGACATGCGAAAACGCCTGTTGCGGATAGTGATCGGTGCGACACTGCTGATGTCAATTCTGTTCGTTGCGGCGTTCAACGCGATCAATCTGAACGAGGCATACGGCGGCGGTCCACCCTACTACTCCCGCACGACCAATATGGACAAATGGACGAGTCCGCTTCCGTTTCTCGGCGTCATCGACGGAGCGATGTTGGTCGTGATCGGTGCGTATTGCTTGTGGATTCGTCGTAGCCGATAAAATTTCCAAACAGCGGGCAAACTGCCGTTCCTCCCGCGTTCGCGCCTCCTCTCGTTACCTCGCCCGTCCTTTCCACCTTCGCAGCAACAACGCGTTCGTCACGACGCTGACGCTTGAAAACGCCATCGCCGCCCCGGCGATCACCGGGTTCAGCCAGCCAAGTGCCGCGAGCGGCACGCCGATCAGGTTGTAGACGAACGCCCAGAACAGGTTCTGCTGGATCTTCCGGTACGTCCGCTTCGAGATGTCGATCGCATCGGCGACGAGCGCCGGATCGCCGCGCATCAGCGTGATGCCGGCCGTATGCATCGCGACGTCGGTGCCGGTCGCCATCGCGATGCCGACGTCGGCCGCGGCGAGCGCGGGCGCGTCGTTGATCCCGTCGCCGACCATCGCGACGATCCCGCCGTGCGTGCGCTTCAGTTCGGCCACCACGCGCGCCTTGTCGTCGGGCAGCACCTGCGCATGCACTTCGCCGATCCCGAGCGATGCCGCGACGGCCGCCGCGCTGCCGCGGTTGTCGCCCGTCACGAGCACGCTCGCGACGCCGCGCGCCGACAGTGCGGCGATCGCGTCGCGCGCGCGGGGCTTCACGGTGTCGCCGAACGCGATCAGCGCGAGCAACGCGCGCGGCGCATCGGCGCGCATCAGCCACGAAATCGTGTTGCCCGCGTGTTCGAGCTCCGCGGCACGCGCGTCGAGTTCCGGCGGCACGACGATGCCGAGTTCATCGCGCCAGCGGGTGCTGCCGAGCGCGAGAAGCTGTCCGTCGACGTGCGCTTGAACGCCGCGTCCGGCCACCGCGCGCGCATCCGCCGCGACGATATCGGCCGAGCCTGCGGCGCCGCCGCGGGCCACGACGTCCGCTTCGTGCGCGGCGACCACGGCGCGCGCGAGCGGATGATCGCTTTGCCGCTGGACCGTGGCCGCGAGAGCGAGTGCTTGCTCACGTGGGATGCCGACCGCGTCGAACGCCGTCACGGACGGCTTGCCTTCGGTCAGCGTGCCGGTCTTGTCGAACGCGATCACGGTCGTGCGTTGCGCGAGTTCGAGCGCCTGCGCGTCCTTGATCAGCACGCCGTGGCGCGCCGCGACGCCGGTGCCGGCCATGATCGCCGCGGGCGTCGCGAGACCGAGCGCGCACGGGCACGCGATGACGAGCACCGCGACCGCGTTGAGAATCGCCGTTTCGGTGCCGGCGCCGGCGATCAGCCAGCCGATCAGCGTCAGCACGGCGATGCCGAGGATCGCCGGCACGAACACTTCGCTCACGCGATCGACGAGCCGCTGGATCGGCGCTTTTTCCGCCTGCGCGGATTCGACGAGGCGGATGATGCGTGCGAGCGTCGTCTCCGCGCCGATCGCGGTGGTTGCGACGACGAGCGCGCCTTCACCGTTGATCGAGCCGGCCGTGACCGGATCGCCGTCGTCCTTCGGCACCGGCAGGCTTTCGCCGGTGATCAGCGATTCGTCGACGTGCGAGCGGCCCGACACGATTCGCCCGTCGACGGGCACGCGCTCGCCGGGACGGATGCTGACGGTCGTGCCGACGCGCACCTGCGCGAGCGGCACGTCGCGTTCGACGCCGTGCTCGACGACGCGCGCGCGGTCGGGGCGCAGCGCGTTCAGCGCGCGGATCGCCTCGGTCGTCTGGCGTTTCGCGCGGGCTTCGAGCCATTTGCCGAAGCGCACCAGCGTGACGATGACGGCCGATGCCTCGAAATACAGGTGGCCCGGGTCGACGGGGTCGCGCACCAGCATCCACAGGCTCAGGCCGAACGCGGCCGACGTACCGAGCGCGACGAGCAGGTCCATGTTGCCGGTGCGTGCCTTCACCGCGTGCCAGGCGGCGCGGTAGAAGCGCGCGCCGAAGCCGAACTGGACGATCGACGCGAGCACGAGCTGCAGCCAGCCGGGCAGCATCGCGTCGATGCCGAACGGCGCGACGAGCATCGGCACGATGAGCGGTGCGCTCAGCACGGCCGAGCCGATCACCAGATTGCGTTCGCGGATCGCTTCGCGGCGCTTGCGGGCCTCCGGGGCTTGCGCCGGGTCGCCGGCGGGGACTTCGGCTGCGCCGCCGGTGGCGGCGTCCGGCGCGGCGGCGAGCGATGCGCGGTAGCCGGCCGTCGTGACCGCCGCGATCAGCGCGGTGGCGTCGAGCGCGCCGGCGCCATGCACCGATGCGCGCTCGGTCGCAAGATTGACCGACGCGCGCGCGACGCCCGGCACCGCGGCCAGCGCCTTTTCGACGCGGCCGGCGCAGGATGCGCACGTCATGCCGCCGATGTCGAATTCGAATTCGAGATCGCGGGAAGCGGCCGCCGGTGGCGTCGCCGCGACCGCGGTCGCGCCGTAGCCGGCCTGCTGTACGGCTTCGGCCAGTCGCGACGCGGGAACGTCCGGTGCCGCGTCGATGGTCGCGCGTTCGGTCGCGAGGTTGACCGACGCACGGGTGACGCCCGGCACCTTCGCCAGCGCCTTTTCGACGCGCGACACGCACGACGCGCAGGTCATGCCGTCGATCTCGAGTTCGATCGTGGCCCCAGCCCCAGCCCCAGCCCCAGCCCCAGCCCCAGCCCCAGCCCCAGCCTCAGCTCCAGTTCCAGTTCCAGTTCCAGTTCCAGTTCCAGCTCCAGTTCCAGCTCCAGCTCCAGTTCCAGTTCCAGTTCCAGTTCCAGTTCCAGCTCCAGCTCCAGCTCCAGCTCCTGCTCCTGCTCCTGCTCCTGCCGCGGGCAGCGCCGCCGGCGTGGCGGGCAGTGCTTCGGCGCGTGGCGCGTGCTCCGCCTGCGCGGCAGCGACGGTTTCGAACGCCGCTTCGCGCACGGTCGCGCGATAGCCCGCCGCGCTGACCGCATCGACGAGCTGCGCGGGCTCGACCGTATCCTGCGCGGTGACCGTCGCCGCCTGCGCGTCGAGATCGACCGCGGCCTCGACGACGCCCGGCACCGCGGCGAGTGCCCGCTGCACGCGGCCCGTGCAGCCGCCGCAATGCATGCCGTCGACGGCCAGTTCGATCGTTTGCAAGCCCGCGGACGCGAGTGGTTCAGTCATGTCGGATTCCCCAAAAGCGCGGTTCGTGCCGCGAATGACCTCAGTATCAACATTCCCATGATGGGAAGGTCAAGGGGGCGACGATGCAACGCACGGACGTGTGTACCGGCCCGGGGTTGCCGATCCGTCACCCTTATCTGCCGGAGCCCCGCTGCAGCCAATGCATTGCGTCCGGACGCCGCCTGGGGAATATCGAAGCCGCAACTACCGCTCCGCCCGTTATTCGGCATATTGGGGGATGCCCTTAGGCGCTATGATACCGGCCTGACATCAGCGCCCGCCTAGCGAAGCGGCGACCGGGCAGGCTGGGGTGCCTTGCTTTCGCCGATCGTGGGTCGAACAAGGCGTTGACTGACAAGAACGATATTCGGCCAGTACACAATGATTGAAAACCTACGAGAATCAATTTCGCTGCGGCGCGCGGCAGGCGCGTCGCTGGTCCTGGCGGCGCTGCTGGCGGGCTGCGCGTCGCAACCGGACGCGATCCAGCGGAAAACCGGCTGGATGCGCGCCGAAGTAGCCGATTCCTATATATATGCGTATCCGCTCGTGCTGATGGACGTCGCGAAGGAAGCCGCGACAGGCGGCGACGGCGCGCAGCCGGGCCAGGCGCCGCTCAACACGCTGCGTCACGCGCAGGCGCTGCCGCCCGTCGGCGCGCTCAACCCGCCGCTGCCGGGCGTCGACACGCTCGACTCGACCGGCTGGCTCGACGTCGGCGCCGAGCCGGTGATCGTCACGCTGCCCGACACCCGCGGCCGCTACTGGGATGCCCGCGCGCTCGACATGTGGACGAACGTGCTGTGGTCGTCGTCGAGTGTCGCGGCGCGGGGCGCGCGTGGCGCCGCGCGATCGCAAACGATTGCCTTTGCCGCGAAGGACTGGCAGGGCACGCTGCCGAAGGGCGCATTGCGTATCGACGTGCCGTCGTCCAACGCGTGGCTCGAAGTGCGGCTGCAGACGAGCGGCGGGCGCGACCTCACGAACGTGAAGAAACTGCAGCGGGCGATCCGCGTGGTGCCGCTGTCCGTCTATACGGGCAGCGCGCGCGGCGCGTCGGTCGCGGTCCATGCGGGCAGCGCGCCGTCGGAAGCGGCGAGCGGCGGCACGCCGGCCGAGCAGGTCGCCGCGCTCGACCCGAAGGCGTTCTTCACGCGTTTCGCGCAGGTGCTGCAGGACAACCCGGCACCCGCCGACGACGCGCACGCGCAGGAACTGCTGAACGACATCGGCGTGTCGGCCGGCTACTCGGTGCTGTGGACCGGCGATCGCCTGAGCGCCGCGACGGCCGGCGTCGCCGAAGCGCGGGCGCGGCTCGCGGCGCCGCCGCCGAACCTGCTGAACGCGAACGGCTGGAGCTGGATCGGCGACGCGGCCGGCAAGTACGGTCAGGACTATGCGCTGCGCGCATACGCGGCCTACACGCAGTTCGGCACCGCGACGCGTGACGACGAGACGCTCGCGCTCGTGCGCGTCGACAGCGACGGCCATCCGCTGAACGGCGCGAACCGCTACGTGCTGCACTTCGCGCCGGGCGCGCTGCCGCCGGTGCGCGGGTTCTGGACGCTGACACCGTACTCCACCAACGGCGCGCTGCCCGACGTCGGCGCGGCGCGCCGCTCGCTGGGCGACCGCGACCGGCTGCGCCGCAATCACGACGGCTCGATCGACGTGGTCGTGTCGGCGTCGTCGGGCGGCGCCCATGCGGCCAACTGGCTGCCGGCGCCGCGCACCGATTTCGCGCTCGCGTTGCGTCTCTACGCACCGAAGCCGCAAGCGACCGACGGCTCGTGGATGCCGCCCGCCGTCGTCCGGAAATGAACGGATAGGCGCCGCCGCTGTCCGATCCGCGGGCGCGGCGCTCGCACCCGAACGCCGTTCCATTACCACCTGAGCCTATACTTTCGGGATTGCGTGCGCGGCCGTGCCGGTTTTCCGGTGCGGCCGGCATCCATTTCCGAGATATTCAAGCATGGCAAGCGCAGAGAAAGAAACCGTACCCTCGACCCTTCAAACCCTCGGCGGCGTTGCACGCTCGCGCCGGGCCCGGCGTATCGGCCTCGGTGTGCTGATCTTCATCGTTTTGTTCGGACTGCTCGGGTTCTTCGCGGCGCCGCCGCTGATCCGCCATATCGCCGAACAGCAACTGAGCCAGCAGCTCGACCGGCCGTCCACGATCCAGCGCATCGCGCTGAACCCGTACACGCTGAATCTCGAAGCCGACGGCGTGCACGTCGGCGAGCGCGGCGGCCAGGGCGGCTTCATCGACATCGACAAGCTCGTCGTGCGGCCGTCGTGGTCGTCGCTGTTTCGCGGCGCGCCGATCGTCAACGAAGTGCGCGTCGACTCGCCGCGCTTCCATATCGTCCGCTACGACGCGCAGCGCTTCAACTTCACCGACCTGATCGAGAAGTTCTCGAAGCCGTCGCCCAAGCCCGAAAGCAAGCCGACGCAGTTCTCGGTGTCGAACATCCAGGTCAACGACGGCCGGATCGACTTCGACGACCGCCTGCTGAACGAAAAGCACGTGGTCGACAACTGGACGCTCGGCATTCCGTTCATCGCGACGCTGGCGTCGAAGACCGACATCTTCGTGCAGCCGAAGCTGCGCGCGCGGTTCGACGGCAGCCCGATCGCGATCGACGGCAAGACGAAGCCGTTCGCGCAGTCGCGCGAGTCGGAAGTCGCGCTGAAGTTCGACCGGCTCGACGTGCCGAAGCTGATTTCGTACGCGCCGGCGAAGTTGCCGGTGATCGTCACGAGCGGCCTGTTGAGCAGCGACCTCACGCTGAACTTCGTGATGAGCGGCGACACGCCCACGCTGCGCGTGTCGGGCACCGTCGACCTGAACGACGCGAAGGTCACCGGCCGCGCGTCCGAGCCGCTGTTCGCCGCGCGCGGCGTGCATGTGGCGGCCGCCGGCCTCGAGCCGCTGCGCAACGTGCTGCATTTCGACGAGATCCGGCTCGACCAGCCGGTCGTCGACCTGGCGCGCGACAAGCAGGGCGTGCTGAACGTCGAGAAGCTCGCCGGCCAGCCGGCCGCCGCGCCGAAGGCTGCCGCGGGCAAGCCGGCCGCGTCGGGCGCCGCCGAATCGACGGCCACCGCCACCGCCGCTGCGAGCGGTGCGAAGGCCGAAACCGCCGCGAAGGAAGCACCGCCCCTCGACCTGACGATCCGTCATTTCGCGATCGATGGCGGCACGATCAACGTCGACGACCGCGTGCCGGCGACGCCGACCGCGATGTCGCTGACGAAGCTCGCCGCGACGCTCGACGGCTTCACGCTGCAGGGCAAGACGCCGGCGAAGTACACGCTGTCGACGTCGCTGTCGCACGGCGGCGACGTGAAGGCCGAGGGCGCGTTCAGCGTCGCGGGGAAGCAGGCCGACACGAAGCTGACGGTCGACGCGCTCGCGCTGCCGGCACTGCAGCCGTATCTCGGCGAGGCGACCCGTGCGCGCGTGCTCGACGGCACGCTCGGCGCGACCGTCAACGCGAAGGCCGACTGGGGCAAGACGCCGCTCGACGCGCAGGTGGCAGACAGCACGGTGAGCCTGAAGTCGCTGAAGGTCGCGACGCCGGACGCAAAGGCGCCCGCGATCGTGCTGCCCGACGCGAGCGCGAAGATCGCGAAGGTCGATGTCGCCGCGCGCACCGCGGAAATCGCGAGCGTCGATGCGACCGGGCTCGCGCTCGACGTGAAACGCCTGAAGGACGGCAAGATCGACCTCGCCGCGCTGGCCGAACCCGCGCAGGCGGCGGTGCCCAAGCGCACGGTCGCGCGCAAGGCCGAGGCGGCCGCGCCGTCGTGGCATTACCGGATCGACGCGCTGAACGTGAAGGACTCTGCCGCCAACTTCACGGACCTGTCGACGCCGCGCCCGGTGAAGCTCGCGATCAAGCCGCTCGACCTGTCGGTGCAGAAGATCAGCGACGACATGACGAAGCCGCTGCCGGTGCAACTGAAGGCGACGCTGAACCGCAAGGGCGCGCTGAGCGTGTCGGGCGACGTGACCGCGCAGCCGCTGAAGCTCGGCCTGAAGATCAACGGCAACCGTCTCGACGCCGCCGCGTTCGAGCCGTACTTCGGCAGCGCGCTGAACGCGACCATCGCGAGCGCGCTGCTCAACGCGCAAGGCAACCTGACGTTCGCGCAGGTGAAGGACACGCCGCGCGCGACCTATCGCGGCGATGCCGCGCTGGTCGACGTGCGGATGCTCGACAAGGCGACGTCCGATCCGTTCGCGGGCTGGCGCTCGCTCGCGCTGTCGAACCTGAAGGTGAACCACGACGAGAAGGGCACCGACGTCGACGCCGCGCGCGTGACGTTCACGAACTTCTACGGTCGCGTGCTGCTCGATGCGCAGGGGCGGCTGAACCTGAAGGACGTCGTCGCGAAGGAGACGGGCCCCGCGCAGTCGCTCACGCGCGATGCGAGCAAGGGTGAGCCCGTGCCGCTGTCGCCGGGCGCGACGTCGCCGGCCGCCGCTTCGGCCGCATCGGCCGCGGTTGCGCAGCAGGCGTCCGCGCCGGCCGCCGCATCGGCGACGGTCGTCGTGAAGGCCGCGCCGCCGCCGCAGAACCCGGTGCGAATGCATTTCGGCGAGCTGCTGCTGCAGAACGGCCGCGTCACGTACACGGACAACTTCATCAAGCCGAACTACACGGCGCACCTCGTCGCGATCAAGGGCACCGTCGGCGCGTTCGGCACGGATTCGACGACGTCCGCACCGGTCGACGTCGCCGCGAACCTCGAGGGCAACGGGCCGATCTCGATCAAGGGGTCGGTGAATCCGCTGATCGAGAAGCCTGCGCTGGACCTGACGGCGACCGCGCACGACATCGAGCTGACCAACCTGACGCCGTATTCGGCGAAGTACGCGGGCTATCCGATCACGAAGGGCAAGCTCAACGTCGATCTGCACTACCAGCTCGCGAACGACCAGCTGCAGGCGAACAACCACATCTTCATCGACCAGCTCACGTTCGGCGACCACGTCGACAACGACACGGCGACGAAGCTGCCGGTGAAGCTCGCGATCTCGCTGCTGAAGAACACGCGCGGCCAGATCGACGTGAACCTGCCGGTGTCGGGTTCGTTGTCGAATCCGGAATTCAGCGTCGGCGGGCTGATCTGGCGCGCGGTGCTGAACCTGATCGCGAAGGCCGTCACGTCGCCGTTCTCGCTGCTCGCGAATGCGTTCGGCGGCAGCGGCGGCGAGGATCTCGGCTACGTCGAGTTCGCGCCGGGCTCGTACCAGCTGACCGACGCGCAGCAGAAGAAGCTCGACACCGTCGTGAAGATGCTGACCGAGAAGCCGTCGATCCGCCTCGACCTGATCGGCCGCGTCGATCCGGCGAAGGACACGCCGGGGCTGCGCGACGCGTACGTCGACCGGCTGGTGCGCCAGCAGAAGCTGAAGGACGTGATCGGCCAGGGCGAGAGCGTCGATCCGATGTCGGTGAAGGTCGATCAGACCGAGTACGAGAAGTACCTGACGCGTGCGTACAAGGCCGCCGACTTCAAGAAGCCGCGCAACCTGGTCGGCCTGCAGAAGACGCTGCCCGAGGCGGACATGAAGCAGGCGCTGGCCGATCATGCGCCGGCCGACGATAACGCGCTGCGTGCGCTCGCGCAGCAGCGCGCGCAGGCCGTGCGCCAGTATCTCGACGGCAAGATCGATTCGAGCCGGATGTTCGTCGTGGCGTCGAAGCTCGATGCGAAGGGCATCGAGGACAAGGGCGCGACGACGCGCGTCGACTTCGGCCTGCAGTAACGCGCGTCATTCCCTCATCCGCCGCCGCCGCGTCCAACCTGTAATTGGGCGCGGCGGCGCGCTTCCCGTCAGCGCGCGGCGATCGCCGGTTCGCGCTTGTCCAGTTCCTTCTTCGCGGCCAGCGGCAGGCGGGCATCGTCCCATTGCGCGAGCCATTCGATTTCCTTCGCGGTGAACACCTGTCCGTAGTTGCGCAGCGCGTACTGCAGCGCGTCTACGACGTGGTGGCGAATGATTTCGGGGGTACGTGCATCGTCCAGCACGAACCGGAGAGCTTCCAGGGTCGACATACGCGTGCTCCGGGCTAGGGGAAAACCCTTTATCGCACGCCAATAGTCGTGCGCCAACCGGGAAAAAAATACGGCCGCAACCGGCCGGGCCCGGGCACGCACCACATTGCGACTGCGCGATGTCAATTGCGATTGGTTACGTTTGATAGAGAACAGAAAGCCCCGCTTCATGCGACCGCCGCACGACGCGCCGATATTTGGCGCGCTTGTCGGCAAGTCATGCGGTTCAACGTCAATCGATGAGGTGGGGTGATGATTTCCAGGTTCGCTAAACAACGAAACATGGCGGTGATGGTGGCGGGCGCGCTGGCGTTCGCAAGCGTGGGCGCCTACGCGGCGCAGCAGGACGGCAACGGCCAAGGCGAGAGCGCCGGCCACGCGCGCCGGGTCGTGAAGCACGTGCTGCTGATCAGCGTCGACGGCCTGCACGAGCAGGATCTCGCGCGCTGCGTCGGCGCGAATACGTGCCCGAACATCGCGGTGCTCGCGCAAAGCGGCGTCACGTACACGAACGCATATACGCCGGGCCTGTCGGACTCGTTCCCGGGCCTCGCGGCGCTCGTGACGGGCGGCTCGCCGAAGACGGCCGGCCTGTTCTACGACGTGTCGTACGACCGCAACCTGTACGCACCGGGCGACACGACCTGCTCGGGCAAGCAGGGCTGGAACGTCGTGTTCGACGAGACGACCGGCATCGACGCATTCAACGGTGGCGCGCTCGTGCATCTCGACGGCGGCGGCGCGTTCAACCCGCAGGCGATCCCGAATGCGAAGGTCGACGGCAAGTGCGTGCCGGTGTATCCGCACAACTACGTGAAGACCAACACGGTGTTCGAAGCCGTGAAGGCCGGCGTGCCGAATGCGTACACCGCGTGGGCCGACAAGCACGCGTGGGGCTACGACTGGGTGAACGGCCCGTCGGGCAAGGGCGTCGACGACCTGATGCGCACCGAGATCAACTCGATCGATCCGGCGACGCAAACGGCCTATACGGACGTCTATTCGCATACCGCGCAATTCGACAACCTGCACGTGCAGGCGCTGATCAACCAGATCAACGGCCGTGACTCGACGGGCACCAAGAGCGCGCCGGTGCCGACGCTGTTCGGCGCCGACTTCCAGACGCTGAGCGTCGCGCAGAAGGCGCCGGTGACGAAGGGCGGTGGCTACCTCGATGCGAACTTCACGCCGAACGGGCAGGTCGCGAACGCCATCACGTACGTCGACAACTCGATTGGCCATGTCGTCGCGGCGCTGAAGCAGGCCAACCTGTATTCGTCGACGGCGGTGATCGTCACGGCGAAGCACGGCCAGTCGCCGACCGATCACACGAAGCTCGTGAAGAACGGCGACACGCTGACGAAGCTGCTCGAAGCGAACAACTACATCGACCCGAACGGCAACTTCGGCCAGAACAACACGACGACGGGCAACCCGAACGACGGTTCGGGCCTGGTCGGCACGGGCCTGGTGCAGACCGACGACGTCGGCCTGATCTGGCTGCGCGATCGCAGCCAGCGCACGGCCGTGGTGCAGACGCTGAAGGCGAACCTCGGCTGCAACGCGCCGGGGATCTGTGCCGACGGCGCTCAGGCGACCATCCTGTACGGCGCGGCGCTGGCCGACCGGTTCGGCGATCCGGCCAACGGCCGTACGCCGGACATCATCGTCCAGCCGAATCCGGGCGTGATCTACACGTCGAGCACGAAGAAGGACGAGGAGCACGGCGGCAACGCGCCGGACGACAGCCACCTCGGGCTGCTCGTGTCGTATCCGGGCCTCCATCGCGCGCGCACGGTGAGCGATCTGGTCGGCACGAAGCAGGTCGCGCCGACGATCCTCGGGCTGCTCGGTGCTGAGCCGCGTTTGCTGAATGCAGTCGTGGCGGAGAACACGCACGTGTTGCCGGGGCTGGGTATCGGGCGTTGATGCGGCATGCCGAAGGCCGCCGGCAGGCGGCGTCCGGCGCTACACCGATCGCCCGCTGCGTCGGCAGGCGAGTGCCGCTTCGGACTTGAAATGGGAGGCGCGGCCCGTCATATTGTCTGCGCCTGAACTTTCAACGACGCCCCCGGAGGATTCCCGATGCGCCTTTTGCTTGCCCTGCTGTTGCCGTGGTTCCAGTTCTTCACGATCGGCCGCCCGATCGCCGGGATCATCTGTCTGCTGCTGCAGATCACGATCATCGGCTGGCTGCCCGCCGCGATCTGGTCGGTGTATGCGTTGAGCCAGTACAAGACCGACCGCAAGATCGAAGCGGCGTTGGGCGGGCGGCGGTAGGCGGGAGGAGGGCCGCGGTGCCGCATGCCGGGCGGACGCGGCGAAATCGGACGGGTCGGCAAATCGGCAAATCGGCCGACGAAATGAAAACGGCCGCCTCGATCGTCGTTCGATCGAAGCGGCCGGCCGGCTTACTTCACCGCAAACAGGGTCAGGTTCATGAAGATCTTGAACGCATAGCCGAGCGTGACGGCGCCGATCACGCCGCCCGCCCACAGAACGACGAACCACATCCAGCCGCGCATCCGCGGCCGCGGCGCGTCGGGCTGCCGCGCGGCGGAATGAGCGGCGGAATGAGCGGCGGAATGAGCGGCGGAATCAGTGGTGGTAGTAATGCTGGTCTTCATGGCGCACCTTGCCTCGGAATACCCAATAACCCATCGTCGTGTAGGCGATGATGATCGGGAGGATAACCGCTGCGCCGACCAGCGTGAAGGTCTGGCTCGAACGCGGCGCCGCCGCTTCCCAGATCGTCATCGTCTGCGGAATCGCATATGGGAACATCGTGACGAGCAGGCCGACATAGCCGAGCAGCACGAGCGCCAGCGCGAGCATGAACGGCGTCATGTCGTGCCGCGCGCGCACCGCGCGACGCATCCACACCGCGCACCCGGCGACCAGGAACGGCACCGGCAGCAGGCGCCAGAACAGCCCCGAATCGAACCAGCGCTGCGCGATGGCCGGATCCTGCAGCGGCGTCCACAGGCTGATAACGGCGATGAAGCCGAGCAGCACGACGGTCAGCGGCCACACGACGCGATGCAGGCGCCGTTGCAGATCGCCCTCCGTTTTCGCGACGAGCCAGCAGCAGCCGAGCAGCGCGTACGTGACGATCAGGCCGAGACCCGTCAGCAGGCTGAACGGCGTGAGCCAGTCGAATGCGTCGCCCGCGAACACGCCGTCCTTCACGTTGATACCCTGCAGGAACGCGCCGAGCGCGATCCCCTGGAACAGCGTCGCGCCGGCCGAGCCGCCGATGAACGCGAGATCCCACAGCTGCTTCGTGCGCCGCGCCTTCGCGCGGATCTCGAACGACACGCCGCGGAAGATCAGGCACACCAGCATGAAGATCAGCGGCAGGTACAGCGCCGACAGCACCGTCGAATAGACGATCGGAAACACCGCGAACAGCCCGGCGCCGCCGAGCACGAGCCACGTCTCGTTGCCGTCCCACACGGGCGCGACGGTGTTCATCATCAGGTCGCGTTCCTTCTCGTCCGGAAAGAACGGGAAGACGATGCCGATGCCGAGGTCGAAGCCGTCGAGCACGACGTACATGAAGAGCCCCAACGCGATGATCGCGGCCCAGATTACGGTGACGTCCATAGGTTTTCTCGTTTGCGAAAGGGGTGGGCTCAGACGGTCTCGATCAGCTCGTCGACAGCCGACATCGGGCGGCGCGCGGTGTGATCGAGGCGCGTGTCGGGCCTGTCGTGATCCGCGTCGTGCGGGGCATCGGGCAGCGCGGGGCCGGCCTTCATCAGCTTCAGCATGTAGTACACGCCGGTGCCGAACACGAGGAAGTACACGATCACGAACGTCATCATCGACAGGCTGACCTGCTGCACCGACAGCGGCGAGACGGCCTTCGCGGTGCGCATCACGCCATACACGACCCACGGCTGGCGGCCTGCTTCGGTCGTCACCCAGCCCGCGAGCAGCGACACGAAACCGGTCGGGCCCATCACGAGCGCGAAGCGCTGGAACCACTTCGATTCATACAGGGTGCCGCGGCGGCGCAGCAGCCACGCGAGCGCGGCGAGGCCGATCATCGCGAAGCCGAGGCCGACCATGATCCGGAAGCTCCAGAACACGACCGTCGAATTCGGGCGGTCTTCAGGCGGGAAATCCTTCAACCCGCGGATCTCGCCGTCCCAGCTGTGCGTGAGGATCAGGCTGCCGAGGTGCGGCACTTTCACCGCGTAGCGGGTCGTTTCGGCCTTCATGTCCGGAATGCCGAACAGGTTGAGCGCGGTGCCGCCCTTTTCGGTCTCCCACAGCCCTTCGATCGCGGCGATCTTCGCGGGCTGGTGCTTCAGCGTGTTGATGCCGTGCTGATCGCCGATCACGGCCTGCAGCGGCGCGAGCACCAGCAGCAGCCACAGCGCCATCGAGAACATCTTCTTCACGCCCTTGTCGCGGCGGCCCTTCAGCAGGTGCCATGCGCCCGTCGCGGCGACGACCAATGCGGCGACGATGAACGCGGCGATCGCCATGTGGAACAGGCGGTACGGGAACGACGGGTTGAAGATGATCGCGAACCAGTCGGTCGGCACGACGCGGCCGTCGACGATCTCGAAGCCCTGCGGCGTCTGCATCCAGCTGTTCGACGCGAGGATCCAGAACGTCGAGATCAGCGTGCCGATCGCGACCATCAGCGTCGCGCCGAAGTGTGCGCGCGGGCTCACGCGATTCCAGCCGAACAGCATGATGCCGAGGAAGCCGGCTTCGAGGAAGAACGCGGTCATCACCTCGTACATCAGCAGCGGGCCGGTGACGGCGCCGGCGAAGCTCGAGAAGCCCGACCAGTTGGTGCCGAACTGATAGCTCATGACGACGCCGGAGACGACGCCCATCCCGAACGCGACCGCGAAGATCTTCGACCAGAACAGGCAGAGTGTCTTGTAGTACTGCTTGCCGGTCCTGAGCCAGCGATACTCGAGCACGGCGATGAAGCTGGCGAGGCCGATGCTCAGCGCCGGGAAGACGATGTGAAAGGAGACGGTGAACGCGAATTGCAGGCGGGCCAGATCGAGGGCCGAAAGAGCGGAGTCCATACCAGTTGACCGAGGCTGACGATACCCGCCGGCGGGTGCCGGCGGACCCCGGCCGAACCGGCGTCGGGGTTGGCTGGAGTATGGATCGCGATGTTGCGCCGCGAAATGCGCCAACTCGTCGCAGATGTCCAGCCCGCCGCGCGCGAATCCGGCATAAATCGTTGATTCGTATCAAGAAGGTCGTTCGCACTGCGGGCGGCCGCGGCGTGGCGGTCTGCCGCACGTGCGTCAATATGGCGCGTCGCATCATCGGAACGACTGCGTGCATGCGGGATCGCGGTGCGCTTGCCGTCGGCAGCCGCTGGGTGAATTGCGTACACTCTGAGTCTCGTTTCGGCAGGGCCGGGCGCATCGGTTCCGGTCCGCGTTCACTCAGGGCACGACAATGATCGATTTACGCAGCGATACCGTGACACGTCCGAGCCAGGCGATGCTGGCCGCGATGACTGCCGCCGAAGTGGGCGACGACGTATGGGGCGACGACCCGACCGTGCTCCGCCTGCAGGCGGTCACGGCCGAGCGGGCCGGCAAGGAAGCCGGCCTGTTCTTCCCGAGCGGCACGCAGAGCAATCTTGCCGCGCTGATGGCCCATTGCGAACGCGGCGACGAATACATCGTCGGCCAGCTCGCCCACACCTACAAGTACGAAGGCGGCGGCGCGGCCGTGCTCGGCAGCATCCAGCCGCAGCCGATCGAGAACGCGCCGGACGGCACGCTGCCGCTCGCGAAGATCGCCGCGGCGATCAAGCCGCTCGACAACCACTTCGCCCGCACGCGCCTGCTCGCGCTCGAAAACACGATCGGCGGCCTCGTGTTGCCGGAAGGCTATGTCCGGGAAGCCGTCGCGTTCGCGCGCAGCCGCGGGCTGGCCGCGCACCTCGACGGTGCGCGCGTGTGCAATGCCGCCGTCGCATCGGGTCGTCCGATCGCGGAACTGTGCGCACCGTTCGATACCGTGTCGATCTGCTTCTCGAAAGGGCTCGGCGCGCCGGTCGGCTCGGTGCTGGTCGGCAGTCGCGCGCTGATCGAGCGCGCGCAGCGCTGGCGCAAGGTGCTGGGTGGCGGGATGCGGCAGTCGGGCATCCTCGCGGCGGCCTGCCTGTATGCGCTCGAGCACAACGTCGAACGGCTGGCCGACGATCACGCGAACGCCGCGCATCTCGCGGCGGGGCTCGCGCGCATCGAGCAAGTGAAGGTGCTGTCGCACGCGACGAATATGGTGTTCGCGCAATTTCCGGAAGCCGATTGCGCGCCGCTCGAGGCGTGGCTCAAGGCGCGCGGGATCCTCACGCAGATGCTGTACGCGTCGCGCTTCGTCACGCACTGCGACGTGTCGCGCGCGGACATCGACACCTTCATCGACGCGGTCGGCGCGTATTTCGCGCAGCGTCGCGCGTAAAGTGGAATGCGCCGGCCGGCGGGGAGCGCCGGCGCGATGTGGCGCGAAGCAGGGGAATGACGTTGCAAGCTGTCCGTCGAATGTGTCGTGCCGGCGGATTACGCTTGCCGGGGCGCATCGACGGGCGGCGTGCCGTCGCGGAACAGCGCTTTCAACTGCGTGCGCAGTTCGGGGCTGTCGGCGTGCTGGTGCACCGAGACCGCATGTTGGACGGCGGCCTCCAGCAGTTCGTTGTCGGAGTCGGCGGAAATCGCGACCGAGCAGTTCATCGCGCTGGGAAAGTCGCGGCAATCGATATAGCGGCGGGACATGATGTTCTCCTCACGGGAAAGCGAGCGGCCGGATTGGCCTGATCGGCCGCGCGGCGCGTTCGCGAGGCCGATGGAAAAAGTATAGGCGGCGCGGCGGGGTTCCTCGCCGCCGTGTATACCGCACCAGGTGCCGCGCCGACGCTGTCGCTTACCGGCTCGTCACGGCAGCGGCGCGAGCAGCCGGCGCGCCGCTTCGACCACCCGTGCGGACAGCGACGCCATCGTCGGCGACTGCACCGCCCACGCATGCCAGTACAGCGTGACGTCGGTCGGATGCATGGGTGCAAGATCGACGAGCCCCTGTGCATCGAGCGGTGCGCCGCCGAGCAGCGGCTCCGGCACCATCGCGTAGCCGAGCCCGTGCCGCACCGCCGCGAAATGCGCGTGCGTGCCCGGCACGTAATGGCACGGATACGCGCCTTCGGGCAACCCGAACTTCTCCTTCAGGAACGCGGACTGCAGCGTGTCGCGCCGCGAATACGCGACGACCGGCGCATCGCGCGCGCTCGTGCGGTTCAGGCCGCGCGGAAACCACCGCCCCGCGAACGCGGCGAGTGCGAGCAGCCGGTAGCGCATCGTGCCGAGCGGCGTCGCGACGCAGCCGCGCATCGGCTTCGGCTCGGTCGTCACGCAGCCGACGGCCATCCCGCTTTCGAGCAGCGCGAACGTGTGGTCCTGGTCCTCGACGATCAGCTCGAACAGGATGCGCTCGCCCGCGAGCACCGAAGTCAGCGCGGGGAGGAACCACGTGCCGAGGCTGTCGGAGTTCAGCGCGATCGTGACGGAGATCGGCGATTCGCGCTCGGTCGCGAGCGTGCTTTGCAGGTCGGCCTGCAGCAGCGCGACGCGGCGCAGGTGCTGTAGCACGCGTTGCCCGGCCACCGTGGGGCGGCACGGCCGCGTGCGCAGCACGAGCGGCGTGCCGAGGCTCGCCTCCAGCGCGCGGACCCGCTGCGTGACGGCGGATGCGGTCACGTGCAGGCGCACGGCGGCCTGCTCGAAGCTGCCGGTGTCGGCGACGGCCAGCAGCGCGGCGGCTTGCTTTGGATCGATCGTCAGAGACATGTACTGGGTTGCATGAGACAGATTGTGCTGCATAAATTGATAAAGCCTTAGGGGCTATGGTGCCACGGGGGACCAAACTGTCACCGATTCGGCAGTTGTGACGGCTGTTTCCGACGAAGGTCTTCACAACGACAATCCCCAACGCAAGCGGATGGTGTAACGCCCACGCAATCTGAAGCCGCAGCAGCAGCGAGAATACAAGCAGCTTTTCCTGATGATAAGCTTGTCTTAATTCAGAAAGGGGCGTCGCCTGCGCAGGTGAATCAAATACTTAATAAGGCTTTTGGAAAATGAAGAGAATTCATTTTTTCGCGTCGAAGCGCGATGTGCTGCGGGTAACGGATTTTGTTGAGGAGAAGCAGAAAGTTAAATATATATTGACTCTTCATCATACACATCAAAAAGAAGAGGCGCCTATATACGAGTCTGCTAGAGACATTGATAATATTGGCATCGCCACCGCGTCGCAAACTGCACGGTGTCAAAATTTTCTTGTAGCCGATCGAGCGGCTAATGTGTTGCCGATCCGTGCATTGATGGGTGAGGAAACATCTGGTGGCGCAGAGTGGCATACCTTTTACCGGTCTGGCAATTGTGCTGAATGTGTCGAGTTCAATGCAGGTGGATTTTGGTCGGATGGTGCATTGATTAATGGTCTTGTTCAAACGTGGTCGGACGATCCTGCCGCGCAACGGTTGATGCGACAGTTTTCGACTGCCATGAAGAAGATCTTTAAAGAAAAAATTGGAATTTACTGGGTTGGTCCTGAGGCATATGACTTCCTGAAAAATGGTGGGAGATTAACTCATAATGTTATCGCCGGTCCGGAGTTCAATTTGAAGCTGCCGGAATAGAACGTGCCAGGACTCAACAATGCATACAGAAATTCTGTGGCGCGCTCTATTAATAGCATGTGCCGGAAATGCTTGTTCGGTATGGGCAGCCGGCATTGTTCCGGACGGCGGCTCGGTGGCAGTTGGCTGCACAAGTTCGTGATGAACGACGCGCAGGGCAATTTCACGCTCAACGGCGGGGTGTCGCAGGGGCTGCCGTGGTTTGGTGCAAATCACGATCCCCACGGCATCACGCGGGATGAGGCGCATAGCCAGTTCACGAAGGTGGATGCAACCGCCGCCTTCACGTTGCCGTTGCCGAAGATCGGTCGTGCGCTGCTTGCGTACCGGGGCGTGCTCGGCGGGCAATATACGAACATGGCGCTATTCGGATCGGAGCAGCTGTATCTCGGAGGCATGGACACGGTACGCGGCTTCCGATCCGGCGAGATCGCCGGCGATCGGGGGTTCTACTCGCGCAACGAACTCGCCTGGGTGAACGCGCCGGCCTGGAAGGACGGTCGAATCGAACCGTACGTCTTCGTCGATGCAGGCAAGGCAAGCCTCGTGGCGATACCGGGTTTCCCGACGCTCGCTGGTGCTGGCGGGGGGCTGCGTGTGCAATGGCAGTGGCACAAGCAGTCCCTGTCCGGTGAACTGCTGGTCGGCCGTGCGTTGGTGCAACCAGCCGCGCTTGGTAGCAAGGCGAAGCTGGTGCTCGGAACGTTGAACTGGTTTTACTAGGCGAGTTTGGTCTGTGTCCGATCCCTTCTTCGGGCGGACACTTCGCGCAGCGGCTTTGACTGCTGCGCTCTCTTCTTCAAGCAGGAGCGGCAGGCATGCAAATGACATTCAATCGAATCTTGATCGCGACGGCGATCGCTTGGCAAATGGCGCTGCCTGTACAGGCTCAAGCCCAATCCGCGTCGCTGCCGGCCGGTAGTGTCGCGACGGTCAACGGTACGCCGATCACTGACGCTGAAGTCAATGCGGTGCTTCAGGCTTCAAAGCAGCCAGATACGCCGCAAATCCGGCAGGCGATCAAAAACCAGCTGATCGCGCGCGTGTTGATTCAGCAGGCGGCCGAGAAGGCGAAGTACGGCGGCAAGCCCGAGGTGCAGGCAGCAATGCAGGTGGCGAAGGCCAACGCCGAGGCGCAGCTGTATCTGAAGGACAACATCAAACCGGCCCCGGTGACGGATGCACAAGTGAAGGCGCGCTACGACGAGATCGTCGGGTCGCTCGGCAAGGAAGAGGTGAAACCCCGCATCATTGTTGTGAAGGATGCGGCGACCGCGGCCACCGTGCTCGCGCAATTGAAAGCCGGGCAGACGTTCGAGGCACTGGCTCGTCAGTACAGTCAGGCCCCGACCGCCGGGGCGGGCGGGGAACTGCCGTGGGTCAGCTTCAAGATGCCGTTGGTGGAAGGCAACACACAGGGTCTGCCGCTTCCGGTCGCGCAGGCCATGACGAAACTGCCGGCCGGTGGTGTGACGGCTGATTCCATTCCGGTCGGTAACGGAGCGCGTGCAATCGTCAAGATCGATGCCAAGCGGCCGACGCAGGTGCCGGCCTATGACACTGCGCAGTCGACGATCCGCCAGCAATTGCAGGCGCTCGCGTTTGAGAAGGCGACGGCTGAACTGGTGGGGGGACTGTTGAAGGACGCGAAGATTCAGCAGCAGTAAGGGCGGCCGCAGCAGTGCGGCAAATCTGCTATCGCCTGCGGTGAGCGCTCAGTTAAATAAAGGTTCGCGCTTCTCCCTCTATGCGCTGTTCCGCCTGGCGCACGCGACCATCAGCGACCTTTTGGAAACGCAATAAAACTCAGCAAAAGCTAGGTAGCCGGCGTCTGGCCAGCGCGAGACTAACTATTAAAAATCAAATAGCACATGTCTTTGTCTATGATCGATGGTCATCGCCGTGTCGGCGTGATTCCTCTGAACGTAAGACGAGAACACGCGGTAGTGTAACGGGGCGTGCGCAACCTCAGGGCGCGGCGAATCGTCCTGCCGCACCGCATTCGTTGTCGGAATCGGTTGCCGCGCATGGAGCGCAAGCGGCGTGCGCATTTTGACCTACGCTATATGGACGCGCGAAATCCGGCATGTGCCATGCCGGGCTTTCGCGCGCGGACGATCGTGCGCCGCGCGGATGCCGCGGCGCGGGCGTTGTGACGATTCCCATTTGACGGAGGACGAACATGTCGATTCGACTAGGCGAGGACGCGCCCGATTTCACCGCGGAGACCACCGAGGGCACGATCCGTTTTCATGAGTGGATCGGCGATCACTGGGCGATCCTGTTTTCCCATCCGAAGGATTTCACGCCGGTATGCACGACCGAACTCGGCTACATGGCCAGGCTCAAGCCGGAATTCGACAAGCGCGACACGAAGATCATCGGGCTGTCGATCGATCCCGTCAGCGACCACCGGAAGTGGGTGGCGGACATCGCGGAAACGCAGGGTCATGCGGTCAACTATCCGCTGATCGGCGACGACGAACTGAAGGTCGCGAAGCTGTACGACATGATCCATCCGAGCGCGAGCGGTGGCCCGCGCACCGCGGTCGACAACGCGACCGTGCGCTCGGTGTTCATCATCGGGCCGGACAAGAAGGTCAAGGCAATGCTCGTCTATCCGATGAGCGCCGGCCGCAACTTCGACGAGGTCCTGCGCCTGCTCGACGCGCTGCAGCTCAACGCACGACATACGGTGGCGACGCCGGTCAACTGGAAGCCGGGTGACGATGTCATCATTCCGACCTCGGTGTCGGACGATGCGGCTAAGCAAAAATATCCGCAGGGCTTTCGGACGCTGAAGCCGTACCTGCGGTTCGTACCGCAGCCGCACTGACGGCTCGGCACGCATGCAACGGGGCGCCCCGCACGCCCGCGCGCCAGCGACGCGCGGTGCGCGGGCCGAACAACAATAGGCATGAGTACGCGACGGAGCAACTTCCCAATGATCTTCCGGCAACTTTTCGACCCGCAATCGTCGACCTACACGTATCTGCTCGCCGATCCCGCGTCGCGCGAAGCGCTGCTGATCGATCCCGTGTTCGAGCAGGTGCGCCGCGATGCGGCGCTGCTCGACGAACTCGGGCTGCGGCTCGTCGCGACCGTCGACACCCACGTGCACGCCGATCACGTGACGGGCGCATGGCTGCTGAAGCAGCGCACCGGCAGCACGATCGCGATTTCTGCCGCGAGCGGCGCGCAGGGCGCCGACCGCTACCTGAACGACGGCGACCGCTGCGCATTCGGCACGCGCTACCTGACCGTGCGCGCGACGCCGGGCCATACGAGCGGCTGCATCAGCCTCGTGCTCGACGACGAATCGATGGCGTTCACCGGCGACTGCCTGCTGATTCGCGGCACCGGCCGCACCGATTTCCAGCAAGGCGACCCGCGCGCGCTGTATCGCGCGGTGCACGGCCGGCTCTTCACGCTGCCGGCCGCCTGCCTGCTGTATCCCGCGCACGACTATCGCGGGCTGACGGTGACGAGCGTCGGCGAGGAGCGGCGCTTCAATCCGCGCCTCGGCGGCGATCTCAGCGAAGACGATTTCGCCGGCTACATGCGCAACCTCGGGCTCGCCCATCCGCGCCAGATCGACGTCGCGGTGCCCGCGAACCTGCAGTGCGGCGTCGCCGCGAACGCGCCCGACGCGCTGGCGGCGGCCGACTGGGCGCCGCTCGTCTATACGTTTGCCGGTTTCTGGGAAATCGATCCGCAGTGGCTCGAGGATCACCTGCCGGCGGTGCAGGTCGTCGACGTGCGCGAGCCCGACGAATTCACCGGCCCGCTCGGCCACCTGCCCGGCGCGACACCGATCCCGCTCGGCGAACTGGCCGCGCGCACCGGCGAGCTCGCGCGCGACCGGCCGATCGTGACCGTGTGCCGCGCCGGCGGCCGCTCCGCGCAGGCGACGGTGATTCTGCTGAAGGCCGGGTTCGACGCCGTCGCGAACCTCGGCGGCGGGATGCTGCGCTGGCGGGGCGAAGGCCGCGTCGTGATGGACGGCCGGTCGTAGCGGCGCGAAGCCGCACAACAAAAAAATATTCGGATCGTGTCGAATCGGCGTGGCGCCGTTCGTCGTCCAGTTATCCGATCACATGGCGCCGCATCACGCGGCGCCGACACCCTGAGAGACCCCGCGATGACACCGACGCTTTACGCCCATCCGTTTTCGTCTTACTGCCAGAAGGTGCTGACCGCGCTGTACGAGAACGGCACGCCGTTCGACTATCGCGTGCTCGCGCACGACGATCCGAAGCCGATGCAGGAACTGGCTGCGCTGTGGCCGCTGAAGCGGTTTCCCGTGCTCGTGGACGCGGGCCGCCCCGTGATCGAGGCGACGATCATCATCGAGTACCTCGACCTCTACCATCCGGGCCCCGCGCGGCTGGTGCCCGACGACCGGCGCGCGGCGCTGGAAGTGCGGACGATGGATCGTTTCTTCGACAACTACGTATCGACGCCGCAGCAGAAGGTCGTGCACGATGCGCTGCGGCCGGAGCACGAGCGCGATGCGCGGGGTGTCGCTGATGCGCGCGCGATGCTCGACACGTCGTATGCGTGGCTGGATCGAACGATGGCCGATCGCGAATGGGCGGCCGGCGACCGCTTCAGCCTCGCCGACTGCGGCGCGGCGCCGTTCCTGTTCTACGCGGACTGGACGCACCGGATCGATCCGTCATTCGCGAACGTGATCGCGTATCGCAAGCGGCTGCTGGCGCGGCCGTCGTTCGCGCGTGCGGTCGACGAAGCGCGGCCGTACCGCGCGTTCTTCCCGCTCGGCGCACCCGATCGCGACTGACGTTCGCGGCGGCGATCGCCGCGGCGAAGGCGACGCGGGCGGCGGCATGCGCACGACGCGATGCCGCCGCGCAGGGCCGGCAGCGCGTGCCCGGGCGTCGTGACGACAGCAGCGGATGCATTGCGGCGCCGTCCCGTTACATCGTCGTGTGCTTGACCGACTGCGCGAGCGTCAGCAGTTCGTCGAACTGCGTGATCAGCTCGAAGCACAGCAGGAACGCGAGCGTATAGGCCGGCGCGGGGAAGCGCCGGATCGCCTCCAGCACCTGCGGCGCGAAGCGCGATCGAATCGCGTCACGCGTCAGCAGCCACGCGATCGCGATGCCGATCGCCGCGCCGGCGATCAGGTCAGTCGGGTAATGAAAGCCGAGATACGCACGCGGCACGCAGATGAACACGACCGCATACAGCAGCGCGAGCACGCCGACGCGGCGCGCGATGATGAAAATCCCGGTCGCGATCGCCATCCACAGCATCGCGTGATCGCTCGGAAACGAGCTCCATGCCTGCAGCGTGGCCGCGCGCAATTCCTCGGACGGGAAATGCAGGTGCAGGTCGGGGTTGTAGATCGGCCGCACGCGGAACGGCAGGGCCTTCGCGAGCAATCGGCCGAACGCGAGCGCGACGAGCCCGCTCGCGACGGTCGCGATGACCAGCTCGCGTTGCCGTTCGCGTTGGGGGCCCGGCTGGAACCATAGCCAGCACAGCACGGGGATGAGCACGAAGCCCTTGAACGTATAGAGGCCGGCGATCACGCGGATCGCGTGGTTCATCAGCGGTCCGAACGTAATGTGGGTGAGGAAGGTCTGGATCGTGGTGTCGAAATTGTTCATGTTCTGCGACTCCGGCGGACGCACGACACATGACGCACGGCCGGCAGGATCAGGAAGCGCGCTCGCACCGGAGCGCAACGGGGGGCAAGTATGTCATCGGTAATTTCGAAGAAAATGGGAAAAAATACCGGGAATCCCCTGAGAAAACGCGAATTCCGGGTGGGGCCGGATTGGAGTGGGCCGTGCGGCGCGGTGATGCGGAATCCTCCGACGGTTGGGCGCGGATCTCTGCACGCCAGCAAAAAAATAATCGGTTAACTGGATAATTCGGTGAGCCGTCGCGGACCTTGCGCCGGATGACCGAAAGCGTTCCGCGTTCGGCGCGGATCTGCCGCGCTGCGCCCGGCCGCGCAGCACCGAAAGAAAATAAAAGAAAAGGCGGGCAAGCCCTGTGGCCTGTCCGCCCCGCATTCGCGACGTTGGCGAATTACCGGCGCCACACCCGCACGGCCAGCGCAGCCAGCGACGTCGCCACGGCCAGCACGATCACCGCATTCCAGCCCAGTTGCGCGAGCAACGAACTGCCGAGCGCGGCACCGGTCGCCATCCCGATGAACATGCCGACGAACAGCACCGCGTTGAGACGGCTGCGCGACGCCGGGTCGATTCGGTAGACGATTGCCTGGTGCGCGATCAGCGTGGCCTGCACGCCGAGATCGAAGCCGATCGTCGCGGCGGCGAGCAGCGCCAGTTGCGCATGCGGCGTCATCAGCGGCGCGGCGGCCATCGCGGCGAACGACACGGTCGCGATCCCGATGCCGAGCCGCGTGACACGCTCGGGACCGTGGTGATCGGCCAGGCGTCCGGCCACGGGCGCGGCCAGCGCGCCGGCGGCGCCCGCGAGGCCGAATGCGCCGGCGGCTGCGCTGCCGAGATGGAACGGCGCGCCGTGCAGCATCACCGCGAGCGTCGACCAGAACGCGCTGAACCCGACGGCCAGCAGCCCTTGCGCGAGCGCGGCCCGGCGCAGCGCGGGATGACGGCGCCACAGTTCGCCGAGCGACCCGATCAGCGCGCGGTACGACAGCCGCGTGGTGGGCTCGAAGCGCGGCAGCCCGCGTGCGGCCACGATGCCGATGGCGGCGACGCTGGCGGCCGCGAGCGCGAACATCGCGCGCCAGCCGGCCGTTTCCGCGACGAAGCCGGCGACGACGCGCGACAGCAGGATGCCGAGCAGCAGCCCCGTCATCACCGTGCCGACGATGCGGCCGCGATGCGCGTCGTGCGCGAGCGTCGCGGCGGCCGGCACGACGTCCTGCGCCATCGTCGCGGTCAGGCCGATCGCGAAGCTCGCGGCCAGCAGCAGCCCGAGCGACGGCGCGACCGCCGCGAGCAGCAGCGCGACGACCAGCGCGGCGGCTTTCGTGACGATCACGCGGCGGCGGTCGAAGCGGTCGCCGAGCGGCGCGAGCAGCAGGATGCCGAGCGCATAGCCGAGTTGCGTGAGCGTCGGCACGAAGCCGATCGCGCGCGCCGACGCGCCGAGATCGGGCCCCAGCGCGGCGAGCATCGGCTGCGCATAGTAGAGCGGCGCGACGCCGAGGCCGGCGGCCGCGGCCAGCAGCAGCACGAGCCGGCGATCGAGCAGCGAGGAGGCGGCCGCGGGGGCCGATGCATGCGCCGCGCGGGGCGCGGCGTCGAGACGGGTCGAAGTGGACATCGCGTACATCCTTGTTCGGGTATCGAATGGACGCGAGTGTGCCGGCCGGCGGCCAGTCACGGTAGTGCCGTCGCGCGCAGATTTGTTATACGCTTGACGAATGACCGACAAAATCCCCGATTTGCCCGCCACAGGCGGGTCTGATCGCATTCAGGTCGTGCCCGTCGACGGCGCCGGCTATCGTTTCGAGCTGATGGAAACCTTCGTGCGCATAGTCGAGGCCGGCAGCCTGTCGGCCGCCGCCGCGCAACTCAACACGACGCAGCCGACCATCAGCCGGCGGCTGCAGGCGCTCGAACGCTCGCTCGGCATGCGGCTGCTGCAGCGGACGACCCATGCGATGCGGCTGACCGTCGACGGCGAGCGCTGCTTCACGCGTGCGAAGGAGCTGCTGACGAACTGGGCGGCGTTCGAGGCCGACCTGCGCGGCGCGCAGGAGGAGCCCGACGGCCTGCTGCGGGTCGCGGTCCCGCATGCGTTCGGGCAGGAGCGCTTCGTCGAGCCGCTCGCGCGGTTCCTGCGTGACTACCCGCGTGTCTCGGTGGAATGGCTGCTGCAGGACGAGGTGCGCGATTTTGTGGGCAGCGGGATCGACTGCGCGATCCAGGTCGGCGAGCCGACCGATCCGTCCGTCGTCGCGATCCGGCTGAGCAAGGTGCCGCGCTTCGTGGTGGCCGCGCCGTCCGTGCTGAACGGCGCCGACGTGCCCGCCGATCCCGACGCGCTCGCCGCGTTGCCGTGGCTCGCGCTGCGCACGTATTACCGGACCGAGCTGACGCTGACGCACACCGTCACGGGCGACACGCGCCGCATCGCGATGCGCCCGCGCATCACGACCGCGAATCTCTACGCGCTGCGCAGCGCGGCGCTGCTCGGTGTCGGCGCGTGCGTCGGTTCGTCGTGGATGCTGGCGGACCATCTCGCGCGCGGCGAGCTCGTGCATCTCGCGCCCGACTGGTACGCCGCGCCGTTGCCGGTCTACATGACCTACCCGCACGCGCAGTTCTATCCGTCGCGGCTCGTGCGTTTCGTCGCGATGATGCGCGAGGCCGTGCCGCTGCTCGTCGAAGGGCGCGACGGGTAGGCGCCGTCGCGCGTGCCGTCAGCCGCGCCGGATGCCTTCGGGCAGCGCGCTGATGCGGCGCACTTCGGGCGAGTCGAGCCATGCGCGGGACGTCGCGCAGTCGACGAACATGTCGGTTGCATCCTCGCCCCAGAACAGGTCGCCGTCGAGTTCGAAGGTCGGCACGCCGAACACGCCGTGCGCGATCGCTTGGTCGGTGTTCGCGCGCAGCGCGTCCTTCACCGGTTGCGCGTCGACGGCCGTCACGCCTTCGGGAAAGCCGACCGCCTCACACAGCGCGGCGAAGCCCTCCGGCGTCGACACGTCCTGGCCGTCGCGCCAGATGTGCCGGAATATCCGCCGAATCGCATCGGGCGAGTTGCCCATCGCGATCGCGAGCCGCAGCGGCCGGATCGGGTTGAACGGATGCGCGGGCGGCATCCGGAACGGAATGCCGAGCTTGTCCGCGCGGTATTGCGCGTGGCGATAGGTGAAGACGCGCTTCGCCGCGATCTCGGCCGGCGCTTTCTGGCCCCAGTGCGCGAGCAGCGCGCCGAGCACGATCGGCTTCGGCTCGTATGCGGCGGCTGGCGGCAGTTGGTCGAACCGTTCCTGCTGCAGGTACGCGAACGGCGAAACGAAATCGAAATACCAGGTGGCGGTGCGCGCGGCGTTCATGGTTGGGGCCCTTGTACGTGTCCGGACGGCGGTGGCGTGCATCGCGCCGACGGGCGACGCGGTGCATGCGCGGGCGGCCAGTGTCGCATGCGGCCGCCGTTTGCGCAGTCGCTGCGCCGCACGCGCGTGGCCCGCTACGGCTGCGGCTACGGCTGCGCGGTGTCGTGCGCCGCAGCCGCCGCGAACCGCGCGAGACTGTCGCGCACCGTTTGCGCGTCGTAGCGCGCGCCTGCGCCGCCGAGCGCGACGGTCGCCTTCTGCGCGAGCGGCAACAGCATCGCGAGCGCCGCGGCCATGGCCGGCGCGGCGGCAAGCCGCGATTTCGGACCGGACACCGTCAGCGCGCCGACGCAATCGCCGGCCGCGCCGAATACCGGCACGGACGCCGACGCCGTCTCCGGGTCGCGCTCGCCGTACGACGCGGCCCACAGCTGTTCGCGCACATCGTTCCACTGTGCATCGTGCGGGTCGGTGAACGCGAGCAGCACTTTCCCGGACGCCCCCTGCCGAACCGGAAACTCCTCGCCGACCCGGATCGACACACGCACCGTGCGCGCGGGTTCGACGCGGTAGAGCACCGAGCGCATGTCGCCATGCCGCACGTAGAACGATGCCGTTTCACCGAGTTCGCGGCTCAGCGTCTCGAGCAACGGTTCGACGACCGGACCGACCCGGAACGAGCGTTGATACAGCGCGGCCAGCCGCAACGGCTCGTGTCCGACCGCGTACTGGCCGTCGTCGAGCTTGCGCACGAAGCCGCCGTGCTCGAGCGCGGCGAGCAGGCGCAGGATCGTGCTCTTGTACAGCCCGGTGCGGCGCGACAGTTCCGCGAGCGACAGCCGGTCGTCGGTGGGTCCGAACGCGTGGAGGATCGCGAACGCGCGATCGAGGACGGCGACGCCGCTGGAGGCTTCGGCCGATGAATCAGGCGCGTCGCCGGTGGGGTCTGCGGGAGTCGAGGTCGGGGGCACGGCTGGCTATTCCTTTGGGTGACGGTCGATCGACTATAGCGTTCTGCCTGGCAGAACTCAAGTTCCAAAAAATTGCATTTTCACGGGTATACCCCGCTTACAGCCGATTCGGTGCGCCTCTAAAGTTCCGTCAAACAGAACGATGTTCTTTCAGATAGAACTTTGAGGTGTCGAATGAGTGTTTCCGAAGATCCGCAGGTGCTGGTGAGCGAGGTCGGGCCGCGTGACGGTCTGCAGAGCATCAAGGCCGTGATGCCGACGGCCGACAAGTTGCGCTGGATCACCGCGCTCGCCGCGGCCGGCCTGCGCGAAATCGAGGTCGGATCGTTCGTGCCCGCGCGGCTGTTGCCGCAGATGGCCGACATCCGGGAAGTCGTCGCGCATGCGCTGGCGATTCCGGGGCTGCACGTCGCCGCGCTTGCACCGAACCTGCGCGGCGCCGAAAGCGCGTTCGAGGCGGGCGTCCACAAGCTGACGTTGCCGGTATCGGTGACCGAAGCGCACTCGCTGGCGAACATCCGCAAGACGCCGGCGCAGATGATCGACGAGGTGCGCGCGATCGTCGCGCTGCGCGATGCGCGGTTTCCGTCGGTGCAGATCGAGGCGGGCGTCTCGGTGGCGTTCGGTTGCACGCTCGCCGGCGCGGTCTCCGACGACGAGACGATCGCGATGGCGGCTGCGATGGCCGAATGCGGCGTCGACGAGATCGGGCTGTCTGACACGAGCGGCTACGCGAATCCGGCGCAGGTGCGCCGGCTGTTCATGCGCCTGCGGCGCGAAGTCGGCGACAAGGCCGGCGGCGCGCACTTCCACAACACGCGCGGGCAGGGGCTCGCCAACGTCGTCGCGGCGCTCGACGCCGGCGTGACGACGCTCGACGCGAGCCAGGGCGGCCTGGGCGGCTGCCCGTATGCGCCGGGTGCGACCGGCAACATCGTCACCGAGGATCTCGTCTTCCTGCTGGAGTCGATGGGGTACGACACGGGTGTCGACGTGGACGCGCTGCTCGCCGCGCGCGCGATCCTGCACGCGGCGCTGCCTGCCGAGGCGCTCTACGGCCACGTGCCGGACGCGGGGCTGCCGAAGGGGTTCTGGTATGCGGACGGCCGCGCGCCGAGCGCGACCCAGCCCGAAGGATGCCTGACGGGAGTCGCGCAATGAACGATCGCCAACCAGCTTCGGCGCTGCCGTACGAAGGCGTGCGCGTGATCGAGATGACGCACATGGTCATGGGCCCGACCTGCGGGATGCTGCTCGCGGATCTCGGTGCGGAAGTCATCAAGATCGAACCGATCGCGGGTGACGGCACGCGTGCGCTGCGCGGTTCCGGCGCGGGCTTCTTCGGGATGTTCAACCGCAACAAGAAGAGCCTGGCGGTCGACGTGAAGGATCCGCGCGGGCTCGAGATCGTACGGCGGCTCGTCGCGACCGCGGATGTGTTCAGCGAGAACTTCAAGAGCGGCACGATGGACCGGCTCGGCCTCGGTCATGCCGCGCTGTCCTCGCTGAATCCCCGCCTGGTGTACGTGTCGCACAAGGGCTTCCTGCCGGGGCCGTACGAACATCGCACCGCGCTCGACGAAGTCGTGCAGATGATGGGCGGCCTCGCGTACATGACGGGCCCCGAAGGGCGGCCGTTGCGTGCGGGCTCGAGCGTCAACGACATCATGGGCGGCATGTTCGGCGCGATCGGCGCAATGGCCGCGCTCGCGCAGCGCGAACGCACCGGGTGCGGCCAGCAGGTGCAGAGCTCGCTGTTCGAGAACAACGTGTTCCTCGTCGCGCAGCACATGATGCAGTTCGCGGTGACGGGGCAGGCCGCGTCGCCGATGCCGAGCCGCATTTCCGCATGGGCGGTCTACGACGTGTTTTCGGTGCGGGACGGCGAGCAGATCTTTCTCGCGGTGGTGTCGGACACGCAGTGGGCGCTGTTCTGCGACGCGTTCGGCCTGGCCGCGCTGAAGGACGATGCGCGCCTTGCGACGAACAACCTCCGCGTGCAGGCCCGCGAGTGGCTGCTGCCCGAATTGCGTGCGCGGCTCGCCGCGCATTCGGCCGCGGAGATCGGCGCGATCTTCGAATCGATCGGCCTGCCGTATGCGCCGATCACGAAGCCGCAGGACCTGTTCGACGATCCGCATCTGCTCGCGACCGGAGGCCTCGAAGCCGTGACGCTACCGGCCGACGCGAGCAGCGCCGGCCGGCCGGTCGACACGCGCACCGCGCTGCTGCCGCTCACGCTCGCGGGCGAGCGCCTGCGGCTGCGCTCGGCGCCGCCCGCGCTCGGTCAGGACACGTGCGCGCTGCTCGGCGAGGTGGGTTATACGCCGGACGAGGCGCGCGCGCTGATCGACGCCGGCGTCGTCGCGGGGCGGCACGGGCACGGTGCGAACGGGCCGCCGCCGGACGTACCGGACGTACCAAGCGATATGCCTTCGCCGAACGAAGCGGCGAGCGCGTAGCGCCAGCGCCGCTGCAATCCATCGAACCAACAAAAGGGCATCCCGGCCGCGCTCGCGCGGGCGCGGACCGCCGCATCCACGGAGACAACCATGACATCCGCTTCCCCGGCGCTGGCCGCCGATCGCGAGACCGACGCGTCGATCGAGCAACGGGCCGTACGCAAGGCAGCATGGCGCTTCATTCCGCTGCTCGCGCTCGCGTACTTCTTCAACTATCTCGACCGCACGAGCGTCGGGTTCGCGGCGCTGACGATGAACCGCGATCTCGGCCTGACCGCGACGCAGTTCGGCTGGGGCGCGGGGATCATGTTCGCGGGCTATTGCCTGTTCGAAGTGCCGAGCAACCTCGCGCTGTACCGCTTCGGTGCGCGGCGCTGGCTCGCACGCATCATGATCACGTGGGGGCTCATGGCGGCGGCGACTGCACTCGCGACAGGGCCAACCAGCTTCTATGCGATCCGGCTGCTGCTCGGCATCGGCGAGGCCGGCTTTTTCCCCGGCGTGATCTTCTTCCTCGCCGTGTGGTTTCCCGCGAGCTACCGCACGCGCGTGCTCGCGTGGTTCACCGTGTCGACACCGCTGTCGTCGCTGATCGGCGGTCCGCTGTCGACGTGGCTGCTGCAGCTCGACGGCGCGCTCGGCCTGGCCGGCTGGAAGTGGATGTTCATCGTCGAAGGGCTGCCCGCGTGCGCGCTCGGCTTTCTCGTCCTGAAGCGCCTGTCCGACTCGCCGGCCACGGCTGCGTGGCTGTCGGACGACGAGCGTAGCGCGCTGCAGCGCGCGTTCGAGCGCGAAGGCGCCGCCGCCGGCCGCAAGAAGGGCTTCGGCGTCGCGCTGCGAGACGTGCGCGTGTACCTGCTCGCGCTGATCTCGTTCGGCTTCACGATGGGCTCGTACGGAATCGGCATTTGGCTGCCGCAAATGCTGAAGGCGCACGGGATGTCGACGATGCAGACCGGCTGGCTGTCCGCGCTGCCGTACTTCTTCGCGACGATCGCGCTGCTGTGGTGGGCGAAGCGGGTGGATCGGCGCGGCGCACCGGTCGCGAACCTCGCGATCGGGCTGTGCATCGGCGCGGTGGCGCTTGGCGTGTCGACCCATTTCCTGACGCTCGGGCCCGCGCTCGTCGGCATCACGCTCGCGCTGATCGGCACGATTGCCGGACGCACGATCTTCTATACGCTGCCTTCGCGCTTCCTGTCGGGCCAGGCGGCGGCCGGCGGCCTGGCGCTGATCAATTCGATCGGCGCGCTCGGCGGATTCGCGGGCCCGTATCTCGTCGGCTACCTGAAGGACAGCTTCGGCACCTTCACGGCCGGGATGCTCGGCCTCGCGATCGTCCTGGCGATCACGACGCTGCTGACGCTGTCGCTGTACGCGTTCGACCGGAGCGAATGACATGACCCTTTCGATCAAACGACGCCGGCTGCTCGGTGCGGCCGCCGCCTCGCTCGCCGTCCCTGCATGGGCCGATACGCGCACGCCGGCTGACAACGGAGCTCCCCGCATGACGACGCAAGGCAACTATCTCGCGGTGCGAAACGACTGGCTCGCGTCCGCGCTCGAACCCGCACTCGAGCCGGATCTGCCGATCGTCGATGCGCATCACCACTTCTACGAGCGGCCGGGCTGGATCTATATGCTCGACGACTATCTGCAGGATGCGCGCTCGGGCCACAACATCCAGGCATCCGTCTACATGCAGGCGCTCACGCGCTATCGCGATGCGGGGCCGGTCGAACTGAAGCCCGTGGGCGAGACGGCTTACATCGCCGGCGTGACCGAGCCGCTTCAGCACAGCGGCCCGGCCGTCGCGAAAGGCATCGTCGGGCATGCGGACCTGCGGCTCGGCGCGCGCGTGCGCGACGTGCTCGACGCGCATCTCGACGCGGGGCGCGGACGCTTTCGCGGCGTTCGACACCTGAGCACATGGGATGCCGATCCGTCGCTCGCGAACCCGTTGTCGGCTGTGCCGCGCGGGTTGCTGCTCGATCCCGCGTACCGGGCCGGCGTCGCGCAGCTCGCGCCGCTCGGGCTGTCGTACGACGCGTGGCTGTTCTTTACTCAATTGCCCGAGCTGTTCGATCTGGCGAAGGCGAATCCCGACACGCGCATCATCGTCAATCACTGCGGCGGTGTCGTGCGGATCGCGAGCTATGCGGACAAGCGGCCGGAAGTTTTCCAGCGCTGGTCGGCGTCGATGCGCGAACTCGCGCGGTTGCCGAACGTATTCGTGAAGGTGGGCGGCCTCGGGATGCGGATCAACGGTTTCGATTTCGAAAAGGGGGCGCGGCCGCCGTCGTCCGAACAGCTCGCGGATGCGTGGAAGCCGTGGATGCTCACCTGTATCGAAGCGTTCGGTGCCGAGCGCTGCATGTTCGAGAGCAATTTTCCGGTCGACAAGGGTTCGTATTCCTACGTGAACGGCTGGAATGCGTTCAAGCGGCTGACCGCGCACGCGAGCCCGAGCGAGCGCGACGCGCTGTTCCGCGGGACCGTTTCGCACGTCTACCGGCTCGGCTGACGCGTATCGCGCGCGCCGCCTTGGCGCTCAGCCCGTCTCGACCAGCGCCGCGAGTCGGGCGAGCGCCATGCGCCAGCCGGCTTCGTTGTCGGTGACCGGCACACCGGGCGGCACGCCGTCGTGCACGGCCTCGACGCGCGTGCCGCCTGCTTCGTCCGACAGCGTGATCGTGATCGTCATGGCGCCGCGCAGCATCGGATCGTCGGTTTCGAACACGTCGATTTCGACGATCCGCTCGTCGGGCACGAGCGTCACGAAGCGGCCGTGATAGGTGTCGGTGTGCGCGGTGGTCTTGCCGGGGCTGTCCGATGGTTCGTCGTAGCTCAGCGACACGCGCAGCGCGCCGCCTTCGCGTGCGTCATAGGCGTGGACGCGGCATGTCATGCCGTCGGGCACCTTCCATTGTTCGACCGCGTGCGGGTCGAGCAGCGCGCGGTAGACGCGCCCGCGCGGTGCGTTCAGGTGCCGGCTGACCCGGGTCGAATGCGTGTGCATGTGCAGCATGTCGCCTCCCGCGGAATGCGCGCGACGGTGCACGCCGGATGCCGGCGTGTCGTCTTGCTTCCTTCAGGAATCCTAGGCGCGCGCGCGACGGCATGCAATCGGACCGTACGCTCACCCGCATTCAGCGTAACGCGGCCGCGAATTCCTCGAGCTGCGTGATGCAGATGTTCCAGCCTTCGAAGAACCCGAGCGCCTCGTGGCGCTCGCGCGTCGCGGCGTCGGGATGCATCACGCGCGCCTCGTAGCGGCAGCCGGCGGCGTCGTCGGCCATCGTGATGATGGCCGTGAAGCCCAGCCACGGCACCAGCGGCCGCCAGCCGCCGGCGAGCATCGACGTGAACGCGATCCGCGCTTGAGGCACGATTTCGAGGAAGCAGCCGGGGTTGTCGCTCGTGCCGCCGTCGGGGCCGCGCATGAACGTGTGGAAGGCGCCGCCCGGGCGCAGGTCGAACGCGCGCACTTCGGTGGTCCACGGCTTCGGGCACCACCATTCCTTCAGCAGTTCGGGGTCGGTCCACGCGCGCCAGAGCGCCTGGCGCGGCGCGCGCAGCGTGCGGGTGATGACGAGGTCATGGGTTTCGGCGGGGTCGACGTGGCTGGTTGACATGCGTTTGCTCCTCCTGTTGGCGGCTAAGCATAGGGGATGCAACGGGAATTTGCATCGCTCAGCATGATGGGGCGGTAACACGCGCCCACTCGCGCCGTGTTGCAGGGCACCGGTCGCCTTTGCACACGCATCGGGCGTATGCCGGCGTTCCTTTGGATCCGGGCGCAAGCCGTCGAATGCGTGCCGCGCGCCTGATTGCCGGAGAGGGTATGACCGAATCAGTTACCGTCCGCCGCGTCGATGCGAGCGAAGCGCGTGCCTGCGTCGACGCGCTCGCCGACGTGCTGATCGATTGCGTCGAAGGCGGCGCGTCCGTCAGCTTCATGTTGCCTATCGAGCGTGCGACGGCCGTCGCGTTCTGGACGCGCGTCGCCGACGGCGTCGCGAACGGCGAGCGCATCCTGCTCGTCGCCGAGGATGCCGCCGGCCGGATCGTCGGCACCGTGCAGCTCGTGACCGCGCAGCCGGAGAACCAGCCGCATCGCGCGGACGTCGCGAAGATGCTGGTGTCTCCGCATGCACGCCGGCAGGGTATCGCCGCGCGGCTGATGGCGGCCGCCGACCAAGCCGCGCGCGACGCCGGCAAGACCGTGCTCGTGCTCGACACCGTGACGGGCGGCGATGCCGAGCGCTTGTACGAGCGGGCCGGCTGGCAGCGCGTCGGCGTCGTGCCGAACTATGCGCTGATGCCCGACGGCGCGTTGTGTGCAACGACGTATTTTCACAAGCAGCTCGTGTAACGGGGCGGGAGGCGATCGCGGCGAGGTTCGCGATCGACGTGCGTGCGACGGCACGCGGCCGTGGGCCGGACGCCGGGCGGAACGGAAAAGCCGGCCGGCGGCGTCGCGGCTCCGATATATTCGTGCAGGAAAACCCACCAGCACATCCACGGAATCGTCGCCTCGATGAAACGCTCCCACGTCGCCTTCACCCTCACGGGCCTGCTCGTCGCGCTGCCGATCGCCGCCTACGCGCTCGTCAAGCCGCTGCGCGTGGTCGCTCCCGCGCTGCTTCCCGGCGTGTCATGCCCGAGCGCGGACATCTGCACGGACGATGCCGCGAAGTTCGACGCCGCGCAGCAGCTCTATCGCGACGGCTACGCGCGCGCGGCAGCGGCCGTGGGCCCGTTTCACGACGCCCCGCGCGTCGTGTTCTGCTCGACGCGCGAATGTGCGGACAAGTTCGGCCTCGGCGAACGCGCGGCGCTCACTCTTGGAGATTTCGGCGTGGTCATCGCGCCGCGCGGCTGGCAGACCTACTTCCTCGCGCACGAACTGATCCACCACCGGCAGGCCGAAGTGCTCGGCAACCTCGCGGTCGCGACCAAGCCGCGCTGGCTGATTGAAGGGATGGCGTATGCGCTCAGCGACGATCCGCGTCATCCGCTGACGGAGCCGTTCGAGTCGTGGCGCACGCGCTTCGCTGCGTGGCATACCGCACTGGGCCGGCAGCCGCTGTGGGACGCCGCACGGGCCGTGGAATAGCGATCACGCGCGGCTTGCCCCCGTCGTGCCGCCGCGCCGCTACGCCGGCAAGGCCGGATCGTCGGACTGGCCGGCGAGCGCGCGCCGCCCCGCGTCGAGGATTTCATCGGCCAGCGCCGGATCGGTGCCGGCGACCGCGCGCGACAGCACGAGCGCGCCGACCATCTGGCTGAACACCGCGATCGCGTCGCGGCGCGTGTCCGCCGCAGCCGCGCCTTCCAGAGCCACCATCCGTTCCAGCCGGTCGAGATAGCCGGCGACGCCGTGCGCGTAGCAGGCGCGTGCCGCGTCGGTCAGGCGTGGCGCGTCGCCCGCGAAGCCGGACAGCGGGCAACCGGCTTCGACGTTGTCGCGATGCGCGGTCGACAGGTACGACGTCACCTGTTGCGCGACGCTGCCGGCGCGCGGCGAATCCGCGCCGTCCTGCATGGCCTTTTCCATCACCGCGGCGACCAGTGCATCCTTCGATTTGAAGTGGTTGTAGAAGCCGCCCTGCGTGAAACCGGCTTCCTTCATCAGTTCCGTCAAACCGACCGCGTCGACACCGCGCACCCGGAACAGCCGCTCGGCGGCCGCGACGATCGCGTTGCGGTTGTCGGCGGCCTGTTGTCTCGAGACGCCCATCGATCCCTCCCTCATTCCAGCCATTACGTCGATTGAAAAACACAATGGTGATCACCATTGACGTGGTGAGCGTGCGCTGACACAATGCATCGCAAAGACAATGGTGATCGACATTGACATCCAGTGTAGCCGACTTCGCAAATGAAGCGAAGCGACGCCGGCGGCACGGATGGAGGTCGGGCGCGGGCAGCGGCACGAGCCTGCGCTCCGGTACCGCCGGCGCAACGGCTCGGTACGCGATGGCGGCATGGTTTCATTCACACGATGAAAGGAAGGATCATGAAGATCGAAGGTGCAGTCGTTTTCGTCACGGGCGCGAACCGCGGGCTTGGGCTCGAATTCGCGAAGCAGGCGCTCGAACGCGGGGCGCGGAAGGTCTATGCGGGCGCGCGCGATCCGGCCAGCGTGACGCTGCCGGGCGTGGTGCCCGTGACGCTCGACGTGACCGATCCGGCGGCGGTCGCCGCGGCCGCCGACGCCGCGCGCGACGTCACGCTGCTGATCAACAACGCGGGCATCGCGCGGCTCGGCAGCCTGACCGACGACGGCGCGGTCGACGCGCTGCGCGATCATCTCGAAACCAACGTGTTCGGGATGCTGGCGATGTCGCGCGCATTCGCGGCCACGCTCGCCGGCCACGGCGGCGGCGCGATCCTGAACGTGCTGTCCGTCGCGAGCTGGGTGAACCGGCCGATCCTGTCCGGCTACGGCGTGTCGAAGTCGGCCGCGTGGGCGCTGACCAACGGGCTGCGGCATTCGCTGCGCGAGCAGCGCACGCAGGTGGTGGGGCTGCACGCCGGCTTCATCGATACGGACCTGACACGCGACCTCGACGTGCCGAAGGCGACGCCGGCCGACGTCGTGCGCCAGGCATACGACGCGATCGAATCCGGAGCGGAGGAGGTGGCCACCGACGACTTCACGCGGCAGGTGAAGGCCACGCTGTCGGCCGGTGTTTATCTGGACGAGGCGGCGCCGGTCTGACGTCGCCTGTAAAAGACAGCCCGCCGTGCGCCGATGCGCGCGGCGGGCGCGGTCGTCAGACCGTGGTGTCGATGATGCCGGGGATCTTCACGTCCGGGTTCACGTCCGCGTCGTAGTCGACGCCGGCGATCTCGAAGCCGAACAGACGCAGGAATTCGATCTTGTAGCCGGCGAAGTCGGTCATCTCGTACAGGTTCTCGTTCGTGACCTTGTCCCACATCGCGACGACCTTGCCCTGCACTTGCGGATCGAGCTCCTTGTAGTCCGCGCGCAGACGGCCTTCTTCGTCGATGTGCGGCGTCGCGCCGTACAGGCTGTCCTTCAGGAGCCCGTACACCTGCTCGATGCAGCCTTCGTGCGTGCCCTGTTCCTTCATCACCTTGAACAGCAGCGACAGGTAGAGCGGCATCATCGGAATCGCCGAGCTCGCCTGGGTGACGACGGCCTTCAGCACCGACACGCGCGCATCGCCGCCGTGCGCGGCCAGCTTGTCGCGGATCGACAACACCTTCTTGTCGAGATCCTTCTTCGCTTCGCCGATCGAGCCGTTCCAGTAGATGTCGTGCGTGATCTGTTCGCCGAGATACGTGAACGCGGTCGTCTTCGCGCCGTCGGCCAGCACGCCGGCCTCGTCGAGCGCGTCGATCCACATCTGCCAGTCCTCGCCGCCCATCACGGCGACGGTGCCGTCGATCTCTTCCTGCGTCGCCGGCTCGAGCGAGACTTCGCGGATCACTTCCTTGTCGGTGTCGAGGCCGCGGAACGTGACCGCCTTGCCGACCGGCTTCAGCGTCGAGCTGATCGTTTCGCCCGTCTTCGGATGCGTGCGGCGCGGTGCCGCGAGGCTATAGACGACCAGGTCGACCTTGCCGAGATCCTGCTTGATGGTGTCGATCGTGACCTGCTTCACCTTGTCGGAGAATGCGTCGCCGTTGATGCTGCGCGCATAGAGCCCCTTTTCGGCGGCGAATTTCTCGAACGCGGCGCTGTTGTACCAGCCGGCCGTGCCCGGCTTCGTGTCGCTGCCGGCGCGCTCGAAGAACACGCCCAGCGTGTCCGCGCCCGAGCCGAATGCGGCCGAGATCCGGGCGGCCAGGCCGTAGCCGGTCGACGCGCCGATCACGAGCACCTTCTTCGGGCCGTTGGCGATCGGGCCATGCGAAGTCACGTAGTCGATCTGTTCCTTGACGTTGGCTTCGCAGCCGACGGGGTGAGTCGTCACGCAGATGAAGCCACGCACGCGCGGTTTGATGATCATGGGAACCTCTAGTCAGAAAGGCGCGGACGGCCTGAAATCGGAAAAATCCCGCGCATTGTAATGGAAGCGGGCGGCCACGGCGGGAAAGGCGGGCGAGGACGGCGGTCGCAATCGCCGGGCAGTCGAGCCGCCGGCATGGCGGTTCGCGCTGCCGCCGCTTATTTCTCTCTTGACAGAAATAACTGAAAAAACTAAATTTCCCGACATGGAACTCACACCGATTGCCGAACGATTCATTCTCCACTGGGGCGAAATGGGCTCGCGATGGGGCGTCAACCGCACCGTTTCGCAGATTCACGCGCTGCTGTACCTGGCCGGGCGGCCGGTGGCCGCCGACGAGATCGCCGAGACGCTCAACGTCGCGCGCTCCAACGTCAGCACGAGCCTGAAGGAGCTGCAGGCGTGGCGGCTCGCGAAGGTCGTGCACGTGCTGGGCGATCGCCGCGACCATTTCGAGACGTCGACCGACATCTGGGAACTGTTCAAGCTGATCGTCGAAGGGCGGCGGCAGCGCGAGATCGAACCGACGCTCACGGTGCTGCGCGATTGCCTGACGAGTCCCGAGATCGCCGACGAAAGCCGCGAGACCGAACAGCGCATCCGCGACACGCTGCAGTTCGTCGAGACGCTCACCACCTGGTCGGACGAGATGCTGCGGCTCAAGCCCGACACGCTGATGAAGGCGCTCGGGATCGGCGCGAAGATCAGCCAGACGGTCAGGCGCAAGTCGTCGAAGTAAGCGGAAATCGGAAGTGCGGGCGCGCAGCCCGCTTTTTTTGAAGGCGTTGTTTCTGTCATTACAGAAACAACAGTAAATAGAGGATGAAAATGAACGAGGCCCTGCTGTCGATCCGCCGGCATGCCGCACCACGGAGTGCGACATGAACATCCTCGTCTGCGGCGCGAACGGGTTCATCGGGCGGGCGTTGTGCGCGCGGCTGGAAGCCGGCGGCCATCGCGTGCTGCGCGGCGTGCGGCATGCGGTGGGCCCGCACGATGTCGCGATCGACTTCGCGACGGACATCGATCCCGACGCGTGGCTGGCACGGCTGGCGGGCGTCGACGTCGTGATCAATGCGGTCGGCATCCTCGCCGACCGGCGCGATGCGACGCTCGACACCGTGCATCGCGCGGCGCCCTGCGCGCTCTTCACGGCATGCAGCCGCGCCCGCGTGCGGCGCGTGATCCAGATCTCGGCGCTGGGCGTCGAGCGCGGCGACACACCGTATTTCGCCAGCAAGTACGCAGCCGACACCTTCCTGCAGACGCTGCCGCTCGATTACCGGATCGTGCGGCCCGCGCTCGTCTACGGCGCGGCCGGCACGTCGGCGCGGTTCTTCCGGATGCTCGCGAGCCTGCCCGTGCACGCGTTGCCGGCGGGCGGCCATCAACGGCTGCGCCCCGTGCACGTCGACGACCTCGCCGAACTCGTCGCGCGGCTCGTCGTTTCGCCGGCGGCCGGCCATTCGGTCATCGATGCGGTCGGCGCTGACGAAGTCGAATACCGCGAGATGCTGAGCGGCTATCGCGCCGCGCTGGGCTTCCCGCCGGCAGCCCGCATTGCGCTGCCGGGCCCGCTGGTCGGGGCGGCGGCCGCGCTGGTCGGCACGCTGCCGGGCGCGATGCTGACCCGCGATACGTGGACGATGCTGCGCGGCGGCAACACCGGCGATCCCGCGGCGTTGGCGGCCGTGCTCGGCCGACCGCCGCGCGGCCTGCGCAGTTTCATCGGCGCGGACGCGCTCGCGCTGCGCCGCGACGCGCTCGCGATGTGGCGGCGGCCGCTGCTGCTCGGCGCGCTTGCGATCGTCTGGATCTGGACGGCCATCGTGAGCGCGTTCGTCCACCCGCAGAGCGACAGCCTTGCGATGCTCGCCCGCGCGCACCTCACCGGGCTGCCCGCGCTGATCGCCCTCTACGCCGCCTGCGCGCTGGACTTCGCGTTCGGGGTGGCGACCGTCGCCGCGCCGTCCCGCCGTCTGTGGGCCGCGCAAGGCGTGCTGATCGTCGCGTATTCGGCCGTCATCGCGGTCACGATGCCCGGGCTGCTGGCCGAACCGTTCGGCCCGGTGATCAAGAACGTGCCGATTCTCGCGATCCTGTTGATCCTGTTTTCAGAAGAAGAACGACCATGAATACCTATCTCGTCATCAAGGCGCTTCACATCCTGTCCTCCGTGCTGATGGTCGGCACGGGCTTCGGCACCGCGTTTTACCTGTTCTTCGCGAACCGCACGCGGTCGGTGCCCGCGATCGCGGCCGTGTCGCGGCTCGTGGTGCGCGCGGACTGGTGGTTCACGACACCGGCCGTGATCTTCCAGCCGGCGTCCGGGTTGTGGCTCGCGCATACGGCCGGCTGGCCGTGGCATACGCCGTGGCTCGTCGCGTCGATCGTGCTGTATGCGGTCGCGGGCGCGTGCTGGCTGCCGGTCGTGTGGCTGCAGATCGAGCTGGCCGCGTTGGCGAACCTCGCGCATGCGAACGGCGAGGCCACGCTGCCGGCGCGCTACTGGCGCTATGCGAAGCGCTGGGAACTGCTCGGCTACCCGGCGTTCTTCGCGATGCTGACGGTCTATTTCCTGATGGTGCTCAAGCCGATGTAAGCGGGCGGCGGGCCGCTAATGCCGATCTCGCGTGCGGGCCCTGTCGATTTCCACGCGCTCGTGTATAAATTCGACGGGAGCGCGTTCGAGCCGTTTCGGGCATCCCGAACGCTCCGCATCCGACCTCAGAAGGAGACAGCATGCTGCACATCCTCGGCAAGATCCCGTCCATCAACGTCCGCAAGGTGCTGTGGCTGTGCACCGAGCTGAACCTGCCGTTCGAGCAGGAAGACTGGGGCGCGGGCTTTCGCACGACCAACGACCCGACCTATCTCGCGCTGAATCCGAACGGCCTCGTGCCCGTCATCAAGGACGACGGCTTCGTGCTGTGGGAGTCGAACACGATCATCCGCTATCTCGCGAACCGCTACGGCGGCGACGCGCTCTATCCGGCCGAGCCGCAGGCGCGTGCGCGGGTCGATCAGTGGATCGACTGGCAGGGCTCGGACCTGAACCGTTCGTGGGTCGGCGCGTTCCTCGGCCTCGTGCGCAAGTCGCCCGACCACCAGGATCCGGCGGCGATCGCGCAGTCGATCGCGGGCTGGACGAAGCATATGCAGGTGCTGAACGCGCAGCTCGAAGCGACCGGCGCGTTCGTGGCCGGCGACCACTTCACGCTCGCCGACATTCCGATCGGCCTGTCGGTGAACCGCTGGTTCGGCACGCCGTTCGAGCATCCGGACTTCCCGGCGGCGAAGCGCTATATCGAGCGTCTGGCGACGCGCGAGGGCTTCAAGCAGTACGCGGGCAGCGCGAACCCGTAACGGATCGCAAGCCGCGGGCGGGGCGGGCGGGGTGGTGCGACTGCTGCCGCCGCGCCGCGGCATGTCACGTCACGAGCCGGATGCCGGTACGGCGTCGAGCACGCGCGCGAGAAACGCCTCGTGGTTCCACGCGGATTCCGGCCGCGACAACCCGAGCCGCACGACCACCAGCTCGCGGCTCGGCACCACGCTCACGAACTGGCCTTCATGACCGACCGCATGAAACGCGTCGGCGGGCATCGCGCTCGCATGCGGATCGCGATCGTTGAACGGCTCCGGCACCTTCACCCAAAGATGCGCGCCGAATTCCTGGTGCGTCGATTGCGGCGTCGCTCGCGTCAGGTAGCGCACCCAGCCTTCCGGCAGCAGCCGCTGCCCGTTCCACACGCCGTCCTGTAGCAGAAGCTGCCCGAAGCGCGCCCAGTCGTGTGCACTCGCATACAGATAAGACGGGCTGCCGAGCGTGCCGGCCGCATCGGGCTCGAACACGGCGCTGTGCATCCCGAGCGGCTCAAACAGCGCACGGCGCGGAAAGGCGAGGTAGTCGGCCTCGGTGCCGCCCAGCGCTTCGCGCATCACGCGCGCGACGATCGCGCTCGTGCCGCTCGAGTAGTACCACTGCGTGCCGGGCTGCGCGGCGAGCGGCTTGGCCGACGCGAAGCGCGCGGTGTCGGGCTGCGTGAACAGCATCACGGCGACGTCGGACAGCGGGTCGTCGTAGTCTTCGTTGAATTGCAGGCCGCTCGTCATCCGCAGCAGCTCGTCGAGCGTGATTGCCGCGCGCGCATCGCCGCTGCCGCGCCATTCGGGCAGCAGCGCCGACGCATCCGGCGACAGCTTGTGCTGCGCGACCAGCACGCCGGCCAGCGCGGCCGTCACGGTCTTCGTCATCGACCAGCCGGGCAGCGGCGTGTCGGCCGTGAAGCCGGGGGCGTAGCGTTCGGCGATCACGTGGCCGCGCCACATCACGACGACCGCACGGGTGCGCCGCGGCCGCGCCGGATCGGGTTCGTCGAACGCGCGGTCGAGCGCGATGTGCAGCTTGCGTGTGTCGATGCCGGCGGGCTGTGCGGCCGGCGCGGCATCGTTCACGGATGGGGGATCGGCGACGGGCGGCAGCGCGGCCGGCAGCACGCCGGGCGACGGCCCGAGCGCGAGCGTGCAGCCGAGCCCGGGCCGGAAATCCGCTTCGCGTCGCGCGAAACCGGCGAACGTCGCGATCGCGCGATGATGCTCGGGATCGAGCGACGGGTGCACCAGTTTCAGCAGCGGATGCACGCCGGCCATGATGTCGACGTCGATCACCGACGCGGCCGGACGGCCAGACACGAACACGCCGGAACACAGCGCCTTCGCGGCATAGCCCGTCGCGATCGGGGCGAGCCGCGACAGCATGTAGCCGGTGTAGCCAAGCGCGGCGACGAGTGCGACCGCGACGCCGCGCAGGATCAGCGATTTGAAGGGGATCGTCATGCGCGAGCGTCCTCGGTGGCGTGCCGGCCGGCAACGATCCGGCAGTGTCGCAGGTTCGGGCAAGCGGTGGCAATCGCGGGGGAGTGACGACGCCGAGGGCGGCGTCGCTTGGGCGATATGCTGGCCGGCGTGTGCGAATCGCGTGTGTCGCATGTGTGTCGCATGTGTCGAACGCGCAGGTTCGCGCCGGCAAGTTGAAATCCGACCGGCCGTCGGCCGATAATCGTCCGGCATCGTTCCCAGTCAAACCGCCCATCGAACAATCGGAAAACGCCATGTCCTACGACAACAACAACCCGTTCGCCCGGATCCTGCGCGGCGAACTGCCGTGCGTGAAGGTCGCCGAAGACGACGCAACCCTCGCGATCATGGATCTCATGCCGCAGGCCGACGGTCACGTGCTCGTGATCCCGAAGGAGCCGGCCGCGCAGATCTTCGAGCTGTCCGGCGATGCGGCCGCGGCCGGCATCCGGATGACGCAGCGCGTCGCGGCGGCCGTGCGCGCGGCGCTCGGGCCGGACGGCGTGTTCATCGGCCAGTTCAACGGCGCGGCGGCGGGCCAGACGGTCCCGCATGTGCATTTCCACGTGATCCCGCGCTGGGAAGGCGTCGAGCTGCGGCTGCACGCGCGCGACATCGCCGACGCGGCCGCGCTCGAATCGGTCGCGCAGCGCATCCGTGAACGTTTCGTGTAACGCGTGTCGGGCTCGTCATGCGGGGCGGCGCCAGTGCCCGTGTGCTGTCGCGCCGCACGCACCTGTTTCAGCGGTCACGCGACGTAACACGTGTAACCGGTCGCGAAACTCGTTGCGCCGCCCCCGGCGCTAGACTCCCGCGCATTACCGCATCGAGCGACAGGAAGGCTGGACCGCCCCGTCGTGCCGGCCGCCGCGAGATGCAATGTGTCCTCTTCGCCGGGAATCGAGCCATGTACAAAGTTCTCATCACGTTTGCGCTGATCGCCGGCCTGTCCGGCTGCTACGTCGCGCCGCCTTACGGCTACGCACCCGCGCCGGTCTACTACGGCTATGCGCCCGCGTATTACGCACCGCCCGTCACCGTCGGGATCGGCGGCCACTTCCGCATTCGCTGACCAGCCGGCGGGCGCGGGCCTGTCCCGCGCGTCGATCACATCGATCGGCCGCGTCGTTCGACGCCGCGCCGCCGCTTCTCGCAACAACACTTCGCGCGCCGCATGACGGCGCGCGTGCGCATCGGCCGCCCGGGTTCCTATACTTCACAGGAAAACCCACCCCGGCGAGGCAGCCATGGCCGTTACGCGCAAGGTCGCAATCGTGTCGAGCGTGTCCGCGCTCGTCTACCTCGGGCTCGCCGTGCTCGGCATCGGCGGGTTCGCCGCCTTCTTTTCGCATCCACAACTGATCGTCATCGCCGTCGCGACGCTGGCGCTGGCCGCCGCCGCGTTGTTGACCGAAGGCAACCTGAGCGCCGGCGAACGCGAGGACCGCGACAACCGCTGGGTGCTTCCGGCCTTCGCGGCCAGCGGGTTTCTGCTCGCCTATCTGCCCGCGCTGACCGACCGGCTCGACGTGTGGACCTTCGGCGGCGACATGGTGCGATGGATCGGCGTGGTGCTGTATGTCGCCGGCGGCGTGCTGCGCCTCTGGCCCGTGTTCGTGCTCGGCAAGCGCTTCAGCGGGCTGGTCGCGATCCAGCCGGGCCACACGCTGGTCACGGACGGCATCTATCGCAGGATCCGAAATCCGAGCTATCTCGGCCTGATCGTGAATGCGCTCGGCTGGGCATTCGCGTTTCGCTCGGGCGTCGGGCTGCTGCTCGTCGCGCTGACGATGGTGCCGCTCGTCGCGCGCATCCGTTCCGAGGAAGCGCTGCTGCGCGCGCAGTTCGGCGCCGAATACGACGCGTACTGCGCGCATACCTGGCGGCTGCTTCCGGGCGTGTATTGACCCTCGTTCACCATCGGAAAACCGACTGGCGCCCCGCGGCGCTCGCCGATGTGTTGCCACCTGTGTCCGAACGCGCGACACCGACGCTTCCCGTACCGTCCCCGCGACCGGTCGCCCGTTGCCCGAGCCTTTACCGGCGGGCCTTGGCGGCGATTTCGGCAAGCCTTTCCGAGTCCTGTTTCGGTAAACAACTTGTTACGAGAATGTCGACTGCAACGGGGCTCGACCGGTGCTATTCTTCGCCGCAAGCTCATTGAAATGAATTGGTCCGAGATTCGGCACAATGCCGGTCTCGACGTCGATCGATTCAGATCGTCGTATCGAGCGGACCTTCAATAACCAGATTGCGAACAAGGAAGAATACGGGAATGTGGAAGAAAATTGCCCCCACTCTCGTCGTCGCCGTGCTGACCGGCGCGACCGCATTGCCGGCAATGGCCGGTGACCTGAACAATGCCCTTGGCGGCGCGCTCGGCGGGGTTGCCGGCGCAGCGGTCGGCGGCGCGGTCGGTGGCAGCACCGGCTCCGTCATCGGCGGCGCGATCGGCGGCGGCGCAGGCGGCGCAGTGACGTCGAACCGTCGCGAGCGCACCGGCGCAATCATCGGCGGCGCCCTCGGCGGCGGCGCGGGTACCGCAGCCGGCAACGCAATGGGCGGCCGCACGGGCGGCCTGCTGGGCGCGGCCGTCGGCGGTGGCGCAGGCGCGGCGCTGGGCGGCAACATGTCGCGCAGCTCGTACGAGCGCGATCACGGCGATCGCGGCTATCGTCACCGCAAGCATCGTCACCACCGCGACTGGGACTGATCGCCGCGGGCGCGGCACGGTGCGCGACTTGCGCACCGGCACGCCCGACGCGTCGGCACCCCATTCGACATTCGGCCCGGCGGCCTCAGCCGGGCCGCCGTCGCCGGCAAGACCGGCGACTTCATTTCCTTCCGCAGTTCATGCCCGGCCCCGCTCGACGGGTTGGCACATTCCCTCCCGCTGTACCTTTCCCGCTGATAGACGACATCGCCAGTTGCATTGACATGCAATCGCCTGGTTCGGCCAACGTCATTCGATATCGCAGATCGACGCGTTGCCGTCCGTGATCAGGATTTCCCTGACGCACCGAACGTGCGCGACACGCGTGCACCGGTCTTCGCAGGCGCTGGCGGGTAGTGCGAAATCGAATGAATGTCATCGCAACATTTAATTGGTCGATCGGAGTCGGCTTCGCTATCGTCAACGCTGCTCGCGTACGGAATCGACCCGTGCCGTCCCCCGTGCCCCGCCGCATGACGCCGAGTGTCCGTGGCCCGGCCGCCGGACCCACAAGCATGGGGCGCCCCGCCCGCTGAACCGGGCGGAGCCGTCGCGAAGCCTGGCCGACCGAACGAAGGCGCCCGCGCTTTCAAGCCACCCCGGCAACGATGTCCCGCCGCCGCATGCGTGCCCCACGCGCGTGCCGCGCTTGGCCGTTGCGACCCGGGGCCGGACCAACCCATTGCCTGGATGCTTTATGTCTAAGACAACGTATTACGCGCCGCATGGCGGCCACCCGCCGCAGACCGATCTGCTGACCGATCGCGCGATGTTCACCGAGGCGTACGCGGTCATTCCGAAGGGCGTGATGCGCGACATCGTCACGAGCTGGTTGCCGTTCTGGACCAACACGCGCCTGTGGGTGATTGCGCGTCCGCTGTCGGGTTTCGCCGAAACCTTCTCGCAGTACATCGTCGAAGTGAACCCGGGCGGCGGCAGTGACAAGCCCGAGCAGGACAAGAATGCCGAAGCCGTGCTGTTCGTCGTCGAAGGCGAGGCCGAGCTGACGTTGCAGGGCACCAAGCACACGCTGAAGCCGGGCGGCTATGCGTTCATTCCGCCGGGCGCCGACTGGACGCTGCACAACGTCAGCGATGCCGCCGTGCGTTTCCACTGGGTGCGCAAGCACTACCAGGCCGTCGACGGCATCGCGCTGCCCGACGCGTTCGTGACCAACGAGCAGGACGTCGAGCCGATCCCGATGCCGGGCACCAACGGCGCATGGGTGACGACGCGCTTCGTCGACATGAGCGACATGCGTCACGACATGCACGTGAACATCGTGACGTTCGAGCCGGGCGGCGTGATTCCGTTCGCGGAGACGCACGTGATGGAGCACGGGCTGTACGTGCTCGAAGGCAAGGCCGTCTATCGCCTGAACCAGGACTGGGTCGAGGTGGAAGCAGGCGACTTCATGTGGCTGCGCGCGTTCTGCCCGCAGGCGTGCTATTCGGGGGGGCCGGGGCGGTTCCGATATCTGCTGTACAAGGATGTGAACCGTCACATGAACCTGACGCTGAATCCGGCGCGCTGAACGTCGCGCAAAGTCGGATAGGAAAGCCCGCCGGTGGAAGTCGGCGGGTTTTTTCATTTCAGGTGTTTGTGGATGTTCGGGGAGGTTGCTTGTCGAGCCAAAGCGGTTGACCATTCGGTCGGTCGGCGACTGCTATGGACGCCAGAATCGACTTCAGCGAGCTAACTCGCCGTTAGCCGAGCTCCTACAATCTGCTGAACGTTCAATATTCGTCCATCTACGCTGTTCCAAACATGACTGCCTCCGCGGCTGGCCTCAGCGTTGTAGTAGAAGATATGAGCCATAGCCGTGGAGCTTAGTGCTCCCGTCACGACATAAACCGCGTACATTGCTCTGTGCTCCGGGGAGACCATTTGCTTGTACTCATTCGGCGTGAGTTCGACACATAGTTCGTGACCCGACAACCCTTTGACCTCCACTTTGAGCGTAACGTCGCCTCCAGTCACGGTCAGGTCCCAACCCACGTTATCTTCCTCGACCGAACTAACCGTCCGATTTCCACCTTCCTCGGACTCGTAGTAGCGAATTGCATGCCGAATCGCCGCTACCTCGATCAACTTTCGCGTAGCTGGGTCAATCTCCTTTCGACCGCTGCCGTCAGATTTTTTGGGGGCGCGATTCATCCCGTCCGACGCAAGGTAGTCGCGAACTCGCGCGACGAAGGCATCGTTTCCGTACCAGACGGGACTCTGCCCGAGATTGCCTGGCTTTTTCGCAGTTGGAACAGCGATGGTTCGTTGATCTGGTGATAGTAGTCTGGCCCGAGCCAGAGGTGCCCGAATTTGATACTCGATAACATCGCCGGATGGGCGCGCTACCCTGAAATAGCGACTTTCGCGGTGTATTGACGCCTCACGGTACCAACCTGCCACGTAGGTAACCTTATTTCGTGGGTTCCGCGCTATCCAAACGACCGTTACACCGTCAAGTTGCTCGTCGTTCCGCCCCGCTCCAAGTTTCTTGATGTCGATGCGCGCAGAGCGTGGCACGTAGCCGTAGACGTTCCCGTCATGCGGAAGATAGTTCCAGGCTTCATGCCCATAGTCGTGCGTCTTAAGCCAACCATGGCCACCTAGCGTCGGGTCGTTGGTCGGTCCTTGATATGAGACCATCCAACCCACGTTTACGAACACTAATCGCTCATCCATATTTTTCCCGTGCGCCCATGCTATCTGCGATAGTCGATGCCACGTCGGCTACGATTAGAGGTAGATGTTGATCGGCTATAGAACGATCATTAACTGGTAGCGGTGGCGCTGCAAATGGCTTGAATTGTCAGCCATCCAGGCATTTATGTCGAACGGCCCGCTCCTGGCCGCGAGCCGCCAGTCTTCGCCGCGTTCCGCCCGAAATTCCCCACGAACCCGTTCTCATGGCCGATGCGTATCGCTATCGATCGAGCACGCCCGCCGCCAGCCTCGCGACCTGCACCCGCGTATCCGCCGGCAGCGCATCTTCCATCATCCAGACCGCCGACAAGCTGGCCCATGCGAGGATCCATTGCAGCAACCGGCGCCGGTCGATCCGCGCGACCTCGGCGACGAGCATGACGCGCTGCTCGAAGCGCGCGGGATCGACCGCAATATCGTGCGTGGGATTGCAGAACAGGTTCGCGTAGTCGAACGCGCGGTCGCCGCGCAAACCCTTCGGGTCGATCGCGAGCCAGCCGCGATCGCCGAAGTGCAGCACGTTGCCGTGATGGATGTCGCCGTGCAGCACGACTTCGTCGACGGATTGCACGGCCAACAGCCGATGCGCCGTCGCGGCCGAACGGCGCAGCACGTCGTCGTCCGTGTCGTGCGACAGCAGCGCGTAGAACCAGTCGTGCAGCGGGACGACCACGGGCGGCGCCGGAGCGCGATGCGCATGCAGCCGCGCGACGGCAGCGCACGCGATCCGGATCGCATCGTCGTCGTGGCCCGCGGCGGACAAGCCGGCAAGCGTCGGCACCGGCTGCGCGCGTTCGAGCAGCACCGCGTCGCTGTCGTGCAGCCACACGCGTGCGGCACCGTCCCCGTTCCACCAGGTCATCAGCGCATTGCCGCGGCGCTCTTCGTCGCAGGTGGCGACTTTCAGCATCGCGGGCCGCGCGTGCCACACGACGGGCAGCACGCCGCCACTTGCGGTCAGGATCGGGCCGCCGTCGGGAACGAGGTCCCACAGCCGCAGGTACGTGTCGAACATGCAGATGATGGTACAAGCGAACCGGCTCATTCGCAGCGGGGTTCGACTGGCGCCGCTACCGGCCATGCGCATCCTTTCCTTAATAAAATTTAGCCAGCCAAACTTTGGCTAAAGAATGTTCCGGTATTCCGGCATCCCTTCGACAATGCGCGCCTTCCGTGACCGACGGGCGCCACTCGAGCGCCTGCGGTCGCCGCATCGAAGAAGGAGCCCGCATGACCGACCACACCGCCAACCCTCCGCCGCCACCGGCACCGCCTCCCACCTCGCCGCGCCGCCGTGCATGGAGCATCCTCGCCGGCGCGCTGCTCGGCCTCACGCTCGCATGCGCGGGCATCGGCGCATGGACCATCGATCGCATCTGGACGCAACTGCCGTCCGTCGAACATCTGGCCGCGTACCGTCCCGCGCTGCCGCTGCGGATTTTCTCGCGTGACGGCGAGCTGCTGGCCGAGTACGGCGTCGAGCGCCGCGAGTTCGTGCCGCTCGAACGCATTCCCCCGCTGATGCGGCACGCGCTGCTCGCGGCCGAGGACGCGAAGTTCTATCAGCACGGCGCGATCGATGTCGGCGGCCTCGCGCGCGCGACGTTCGCGAACCTCGTGACGGGGCAGCCGGGGCAGGGCGGCAGCACGATCACGATGCAGGTCGCGCGCAACTTCTACCTGACACGCGACAAGGTGCTGAGCCGCAAGCTCGCCGAGATCCTGATGGCGATCAAGCTCGAGCGCGAATACGGCAAGGACAAGCTGCTCGAGCTGTACATGAACCAGATCTATCTCGGCGAGCGCGCGTACGGTTTCGCGGCGGCCGCGAACGTCTATTTCGGCAAGCCGCTCGACGCGCTGAGCGCGGGCGAGGCGGCCGTGCTCGCCGGGCTGCCGAAGGCGCCGTCCGCGTTCAACCCGGTCGTCAACCCGGCACGCGCGACCGCGCGGCGCAACTACGTGCTCGGCCGCATGCATGCGCTCGGCGAGCTCGACGATGCGGCGTATCGCGCGGCCGTCGCCGCGCCGATCACGCTGGCGACCACGCCGCCGCCCGGCATCATCGCGGCGCCGTACGTCGCGGAGCGCGCGCGCCGGATGATGGTCGAGCGATTCCATGATGACGCCTACACGCTGGGCCTCGACGTGACGACGACGATTTCGATGCGCGACCAGCGCGCGGCCGAAGCCGCGCTCGACCGCACGCTGAGCCGGCAGCCACGCGCGAAGCGCGATGCACGCAACGGGCTCGAAGGTGCGCTCGTGTCGCTCGATACGGCCACCGGCGACATGCTGGCCCTCGTCGGCGGCGCGGATTTCAACGGCAACGTGTTCGATCACGCATTGCAGGCGTATCGCCAGCCGGGGTCGAGTTTCAAGCCGTTCGTCTATTCGGCGGCGCTGGAGAAGGGCTATTTCCCGGGCGTGCTGGTCGACGATACGCAGCGCACGCTCACGCATGCGGAAACCGGCGCTCGGCCGTGGCGTCCGCGCAATTACGGCAACCGGTACGAGGGCTTCATCCCGGTGCGGCGCGGGCTCGTGCGCTCGAAGAACCTCGTCGCGGTCAGCCTGATGCAGGCCGCCGACGCGCGCTATGTGCAGCAGCACGCGGTGGGCTTCGGTTTCGACGCGCAGCGCAATCCGGCGTCGCTGCCGCTCGCGCTCGGCGCGGGCGCCGTGACGCCGCTCGAACTCGCGAGCGCGTACGGCGTGTTCGCGAACGGCGGGAGACGGATGGTGCCGCGGCTGATCCTGTCGGTGAAGCAGCGTCACGGCGGCGCGCTATACGACGCGCCGGCGCCGGACGGCACGCGCGTCGTGTCGGCGCGCAATGCGTTCGTGATGGACAGCATGTTGCGCGACGTCGTGCGGGCCGGTACCGCGCGCGGCGCGCTCGCGCTGCGCCGCGACGACGCGGCCGGCAAGACCGGCACGTCGAACGGCTCGAAGGACGTGTGGTTCGCGGGCTATTCGTCGGGCATCGTCGCGGTTGCGTGGCTCGGCTACGACACCCCGCGGCCGATGGGGCGCGCGACCGGCGCGACGCTTGCGCTGCCGGTCTGGCTCGACTACATGAAGACGGCGGTTGCCGGACGTACGCCGGTCGACGCAACGCCGCCGCAGGACCTCGCGCTCGTCGACGGCGATTTCGTGTACGCCGAATACACGCGCGGCACCTGCACCGCCGACGTGCCGCCGTACATCCGCAGCCGCTTCGCGTGCGGCGGCGCGCCGGCAACCGATGCGACGGACGCACCGGACGCGCACGGCAAGCGCGGCGAGCCGATGCCCGCGGCCGTCGATGCGGCCGAGCGCGAACGCGTGCTCGACCTGTTCCGTACCGAGGACTGAGGCGCGCGATGCATACGCTTTATCTGATTGCGATCGTCGCGGAAGCGATGTCGGGCGCGCTGATGGGAATGCGGCGCGGGATGGACCGCTTCGGGCTCGCGCTCGTCGGCGCGGTGACCGCGCTCGGCGGCGGCACCGTGCGCGACGTGCTGCTCGGCCACTATCCGCTCGGCTGGATCGCGCGTCCCGAGTACCTCGTGCTCACGCTCGCCGCGGCGACCGTCGCGTCGTGGGCCGCGCGGCACGTCGCGCGCATGAAGGCGCTGTTCGTCACCGTCGATGCGATCGGCCTCGCGGCGTTCACGATCATCGGCTGCGACATCGGCGCGTCGACGGGCACCGCGCCGATCATCGTCGTGCTGGCCGGCGTGATCACCGGCGTGTGCGGCGGAATGTTGCGCGACCTGCTGTGCAACGAGATGCCGCTGATTTTGCGCGAGGAGCTGTATGCGAGCGTCGCGTTCTTCACGGGCGCGCTGTATGTCGGGATGCAGTATCTCGGCGTCGATGCGGGCTTCGCGACGGTGGTCGCGCTGGCGGCCGGATTCACGATGCGGATGCTTGCCGTGCGGCTCGGATGGAAGATGCGGACGTTCGGCGCGGCGGACGTCGGGCATTGAGCGCGGCCTTCCCGCTTCGCCGCGCCGGCGTTCATTCCGGCTGCATCACCTGAAAGACATTCCCTTCCGGATCGATGCCGTCGTACATCCGGTACGGATAGCCGTCGTAGCGCTTGAGATCACGCACGGTCACGTCGTCGCGGGCGAGGCGGTCGCGATGCGCGTCGATATGAGTGTCGATCCGGAAGACGAACTTCACGGTGCTGGAGTCCGCTTTCGCGTTCGCGGGAGCGGCCGCGCGGCGGAACGTCGGGCCGGCCAGATGCAGCGCCAGTTCGACGGCGCCCGCATTGAGCACGACCCATTCGCCGTCGATTTCCTCGATGACGGGCAGCGCGAAATACCGCTGATAGAACGCCTTCAGCGACGCGACGTCGCGGACGTACAGGATGACGCGGGTCATCGGAAGCGGCATGTGAGTCTCCTCGAAGGGGAAGCGCGAATGATGCGATGTGAAACGCATGGCGATCGGCAAGGCGGGACATCGATGCGGCACGCGCCTGCGCTACGCAGGAACCATCACCGGCGGCGCACCGTCGCCGGTTTCCACCATCTTCACCGCGAATCCGTAGCACTGCGCGATATGGGCGGGTGTCATCACGTCGCGCGGCGTGCCGTGCGCGACGATTGTGCCGTCCGCGAGCAGTGCGATCGAATCCGCGTGCCGCGCGGCGAGATTCGGATCGTGCACGATCGCGAGCACGCCGAGCCGCCATTCGCGCGCAACGGCGCGCACGGTATCGAGCAGCCGGTGCTGATGCGCGAGATCGAGCGCAGCGGTCGGTTCGTCAAGCAGCAGGTAGCGCGGGCCGGCTTCCATCGCATCGTCGTCCGGCCACAGCTGCGCGAGCACGCGCGCGAACTGTACGCGGGCAAGTTCGCCTCCCGACAAAGTCGTGACGTCGCGACCGACGAGCGCATCGGCGCCCGCGCGTTCGAGCGCCTGCCACGCGATGTCGCGATCGCGGTGTGCAATCACATGCCGCGCACCGCCCCGCCGCGCATGCGGATACCGGCCGAGCAGCACGATCTCGTCGACGCTGAACGGAAACGCCGGCTGCGCGGCCTGCGGCAGCACCGCGCGCAGGCACGCGAGACGCCGCGCGTCGATGCGCGCAAGTGGTTCGCCGTTCAGCGTGATGTCGCCGGTCACACGCACGCCGTTCGGCGCGACACTGCCGGTCAGTTCGCCGGCGAAAGTTTTCAGCAGCGTGCTCTTGCCCGCGCCGTTGCGGCCGAGCAGCGCGGTCACGCGGCCGGGTTCGATCGACAGCGACAGGTCGCGCAGAATGACGTTGTGTCGGCGGGCGACGTCGAGGTGGTGGGCAGTCAGCATGATCGTCGTGAAGAAAGGATTACCCGCCGAGCGCACCGCGGTTCTTCCACAGCAGCACGAGAAAGAACGGCGCGCCGAGCAGCGCGGTGAGCACGCCGAGCGGAATTTCGGCGGGCGCGGCAATCGTGCGTGCGGCAAGATCGGCGGCGAGCGTCAGCAGCGCGCCGAGCAGTGCGGCGCCGGGCAGCACGACGCGCTGGTCGGGGCCGCACGCGAGGCGCACGCAATGCGGCGCGACGAGCCCGATGAAGCCGATGATGCCCGCGCACGACACGAGTGCGCCGACCGCGAGCGCGACCGCGACGAGCACGCGCCGTTTCAGCCGCTGCACGGGTACCCCGAGATGCAGCGCTTCGGTTTCGCCGAGCTGCAGTGCATTCAGCGCATCGCGTTCGCGCGCGAGCAGCACGCAGCCGATTGCGACGCACGGCGCGACGGCCGCCAGCGCGGACCATTGCGCGCCGCCGAGGCTGCCGAGGCTCCAGAAGGTCAGCGAGCGCAACTGCGCATCGTCGGCGACGAACGTGAGCAGCCCGATCGCCGCGCCGACCAGCGCGTTGATCGCGATGCCCGCGAGCAGCAGCAGCGGCAGCGCGAGCCGGCCGCGCGACGCGGCGAGCCGGTAGACGAGCGCCGCGACGGCAAGCGCGCCCGCGAACGCGGCGACGGGCAGCACGGCGGCGCTCGCGTGCGCGGCGAACAGCGCGGGGCCGAGGACGATCGTCGTCGTCGCGCCGAGTGCCGCGCCGCTCGACACGCCGACGAGGCCCGGGTCGGCGAGCGGATTGCGGAACAGCGCCTGCATCGCGGCGCCGGCTGCACCGAAGCCGCCGCCGACCAGCAGCGCGAGCACGACACGCGGCGCGCGGATGTCGCACAGCACCGCGCGCGCCTGCTGCGCGGCCGGATCGCCGGTCAGCGCGGCCCATGCTTGCGCGAGCGGAATGCGATAGGCGCCGACGCACAGCGCGACGACGGACATCGCGCACACGAGACAAGCGAGCGCGGCCAGCGCGAACGGCGCGAAGCGGCGCGACGCGCCGACGCGCGCGGCGCCGGTGCGCGAGGTGGGTGAGGTGGGCGACGGCGCGGGGAAAGGCGAAGCATGAGCGGGCATCAGGACGATCCGGAATCAGGCAAGCGCATCCGACAGGCGTCGGTGCAAGGTCGTGACGGCGAGCGGCAGGCGCGGGCCAAAGCCGAGCAGGAACAGCGCATCGAGCGACACGACGCGCTGCGCGCGGCCGGCCGGCGTCGCGCCGAAACCGGGCGCGGCAAGCAGCGCGGCGCGGCCGCCGACGGCCGCGAGCCCTTCGTCGGAGATCAGCACGATATCGGGTGCGGCGGCGGCGAGCGCTTCGCTCGTCAGCGGCTTGTAGTGATCGAAGCCCTGCATCGCATTGCGCGCGCCCGCATAGCGGATCATCGCGTCGGCGGCCGTGCGCTGGCCGGCCGCGAGCGCCTGGTTGCCGGTATGGTTCAGCACGAACAGCACGCGCGGCGGCTGCGCGCCGCCGGGCACGCGCGCGGCGACTGCGTCGCGCGCGGCCTGCCAGTCGCGGTCGAAGCGTTGCAGCAGCGCGCCGCCGGCATCGCGCACGTCGAGCGCCCGCGCGACGCCGGTGATCTTCGCGCGTACCGAGTCGACGTCGTGGCGCTCGTCGAACGTCGTCACCGCGACGCCTGCGCTTTTCACCTGCGCGATCGCGGTGGGCGGGCCGGCTTCCGCCGACGCGAGCACGAGATCGGGGCGCAGCGACAGCAGCCCCTCGGCCGACAGCGCGCGCTGGTAGCCGACCTTCGGCAGGCGCTTTGCGGCGTCCGGGTACGTGCAGGTCGTGTCGGCGCCGACGAGCCGGTAGCCGCGCGCGTCGGCGCCGCCGAGCGCGAACGCGGTTTCCGCGAGCGCGCCGCCGATCACGACGACGCGCTTCTGCACAGCCTGCGGCAGCGCGCGGCCGGGCAGCGCGCCCGCGAGCGCGCCGGCAACCGCGCTCGCGAGCACGACGCGACGTCGCGGCGAGAACGATCGCGCGCTCACCGCGCGTCCCCGTGTGCGGCCGACGGCAGCGTCGCGACGAGCGTGCGCCAGTCGTCGCGTTCGACCTTGCCGGGCTTGCGTTCGCCGAACAGCAGCGCGACGTGGTCGCCCTGCCGGTCGAACAGCTCGAGCGACGTGACGATGCCGTCGCTCGTCGGCTTCTTCACGACCCAGGCGGCTGCGATCAGCCGCTCGCGCACGTGCAGGTTGAAGCTCGGGTCGAGCACGTTGATCCATGCGCCGACCTCGCGCACGTTCGCGATGGGCCCCGTGTGGATCTGGATCATTCCCGCGTTGCCGACGAACACCATGATCGGCTGACCGCTCAGCGCGGCGCGTTCGAGCACGTGACGCAGCGCGCGCTCCGTTTCGACCGGATACGCGTAGTGCGGATCGGCGAGACGCAGCGCCTGCATGCGGCTCACGCCGAAGCGCTGCGTGATGCCGAAGAACTGGTGCGTGTCGGTCATCGCGTCCCACGCCGCGCGAAAACCCGCGACGTCGATCTCGGTGTCGGCGCGCTCGGGCGTTTTCGGCGCGGCGGGCACGACGTCGAGCCCCGGCTCCTGCGTTGCCGCACGCCAGCGTTCGACGAACGCGTCGTACGCCGCGTGATCGCTGTGCGCGCGCAGGTAGACTTTGTGGATCGCATGACCTTGCGCGTCGAAGAACTGCAGGCTCTTCAGCGGACCGTGCGCGGTCTGGTCGCGCACCGCGAACGCCGACGCCCAGTGTCGGTAGAAGATGCGCAGGTCGATGTCGCCGAGCGCGAGGCCGACCGGGCCGTCGTGGCTCATCTGCGCATATTCGCCGTCCTTCTCGTGCACGGCCGTGTCGTTGCGCGTGAGCGCCATCACGCGGCCGAGGCGCGGCATTTCCTCGAACATCGCCGGAAAGCGTGCGTCGAGCCGCACCACGTGCTCGCCGACGAACGCCGCGAGCGCCTCGCCTTCGCTGACGCCGAGCGCCTGTGCGACGTCGCGGTTGCGCAGCTGGCGCTCGGTCTTGAGCTTGACGAACGCGTCGCGCAACGCGGCGACCGCGCGGGCCGGCGTGGCCGGCTGACCGGGAAGGGCGGAATGCATCATGTCGGACTCCTTCAAGTAACGGTTGGGCAGGAACGCGCGGTGGCGCGCTTCAGAAATCCACCTTCATGCTGACGGCGACGGTGCGTCCGGACGACGTGTACGCGTCGAGCACCTGCGCATCGGACGCAAGGCCGCGCACGTCCGACCAGTTCCAGTACTTGCGGTCGAACAGGTTGCGGATGCCGATCGTCGCGCTCACGTGCTTGTTGAAGCGGTAGCCGCCGCGCAGGTCGACGACGAACGACGACGGCGGCGCGAAGCACGACGTTCTGGCTCCGGGGCACGCATCTGCCGGGATGTCCTTGTCGCGCTTCGCGGTCTGGAACAGCAGGTCGGTCTGCACGAACCAGCGCTCGCCCGGTTCGTAGCGCACACCGAACACGGCCGAGAACGGGGTGACCGTATCGAGCGGCTGACTGGCTGCGCCGTTGTTCTGCGTCGAGCCCTTCGTGAACGCCATCGCCGTCTTCAGCGTGAGGCCGTTGGGCATCACCCATTCGGCGCGGCCTTCGAAGCCGTGGATGCGCGCGTCGGCGAAGTTCACGTACTGGAACACGAACGGGTCGACCGGCCGGCCGCTGCCCGCGATCGTCGTGCGCGAGATGAAGTTGCGGTAGCGGCCGTTGAACGCGGCCGCGCTGTAGCGCACGACGCCGTAGCCGGTGCCGGCCTTGCCGCGCAGGCCCGCTTCGAACGTGTCGCTGGTCTCCGGCTTCAGGTTCGGATTGCCGATCGACGTGTAGCCGTACACCGGGTTCGAGAAGCTGCTGTTCACCTGGTCGGGTGTCGGCGCGCGGAAGCCGTGCGCGTATTGCGCATACGGAATCAGCGCGGGCGTGATCTCGTAGAGCACCGCGACGCGCGGCGACACTTCGTTCGCGCTCGTCGACACCGCGGTGCCGGTGAACAACGGATCGTTCTGCGACGCGCTCAGCCGGTACGTGTCGAAGCGCAGGCCCGGCGTGACGAGCAGGCGGCCGTAACCGATCCGGTCCTGCACGAACGCGCCGAACAGCGTGTAGTCGGTGTCGGGAAACGCCTTGTTCGGGAACGCCTCGCCGACGCCCGGCACCGTGCCGTCGCGCAGGTTCGTCACGCGCGACAGGCTGCCGTCGACGCCATACAGCAGCTTGTGCGCGAATGGGCCGGTCGCGAAGCCGCTTTCGGCGAACGCGGAGCCGCCGAACGTGCGCTCCTGGTACTCGTTGTCGCGGGAGCGCGAAGGCTGCCGGCCGCGCGTCTCGAATGCGTACTGGTCCTGCTTCGCGTCCTGGTAGTAGAACTGCACGTGCGCGGTCTGGAACCAGCGCAACGCATCGTCGCGGAAGTCGTAATCGACGCTGAAGCGGTTGCGCTCGAGCCGGTCGTGCGTCGAGAGGCCGAGCGTGGTCGGCGGGTTGATCGCGGACAGCACGTCGGTGCTCACGCGGCGTTGCACGGTTTCGGCGGTGAACTTGATCGTGTCGCGCGTGGTGGGCGTCAGCACGAGTTTGCCGAGCAGCGATTCCGAATAGACGTCCTGCGGGTTCGATGTCGTGCGCAGCGTGCTCGCCGAATTGTTGCTGCCGCGCGTGTCGACTTCGTGGCCGCGCCGGCCGTCGGCGATGATCATCCCCTGCACGCGGTCGTTGCCGCCCGCGGCCGACACCGTCGCGCCGATGCTGCGGTCGGCCGAGTCGTAGCTCGGCCGGAACGAGAAGTAAATGGGCTTGCCGTAGATCGACAGCAGGTCGCGCGGATCCTTCGTGATGAAGTTCACCGCGCCGGTCAGCCCGTCGCTGCCGTACAGCGCCGATGCCGGCCCGCGCAGGATCTCGATGCGCTTGAGCGTGTCGAGATCCGCGTAGTCGCCGCGCCCGGCTTCGAGCGGCCCGAACGAGAACGCGTTCGGCAGGCGGATACCGTCTTCCATCAGCAGCACGCGATTGCCTTCGAGGCCGCGAATGTTGATGCTGGAATCGCCGTCGCGGCCGCCGCCGAGCGCGGCGCTGCCGGGGCGATACGCGGTGCGGCGCACCGTGACGCCCGGCTCGTAGCGCAGCGCGTCCTTGATGTTGGTGGCCTGCTGTTCCTCGAGATCGTCGTCGGTGATCACCGACACGGACGCGGCCGTGCGGCTCGCGGCGGTGGCGGTACGGGTGGCCGTGACGGTGACGGGGTCGAGCAGCGCCGCATCGCCGCGCGTGGATGCGGCGACTAGGACGGCAGACGGCGGGTTGGCGCCCTTCGACGACGAATCGACATAAGTGGCGTTAGCGGCGTTAGCGGTGGAATGGGCGTAAGCGGGGGCGGCGGACAGGCCGAACACGCCGAACAGCGCGGCACAGATCGGCCGCCGCGCCAGCGAATAGCAATGCACAGGTGGTCTCCCATTGACGATAACGAGCCCGAAGGCTGGCTGGGTGACGGGTTCACCTGGCTGGCCCGTTCGCGCGCGACAAGCGGCGAACGGCGAATTGAACGGAACGAATGATTTTCTCAGTGTAAATGAGAATCATTATCAATACAAGAACGGAAAACGGCGGATGCGGACACGCGCCGTCGGCGCGGGTCGGGCGAGCCGCGCGGGGATGAATTCGGGAAAGATGGGCCCTAGGCCAGCGCTTCGATGCGAATCAGCAGGTTGCGCGCATGCGCGATGAACGCATCGTGCGTCGCGCGATCGCCGTGGCCTTCGAAGCCGGTTTGTTCGGCGAACGCGAGCTGTTCGGCGTAGAGGTCGACGAGCGCGCGGCGTGTGTCGGGCGGCAGCGTGCGAATCATCGAGACGAGCAGCAACTCCTGCGCGCGCAGCATGCCGGACAGCGATTGGGGGTTCATGCCCACCTCCTCGAACGATGCGGCGGCGTGCCGCTCAATTCATAGTAGGTGGTGGGCGCGCGCAGCGGAAATCAGCCGGCGGCCGTCGCGGCGCGTGCATCGCGCACGATCTGCGCGACGCGCTCGACGAATTCGGCGTCGACGCTCGACAGCGCTTCGCGCTTGCCGTCGGGCATCTCGACCATCAGCCGGTACGTGATGTCCTGCGTGGTCCAGGCGAGATAGCCGACGACGGCGAGCATCACGCCGACGACCAGCGCGCCGCTCGATCCGCCGATGCCGCCGGCGATGGCGGCGGCCACGCCGATCAGCGAGATCAGCCAGGGCACGACACGATTCTTCGGGATCTTGACGACGTCGACGTTGCGGATGTCACGCAGCGGAAAGACTTGGCCTGCCGCCGACAGGCCGTTGCGCGTGATCGTCACGCCGCGTTCGTTGAATGCGTTTTCCATCGTGTGTTGCGTGGACGAAAACGCGCAGCGTAGCAGACTTCGTTGCCGCGTCAAACGAGACCGAGTGCCGCACGATGCGTGCGGGCCGGTGGCGACGCGGGCAGCGACGCGCTCAGGAGGGAATCAGAACTGCAGCCGGCCGTCGCCGTACAGGCGGCCCGGCACGTGCGACGCGACGACCTCGGCGATCTCTTCGTCGGTCGATTCGGCCGGCACGATCTGGCGCCGCGCGGGCGCGTCGAGATGCATCGTCCATTCGACGAGCCGGTACGGGCGGCCCCACGGGCGCTGCATTTCCACCGACACGCGGCAGCTCTGGACCGGTAGCGAATGCTGGCGCGTCAGAAGCGCGTGCAGATGGCTGTAAACGGTATCTTCGATCATCTTGGCCTCCGATCCTGTCTTGTGGGCAGTTGATGGCGGTGCCGTAGCGGTTCTCAAAAAAAAAGCCGCCGATGCTCAGGCGGCCAACAGGGGGGGTGGAAGCATCCTCTCAGCCCAGAATTAAGCGAAACTTAAAAGCCCATAAAAAAGCGCCCCGCATGGAGCGGGGCGCTTCTTGCCGTCGTGATCCGCGAGTTAAGCGGATGCTTTAGAACTTATGACGGATACCGACGCGAGCGGCCAGCTGGTTCGACGAACCCGTGCCCGACGTGTTGAAGTAGCTCGTGCTCGAGCCGATCTGCGCTTGCACGTTGTTGCCCGACGCCTTCTGATAGACGACCAGGCCGTACACGTCCGTACGCTTGCTGAGCGCGTAGTCCAGACCCAGGTTGCCCTGGTTCCAGTGTGCCGAGCCGCCGTTTTGCGTGGCGTTCGTGTACGTGTAGCCCGCTGCTGCCGACAGGGCCGGCGTGAACGCGTACTTCACGCCAGCTTCGTATGCGTTGTAGAACGTGCCCGATGCGCCCGCTGCGACCGGGGTGAACTGCGTGCGCGTCCACAGGGCCCATGCCGTTGCCGGGCCGAAGATGTAGCGGCCGCCGACGCCGTACGTGCGCAGGTCGCGGATGTTACCCGTGCTGATGTTCGCGATCGTCGTCGAGAATGCCGGCGACGACTGGCTCGGGAAGCGGATGTCCGTGTAGGCCGCGCCGAGGGCGAACGGGCCGTTCGCGTAGTTCACGCCGAAGCTGTATGCACGCGACGAGCCGCCCGTGTTCGTGGCGCCCGTGCCCGCTGCGCCAGCGAAGTCGGTCGAGTTCGAGAAGCCGTACAACGCGCCGAACGTGAAGCCGGCGTAGTTCGCGCTCTGGAACTTCACCGAGTTGTTGATGCGGCTCGACGTGAGCTGGTCGACGTCGTTCACGTGGTACGCGTAGTTGCCCGCGACCGTGTTGCCGCCCGTCGAGTAGTTCGAACCGAGGATGTCGGTCGAGAACGAGTACTGACGGCCGAGCGTGACCGTACCGAATTGCGACTGGCTCAGGCCAACGTAAGCCTGGCGGCCGAAGATCGCGCCACCTTGGCCGATCGTGCCGTTGCCGCTGTTGAAGCCGTTTTCGAGCACGAAGATCGCCTTCAGGCCGCCACCGAGGTCTTCGGTGCCGCGCAGGCCCCAACGGCTGCCCTGGGCCACGCCGTCGTCGTACTTGAACAACTTGCCGCTGCCGCCGTTTGCGGTCTTGCTGTGGTTCACGTAGCTGATACCGGCGTCGATCACGCCGTACAGGGTCACGCTGCTTTGCGCGTGTGCCGTGCCGGCCGTTGCTGCGAGGATGGCGATGGTCAACAGTTTCTTGTTCAAAGGATTCTCCGAGCGAATGAATGGCGTGTCCAGTTGCGGTTCCGGCGCTCTCTGCGGGCGCTTTCACGGACCGGCGGCAACTTTATCGGCGGGCCACGTAATGAATATGACAGCGACTGTCATATGACCAATGTGTGGCGCCGAAGCGACACTGGATTCTGCCCGGTTGTACAGCGCGGAGTTATACCGATTCCGACTGAGATTCGATCGGGATCCGGAATATGCACATGAAATAAGCTTGGTTGGTGCTGTTCCGGCCCCGTGCCACGATGCGCGCTTCGACAACCACACGGGACAAAAGGACACCATGCGACGTTCGATCCTGACCGGCCTCGGCGCGCTTGCCGCGGCGCTGGCCTTTGCCGCGCCCGGCGCGCACGCCGATCCGCAGACGCTGAAGATCGGTACGATGAGCGGCCCCGACGCGCAGATCTGGACCGAGGTGACGAAAGTCGCCGCACGCGAGGGCCTCGCGATCAAGGTCATCGAATTCAACGATTACGTGCAGCCGAACGCCGCGCTCGACGCGGGCGACCTCGATGCGAACGGCTTCCAGCACCAGCCGTTTCTCGACAGCCAGATCAAGCAGCGCGGCTACCGGATCGTCAATGTCGGGCTGACCTACACGGCGCCGATGGGCTTCTATTCGAAGAAGCTCAAGTCGCTGAAGGACTTGCCGGCCGGCGCGAAGGTCGGGATCCAGAACGATCCGTCGAACGGCAACCGCGCGCTGCTGCTGCTGCAGAAATACGGGGTGATCAAGCTGAAGGCGGGCGCCGGCACGAACGGCGTGAACGCGACGCCGCTCGACGTCGCGGAGAATCCGAAGAAGATCAGGATCGTCGAGCTCGACGCCGCGCAACTGCCGCGCGCGCTGCCCGACCTCGACGCCGCGTCGATCAACACCGACTACGCGGTGAAGGCCGGGCTCACGCCGGCGAAGGATGCGATCGCGATCGAGGATCTGCGCGGGCCGTACGCGAACCTGATCGCGGTGCGCGCGCAGGACAAGGACAAGCCGTGGGTGAAGAAGCTCGTCGCGGCCTATGAGTCGGACGACGTGCGCAAGTTCATCGACCAGAAGTTCGGCGGCGCGATCGTGCCGGCGTTCTGAACGCCGACGCAAGCAAGCCGCGGCCCGGCTGGTGCGCCGGACCTCCCGCCAGGCCTCCCGCCGGGCCTCCCGCCGGGCCTCCCGCCGGGCCCAAAAGCACATCGCCCGCGCAAGCGGGCGATGTCGTTGGCGCGTACTGCGAGGCGGCGCGCGGGCTCGCGGCCCAGGCCGCCCCAGCCGTTCAGGTCGCTCAGGCCGACAGCAGCGACCCGGTGCGGATCGGCGTCGCGCCGGCGATGCGCGCGACTTCCATCCCGGCCGTCGCGAAGCGCACGATCTGGCGTGCGTACAGCACGCCCGACACGCTGCTCTTCAGCGTGATCACGCGATCGGTCAGCGGATCGACGATGTCGGCCACTTCCTGGCCGGCCTCGATCCAGGCGCCCACCGGCGTGCGGAACACGATCACGCCCGACACCGGCGCCACGAGCGGATCGGTGCCCGCGAGTGGCGTGGCCGGATGCGACAGCGGCGGCAGCGGCGCGGGCGTGCCGTCGATGACGCCGCGTTCCGTCAGGTATTCGATGATCCCCTGCGCGTCCTTCTCGGCGAATTCGTACGACACGTCGCGCTCGCTGCGCAGTTCGACCGTGACGGAAATCGCGCCGTTCGGGATCGGGAAACGATCGCCGAAACGGTTGCGCAGATCCGACCAGCAGAAGCTGTGGATCTCGTCGAACGGATTGCCGACCGAATTCAGCGCGAGCAGCGACGCCTGCGCATCCAGATAGCGCGCCAGCGGCTCGACGTCTTCCCACAGATCGGGGTTCGTGTAGAGGTGCAGCACCGCGTCGCTGTCGCAATGCAGGTCGAGCACGATGTCGGCGTCGAACGACAGCTTCTGCAGCGCGAGGCGCTGCGAATCCAGCTCGGTGCGCGGCTTCTGCTCGTCGAGCGCCTCGCGCATCGCGGCGCGTACCGCGGCGAGGTTGCGCTGCGCGTCGTTCGTCAGGCGGCCTTCGATGCGCGGCAGCACGAGCGCCGCGAGATCGTAGAAATTGCGGTTGAAGTTCTGCATCGAGCCCAGCTCGAAGCGGCCGAGGTGATCGCCGAACACGTGCTGCGACAGGCCGATCGGGTTCGGTACCGGGACGATGACCACTTCGCCGCGCAGCTTGCCGGCCGTCTCGAGCGCGGCGATCTTGCGGCGCAGCAACGCGGCGACCAGCATGCCGGGCAGTTCGTCCGCGTGCAGCGACGACTGGATGTAGACCTTCTTGCCGCCGCGCGGGCCGTAGTGGAAGCTCGTGATCTGGCGTTCGGTGCCGACGGCGGGGGAAATGAGCGGATGGGTCTGCGTTTGCATGATGAGGGGAGGGCGGCGCAGCCGCGAGTGATCCGTATGCGTGGAAGATCGATTGTACGTTGCCTTCCGCGAACCTATCAAACCACGCGAGCGGCGCGTCGTTTCCCTTTGCGAATCATCGGGTTGGCGCGTAAAAAATAACGGTCCGGCGGGCCTGCGCGCATGCGTTGTCCGCAGCGTTTGGTCGCACGCGGGCAAAAAAAACGGGCTCCTTGCGGAGCCCGTCTGCGCGGATGAGAAGCGCGCTTTTACGCGGTATTACTTGCCGTACACGTCGAAATCGAAGTACTTCTTCGCGATCTTCTGGTACGTGCCGTCCTTGCGCATGCCGGTGATCGCGCTGTCGATCTTCGCTTTCAGGTCGGTGTCTTCCTTGCGCAGGCCGATGCCCGCGCCGTTGCCGAGCGTCTTCGGATCGTCGATGTCCTTGCCGGCGAAATCGAAGTTCGCGCCGCGCGGCGTCTTCAGGAAGCCGATCTCGGCTTGCACCGCATCCTGCAGCGCGCCGTCCAGACGGCCCGCGATCAGGTCGGCGTAGACCTGGTCCTGGTTCTGGTAAGGCACGACCTTCACGCCCTTCGCGGCCCAGTACGTCTTCGCATAGGTTTCCTGGATCGTGCCCTGCTCGACACCGACCGACTTGCCCTTCAGCGATTCGGCGGTCGGCATCAGGCCCGAGCCCTTCTTCGCGACGAGGCGCGTCGGCGTGTTGAACAGCTTCTCGGAGAACGCGATCTGTTCCTGGCGTGCCGGCGTCATCGACATCGACGACAGGACGCCGTCGAACTTGCGTGCCTTCAGTGCCGGGATCATCCCGTCGAAGTCGTTTTCGATCCACACGCACTTCGCGTTCATGCGGCGGCAGATCTCGTTGCCGAGATCGACGTCGAAACCGACCACCTTGCCGCTCGCGTCTTTCGATTCGAAAGGCGGGTAGCTTGCGTCGACGCCGAAGCGCACGGTCGTCCAGTCCTTCGCGTACGCGGTGCCGGCCGAAACGGCGAGCACGGCCACGGTCACAGCCGCAAGAATCTTTTTCACTCGGTCACTCCTCGTTTTGTTCGATGGGTGCGCGGTTGTGCCGCGCCGTAAGCCTTCGGTCCGGCGCGGTTTCGCATCGGACTGTCCGTTTCGCCTGCCCGATGCGGGCGCGCGACGTGCGCAAGATTATCAAGACAAAATACCCGGAGGGCGCCTAGGACAAGCCCCGATACCGGACCCGACGCCCGCGCATGCGGCGCGCGACCGTTTCAGACCTAGGAACGGTTCAGCCGAGCGTTTCGTTGACCGCGCGCTGCAGGCAACCGACGAATTCCGAGACGGCGGGCGTCGGCAGCAGGTCGCGGCGCGCGATGATCGACAGGTCGAAGCGCGGCATGCTTTCGTCGAGTTCGGCCGTGCGGATGCCGAGCGGCGCCACCATCGCGGCCAGCGGGCGCGTGAAACAGCCGATCACGTCGGAGCGCGCGACCAGCCCGAGCGTCACCGCGAACGACATCGGCGAGCGCAGCAGGCGCTTGGGCAGCGGCAGCCCGCGCGCGTCGAACATCGCGCTCATCACGCTGTGCGGGAACTGCTCGGCGCCGACCGTGACGATCCACTCGGCGTCGAGCAATTCCTCTAACCGGCGCGCGCGGGCGAGCGGGTGGCCTTCGCGCATCACGACGGTGAATTCGGTCGACAACAGCGGCACCTGCGTGAAATCGCGGTCGAGCGCAGGCACATGGTGCATCGCAGCGATGTCGAGCGTGCCGTTGCGCAGCTGCGCGAGCGCGTCGGGCACCGTCACTTCCTCGAGATGCAGGCTGACGTTCGGCATCGACCGGCGGAATGCGGTGACCGCGTGCGGCAGCGCGGTCAGCGCGATCGACGGCATCGTGCCGACCGCGACGCGCCCGGACATTTCCCCTTTCACCTGCTCGACGGCCTCGACGGTGCGGCGCATGTCGCCGAGCAATTGCTCGGCGCGCGGCAGCAGCGCATGGCCGCACGCGGTCAGCTCGACGCCGCGCACGCTGCGCACGAGCAGTTCCGCGTTCAGCGCCGTTTCGAGTTCGCGGATCGTATGCGTGATCGCCGGCTGCGTGACGCCGAGCTCGCGCGCGGCGGCGCGCAGGCTCTTGTGATGCGCGGCGGAGACGAACGCGTGGAGCTGCGCGGTGTTCAGGTGGTTGCGGATGCGGGTCATCGATCGGTCCGGTTGGCGCGAAAGGGGGCGGCGTCAGGTCGCGTTCCTGATGAACGTCACGCGCCGGCGCGCGCGCGGAACGCCTGCCGATAGCGCTGCGGCGACGTGCCGACGATGCGGGCGAACCGCTCGCGAAACGCGGTGACCGAACCGAACCCGGCTTCCGTCGCCACATGCTCGATCGACAGCTCCGTCATCTCCAGCAACTGCTGCGCGTGCCTGACGCGTGCGGTCTGCAGCCATTGCCGGGGCGACGTGCCCGTGTGCGCCTGAAAGCGCCGCGTCAGCGTGCGCACGCTCGTCGATGCGTGGCGGGCCATCGCGTCGAGCGTCAGCGGCTTGCGCAGGTTCGCCTGCAGCCAGTCCATCAGGCCCTGGAGCCCGTCGCTGCCGGCCGGCCATTCGGGCGCGATGAACTGCGCCTGCCCGCCTTCGCGCACGCGCGGCGCCACCGCGCAGCGCGCGGCATCGACGGCGGCCGCCGCGCCGTAGTCGGCCTGGATCATGTGCAGGCACAGATCGAGGCCGGCCGCGGCGCCTGCCGACGTCAGGATCTGCCCGTTGTCGACGAACAGCACGTTCGGGTCGACCTCGACGTTCGGGTAGCGGCGCGCGAGTTCGGCGGCCGCGAGCCAGTGCGTCGTCGCGCGCAGGCCGTCGAGCAGCCCGGCTTCCGCGAGCACGAACGCGCCGCTGCAGATCGACGCGATCCGGCAACCGCGCGCGGCGGCCGCGCGCAGTGCCGCAATCGCGCGGCGCGACGTGGGCGCGAGCGGCGCGGACGTGCCGGGGACGACGATCGTGTCGGCATCGGCCAGCGCGTCGAGACGAAACGGCGGGCGCAGTTCGAACAGATCGCCCGCGACGCGCGGATGCTCGCTGCACACGCGCACGCGGTATGCCTGCGCGACGTCGGGCGAGCGCACGCGCGCGAACGTGTCGCACGCCACGCCCAGATCGAACGGGACGACATCGGGCAAAGCGAGCACGGCGAGCGTATGCATGGCGTTCGCGGCCCGTGGCCAGAATCCGTTGAAAGATGTCATTCTAGCCAATGGCTCGAACCCGCGCCACGCGCGACAATCGCGGCGGACCAACCTGGAGGGCCTGTCGATGAAACAAGACGATCGCAACGCGTTGCGCAACCTGCAATACCTGTCGTCGCTGGAAGCGACCACGCTCGTCGTGCTGGTGTGCGTGGCCGTGCCGCTCAAGCATCTGGCCGGGTATCCGGTCGCGGTATCGGTCATGGGCCCGGTTCACGGCATCGCGTTCGCGATGTACGTGTGGGCGGTCGTCGGCACCGCGTCGAGCGGGCTGTGGAGCAAGGGTGAGGTCGCGCGGCTCGTGCTGTCGGCCGTCGTGCCGTTTGCGGGGCTGGCGAGCGCCGGCTGGATCGCGCGCAGGAGGCATGCGCAATGATCTACCTGGTGCTGAAGGCCGTGCATGTCGCCGCCGTCGTCACGTTCGTCGGCGGGCTGCTGATGCTGTCCGTCGGCGTTCGTATCGCCAACCTGGCCGTGCATCGTGCGGTGCGGCGCTGGGATCGTACGGTGACGGCGCCCGCACTCGCGCTCGTCTGGATCACGGGGATCGCGATCGCGCTGAACGGTCACTGGTTCGGCGCCGCGTGGCTGTCGGTGAAACTGGTCGTCGTCACCGCGCTGTCGGCGCTGCACGGGATTCTGGCCGGCACGCTGCGGCGCATGGAGCGCGACGATCTCTTCGTCGTGCCCGCGGCATGGCTCGGGCAGGCGGCGGGCGCGGTCGTGGCGGCCGCGGGGATCGTCGTCGGGCTGGTCGTGATCAAGCCGTTCTGACGCGGCGGGTCTACGCGAGCGCCATCTCGACCGCCGCCAGCGTGCGCCGCCGGATCCAGCCGCTTCCCAGTCGAATCGCGAGCCAGTAGGGCAGGAACAACAGGCGCGTGCGCGCGCTCGGACAATGCACGAAGGTTTCGGTGCGCAGCAGGCGCGTGCCGGAGCGCAGTCCGATCACCTCGAAGCGCAGCACCAGCTTGGCGTCGTGCGGATCGTCGTGTCGCACGAAGGCAGCGGCGTCGGCGATCGTTCGCACGTCGGGCGTCGGGTGCCAGAAGCGCCCGACGAGGCCGAGCGACAGCGACGTATCGTCGCGGTGCAGCAGGGTGAACGTATCGAAGCCAAAGCGCTCGCGCGCGGCTTGGGGCGCACGATTGCGCAGCGCGCGGGCGACGGCCGCCGGCGTTTCGCGCACGGCCAGCAGCGCGTCGATGACCGGATCGGCCCGCATGTCGAGCGTGGCCACGGCGTCGATGATGCGCGACGGCGGCGCGTCGATCGGCCGCGATTCATGAATCTCGACGAAGCCGAACGACGGGATGAACGGCGGCTTGTGCGCCGCGGTCCGCGTGTCTGATTCGGAGACGATGCCGAACGGATTCATGAAGGTTCCGGAGGACAAAGCGCGATCGTAGCACCGCGTGCGGATTCGTGAACGGACACGACGCATGCCGCTCCGTGCCGGCCGAGCGAGGCGCCGGAGCTCCGTGGCGCATCCGCAAAAAAAGCCCGGAAACTTGCGTTTCCAGGCTGGGAGACCATCAACGACGATGGTGGGAGGAGACGGTGTCGTCCCGCTGTGCGCCGCCCTTTTCGCAGGCGACGTCGCGCATGAGCCGCGCTCAGATCGCCCAGCCGCCGAGATAGAAGGTGACGAGCACGGCCGCGATGAGTACGGTGCCGACGTTGAGCTTGCGGAATTCGCCGCTGGCGATGCGGCCGATCACGAGCGTCGAGAAGCCGAGCATGATGCCCGTCACGATGTTCGCGGTCAGCACGATGAACACCGCGCACACGAGGCCCGACATCGCGTCGACCATGTCGTCCATGTGCAGCTTGCTCACGCTGCCGAGCATCAGCAGGCCGACGTACATCAGCGCGGGTGCGGTCGCGTACGACGGCACGAGGCCCGCGAGCGGCGAGAAGAACATCACGACCAGGAACAGCAGGCCGACCACCGCGGCCGCGAGGCCCGTCTTCGCGCCGGCGGCCACGCCGACGCTCGACTCGATGTAGGCCGCGGCCGGCGCACCGCCGAGGAAGCCCGAGAAGATCGAGCTGATCGAATCGGCGGTCAGCGCGCGGCCGCCGTTGATGATGCGGCCGTTCTCGTCGAGCTGGCCCGCCTGGCCGGCGACCGCGCGGATCGTGCCGGTCGCGTCGAACACGGCGGTCATCACGAGCGCCAGCACGCTCGGCAGCACGGCCATCGACAGCGCGCCCTTGATGTCCATCGCGCCGATCAGCGATGCGTGGCCCGGCGCGCTCAGCGACGGCAGCGCGAAGATGCCGCGGTATTTCACGGCCGGGTCGAACACGAGGCCGATCAGCGAGATCGCGACCACGACGAGCAGGATGCCGCCCGGCACGCGGCGCTTCTCGAGCCCGAAGATCGCGGCGAGGCCGACGACCGACATGATGACCGGGAACGCGGTGATCTGGCCGAGCGAGACCGGCAGGCCGGCGCCCGGGTTCTTGATCACGAGGCCGACGTCGTTCGACGCGATCAGCAGCAGGAACAGGCCGATGCCGATCCCGGTGCCGTGCGCGACGCCCGCGGGCAGGTTGCGCAGGATCCACGAACGCACGCCGGTGACCGAGATGCCCGTGAACACGAGGCCCATCAGGAACACGGCGCCGAGCGCGACGGTGGGCGGCAGGCCCTTGCCGAGCACGAGACCGAACGCGGTGAACGCCGTCAGCGAAATCGCGCAGCCGATCGCGATCGGCAGCTTCGCCCACAGGCCCATCAGCAGCGAACCGAACGCGGTGGTGAGACAGACCGCGACGAATACCGCGCTGGTGTCGAAGCCGGCCTTGCCGAACATCCCGGGCACGACGAACACGGAATAGACCATCGCGAGGAAGGTGGTCACGCCCGCGACGATTTCGCGACGCTGCGTGCTGCCGCGCGACGAAATGTCGAAGTACCGGTCGATGGCTCCCTTGGTGCCGAAGTCGGGTTGTTCCGCACCGACGCCGACCGTCGACTGCACCGGGGTATCACTCATGAGCTTGCTCCTTTATCAGCATGCTGAAACGGCCTGTAGCGGACCGTCGTCAGGGTGTCTCGTATCTGGTTGAAATTGTCGGCAACGTCGTGGGGACGCATGACGCATGACGCATGACGCGTGAGCCGTGTCGTCGTACGCGCTTCGAAGCGGGCGCGAGTGTGTCGCGTCGTACGACGCGTGGTGGGGTCGCCCCCGTCACGTGCGCTTTGCCGTAGCGAAGGTTAGGCGAACGGCCCATCACGTCCCATTGGGGGAAGAGCATGCAGCGCATGTCGCAGCGCTTATATCGGCGTGCAACGGGGCTTCGTCGTCGCGGAACGCGTGTATACGCCTAGTTCGAATCCGTTAAGGCGATTATTTGAATGCGCGGGCGGCGGGACGGGCGGGGCCGGGTGATGCATCGAGGCTTACGAGTGTCTTTCATCGAGGCTGCGCCGGTACGTGAAAACGGCCGCGAGTGACGCGCCGCGCCGCCGCGCGCAATCTGCGTCCGGATGAGACCGGGGCCGGACAGGTGCTGCGCTCGCGCCCGTCGCCGCATCAATTCACATCAAACGCGCGCGAGATATGCGAGGTACGAGCAGAACATGTCGGCCATCGCGGTCGCGTACGCATGGATTTCATCCGGCGTGCGTTCGGTTTCCGAAAACGCCTTGCCGCCCGACGTGAGCGTGGTCGTGATCAGCTCGCACGCGAGCGCACGCGCGGCGTCCGGCACATCGGGGAGTGCCTCCCGCATGAACGCGCTGAAGATCCGGTTGCCGGCCGCCTTTGCCTCCTGCGCCTCGGGCGCGTCGCGATAGAGCGGTGCGGCGTCGTCGAGCGCGATGCGCATCCGCGCCTCGTCGCATTCCGAGCGGATGAACGCATGGACGGCCGTGCGCAGCCGCTCAGGCGGCGTCTTTTGCGGATCTTCCAGCATCCGTCGCAGCATCTCGGACGTCTGCCGCCATTCGTCGTGCTGGAGCCGGAACAGCACGGCCGCCTTGTTCGGGAAGTACTGGTACAGCGAGCCGACGCTCACGCCGGCGCGCTCGGCCACGCGCGCCATCGTGAAGCGCTGCGCGCCTTCGGTCGCCAAAACCTGAATAGCGGCCTGCAGCACGTCGTCGACGAGACGGGTCGAGCGGGCCTGCTTGGGCTGTTTGCGCGAGGCGATCGGGGCGTTGCGGCGGTCGGTCATGACGGATCTGCCAATGCGAATAGTAAAACCTGAATGATTCGTCATATTCTAGTCGGGCGTACTGACGCACTCAACCTGACTTCGGAGATTCGCATGACCACCCTGATTCACGACCCGTTGGCGTCGCTGCTCGCGCGCCTGTTCGACGAAGCCGAAGCCTCGTCGCCCGCATCGAATCCGGATTTCGCCAACGTGTCGCACGACGAGCAAATGCGGCTGATGCGCAGCAAGACCGATTACGCCGACTTCTATGCACGGCTGAAGGACTATCCGCTCGCGGTGTCGCGCGAGACGGGCACGCTGCTGTATATGCTCGCGCGCAGCTGCGGCGCACGGTCGATCGTCGAGTTCGGCACGTCGTTCGGCATCTCGACGCTGCACCTCGCGGCCGCGCTGCGCGACAACGGCGGCGGCCGGGTGATCACGAGCGAGTTCGAAGCGTCGAAGGTCGCGCGGGCGCGCGCCAATCTGGCGGCGGCCGGGCTGGACGATCTGGTGGAGATTCGGGAAGGCGATGCGTTGCGCACGCTGGCCAACGATCTGCCGGATACGGTCGACCTGCTGCTGCTCGACGGCGCGAAGGCGTTGTATCCGGAGATACTCGAACGGGTCGAGCCGCGGCTGCGGGCCGGCGCGTTCGTCGTCGCGGACAATGCCGAATACAGCCCCGACTATCTCGCCTACGTGCGTGCGCCGCAGAACGGCTATCTGTCGGTGCCGTTCGGCGGCGATGTCGAACTGTCGATGCGGATTCGCTGAGGCTGAGTCATCGCGTGGCAGCCGCAGCGATAGCGTAAAAATGCAGGATAACTGATCAAGTTGCATGTGACGGCGGCGCCCTGATTCGGGCGGCCGCCGTCGTGTGTTACTTCAGGAACACGTAGCGCGCGAAATACGGAAAGCGGCCGACCGCGTGCTCGGTCGAACACGCGGGTTCCGGCGGCGTGCCGCCCGCGGTGTCGAGCCGCTGCACGAAGCGCACGCCTGCGAGCGTGCCGGTCGTGGCCTTCGTGCCCGTTGCGGCCGGCGTCGCGGCGAGCAGCAATTGAGGAACGCTGCCGGCGCGCGCGCTCGGCGCTTCCGCGAGCTTCTTGCCGGTAATGCGGTTGCCATCGAGCGCTTCCCATGACGGCCCCGCGCCGTGCCGCACGACGAGCGTGCCGCCGGCATCGAACAGCATCGCTTCCGGGCGCTGGAATGCCCACGCGAGCCGGTGGTCGGCATCGTATTCGCATGCGTAGATCTGCACGCCGGTCGCGGTCGTCGACAGCACGGGTGTCGCGGGGCCGGGCGGCGCGAGGCCGGCTGCATCGTCGGCGTAGGCCGGCGCGGCGCAGGCCGCGAATGAAAGACCGGCCGCGAAGGCCAGCAACATGTCGCGTGTCGGGGAGGGGCTTGGCATGGCGGCGCGTCCTTTCAGGTCGGGTGACGATCGTGCGGAGTCGAACCCGTAAACGCTAGACGCCGATTGCGCAGGCTGCAATTCGGAAATGGCAATCGCGACGATAGCCGCCGCGATTGCAGGCGCGCGAACGCCACGGCTGAGCGCCGCAGCGGCCGCTTCAGACCGCTTGAGACCGCTTGAGACCGCTTCAATCCGCGCCGGCCGGCGTCGGTGCGTGCTCGGCGATCAGGTGCTCGGCTTTCAGCGCCGCCCACAGTGCGGCCGGGATCGGCGCTGCCGCGAGACGCAGGTTCTCGTCGATGCGCTCCGGCCGGCTCGCGCCGGGGATCGCCGCTGCGACGGCTGGATGGGCGAGCGAGAACTGCAGCGCCACGGCACGTACGTCGACACCGAACCGTTCGCAGAGCCCGCGAATCCGCGCGACGCGCTCGAGCATCGCCTGCGTGGCCGGCTGGTACTCGAAATGCGTGCCGCCCGCCAGCACGCCCGAGTTGTACGGGCCGCCGACGATGATCCCGAGCCCGCGCGCGGCGCTTTCCGGCATCAGCCGTTCGAGCGCACCCGCGTGATCGAGCAGCGTATAGCGCCCGGCGAGCAGGAAGCCGTCCGGATCCGAACGCTCGAGTGCGAGTTCGCACGGCTCGACGCGGTTCACGCCGAGCCCCCAGCCCTTGATGACCTTCTCGTCGCGCAGCCGCGTGAGCGCCTTCGCCGCGCCCGACATCGCGACGTCGAACACGTCGCGCCATGCGTCGCCGTGAAAATCGACGGCCGGATCGTGAATCCACACGGTGTCGAGCCGGTCGGTGCGCAGCCGTGTGAGGCTGGCCTCGATCGAGCGCAGCGTGCCGTCCGCGGTGTAGTCGTAGACGATCCGGTTCGGCAGGCCGTGACGGAACAGCCCGCCTTTTTCGCCGAGATCGCGTTGCGACGCGTCCTCGTGTTCGTCGAGGACGAGCCGGCCGACCTTGGTGCCGAGCGAATATTCGTCGCGCGGCCGTCCGGCGAGCGCTTCACCGAGACGCAGCTCGGCGAGGCCGGCGCCATACAGCGGCGCGGCATCGAAGTAGCGGATGCCGCCACGCCACGCGGCATCGACGGTGGCCAGCGCTTCGTCGTGCGGGATGTCTCGGTACATGTTGCCCAGCGGCGCGGTGCCGAAACCCAGGCGGGAAGGGAGCGTGATTCTCATGAGCAGTCTCGGAGTCGTTGCGGCCGCCCGCTCAGGCCGCGGCCTGCGCGAGCGTCGGATAGTCGGTCAGACCTTTCGCACCGCCGCCGAACAGCGTGTTGCGATCGTGCGGCGCGAGCGCGGCGCCGGTGCGCAGGCGCTCGGGCAGGTCGGGGTTCGCGACGAACGGGCGGCCGAATGCGATCAGGTCGGCCCAGCCGGCGGCGATCGCTTCGCGGGCGCGTTCGGCCGTGTACGCGCCGGCGTAGATCAGCACGCCCGGGAACACGGCGCGCAGTTGGCGCTTGAATTCGACCGGCATCAGCGGCGCGTCGTCCCAGTCGGCTTCCGCGATGTGCAGGTAGCCGATGCCGAGTTCGCCGAGCAGCTTCGCGGCGGCGAGGTAGGTCGTTTCGGGATCGTCGTCGACGCAGCCGTTCAGCGTGGTCAGCGGGGCGAGGCGGACGCCGACGCGCGACGCGTCGCCGGTGCCTTCGATCAGTGCCTGCACGACTTCGCGCAGGAAGCGCAGCCGGTTTTCCAGCGAGCCGCCGTACGCGTCGGTGCGCGTGTTCGCGTTCGAGTCGATGAACTGGTTCACGAGATAGCCATTCGCGCCGTGCAGCTCGACGCCGTCGAAGCCGGCCTCGATCGCGTGGCGGGCGGCGGCGCGGTATTGATCGACGATCTCGCGGATCTCGTCGACGGACAGCGCGCGCGGCTCGGACGCCTGCACGAAGCCCGGCGTGCTGCCGTCCTCGCCGGCGATGAACACGTTCACGCCTTTCGCCTGGATCGGCGACGACGACACCGGTTGCGCGCCGCCGAGCAGGCTCGTGTGGCTGAGCCGGCCGACGTGCCACAGCTGCGCGAAGATGCGGCCGTGCGCGGCGTGCACGGCGTCCGTCACGCGGCGCCAGCCGGCGACCTGCGACGGCGTGTGGATGCCGGGCGTCCACGCGTAGCCCTTGCCGAGCGGCGCGATGTAGGTGCCTTCGCTGACGATCAGGCCGGCGCTCGCGCGCTGCGCGTAATACGCGGCCATCAGTTCGTTGGCTTCGTCGCCGGGCTGGCTGGCGCGCGAACGCGTCATCGGCGGCATCACGATACGGTTCGGCAGCGTCAGCGCGCCGAATCGCAGCGGTTGAAAAAGCGGGTCGTGGGTCATGGTGAGGTCCTGTCGGGTGCCGCGGCCGGCTGGCCGCGAACGAATCGATTACGGGTGTGGTGCGCTTAGTCCCACTTCGGCGCGAGGCCGGCCGGGTCGACTTCGCGGCCGTTGCGCTCGAGCGCGGCGATCTGCGCCATGTCTTCGTCGGTCAGGCGCAGCGTCTGCGCGAGCAGGTTGCTCGCGAGGTTCTCGCGCTTCGTCGACGACGGGATCACCGAGTAGCCGAGCTGCAGCGCCCACGCGAGCGCGACTTGCGCCGGCGTCGCGTCGTGACGTTGCGCGATCGCGCCGATCACCGGGTCGCCGAGCACCTTGCCGTAGGCGAGCGTCATGTACGACGTCACGTGGATGCCTTCGCCGTTCAGGAACTCGACCAGCTTGCGGTTCTGCAGGTACGGGCTCAGTTCGATCTGGTTCGTCGCGATCGCATCCTTGCCGACGGCCGCGATCGCTTCCTTCGTCAGTTCGATGTTGAAGTTCGAGATGCCGATCTGGCGCGTGAGGCCCTTCGCCTTAGCGTCGGCGAGCGCGGTCATGAACGCCTGGATCGACACGCCGTTGCCCGGCGCCGGCCAGTGGATCAGCGTCAGGTCGACGGTGTCGGTGCGCAGCTTGCGCAGGCTTTCCTCGAGGCTGGCCGCCAGTTTTTCCGGCGCGTAGTTGTCGACCCAGATCTTGGTCGTGAGGAACAGGTCTTCGCGGCGCACGCCCGATGCGGCGATCGCTTCGCCGACTTCGGCTTCGTTGCCGTAGATCTGCGCGGTGTCGATCGCGCGGTAGCCGACGTCGAGGCCATTGCGGACCGAGTCGATGACGACCTGGCCCTGCAGGCGGAAGGTGCCGAGGCCGAATGCGGGAACGTTGCTCATCGTGGGCTCCTGGGAAAGTGGAACGGGTTCGGTATGGAAGTCATTCTGGCGTTCGGGACTGATGAGATAAACGCCTTCAGAGGTCAAAAATATTTGATTCAAATTCAAGGATCGGGTGCCGGCCGTGGCGCGCGCGGCGGGCCGTGGCCGGCCTCATGCGACGCACGTGTGCGGGTTGCTAGCCGGATGGAACGCCGGCAGCACGTCCGCGGCAATCTCGGCCATCGTCTCGTCGAGCGGCCGGCGATTGCGGCGCAAATGCAGGCCGATGTGCTGCACGCCCGCGTCGCGCATCGCCGCGAGCTCTTCCGTCAGCGCGATGCGCCCGGCGCGCGCGCCGAAGCGGTGCCGCTGAAGCGGTTCGTGCGGATCTTCCGCGAGGTCGAGGTGGATGAAGCTCACGTACGGCTTGTCGCCGGCCACCGCGCGCCAGTTCGCGGCGCGCTGCAGGTGATCGTCCGGCGTGCCCGGATAGGCGAGGCAGCCGTCCATGTGTTCGCCGATCCATGCGGGCGTCTGCTGCGCGAGGCCCGCGACGAGCAGCGGCACCGGCGAACGCGCGGCCGGCAACACGTCCAGGCCCGGCGGCAGGTGCCCGCGCGCGCCGTCGCGCAGCAGCGCGATCTGGTCGCGGAAATTCGCGCCGCGTGACGCGAAGTCGCGGCCGAACAGCGGATATTCGACCGGCCGGTCGCCGCTCGCGACGCCGAGCAGCAGGCGTCCGTCGCTCAGCTCCTGGATCGTCGCGGCCGATTTCAACGTCAGCAGCGGTTCGCGCAGCGGCAGCACGACGGCTGCCGTGCCGAGCAGGATGTCGCGGGTGATGCCGGCGAGGTAGCCGAGATACGAGAAGGTCTCGAACACTTGCGCGGCATCGCCGAACGACGGGTCGTACACCGGCACGTCGCGCACCCAGAGCGCGCGGAAGCCGAGCGTGTCGGCCAGTCGCGCGAGCGTCGCATGAAGTGTCAGGTCGGGCACGCCGGGGCGGCGGCCGTCATGCTGGCGCTTCGCGGCGCCAGCCAGCGACCAGTCGTTGTCGAGCGGCAGTTCGATGCCAATGCTGAAGCCGCCGCGGGCGAGCTTGTCGAGTGAAGTGGACATGGTCGGGTTGCTCCGTTCAGCGCGCGCGCAGGCTGCCTTCGAGCCGGTAGAAATCGAGCGAAGCCGCGGTGAAGAATGCGTGCGACGTGCCGGCGGCGAAATCGTCGAGGTGCACGACGGTTGCGCGGTCGGCTTCCTGCCACGAGATCGCGTAGGTCTCGCCGGCGACGTGCCGCCACGTGTACGCGACTTCGCCCTTCGCGCCGGCGTACGCGCCTTCGGTGATCTCGTAGCGCATGTGGAGGCCGTCCTCGTCATACGCGTTCAGCGCTGTGAGGCCGTCGTAACGGACTTCGAAAGTCCTGCCGGCGAACGGCGGACGTTGGGTCGATGCGTTCATGCTGATGCGCTCCTGCGGGAAAGTGACGTTCAATGGGCGAGTTCGACGGGTTCGGCCGTGCGTTCGGGCAGGCCCTGGCCGCGGTCGAGGCGGCCGCTCAACGCGGTCAGCGCGAAGGCGCCGAGCGTGACGGCGGCGGCGATCCACGGCGTATGGCCGAGGCCGACGTTCGCGACGATCAGGCCGCCGAGCGACGAGCCGCCCGCGACGCCGAGGTTGAACGCGGCGATGTTGAAGCCCGACGCGACGTCGGTGGCGTCCGGCGCGAAGTGGCGCGCCTGCTTGACGACATACACCTGCAGGCCCGGCACGTTGCCGAATGCGACGGCGCCCCATGCGAGCATCGTCAGCACCGCCAGCCACTTCACGTGCACCGTGAAGGTCAGCGCGAGCAGCACGATCGCGAGCAACAGGAAGATCCGCTTGAGCGCCTTGACCGGGCCGATGGCGTCCGCGAGCTTGCCGCCCCACACGTTGCCGAACGCGACCGACACGCCATAGCCGACCAGCACGAGACTGACCTGCGACGGCGTGAAGCCGGCGATCTGTTCGAGCAGCGGCGCCATGTAGGTGAACGCGATCAGCGAGCCGCCGTAGCCGACCGCCGTCATCGCATAGACGAGCAGCAGGCGCGGCTGGGCGAGCACGCGGAACTGGCGGGCGAGCGGCGCCGGCGGCGTCCGCGGAAGGCCGCGCGGCACGAACGCGACCGCGCCGACGAACGCGACGAGGCCGAACAGCGCGACGACCAGGAACGTCGCGCGCCATCCGAAGTGCTGGCCGATGAAGGTGCCGAGCGGAATGCCGGCGACGAACGCGACGGTCATCCCGCTGAACATCGTCGCGATCGCGCTGGCGGCCTTGTCCTTCGGCACGAGCGTGGTGGCGATGATCGAGCCGACCGAGAAGAACACGCCGTGGGCGAGGCCGGTGAGCACGCGCGCGACGATCAGCGATTCGTAGCCGGGCGCCTGCCAGGCCACGAGGTTGCCGACGGTGAACAGCGCCATCAGCGCGGCGAGCAGCGTCTTGCGCGGCACGCGGCCGGTGAGCGCGGTAAGGAGCGGCGCGCCGATCGCGACGCTCAGCGCATAGAGGCTGACGAGCAGGCCGGCCGACGGCAGGCTGACGCCGAGGTCGGCGCCGATCGTCGGGATCAGCCCGACGATCACGAATTCGGTGGTGCCGATGGCAAATGCGCTGATGGTCAGCGCAAGTAGGGCGAGTGGCATGACGGTGGGCTCCAGGGTCTGGTGACAATGGAGCGCAGTGTGCCGTCTTTACTTTTGCGGAAAAATGGGTCTATAAACCAAATTGTTTTGATTTTGGATCAATAATCCAGCAATGAAGATCACACTCGACGAACTCCAGGCCTTTGCCGCCGTGGTCGACTCCGGTTCGATCACCGCTGCCGCGCAGCAGCTCGACCTCACGGTGTCGGCCACGAGCCGCACCCTCGCGCGGCTCGAGGAGAAGCTGAAGACCACGCTGCTGCGCCGGACCACGCGCCGGCTCGAATTGACCGAGGAAGGGCGTGCGTTCCTGCAGGATGCGCGCGCCATCATCGAATCGGTCGAGAACGCCGAGGAGCAGATGCTCGCGCGGCGCGAGATGCCGTCGGGGCGCTTGCGCGTCGATGCCGCGACGCCGTTCATGCTGCACGTGATCGTGCCGCTCGTGCACGGCTACCGCGAACGGTTCCCGAAGGTCGAACTGGAGCTGAACAGCAACGAGGGGATCATCGATCTGCTGGAGCGGCGCACCGACGTCGCGATCCGCATCGGCCGGCTCAAGGATTCGACGCTGCACAGCCGGCGCATCGGCAACAGCCGGCTGCGCATCCTCGCGAGCCCTGCATACATCGAAGCGCACGGCCAGCCGCGCAAGGTCGAGGATCTCGCCAGGCACACACTGCTCGGCTTCACGCAGCCCGAATCGCTGAACGTCTGGCCGATCCTCGGCGCGGACGGCGAGCCGTGCCGCATCGAGCCCGGCATCTGGTCGTCGAGCGGCGAGACGCTGCGGCAGCTCGCGCTGGAGGGCGCGGGCGTCGTGTGCCTGTCGGATTTCATGACCGCGCAGGATCGCGAGGCCGGGCGGCTCGTGCAGGTGCTCGCGCGGCAGACGCTCGACGTCGAACAGCCGATCAACGCGGTGTATTACCGGAACACCGCGATTTCGTCGCGGATCGCGTCGTTCGTCGATTACATGATCGAGGTGCTGGGCGGCAGCAGCGGCGGCAGCGGGGCGCCGGCGCGGCGCAAGGCTGCGTGGCTGGAGCCGCTGTAACGGCGGAGAGCTGGAAGGGTGGCGGGCGATGGGGGGCTGACTGCGGGCGCCCGATCGGGCGCCCGGAGTGATCCGGCATGCCGCACGGCGCTTGCGCCGCGGGCCTGCCGTCATGCCGTGGTCAGGCTTCCTCGGACCACGACATGTTGTCGCGCGCGAGCAGCGCCGACGAGGCCGCCGGCCCGAACGTGCCGGCCGTGTAGAGGCGCGGACGGTCGCCAAGCTGCTTCCAGCCGTTGAGGATCGGCTCGACCCACGACCACGCGGCCTCGAGCTCGTCGCGGCGCATGAAATGCGTGAGGCGCCCGCGGATCACGTCGATCAGCAGCCGCTCGTAGGCTTCCGCGCGCCGTTCCGGAATCGCCTGCTGCAGATCGAGGTTCAGGCTCACCGGCACCATCTTCATCCCGCTGCCCGGCTCCTTCGCAAGCATCTGCAGCTGGATCGATTCTTCCGGCTGCAGCTGGATCACGAGGCGGTTGCTGTAGTGGCGCGGGCCGGTCGGGATGATCGAGAACGGCATGTCCGCGAACTCGATCACGATTTCCGACTGGCGGCGCTGCAGCCGCTTGCCGGTGCGCAGGAAGAACGGCACGTTCGCCCAGCGCCAGTTGTTGATGTGCGCGCGCAGCGCGACGAAGGTTTCCGCGTGGCTGTCCGCCGGCACGTTGTCTTCTTCGAGATAGCCCTTGACCGGCTGGCCGTCGACCGCGCCGGCCGTGTACTGGCCGCGCACGGTATCGCGCGCGACATCCGACAGCGCCATCGGCCGCAGCGAGCGCAGCACCTTCAGCTTCTCGTCGCGCACCGCGTCCGGGTCGAGGGACACCGGCGGCTCCATCGCGACGATGCACAGCAGTTGCAGCAGGTGGTTCTGCACCATGTCGCGCAGCGCGCCGGTATGGTCGTAGAAGCCCGCGCGGCTGCCGACGCCGACCGTCTCCGCCACCGTGATCTGCACGCTGCGGATGCTCGGCGCCTGCCACAGCGGCCCGAAGATCGGGTTGCCGAAGCGCAGCACCATCAGGTTCTGCACGGTTTCCTTGCCGAGGTAATGGTCGATCCGGTAGATCTGCGATTCCGCGAAATGCCGGCCGACCGCATCGTTGATCGCCTGCGCCGACGCGAGATCGTGGCCGAGCGGCTTTTCGAGCACGACGCGCGAGCGCGCATCGACGAGGTGCGCGGCCGACAGGTTGTCGCAGATCGTCGTGAACAGCTCCGGCGACGTCGACAGGTAGAACACGTGGATCGCGTCGGGGCGCGCCGCTTCGGCGAGGCGCGCGTAGTCTTCCGGCGCGTTCACGTCGATCAGCACGTACTTGAACAGGTCGAGGAAACGGGCCCACGCGTCGGCGTCGAACGCCTTCTCGTCGATGAACGGGCGCGACTGCTCGTCCATGAACTTGCGGTAGCCGTCGATGCCCCAGTCGCGCCGGCCGACCGCGATGATGCGCGTCTGCGGCGGCAGGTTGCAGTGCAGGTGCGCCATATACAGCGCGGGCAACAGCTTGCGGGCGGCCAGGTCGCCGCCGCCGCCGAAGATGATCATGTCGACGGGCTGGTCGGCTTCGGTCTGGTTGGGCTGATTCGTCATGAGTGGATCGCGGTCTGAAACGGGTGAGCGTGGAACGAACATCGAAGTGCCGGCCGCCGGTGCGTTGGCGCGCCAGTACGTGGAAACGCTAATAGTGCACGCTTTTGACCGATTGCGGATGGGTTCCCCCGTATGTAACAGGGCTTGCAGTCCAGCCGTCGACGCGATTATGATTGAGCGCTCACTCATTTAAGGAATCGAACGTGGCCCGACCGCGCAGTCCCGACAAGCACGACGCCATCCTCGCCGCGGCTGCCCGCGCGCTCGCGGAGGACGGCGCGAGTGCGACCACCGCGCGCATCGCGCGGCTCGCCGGCGTCGCGGAAGGCACGGTGTTCACCTATTTCGAGACCAAGGATGCGCTGCTGAACGCGCTGTACCTGAGCCTGAAGGCCGACCTGCGCGACGCGATGATCACCGGGTTTCCGGAGAATGCGCCGGCCGAGCAGGCCATGCGGCATGTGTGGAACAGCTATGTGTCGTGGGGCGTCGCGGATCCGCACGGGCAGCGCGCGCTGCGACAGCTCGACGTGAGCGGCCGCATCGACGACGCGCATCGTGCTGCCGGCACCGAAGGCTTCGGCGCGATCACCGCGCTGCTGCGCGCGCAGAGTGCCGCCGCGGGCGGGCTCGACGCCGACAACGCGCATGCGTTCTGCACGGCGCTGTTCACGTCGATCGCGGAAACGGCGATGGAGTCGATCGCACGCGATCCGGCGCGCGCCGATGCGTACCGGGAAGCCGGGTTTCGCGCGCTGTGGGCCGTGTTGCACGCGGTGTGATAGCGGAAAGTTGTAGAGGGATGAGCGGCGGCGCGTTTGGTTCGGGCGTCGCCGCGACGATGGAAGGCGGTTTCAGGCAGGGCGATGCACGGTCAAAACGACCGGTTCAGCGCCCATATTAATGAGTGAGTAATCATTCATTTTTGACGGTTTCAACTTTACGGAGAAATGGAAATGTCGAAAGTCTGGCTGGTGACAGGGGCCGCACGCGGCCTGGGGCGTGCAATCTCGGAAGCGGTGCTGGCGGCGGGCGACCGGCTGGTAGCCGGCGCGCGCGATCCGGCGCGGCTCGCCGATCTGGAAGCGCGGTACGGCGACCGGCTGCTGCCGATCGAGCTCGACGTGACCGACGCGGCGGCGGCCGCGCATGCCGTGGCCGCCGCCCGCGACGCGTTCGGACGCATCGACGTGCTGGTGAACAACGCGGGCTACGGTCATACGGCGCCGTTCGAGCAGATGGGCGCCGACGACTTCCGCGACCAGATCGAAACGAACCTGTTCGGCGTGGTCAACCTGACGCGCGCGGTGCTGCCGACGATGCGGGCGCAACGCGCGGGGCACATCTTCCAGGTGTCGTCGGTCGGCGGGCGCACGGCGACGGCCGGCCTGTCCGCGTATCAGGCCGCGAAGTGGGCGGTTGGCGGGTTCAGCGACGTGCTGTCGAAGGAAGTCGCGCCGTTCGGCGTGCGCGTGTGCACGCTCGAGCCGGGCGGGATGCGCACCGAATGGGCCGCGCAGGCGAAGCGCCACGTCGACGGCCTGCTGCCCGACTATCAGCCGTCGGTCGGGAAGATTCTCGAACTGCTCGGTTCGTATGGCGGCCACGAGGTCGGCGATCCCGCACGGATCGCGGCGCTGATCGTCGAGCTGTCGCGTCGCGACGACGTGCCGATGCGGCTGCTGCTCGGCAGCGATGCGCTGTTCGTGTGCGAGCAGGCGGAAACGCAGCGCGCGGAGGAGGCGGCACGGTGGCGGGACGCGACGTTGTCGACGGTGTTCCCGGACGCGCCGCTGCCGGACGGGTTGGAGGCGTTGAAGGAGTGGACCGAGCGCTGATCCGCCCCTGCTCCTACTCCTGCTTGCCGTGAGCCGGCGCGTCGGAACCGGGACATCCAGTTCGGTGTCGCGCTGTTCCCCGCGTCCGGCTCGGCGGATCATGCTGCGCCGACCGCGCGCGGCCGGCACGCCCTCAGCGCCCGAGCGCGTAGAACTCCGCGTTGGGCCGCATGTTCGTCACGTTAGCGATGCGATTCGACATCCCGAAGAACGCCGAGATCGCCGCGATGTCCCAGACGTCCTCTTCGGTGAAGCCATGCGACTTCAGCGTGTCGAAGTCCGCTTCGCCCACCCGATGCGCGGTCTGCGACACCTTCATCGCGAAGTCGAGCATCGCCTTCTGCCGGACGGTGATGTCGGCCTTGCGGTAGTTGGTCGCGACCTGGTCGGCGATCAGCGGATCCTTCGCGCGAATGCGCAGGATCGCGCCGTGCGCGATCACGCAGTACTGGCACTGGTTCACGGCGCTGGTGGCCACGACGATCATTTCCCGTTCGGCCTTGGTGAGGTTGCCCGGCTTGTCCATCAGCGCGTCGTGGTACGCCATGAACGCGCGAAACTCGTCCGGGCGATGCGCGAGCGTGAGGAATACGTTCGGGATGAAGCCCGACTTTTCCTGGACGGCAGCGATCCGTGCGCGAATGTCGTCGGGCAGGTCGTCGAGCGCCGGCACCGGAAAGCGGCTGACGGGCGCATTGTGTGCAGCGGTCATGAGGTCCCCTGGATAAAGTGGCACGAGCGAACGCGACACGCGAGCCGCCGGCCGGACATGAAACGACGGGTTGCCGGCGTCATGCGTTGACGTCCACGACGATGCGGCCGCGTATCTTGCCGGTGATCAGTTCCTCGGCAAGCGGTATGGCGTTGCCCAGGCCGACCTGATGACCGATCGCGCCCAGCTTCTCGACATCGAGATCGGACGCGAGCCGGCGCCATGCCTCCAGCCGTTCGGCGCGCGGGCACATCACGCTGTCGATGCCGACGAGCGTCACGCCGCGCAGGATGAACGGTGCGACGGTGGCGGGAAAGTCCATGCCGGCGGCCAGGCCGCAGGCCGTCACCACGCCACGATAGCGCGTGGTCGCACACACGTTGGCGAGCACGTGACTGCCCGCGACATCGACCGCGCCGGCCCAGCGTTCCTTGCCGAGCGGCTTGCCCGGTGCGCCGAATTGCGAGCGGTCGAGAATCTCCGCCGCGCCGAGCTGCCGCAGGTAGTCGGCATCGGCCGGGCGGCCGGTCACGGCGACGACGCGATAGCCGAGCCGCGCGAGCAGGGCGATGGCGACGCTGCCGACGCCACCTGCCGCGCCGGTCACGACGATCTCGCCGTCGTCCGGGCGCACGCCATGCCGTTCCAGCGCCATCACGCACAGCATCGCGGTGTAGCCCGCCGTGCCGATGGCCATCGCCTGTTGCGGCGAAAACGCGGACGGCAGCGGCACCAGCCAGTCGCCGTCGACGCGTGCCTTCTGGGCCAGGCCGCCCCAGTGCGTTTCGCCGACGCCCCAGCCGTTGAGCACGACCCGATCGCCCGCGCGGTAATCAGGATGCGTGCTGTGCTCGACCTCGCCGACCAGATCGATGCCCGGCACCATCGGAAACTTGCGCACCACCGGGCTCTTGCCCGTGATCGCCAGCCCGTCCTTGTAGTTCAACGTCGAATAGCCAACCCGGATCGTCACGTTGCCCGCGGGCAACTGCGCGTCGTCCAGCGTCTGCAGCCGCGCGTGCTGGCCGGTGTCGTCCTTGTCGATCACGATGCCCTGGAACATGCGTCCTCCTTTTTAGACCGATCGTCTAGTTAATGGCAAAAAAATTCAGCGGCGAGGTAATCCATTGAAGAAAAACTGCGCGAACAGCGCAAGCGGCACGTCGCTGCGTTCGAGCTTCGCGCGCAGCACGGCGCCTTCCCAGCCGATCCAGAAGCACGCGGCCAGCTCGGCGGGGTCTGCCGACTCGGCGAGCTCGCCGGCTTGCTGGGCGGCGGTGAGGCACGCGGCCAGCCGGCGTTGCCAGTCCTCGAACGTCGCGCGCAGACGCGCACGGAAACTCTCCGGCAGTGCGCCCATTTCCTGGCCGAGGTTGCCGATCAGGCAGCCGCGGTTGTATGCATGGCGCGCCATGCCGTCGCGTGCATCGTCGACGAACGCGCGCACGCGTGCCAGCGGCGACGGCTCGGGCTGGCTGAAATGACGGTCCAGCTTGCGGGCGAAGAAGTCCGCGTAGCGATCGATCAGTTCGAGGCCGAACGCCTCCTTGCTGTCGAAGTAGTGATAGAACGAGCCCTTGGGCACGCCGGCGCGCCCGAGGATCTCGTCGAGCCCGGTAGCCGAAAAGCCCTTCTCGGTGAGCACTTCCAGCCCGGTGCGCAACAGCATGTCGCGCGTCGCGACGAGGTCTTCGTGCTGCTTCGGTGGCCTGCCGCGGCGGCGAGGCGGATCAGTTCGAACGTCCATGGGCGAATAATAGACCGTTCGTCTCAAAAATCAATAGCTCGGTCGACGACCTGGCCGATAACGTGTCGGATCGTCGACGGGATGTCACCAGGCCACGGGTTGGCAATGCGGCCACGGTCCCGGTAGCCGACCGCTTTCCCGAACGCGTGGCTGTCGGTGATCGTTGACCGGGAAGCGACCCGTCATCGGGAATGCGCTTCCCCGGCCTCGTCACGATCGTCACGCTGAAACATCGGATAACGAATCGATACGAGAATCTTCAAGCCTTCACGAAGGTCAGCAGATTTGCATTGAGCACATCGGCATTGACCGTCAGCATGCCGTGGCCGTAGCCCGGATAGGTCTTCAATGTGCCGTTCTCGAGCAGTTTGATGGCCTTCAGCGCAGCATTCTCATAGGGGACGATCTGGTCGTCTTCGCCATGTAGCACAAGCGTCGGCACGCTGATCGCCTTGAGATCGTCGGTCTGGTCCGTCTCGGAGAACGCCTTGATGCCCTCGTAATGCGCGTTGGCGCTGCCCATCATGGCCTGGCGCCACCAGTTCCGAATCACGCCTTGATCGATCTTCGCGCCGGTTCGATTGAATCCGTAAAACGGGCCGCTCGGCACATCGAGAAAGAACTGAGCGCGATTGGCCGCCGTGCCGGCCCGCAACCCGTCGAATACCTCGATCGGCACGCCGTCCGGGTTGGCCTCCGTCTTCAGCATCAGCGGTGTCACCGCGCTGACCAGTATCACTTTGGCGACACGCCCGGCCGGCTCGCCGTGCGTCGCGACATAGCGGGCGGCTTCGCCGCCGCCGGTGGAGTGACCGATATGCACTGCATCCCGAAGATCCAGCGCTTCGACAACGGCGAACGCATCGGCTGCGTAATGGTCCATGTCGTGACCTTCGGCGACTTGCGCGGAGCGCCCATGTCCGCGCCGGTCGTGGGCAATGACGCGATACCCGTTCGACAGGAAAAACAACATTTGGGCATCCCAGTCATCCGACGAGAGCGGCCAGCCGTGATGGAAGACGATCGGCTGCGCGTCTTTCGGGCCCCAGTCCTTGTAAAAAATCTGGACGCCGTCTTGCGTGGTAACGAATGACATGATGGTTTTCCTTTCGTACGGTTGCAGGGAAGTAACGGTTGCTGCGAATGGAGCCGTCGCAACCTAGAGCGGTCGTTGTGTCGGCAATGCGGGATGCAGACGAAAAGAAGCTCGCGTGATGGGCGCGCACGGCAGCTCGGCTTCGCGATGGGTGGCGTCAAAAAAATGCGACCAAGGCCACGGCTTTCGCACGGTGATACCGACGAGGTGAATGTAGACATGCGCGGCACGATCGCCGCGGATACCACCGTGAGCATGAGATTCCGCGTCCGCGAGTGACCGTCAACGAACGCGGCCGGATCGACCAGTGCGTCGTTTCCGATGGCGCCGTTCGCTCTTGAGCCCCGTCACGCAGCGTGTCGTCAAGCCGACGTCGCGCCCGGGTAATCGACGTAACCGTCCGCGCCTTGCGTGAACCACGTTGTCGGGTCGTCCGACGCAAGCGGAATCGAATTGGCTAGACGGCGCGGGTAGTCCGGATTCGAGATGAAAGGGCGCCCGAAAGCCACGGCATCGCCAATACCGGCATCGAGTTCAGCCTGGGCTCGGGCCGCGTCGAAATCCGAGTTGAGCACCAGCGGTCCTTTGAAAGCCGGGCGGATCCGCGCCGCGAGCGGATCGAGATAGCCGACGCCGAAACTGCCGTTCAGTGGCGGTTCACGTAGTTCCAGGAACGCGATCCCGACCGTGGATAGCGCCTCGGCGGCCGCGATGAACAGCGGCAACGGATCGCTATCACGCACGCCCAGGGTTTCGCCGTTGGGAGACAGGCGAACGCTGGTGCGATCGGCGCCCACGACATCCGCGACAGCCTCGGTTACCTCGATCAGAAGCCGGAGCCGATTGGAGATCGAGCCGCCATACGCGTCGCCGCGGAAGTTGGCGCTGTCTCGCAGGAATTGGTCGATCAGATAACCGTTCGACGCATGCAACTGCACGCCGTCGAAGCCGGCCTGCAGTGCGTTACGTGCAGCGGCGGCGAACTGTTCGATCACGGCGGGAATTTCGTGCGTCGCCAGTGCGCGCGCCGGCGCGTAGGACTGCTTTCCTTCATAAGTATGGGCATGGCCCGGTGCCGTCGTCATGGACGACGACACAGGCTGCGCGCCATCGAGAAAGCTCGGATGCACCACGCGGCCCATGTGCCACAGCTGGGCAATGATGCGGCCGCCCGCTTCGTGCACGGCGTCGGTCACTTTTCGCCAGCCGGCCACCTGGGCAGGCGTCCACAGGCCGGTCGCGTAGGGCCAACCCAACCCCTGCCGGGAAATGCCAATGGCCTCCGAGATGATGAGACCTGCGGATGCGCGTTGACTGTAATAGTCGGCCATCATCGCGGTGGGTACGTGCTCGCGTGTTCCCCGGGCACGTGTCATGGGCGCCATCAGGATACGGTTGGGCGCTTCGATCGCGCCCAGTCGAATGGGATCAAACAGCGTAGGCACCAAACCTCCTTCTTGTTCCTTGTCAGCTTGAAATACCGGGAGCCCTTCAGCCCACATCACACGAGACGGGCACCGCCGTCGATGTGGATCGTCTCGCCGTTCATGAAACCGTTGCTCATCAGGAACACCACCGCGGCGCCCACTTCGTCGGCGGTACCCAAACGATGCAGCGGCAATTTTTCTTTCAATGCGTTCACGTATGCGTCGCGACCGTCGCCGAGCGTGCGGGCAAGCAGCGGCGTGTCGGTGGTGCCGGGCGAGACGGTGTTGACGCGGCGCGGCGCCAGTTCAAGCACCAAGCCCCGGGCCAGCGCTTCCATCGCGGCGGACGCCGACGCAAGAATGGCCGTGCCGTAGGCATTGGGTCGGTCGGCCAGCACACCCGAAATGAACGTGATGGATCCATCGGCGGCCAGGCGATCACCGAGCGTGCGCAACGTGTGCACGGATGCCCACACACGTTCGTCGAACGCACGACGCAGATAGTCGACATCCGCTTCCAGCACCTTGCCTGCCACGAAGGTCCCGGCGAGGAGGACGAGATGGTCGACGTGTGCGATGTCGGCCAGCGCCGCGGTGAGGGTCTCAGGCTTGGTCACGTCGGCGGCGCGCCAACCCGCAAAACCATTCTCGGTGGCGACGCGTTCAGCGCCCTCCGCGTTGAAGCCGATCACGGTGACGTTCGCCCCGGCGGCCTTCGCTTGTTTGGCCGCGGAAAGGCCAATGCCGGAGGTTCCGCCAATGATGAGGACGGACTTGTTATCGAGTGAACGGGCGGCGAAATCGGTAGTCATGAAAGTAGGTCCTGTCGGCTGACGCAACCCAGTGCGGCGTCTTGGACAGCACTCTATACTTGCCAATTGATATTGATAATCAGCGCCAAACTCTCTTCAATCATTCCGCTATGGAACAAATCAGCCTGGACCGCCTGACGGGTCTCATCGCATTCAGCCGTGCGGCGTCGTTAGGGAGTTATTCGGCCGCCGCTCGGGCGCTTGGCGTCACACCGTCGGCCGTGAGCAAGAGCATCCAGCGTCTCGAGCAGCACTTCGAGCTGAAACTGTTCAACCGGACCACCCGATCATTGACGCTGACCCAGGAGGGGCGCGAGCTGCATGAACGCACGTTGCGCTTGCTTGCGGAAATGGAGGCGATCGAGCAGGCCGCGGTCTCGGCGCGATCCGAGCCGGCCGGCACCCTGAAAGTCACCGCGCCGCTCCCGATCGGGATTCATCTGATCGCGCCTGCGCTACCTGCGTTTCGGAAGCGTTTCCCCAAGCTGTCCATCGACCTGCGCCTGGGCGACCATTTCGTCGATCTGGTCGGTGAAGGCGTCGATGTGGCCATTCGAGTAGGAGATCTAAGCGGTTCCCGTTTGATCTCGCGCCAGCTTTCCCCTCACCATATCGGCGCCTACGCATCCCCGGACTACCTGGCCCGGCGCGGTGTCCCCAAACACCCCGACGACCTCGTGGATCACGATTGCGTGAATTTCCGATTTCAGAGTTCAGGACAGGTCTTTCGCTGGAATTTTGTCACCGGTGACGGATCGCTCGACCTGATACCGGACGCCGGCATCGTGGTCGATACCAGCGATGCCGTCGCCGCCGTGATGGTCGCGGGCGGAGGCGTCGGCATTACACCGGCCTATGTGGCCGCGTCCTACGTCAAGCGCGGGGAGCTGGTGCAGGTCCTCACCGAGTTCGTCGAACCGCGCTCCACGATCACGGCGCTGTGGCCGGAGAGCCGGCGCAGCAGCCCGAATGTCAAAGCATTCGTTGCACACCTGACGAAGGTGTTTGCTTCGTATGCGGCCGATAAGTGACGCCTGTCCGATGATGTTCGGGTGGCTCGCCGCGGGAAGGCGGCGTGCCGGAAATCAGTGCGAGCCCCGCAGCGTTCAGCCTTCCCCGGATCATCAGCACTCGATCGCCACGGCGCTTTTCGACCGACTGAGCCTGATTTCTCCGAGGTACACGCTCTCGCCCAATTCGCACTCGCGCCAGGCGGTGCCGAGCGCGTGCCGGATTTTGACTTTGTAGGGGCCGCTGCCCTTGGCAAGACCATCGAAGCGGAAATCACCGAATCCGTTGGACACCGTTTCGGCGACCTGCAGATTAGCGTAGTACAACGCGACGACCGCATCCGTGACGCACTCGACCGCGTCTCCTGCCTGGACACTGATACTTCCGCCGATGAAGCAGGTTTCCCAGCGCTCGAGGCCGCTGTACCACACGCGGGGCTTCGTGCCTAGGTCGGCTCGCAATACCTTGAGTCCCTCCCGTCGGGCCTTCTCGGCCATCGCCGTGTCATCGAGCTTGACCGCCTCGAAGACATCGGTGGGGCACGACTGCTGACAACGCGGGCGGGGCCAACCCTGGTCGAGCAAATGCGCATCGAAGATCCAGATCTGCGGCAGTTGCAACGCTTCGTTCCAGACGATTGCCTTGTAAGGGCAGGCCTTGACGATGTCCTTGCGGCCTCGTGCCTTGTCCGGATCGATGATGACGATGCCGTCGGCACGCTTGCGAACGGCGCCGCCGCCGACACGCATGCAGGGCGCGTCGTCGCAGTGATTGCACATGACCGGTAAATAAGTGGTCTGGACCATATGCGCGGCGCCCTGTACGCGACGCAGGATGCGGATCGGGCTCTCGGCGTTGGCCGAGGCCGGCGCGGCGTAACCGGGAAAGTCGTTGCCGACGTGTTCGTCCCGCGTGGCGATCACGCAGTTCTGGCAGTTCTCGCAACGTCCGACCTTGATAATCAGGTTCCACTTGCTCATTTGAAACTCCTCACGCTGCGCGACCGAGCATGAACGCTTCGGCACCGCGCCATTTCTCGACCTGCACCAGGCAGGAATTCGGGCTCATGCTGCTGGTGCCGGCGGTCTGCGGCCGGTCAGGGGTGAGCATGTTCATGCAACCGCCAATCTCGACTTGCTCGCCGTCGATTTCGATCAACTGAAATTCGGCGCTCGCCTCGTAGGACTTCACCACGCCGGCGTTCACGAGCGGCGAGACATCGGCCGCACAGATCACGGCGCCGCGGTCGTTGTGCACCTTGACGAGATCGCGATGGGCAATGCGTCGAGCGGCGGCGTCGGCCGGATTGAGTCTCAGCAGCCAGAAGCGGTGCCCCGCGATCAGCGCGCGATGATCGTCGATGCCGTTCACCGCGGAGTTCTTGCCGTCACAATGGGTATGAAAGCTGTAGCGGCTGTGGGTGGCGATCAATTGCAGCGGATAGCGCCGGGCCAGGTCCGAGCGCAGACCCTCCCAGGAGGGGATATATCGGTTGAGCGGCGGCCGCTCGGGATTGTCCGCCGTGTGCCGCTTCAGCAACTCGGGCACGAACTCCAGCTTGCCGCTTGGCGTTTGCAGGCCCTTGCCGAACTTTTCCGAGAACTGCGACGGCAGCGGATGGGGTTCCGGCAGGTCCTTCTTCCGGTCTTCCGCATACCAACGCATGTCCACGGGATGGCGAAGCTCGGGCTTTTCGGGCGGCACGACGAAATAGCCCTTGCGGCAGAATTCGCGCCACGAAATGTGACCGGGCAGATCCGACGAGTCGAACACGCGCTTGACCCAGTCGAGATCGCTGCAGCCTTCGGTGAAGATGCCACCGAGGCCCAACCGGATCAGGATGGCGGTGAAGATGTCGTAGTCGGAGCGGGACTCGCCCAAAGGCTCGATGCACTTGTGCTGCATCGTCAGCATGCGATGGTTGACCGTGCCATACCCGTGGTGCGCGTAGCCGCCCGAATTCGCCCATTCCCCGATGTCCCAACGCTCCAGCGACGTGCACGCGGGCAGGATGATGTCGGCGAACTGGGCCTCGCCTTCCATCCAGATCGACTGATTGACCACGAACTCGATGCTCGAGTGCCGGTAGGCCTCGGTCCAGCGTCCGGAATTCGTCACGGTACTGAACGACGATCCGCCATAGCGATAGATCATGTGGATCGGCGAATAGCCGGGCATCGGGTAGGTGAACGGCGCGAACTGCGCTTCCTGGGACATGCCGTCCCACAGATAACCGGTGGCGTGACCGTTGAGGATCGCATCGGGCAGCTGCTGTCGCGGCACCATCTGCTTGACCGGATTCATGGTGAGGATGTGCGGCATGCGCTGGTAGTTGTCCACCGCGTTGGCGGTCCACGCCAGGTCGCCTGAAATGCCGCCGTCCGCGTAGCCGGGGAAGTAGAACTGGAGATCATGCGGGACGCCGATTTCGAGGCAGCCGAAATTCACCCCCGGCTTGCCCCAGCCCTGCATGGCCATCATCATGATCATGCAGCGCGCCCATTGCGCGCCGGTCGCCCCGCGGCCCGCGCCACCGAATCCCGCGCCGGTCATCCCGACGGCGAGATGAACCTTTTTGTTTCCCCACAGGCGCGCCAGCGCGCGGACGTCCTTGGCCGGCACGCCGGTCTCGCTCTCCTGCCACTCGGGCGTCTTGGGCGTACCGTCGGTTTCGCCCAGAAGGTAGGCTTTCCAATCGTCGAAACCGGTCGTGCGCGCCGCGACGTAATCCTTGTCGTACAGGCCCTCCACGGCCCATACGTACATGATCGCGGTAGCCAGCGCGGCATCGGTTTGCGGCCGCACCGGGATCCAGCGGCCGCCCAGCAGCTGCGCGGTCGGATTGCAGTGCGGGTCGATATGAACGAACTCGATACCGAGCTCCTTGGCCCACAGACGGCGCGGCGTTCCCTCGAATCCCGCGTAGGCCCCGTTGGTACTTTCGGGGTCGCACGACCAGAAGACGATCATTTCGGCTTCCTTGAGAGCGTCCTCGAGTCCGCCATAGCCGGAGGGCACGCCGACGCGCATCGAGTTGCCGAAATGATGCATGGCGCCCCAGTACCAGCCTTCCCAGCTGTCCGGATTCGCGGCGACCCGCGTGAAGCCGATCAGGTTGGCGAAGCGCGTCAGCGCGCTGAGGTAGTAGCCCACGTTGCCCCACTGATGGTGAGACGACATCGGGAACGTGATGGAGCCGGGGCCGTGAACGCGCTTCTGCCGGTTGATCTCCTTGGCGACGATGTCCAGGGCCTCGTCCCAGCTGATGCGCACATAGCCGGACTTGCCGCGGTTCTGCGGATTGCGCTCGCCGTCGGGGTCGAAGTCGACCCGTTTCATCGGGTGAAGGATGCGCTTGTCGGAGTAGACCAGCGACTTGAGCGTCAACGCGTGCGGCGCGACCAAGCCCCGCCGTGGCGGGCTGAAGCGGCGCCCACGTGCGTCGATCACCCAGCTCGACGCATCCGTATCGTCCAGCTCGATCGGGGTCACGCGGACGATGCGGTCATCCTTGACGTAGACGAACAGCGGCCCGCCATTGGTACAGGTGGTGTAGCGTCGGGTGCCGTCGCGCATGGGCGTGCCCATCGGCAGACCGACGGTGCGCATCATGCTCAGGGTTTGCATGAGCCAGACCAGCAGTTCGTCCTCGCCCTCCGTGACGACCTTGAAGTTCTTGGCGGCGTGGATGATTTCGCCTTGGTCCGGGCTGGGGGAAAGAAACTTCAGCGCGGTGGCGACATCCTTGAAGGCCATGCGCACGTCGGGCCGCGGGTGCTTGCCGGCGCGCGACCGAATGCGGCCATTCCTGAACTCGATGACGCGACCCATGCTTTGATCCATGAGCCCGATCCACGCGACGAGATTGCGCTCCTTGAGACGTTCCCGGTAGGCGGGGAAGCGGCGCGCCGTCAGGTCCAGAACCTTGGGCAATGCAAACAGAATGGTCTTGAGAACCTGTCGTTTCATCGTTCGATCCTATGTGTTGCTTTGATGCGGGGGGCTGGCATCCGGGCGTGCTCGTCAGAACGTATAGGCGACGTTCAGGAAAACGCTGACGGGATTGAGCCGGAGCGTCGATTTGGAAACGATCTGCGTCCCCGTCGCGGTCTGTCCGTATAACGTGAGGTGGGTCTTCACCGGCATGTAGCCGACGGAGGTTCCGACAGACCAGTGTCTGGTCACCGCGTAATTCGCCCCGATCTCGAACACGGGGTTCCACGAAGCGCTGAGTGTCGCGCGCGCCGAGCCGCCCGGCCCGAAGCTGTCGGAGACGAACCGGCTGTTGGTGGCTCGAACCTGGGTGAACCACGTATAGTTCGCGCCAATGCCCAGGAACGGCCGGAATTTCGATGTGGCAGAAAACAGGTGGTATCGAAGTTCGATCGCCGGCGGCATCGGCCTTGTCGTGCCGAGCGTGCCGTACTTCTGCAACGTCCCGTCGCCAATCAGATTGACTTTCAGCGGCATGCCAAAAAGCATCGCGACGCCGAAGTTGTCGGTGACGTAGTACTCGTTGGTAATGCCGAGCGTATCCGTCGAACTGGCATGGGCGCTGCTACCGGACAGTTCGTGATTCACCGTGACGCCGCCGACACTTTGCACGACCAGGGGCGTTGCGCTTCCCTGTGGGGCGATGTGTAGCCATCCTACCGATGTCGTGATGCTTCCGGCCGACTGGGCCTGCGCATCGTCGCCAAGAAAAGCCGAGCCGATACAAACCGCCATGCCTGCGAAACGCGTCGTCCGCCTGAAATTCATCTTGTGTCTCCTCTGTCTCGATCCGTCTCATGAATAAAAACTAATTTGGATACCTTATTGAATGCGGCGATCTGCTTCCGATGTTGGTGCGATCCAGGCTAGCCGCGCTCCTCCATCGCCGCGGATCTGTTGCTGTCGGTCAGGATGACCGTGTCGGCTGCGCGGCGATCGAGATCGAGAACGCAAACGGAAAACGCCCCAGCACCACGCGCGCCGCAGGCTCGAGCCCGGGGTCGCTCAGCTCGACCGACACGGACATTCCGCCCGATTGATCGGTCGTGACGTCGATCGATGCACCGGGGGCGCCGCCCTGGGCCAATGCCGCGCGCAGCGCGTCACCCGTCTCGCGGCGCTTGAGTTCCGGTTTGAAGATCTTGCCGACGCCCGTGAGCGGGATAGCGTCTACGATTCGGACGTGCTTGGGCAGTGCGGCGCGCTCAGCGATCTCCTGTTGCATGAACGCCGTCAGATCGTGCTCGGTCGCGCTCATCCCCGGCTTGAGCTGAACATATGCGACCGGCAGCTCACCGGCATGCGCATCGGGACGCCCGATTGCCGCGGCGAGCTGGACCGCCGGATGTCGATGAAGCGGTTCCTCGATCGCCGCGGGGTCGATGTTGTGCCCGCCGCGAATGATCAATTCCTTCTTGCGGCCGGTCAGCCAAAAGTAACCGTCGACGTCGCAGCGGCCGAGGTCGCCGGTGTTGAGCCAGCGCTTGCCGTCGCCGAGATCGAGCCACAGCGCCCTGTTCTGATCGGCACGCAGGTAGCCGTTGAAAACGTTCGGCCCGGAGATGACGAGCAGCCCCTCTTCGTTCACCGCGCAATCGCGCAGATACCGTCCCGCGTCGTCCACGACGACGGCTTTCATCGCCTGGAAGGGGATGCGAAGCCCGATCGATCCGAGCCGGCGCTCGCCGGTCGGCGGGTTGACGCTGCTCACGCAGGTTCCCTCGGTCAGACCGTAGCCTTCGAGAATCCGGATGCCGGTTTTTTCCTGGAAGGCCCTGAAGACGCCGACCGGCATCGGCGCCGCACCGCACAGGCCATATTCGAGCGAGTCGATAACATGACCGTCGACAGGAATGTCGAGCAGCGACGCGTAAAGTGTCGGGACGCCGCTGAAGAAATTGATGTGATGATGTTCGACGATTTCCCAGAAACGTTTGACGACACCGTCACCTCGGTAACCTTGCGGTGTGCCGAGCACGACATGGGCGCCGCGGGAAAATGGCAGCAGGCCGGTCACCATCGCGGCATTGACGTGAAAGAGCGGCAATCCGCAGAAAGTCGTTTTGCCGGGGCCGATGCTGTCGCCGAAGAACCGGCCGGCGCTCCATGCATTCGCCACTTCGTTGCCGTGGCTGCGCATCGCGATTTTCGGCAACCCGGTGGTTCCCCCGGTACAGAAGAACGAGGACATGTCGCCCGGTTGAATGCGGCGCACGGTGTCGAGCGCCGTACCGGATTCCCGCGCCATTTCCGTCCCGAAGTCGTGGATCTGGATAGGCGCGGGCACCGCGCCGCGCAAACCATCGTCGCCGTGCAGCGTATGGCACGCGTCACGCTGGAGCATGCGGGCCGCTGCTTGCGCGGTGCCCCGCACACGATCGGCCGGATCGACCAGCACGAGATGCTGCAGCGACTCGACCTGGTGAAGGATCGCCGCGACTTTCTGCCAGAGATCGGTCCCGGGAAATGGCGCGAGCGTCACGAGTACGCTGGCGCCGGCCGATTTGAGCAGATTGCCGATCGCTTCGCCTTCGAGCAGCGGATTGATCGCACATACGATGCCGGCCGCCTGCCCGCCCCACAGCACGAAATGGGTTTCGGGAAGATTGGGCAGCACATAAGCGATCACTGAACGCGAGCTCACGCCGAGGCGCGTGAACAGGTTGGCCGTGCGCGTGATGTCACGAACCAGCTCGCGATAGGTCCAGCGCTCGGCGTCGCGATGCGAGTCGGCGGTCAGAAAAAAGGACAGCGCGGGGGCGGACGGATCGATGGCCGCGCCGGCGCAAATCACCTCGTAGGTGCTGGCAGGGAGGTCCGGCGGAAGGCCCTGCGCTTCGATCGCCAGCACGTCGTACCGGGTCGCGATGCCGTTCATGCTGCTTCGTCCACGATCTTGTTACGCTGCACGCCCAGATCGATCGTTCCGTCGCGGCTCGCGATCCGGGCTTCGACGATATCTCCGGCCTTCAGGTACTGCGCGCGTCCCGCCTGCACCTTCATGAACATCTTCCATTTGACGGATTCGGGAAAGAGCGCCACGGCCCGCTGCTTGAGCGGCGACGGGATGCTGAGTGCGCAGCCGGCCGGCGTGCCGGTCGCGAGTAGGTCGCCGGCGCGAAGGTCGTGCACGCCCGACAACTCGGTCAACGTTTCCGCCGGACCATAGACGAGGTTCGAGGTCGAGTCCCGCTGACGCACCGCGCCGTTGACGGTCAACGTCAGGTCGAGCGTCTTCAGCTTCGGGAAGTCACGCCGCTCGAGCAGGCACAGATACGGGCCGACCGGGCCAAACGTCCGGAAACTCTTGCCCTTGTAGAACTGCATCTGCGGGATCTGGACATCGCGTGCGGAATAGTCGTTGACGATCACGGTGCCGGCGACGTAATCGTGCAGGTTCTCGTCCGTGATCTGCCGGTGGGACGTGATGTCGCGTTTGAGGATGAGGCCGAGCTCGATTTCGTAGTCGAGAAACCGGACGTGTCGCGGTTTCACCACCGGTGAGTCGGCGGCGACGATGCAGCTCGTCGCCTTCGTGAAGATCATGTTGAACTTTTTCGCGTCCGGATCCATGCCGGATTCGATCATGTGCTGACGATAATTCGCGCCCTGACAAACGAATTGCTGGTTGGCTGTCACCGGGGGGAGCCACTCCACCTCGGTCTCGGGAATCGTCGCTCCGTCGAGCGCGGCGAGTCGTTCGACCGGATTCGCCGCGAGAAAGCTCGCGGTGGTTTCGAAGTCGCCGGGAATCGGCGTGACGGCGCCGTTGGCGGCGACCCCCCATTGGGCGCGGCCGTTGTGCCGGAAGTGCAGGACAAGCAGTGACATGGATGGATCTCTCGTGAGTCGAATGGGCGGTTGGGGTCAGGCGAACAGCTTCGCCAAGGTCAGCAGCTTGCGCAGCGTCAGATCGGGACTGCGGCGCAGGTTGCGAAACAGCGCCGCGAGACTCGACGGCGTGAACCGGGGTTTCGTGAAGCTGCGTGGCATCGTCGGGCCCCACTGCGCCATCGCTTCGCGGCTGACCGGGTGCACGCCTGTCGGCTCGTTAGCCGTGAACAAGTCGCCGTCGCAATAGTGTTCGTGCTTGTCGCCCCAAGGGTCCTGCCAGTAGTCGAAGATCTGGCTGCCGAGAATGTGTCGGCCGATACCCCACGCGTGCGTCCACCCGCTGTCGCGGAGCATGCGCTGGCCCATGCCGACGGCGTCGGCGTCGACCAGTTCGTACGCGCTATGGCTATAAGTCGGCAGGAACCCCTGGGCGAGCGCGAGCGTATGGTGATCGGCCGGCCTGTCGCCCAGATCGAGCCGCATGAATGCGACCGCGGGGGAGCCGTCCGGCAGCACCTGGACATCGCTGGGGATGAACCCGAAATGCTGCGTGTACCACGCGCAGGTTTCCTGGAAGTCGGCCAGCTCGAGCACGACGTGCCCGAGCCGAATGACTTCAGGGGTGCTCGCCGGCGGCCGCTGCGTGTCGTTGATTCGCACGGGTGCGTCGACCGAGTTGAACGGGAGCGCAGCGCGATGCGGCAGCGTGTCGGCGCGTGTCTGGCCCGCAATCGCGTCGACCCGAAAACCTGACGGATCGGTGAGGCGCACCCGCTGGCCGCCGCCGGGCCAATCCGATGCCTCGACCTTCGACGCGCCGGGGACGGAGGCGAGCGCGTCCAGATCGGCCCGACTGTCGACCCGTAATCCGAAGCCGACGAAGCGAGCCTTCGGTGCGTGGCGAACGACATAACAGAAGTGTGCGGTGCCCGTTCCGCGCAGCAGCAATTGCGTGTCGTCCCGCCGCACCGTTCGAAGACCGAAGTCGTTCAGAAAGTGCTCGGCCTCGCCGAGGTCCGGACGATCGAAGATCAGATAGGCGAGCGCCGATGCCTTCGTCGTGGGGTGGGGGTGCCGAGCCGGCTGGGTGGTGGTCAGTTTCATGGCGGATGGCAGTCAGGCAGGTCGAACGGTAATCGCGAAGGGGCGCGCCTTCGCATCGAGGGGCTGTCCGCGCAACGGCAGGCAGGCAATCGCACCGTCGCGCGACGAGCCTGGTCGGCCTGTGAATGTCGCGAGGTCGATCGTCGATTTCAGATGGGGGCGATGCGCGTCGTCGTCGCGGATGCCATGACTGGCCCGCACATGGCCGGTTGCGGCGCCGACTGGCCCGGATTCTTCGATCGGTCCTTCGAGCGTCGCCGGCAACGCGCCTACCGGCGAGGAGCGCGAATTGATGTGGCTGGACGCGCTGGCGCCCGTGTGCAGATGTGTCTCCACCGTTTCTCCATTCGTTTGTCGATCGGTTCCCAGGCCTCGTTCAGCCGCCTTTTGTGACATTAAAGTCATGAATGATAACTTTGTCAATGTAGACATTTGAATCTATACTTGGGCACGAACAAGGATCGGAAACGTCATGCCGAATACACCGAATCGCCGGACACCGAAGCGCTCCGCTCCGGAAGCCGCCAACGCGCCGGAACCAGCCAAATCCGCGGTCGCGGTCGCCGAAGAACGCGAGCCGCGCGGCGCGCGCCGCAAGCGCGAGACCCGTGCCCGCCTGCTGGACGCCGCGCTCAGGCTGATGGCGCAAAAGGGCATGGAAGGCGTCGCCATCAACGAAATCACCGAGGCCGCGGACGTCGGCTTCGGCTCGTTCTACAACCACTTCGAATCGAAGGAGGCGATTTACGCGACCCTCGTGGAATCGGTATTCGAGGAATTCGCGGATTCGCTCGATCGCGTGGCCAGCGGCTTGTCCGATCCGGCGGAAATCGTTTCCGTGTCGGTACGGCATACGCTGATACGCGCACGGCGCGAGCCGGTGTGGGGACACTTCCTGATACGCGAGGGTTTTTCGGCGCGGGTCCTGACGCTCGGCCTGGGCCAGCGCCTGCTGCGGGACATCGAGCGCGGCATCGCCGAAAAACGCTTCGTGGTCGCCGACCCGTTCATCGGCTTTCTTTCGGTTGGCGGTACGGTGCTGACTGCCATTGCGGCCGAGCTCAACTTCGTCGCGCCGGGCGCGCCGGCGGCCGGTGTGCTGAAGGAGCTCGGCTTCAGCGGAGAGCATTTCCCGGAACGCACGGCGGCGACGCTGCTGCATACGCTGGGGCTCAAGCGCGCGGAAGCCGAGAAGATCGCAAGCCGGCCGCTGCCGGTGGTGGAAGCGGCCGAGACGGCGCAGTGATGTAGCGCCGTCGCCCGCTGCTAGGCCCCGGGTGGGTCAATTGCGGATGAGCGGCGACACGGCAGAAGCTGCTTGGGCCGGGATGTGGCGGATCGTTGGCGAATCCCGGCCGGGTGGCTTTTCTTACGCTACGTTGAATCATCGCGCCGGGCATCCCGCGCGCTGACACTCAGCAGCGCGACGCCGAGCGCGGCCGCCCAGCCGGTCGCGGACGGCATCCGATCGGCGGCGCCCGCCGCGCCGCTGGCCATCTCCGGTAGCGCAACCGGCTCGGTGTGCAGGCAGTCGACGATGTGCCGAAACGCGGCATCGCGCAGCGCGTACAGATGAACCTCGACCCACAGCGGGAAACATTCCCAGCCGGCGGCAATGTCCGCGTAGTCGGCTGCGCTGCAGGCGCCGCCGCTCTCCGGCGCCGCCAGCCGAATTTTCGTGATCATTCGATCATGGTCGCGGCGAAGGATCTCGCTCAACAGCTCGCGCTTGTGTTCGAAGTGCGCATAGAACGCGCCGCGCGTGTACCCGGCGCCCTCGGCGATATGTTCGACGCTCGTATCGGCAAAGCCTTTCGCGATGAATAGCGCGCGAGCGGTGGCAATGAGCCGTTCGCGGGTGTCGAGCCTGCGTTGCTCGCGCGTGAGTCGGGCGGGTTTCATCCTGGGTTGTCCATGCAGGTGGAAATGATCGAAGCGGCGCCACACCGCGCCGCGCGAAACGCCGGACCGACACGGGAACGGCGCAGCGCCGATTCGTTTTTCGTCGGGATGATTTCGCCTGACGATGTCGCTAGATCGTGCAGCGCGCCGGCGCGAGGCCGATCGCCCAACCCGATCCGACCGGGCGCGTGTTCGCGGTCCGATTCAATCGTCGAGCGGATCCGGCGCGCCGCGCTCGGCGACGGGTGGCGCGATCCGTCGGTCGAGTGTTCCCGCGCGGCATCCGGCGGGCGGCGGCGCGTGCGTGGCCGCCGCGCGAATGCCCGCGGCGATGCCGAGCGCGAGCGTGTCGAGCGCATGGCGATGCGCGTCGACGAGCGCGTCGTAGCCCGCCGACGCACCGGCCCGAACGATGCTGCGGCACGTCAGTGCCGGCTGTCCGGAGCCGGAGTCCACCGTCCATGTCGCATCGAGCAGCACGTGCGACGCCGGCCACGATTCGACACGCTGGACGTCCACGGCGACCCGATAAACCGGCGTGCCATCCGGATGGGCGACGCGGTGAACGTCGATCGTGTTCAGCCGGGACGAGACGCGCGTCGACAGTCCGCCGCGCATCTCGTCGCCGAGCGGCGAAACCCAGCGTTCCTGTTCCAGAATGTCGACCCGTTCGGGGCCGCGCTGCACCGCGAGCCGGTTGCCGTCCGCCGGCGCCGCGACGTGCACGCTCTGCATGTCGATCAGCCATGCGGGACGCGAGGCGCCGGTTTCGCCGCCCGCGCCATCCGCCATTCCGAGCGTATGGAACCGTACGGGCGGCGACGCACAGGCGCTGAGCACGGCCAGTGCGACGCACGTTGCGATGCGGATCGGCATCCTGATCGTGCGAAACGAATGCGGCGTCATTTCGGTTCTCCTTTCTTGCCGAAGAGCAGCGCTTCCGGATGCCGCTCGAGATAGTCGGCCAGCGTATTGAGCGACTGGAGCGTATGCGTGAGCGATTGCATCGCGTCATGAACGTCCGATTGCATCGGCGAATCCTGCCGCAGCGTCGCCTGCGCGGCGTCGAACGTGCGCTGCGCCGCCGCCAGCGTGTCGCGCGCCTGCGGCACGACCTGCTGGTCGAGGTGTCCGAACAGCTGGTTCGCATGCTCGAGCGCACCGTTCAGACTGTTGCCGATCTGGTCGAACGGAACCTTGTCGAGCTTCCGTGCGATGTCGGCGAGCTGAACCTGCAGTTCGTCGAGCGTGTTCGGAACGGTCGGGAGCTCGACCGGCGTGCGGCGCACGTCCACGCTCGCGCGCGGCGCCTTCGGGAACATGTCGAGCGCCACGTACAACTGGCCCGTGAGCAGGCTGCCGGTGCGTAGTTGTCCGCGCAGCCCCTGCAGCACCAGGTGCTCGAGGAGGTCGTGGCCGCCGGCCGTATCGGGGGCTGGCAGCGCCGTGTCGCTGTGCCGGCTCAGTCTCGATGGATACAGCGCCATCGTGACCTTCATGCTGAACGTGCGCGAGTGCTCGTTGTACTCGATCCCGATGTTCGTGACCTGACCGAGCGCGATGCCGCGCAAATCGACCGGCGCGCCGACGGACAGTCCGCGCAGCGACTGGTCGAAGCGCATGACGACCATCAGCGGCGTGCCGTCGGGATCGCGCATCGCCTCGGCTTGGTCTGGCGCGAGCCGGAACGACGCGTTGTCGGCCGCCGGCGGTGCATCGGCTTGCTCGGGCGGCGACTGAAACGCGAGACCGCCTACGACCACCGTCGCGAGCGACTGCGTGTTCAGCTTCAGGCCGTTCGAATCGAGTCGCAGATCCACGCCGCTTGCATGCCACCAGCGTGTGTTGGTGCCGACGTATTTGTCGTACGGCGCCTTCACGAACGCCTGCACGTCGACGCCCGTGCCATCCTTGTCGAGCGAGAAGCCGACCACCTGGCCGACCTGCAGGTGCCGGTAGAACACCGGCGAGCCGATGTCGATCGAGCCGAGCGAATCGCCGTGCAGCAGGTAGCGGCGGCCTTGTTGGTCCGCGGTGACGGCGGGTGGCGCCTCGAGGCCGGCGAAGTCGGTCTGCTCGTGCGGCGAGCGGCCGAGGTCCGCGCCGATGTACGCGCCGGAGAGCAGCGTTCCGAGCCCGGAGATTCCGGTGGCGCCGACACGCGGCCGAACGACCCAGAATCGCGTATCGCGGTTCGCGAACCGCGCGGCTTCCTTGGTGAGCTGGATGCGCACGACCACGCGCTTGAAGTCGGGCGTGAGCGTGATGGCCTGCACCGAGCCGATATCGACGTCCTTATAACGGACCTTGGTCTTTCCGGCTTCGAGGCCTTCTGCGTTCGCGAACGTGACGGTGATCGTCGGGCCGGTCGCGGCAATGCTGCGGTACACGAGCGACAGCCCGATCAACGCGCACACGAGCGGAACGATCCAGACGAGGGACGGGATCCAGCGGCTACGCGGCCGGATCTCGGGTTCAGGTAAATCGAGGGGAAGCATCGTATGAAGAGTCGTAGAGTTGCGACGGGCTTGCGCTCGTTCAGGATCGAGGGCTGGCGGCGGAGCGCTGCACGCCGTCCCAGATGAGTCGCGGATCGAACTGCATCGACGCGCACATGGTGAGCACGACCACGGCGCCGAACGCCAGCGCGCCGGGGCCGGGCGTGATCTCGGCGAACGACCCGAAATGCACGAGCGCGATCGTCAGCGCGACGACGAACACGTCGAGCATCGACCAGCGGCCCACGCGCTCCACCAGTCGATGGAGCCGCGCGCGTTCCAGCGGGCGCCATGGCGTGCCGCGATGCGCGGCGATGGCCTGCAACGCGAGAATCGCGAGCTTGAGCATCGGTACGAGCACGCTCGCGACGAACACGACGACGGCGAGCGGCCAGTCGCCGGACGTCCAGAAGTACGCGACGCCGGCGAGAATGGTGTCGTCCTCGGTGCGGCCGAGCGAGGTCGCGTGCATGATGGGCAGCAGGTTCGCCGGAATGTAGAGCAGCGCGGCCGCGATCACGAGCGCGCCCGTGCGTGCGGCGCTGCGCGGGCGGCGTTCGTGCAGCGTCGAACCGCAGCGCGTGCAGCGCGCGTCGGCGGCCTCGGTATGCGGTTGCACGCGTCCGCAGGTATGACATGCGAGCAGACCAGCGGCGCGGGCCGTGACGCTTGCCGGGCGGTGGTGCCCGGTCGCGTCCATTGCGTCCATTGCGTCCGCTGTGTCGGGCGCCACCGGTGCAGCGCGTCGCGGCGTGCGCCGCCGGCGCGACATCGCGGCGGGCGTACCGCCGTCGCGCAGCGCGATGATTTCGTCGCGCGTTTCCCACAGGCCGCCCGGGTCGAACGACGCGAGAACGCCGAGCATCACGGTGAGGGCGCCGAACGCAAACAGCGCGGGGCCCGGTATCACGTGCGCGACGCTCGTCATCTTGACGATCGTGACCAGGATGCCGAGCAGGAACACCTCGACCATGCTCCACGGGCGCAGCCGCTGCATGTTGCGCAGGACCGGCGCGAAGCAGGGCGGTACACGGCCCGCGCGCAACGGTACGAGCACGTACAGCCACGCGGCGATTTCCAGCAGCGGGAACAACATCGTCGTGCCGAACACGATCGCCGCCACGACCGGTTGCCCGTGCAAGCGCAACGCGGCCACCGCGTCGGCCAGCGTCGCGTGCGATGCGATGCCGGCAGCGTCGAGGCCGACGATGGGAAAGGCCTGCGCGATGAACAACGTGAACAGCGCGGCGAGCGCGACCGCGCACCGCCGGTCCAGCGCCGGACGGCCGTGCGCGCTGCCGCCCACGCGGGCACGGCACCTCGGGCAGTGCGCAGCCAGCGCGCGCAGGCGCGGCGGCCGCCAAAACAGCAGGTCGCATTCGTGGCAGGCGACCAGGTTTTCGGGTTTCATCGGGAATCGATCATGCGGAGTAAAGGAGTGCTCGGCGCCGCGGTACTCGCGGTACTCGCGGTGCGTCGGGCGTCGGGCGTCGAGGTCCGGGCCGGCGGCACGCGCAGCCGGCCCGTCGACGCAAGCAGCCGTTATTGCCGGGCCGCGACTGCCGTGCGGGCGTCGGGCGGCAACTCGCCCATTGCCTGCAGGAGTGCCGCCGTATCGGTCATTCGCCGGCTCGCGGCACGGACCGCGTCGAGCTCCGCGGTCAGATATTGCCGCTCGCTCGCCTGCTGCGCGGACACCGGAACAGCGCCCAGTGTGCGGCGCTGCGCCGTTTCGTCGAAGGCCGCGCCCGCTGCCCGTGCCGCGATTTCGTTCGCGGCCAGCGTCTGCGCGTCGTTGTCGAGTGCGGCGAGCGAATCCGCGACGTCACCGAACGCGGACAGCACCGCCGACTTGTACTGCAGCACCGCCGCGTCGTACGAATCGAGCGTCGCACGCCGGTGGGCCAGCAGCGCGCCGCCGTGGAAGAGCGGCTGCGACAGGCCTGCGCCGACTGCCCACAGCCCGCCCGCCCCCGACAACAGCGCCGGCCAGCTGAAGCCGCCGCGCCCCAATGTCGCGGTGAGCGACAAACTCGGGAACAACTGCGCGGTCGCTTCGCCCGCATCCGCCGCGGCGGCTTTTACCGCGGCTTCGGCCGCGCGGATGTCGGGGCGCGCCTTCAGCAGGTCGGACGGTACGACGACCGGCACGTGCTCCGGCAGCGACAGGCTGTCGAATGTGGGGATCGGCGGTACGGCGTCGGGCGTGCGGCCGAGCAGGATCGCGAGCGCGTGAACGGTTGTCGCGCGCTGCTGGCGTAGCGCGGGCAGCGTCGCGGCGAGCGATGCCGCGTTCTGCGTCGACGCCAGTGCCTGCGCATGCGAGATCGCGCCGAGCGCGTAGCGCTGCGCATCGTCGTGCGCGGACGATGCCGCGATGGTGACGAGCCGCTCGGTCAGCAGGATCTGTCGGTCGAGCGCCGCAGCGGAGATGGCGGTGCCGACGATGTTGGCTGCCAGCGCGCGCCGCGCCGCTTCGAGCTCGCAAGCGCGCACGTCGACGCGCGCGGCGCTTGCCGCGTTCGCGTAGCGCGTGGCGCCGAACAGATCGAACGTGTAATGCGCCTGCAACTGACCGACGAACACGTTGTAGCGCAGGGTCTGCGCGCCCGTGCCGGAGATGTCCGGCGTGCGGGTGCGGGCCACCTGCGCATTCGCGTCGAGCGACGGCAGCGTCGATGCGCCGACCTGCGCACGCAGTTCCTGCTGCGCGGCGGCGAGCGTCTTTTCGGTTGCGGCAAGCGTCGGATTCGCGCTCAGCCCTTCGTCGACCAGCGCGTCGAGCGCGCCGGAGCGATAGAGCCGCCACCACTGCGGAACCGGTGCGGCGCCGACGTCGAATTGCTGCGCGACGCCCGCCGCTTCGGCGGTCCGCGGCGGCTGCGGCGTCTCGCCGTAGTGAGCCGGCGACGGCATCGCGGGCGGCGTGCTGCTCGGGGCCATCGCGCAGCCGGACAGGCCGAGCGCCGCGCTCGCGGCGAGCGCCGCGGTCATACGGGTAAGTTTCATCAGAATTTGCTCCGAGAAACCCCGCCATTGATGGCGGGAAGGAAAGGAGTGCTGTTGACAGGCAGCTTCTTCCACGGGTTAGGATCACCTGCATGATTCTTGTCTACCGCTACCGCGTGAAGTCGCTCAACGGACTGCTCAACAAGCAGAGCCGTGCGGTGAACTACGTCTGGAACTTCTGCAATGACACGCAGAAGCACGCGCTCATGTGGAGCAAAAAGTGGCCGACCGGCTTTGATCTGAACGTGCTGACGACCGGCAGCAGCAAGGAACTCGGTATCCACTCCGGCACGATCAACGCGACGTGCGAGCAATATGCGAAGTCGCGCAGTCAGCACCGGCGACCTTACTTGCGCTATCGGGGCAAAAAGTCTCTTGGCTGGGTGCCGCTGAAGGGCCGTGACCTGAAGCGCGAGGGTGACGCGTTCCGTTTCGCCGGCAACACGTTTCGCGTGTTCAACAGCCGGGCGCTTCCCGAAGGCAAGATCAAGGATGGGACCAACTTTGCGCAGGATGCGCGCGGCAACTGGTTTCTCAACATCGTGATCGAGATGCCCGATGTTCAGGCTCGCCCAATCCGTTCCGGTGTTGGCATCGATCTCGGCCTGAAAGACTTCGCCACACTTTCGACCGGCGAGAAGCTGCCCAATGACCGATTCGGCCGACGCGCGGCGGAGAAACTGGCGAAAGCGCAACGGGCGCGAAAGCACAAGCGGCATATCGCGAAGTTGCACGCCAAGGTCGCGAATGCCCGTGCCGATTTCCAGCATAAGCTCGCGCTCGATCTGGTGCGGCGGTTCGATTACATCGCGGTCGGTAACGTGTCGGCCGTCAAACTTGCCAGAACCAGGATGGCGAAAAGCGTCTACGACGCATCCTGGTCGTCCTTCCGGAACAAGCTCCGCTACAAAGCGATCGCGCATGGGGCCACGTTCGAGGAAGTGGACGAAAGCGGTTCCACCCAGTCCTGTTCGGCGTGCGGGTCGAAAGACAGCACGACGCGGCCGAAAGGTATCGCGGGACTGCGAATAAGAGAGTGGGCCTGCAGTGACTGTGGTGTCGTGCATGATCGTGATATCAACGCTGCGCTGAACATTCTCCGATGCGGACGTGCATCGCCAGGTGTGGGAATCACCTGCCTTTAGGCGGGTGAGGACGTCAATGACATGTCTCCGGGGACGCGACGGCCGTGGCGGTCGACTCGCGTTCGTCGCGTCGCACCTTGAAGCACGTCGCATAAAGGGCGGGCAGGAAGAAGATGGTCAGTCCCGTCGCGATCGTGATGCCGCCCATCAGCGCCGTTGCCATCGGGCCGAAGAAGCCCGAGCGCAGCAGCGGGATCAGGGCGAGCACGGCGGCGGCGGCGGTCAGCATGATCGGCCGGAAGCGCCGCACCGTCGCGCTGACGATCGCCGTGAAGCGCGGCTGTCCGGCTGCGATGTCCTGGTCGATCTGATCGACCAGGATCACGGAGTTGCGCATGATGATCCCGAACATCGCGATCACGCCGAGCAGCGCGACGAAGCCGAACGGCTTGCCGAACAGCAGCAGCGCGGCGACCACGCCGATCAGGCCGAGCGGCGCGGTCAGCACGACGATGAAGGTGCGCGAGAAGCGCTTGAGCTGAATCATCAGCAGCGTCAGCACCGCGATGATCATCAGCGGCATCTGGGCGTTGATGGACGTCTGGCCCTTCATGCTTTCCTCCGCCGCGCCGCCGATGTCGATCCGGTAGCCGGTGGGGAGCGTCGCGCGCAGCGTCGCCAGCGCACCGTCGATGTCGCGCGTGACGCCGATGCTCGCTGCGTCGCCGCGCACGTCGGCCTGCACGGTGATCGTCGGCTGGCGGTCGCGTTCCCAGATCACGCCGTATTCGAGCGTGTCGCGCACGTGGCCGATCGCGCCGAGCGGCACCGGGCCGTGCGGCGTCGGAATCGCGATGCCGGCGAGCTTCGACGGGTCGACGCGCTCGCTCTTCGGCGCGCGCAGGTCGACGTTGATCAGCTTGTCGCGCTCGCGATATTGCGTGACCGTGTAGCCGGACAGCGTCATCGCGAGGAAGCCCGACACGTCTTCCGACGTCACGCCGAGCTGGCGCGCCTTGAGCTGATCGATTTCGAACGACACCGAGCGCTCGGCCGGCTCGTCCCAGTCGAACTGCACGTTGCGCGTGCGCGGGTCGGCGCGCATCTTGTCCGCCACCTTCTCGGCGATGGCGCGCGCGGTCGCGATGTCGTCGCCGCTCACGCGGAACTTGATCGGGAAGCCGACCGGCGGCCCGTTTTCAAGCCGCGCCACACGCGTGCGCACGGTCGGGAAACGGGTTGCGAGCGTCGACTCGAGCCAGTGCGACAGCCGGTCGCGTGCTTCGACGTCCTTCGCCGTGATCACGAACTGTGCGAAGTTCGGCTGCTGAAGCTGTTGATCGAGCGGCAGATAGAAGCGCGGCGCACCGGTGCCGACGAAGTCGACGACGTGATCGATTTCGGGGCGGCCAGCGAGCGTCTTCTCGAGCCGCGTGGCCTCGCGCAGCGTCGCGTCGAACGACGCGCCTTCCGGCAAGCGCAAGTCGACCAGCAGCTCGGGGCGCTCCGAGTTCGGGAAGAACTGCTGCGGCACGCGCGTGAAGGCGGCCATCGCGATCGCGAACAGCACCGCGGTCACGCCGAGCACGACCCAGCGGCGTTCGATACAGGCCGAGATCCAGCCGGACAGGCGCCGGTAGAAGCCCGTGTCGTACACGTCCTGCCCGTGCGCATGCCCGTCGTGATGCTTGAGCTCGGGCAGCATGTGGTAGCCGAGCAGCGGAACCAGCACGACGGCGGCAAACCACGACACGATCAGTGAAATGGCCGACACCTCGAAGATCGAGCGCGTGTATTCGCCGGTGCTCGACTTCGCGAGCGCGATCGGCAGGAAGCCCGATACCGTCACGAGCGTTCCCGTGAGCATCGGGAACGCCGTGCTCGTGTACGCGAACGCCGCCGCACGCGTTCGCGTCCAGCCTTGCTCGAGCTTCACCGCCATCATTTCGACGGCGATGATCGCGTCGTCCACCAGCAGCCCGAGCGCGAGCACCAGCGTGCCCAGTGACACCTTGTCGAGCCCGATGCCGAACACATGCATGCACAGCGCGGTCACGGCCAGCACGATCGGAATCGTGATGACGACCACCATCCCGGTGCGCAAGCCCAGCGACACGAGGCTGACCACGAGCACGATGGCGACGGCTTCGCCCACGGCCTCGACGAAGTCGTCCACCGAGTGCTTGACCGCATGCGGCATGCTCGACACCGCGCTCAGCTTCACGCCGGCCGGCAAACCTGCCTGGAGTTCGGCGGTCCTGGCGTCGAGCGCCTTGCCGAGATCGATCACGTCGCCGCCCTTTTGCATCGTCACGCCGATGCCGAGCACGGCGTGGCCGTTCGTGCGCATCTGCGTGACCGGCGGATCGTCGTAGCCGCGCGTGATCTTGGCGACGTCGCCGAGCCGGAACGTGCGATTGTTCACGGTGATCGGCATGTCCGCGAGCGCCTGCATGTCCTTGAACGCGCCGGTGGGACGCACGAACACGCGATCGTCCGCCGTCGTGATCGTGCCGACCGGCGCGACGGCATTCTGCGCGTCGATCGCCTGCGCGAGCTGTTGCGGCGTGATCGCGAGCCGGGTCAGCTGCGCGTTCGAGATCTCGACGAACACGTGCTGATCGGGATCGCCGAAGTAGTCGACCTTTGCGACGCCGGGCACGCGCAGCAGCACCGCGCGCAGCTTGTCCGCGTAATCGTGCAGTTGCGCCGGCGAGTAGCCGTCGCCTTCGAGCGCATAAATGTTCGTATAGACGTCGCCGAATTCGTCGTTGAAGAACGGGCCGACCGTGCCCTTCGGCAGCGTCGCGCGGATGTCGCCGACCTTCTTGCGCACCTGATACCAGGTTTCCGGCACCTGATTGACGGGCGCCGAATCCTTCATCGCGAAGAAGATCATCGACTCGCCGGGGCGAGAGTAGCTCTTGATGTTGTCGACGTACGGAGCGGCCTGAAGCTGGCGGCCGATCCGGTCGGTGATCTGCTCCTGGACTTCGCGGGCGGTGGCGCCCGGCCAGTAGGTCTGGATCACCATCGTGCGGAACGTGAACGGCGGATCCTCGGACTGCGCGAGGCGCGTATAGCCGATCACGCCAAAGATCGTCGCAAGGCCGATCAGGAAGATCACCAGTTGCTGATGCTTGAGCGCCCAGGAGGACAGATTGAAGCGACGGTCGTCGGCCTGGCCGGCATCGGTTCGCGCGTCGTCCGGCAGATGATGCTCGGGGGCGTTCATGACGGGAAGTCCTCCGGGTGCAGCGGCGGCACGACGCGCACGCGTTCGCCGGCGGTGACGGTATGGACACCTTGCATCACCACGCGCTCGTCGCTCGCGAGCCCCGACGTGATGGACACCGTGCGTTCGTCGTAGCGTCCGATCGACACCGTGCGCAATTCCAGAGTGTCGCTGCCCTTGCGGACGACCCAGACCGCCGGCGCTTCGCCGCGGTGAAAGAGCGCGGTGGCCGGCAGCGTGATCGTATGGTCCGCGGCGGCGTCGGTGCTGCCGTCGAACGCGACGTTGGCCGTCATCCCGGAGCGCACGTCCGGGCTCGGCGCGATCAGCGTCAGCTTTACCCGCCACGTGCGGCTTTGCGGATCCGCGGCGGCCGCGACCTCGCGCACCCGCGCATCGAACACTTTGCCCGGCAGCGCCGTCAGGCTGACGCGCGCGCCGCGGCCGATCGCGAGATCGCGCAGGTCGCGCTCCGAGGCGTCGCACACGATGTCGAGCTCGCCGCTCCAGTCCAGATGAAACACCGCCTGCCCGGCCTCGACGTTCTGCCCGGTATCGGCATCCTCGGACGTCACGACGCCGTCGTGATCCGCGACGAGCGTCGCGTAGCGCAGGTGATCTCCGGCGAGCGCCATCTGCGCGAGGGCGGCATCGCGCTGCGCGACCGCTGACGTATAGGCATCCTGCGTTGTCTCGAGCTGCGCGGGCGCGATGAGCGCCGCCTGTGCCTGCGCGCGGTCGCGCTCGAGTTGCTGCTTCGCGTAGACGACCCGATGCTCGGCGGCGTCGAGTTGCGCGCGGGCATTGAGCAGCGTGTTGTGCAGATCGGCGGGATCCAGGGCCGCGAGCGTCTGTCCGGCCTTGACGGTGTCGCCGATGCGCACGCGCCGCTCGACGATCTTGCCGCCGACCCGGAACGACAGCGCCGTCGAATAGCGCGCCTGGACCTGCGCCGGCAGCACGCGCTGCGATGCGCCGCTGTCTGCATGAGCCGGCAGCGCGACCACCGACCGCGGTTCGGGCGCGGGGGCCTCATGCGAATGACAAGCCGTCAGAAGAATTGCACAGCATGCGAGCGCGATCGGCGCCCGCTGAACCGGCGGCGCGATGCGTGTCAGGAGCCGGCGCATCGAAGTGCGCGCATCAAGACCTGGTGATTTCACGATGTTTCCAAGACGAATGAAGGGCCAACTAAAAAAATCCGGCGACCTCGACGGGCCGCCCGACTGGGGCGGGGCGCGATCCGGCTTCGCTGCCGACGGCGCATCCACTGGTTAAATCAGTACTCCGATGTTTGCGTGGCAGCGTCCGATGCCGGCACGCCAGGTCACGCAGCCTGCGCCCGCCGCACGGAGCGGTGGGGGCGGGCTACCGCACGGGCATCGAATGCCCGTGCTGGCCGTTACCGCACGTCGAGGACCCTTCCGGCAGACACGCTCGGCGCAGCGATTTCCGAGATTAGACTCATAACTGATAACATTGTCAAGTATGAGCCAATAATCTAAGATTGCGGAATGCAAGAAATTTCGAAGGGGGAGACGCTGTGATGGATCAAACGTCCGAGCCGCCGCGGCCCATCGGGGCCGCCGTCGCGACCGAGCATCGGGTGCCGCGGGGCGCGCGGCGCAAGCAGGCGACGCGCATGCGTCTGCTGCGGGCGGCGTTCATGCTGATGGCGGAAAAGGGGATGGACAACGTGGCGATCAGCGAGATCACCGAGGCGGCCGACGTCGGGTTCGGCTCGTTCTACAACCACTTCGCGTCGAAAGACGGACTCTTTGCCGTGTTGATCGAGTGGGTGTTCGACGATTTCGCGGATCGGCTCGAGCGCGTGACCGGCGGTTTGTCAGATCCGGCGGAGGTCGTGTCGGTCTGCGTGCGCCATACGCTGATGCAAGCGCATCGGGAGTGGATGTGGGGTCGGTTCTTGATGCGCGAAGGTCTTTCGGTGCGCGCGCTCGACCGCGGGCTTGGGCAGCGCTTGCGGCGGGACAGCGCGCGCGGCATCGCGGCGCGCCGCTTCGTCGTCGGCGATCCGTTCGTCAGCGTGCTGGCGTCGACAGGGATGATTCTCGCGGCAATCGCCGCGCAGCTTCACATCGCCGGGACGGTCGAGGGCGGGGCGCGGCGACGGGCGGCCGGCGTCGGCGATTTCCCGGAACGGACCGCCGCGGTCGTGCTGCAGACGCTTGGCATTGCGCACGCCGAGGCGCACGCCATCGCGAATCGCCCGCTACCGCTCGGCGATTTCACTGTAACGGCTGGGGATTGAGAGGGGGCGGCGATCGTCGTCGACCGCCTTCCAGGCGACCACCGCCGCCCGGCGTCACTTCGACTGGGCGGAGCTGTCGTTCCCCTGATTGCGACCCGGTTCGCGCGCTGTCGCCGACGGGCCCAGTGTCGCGAGAATCTTGTCACGGCATACCGTCAGGATTTCGTCGGCCAGTGGCGAATCATCCGGGCATGCGCGCGACAACACAATCGCGCCGACCGCATGCGCCATGATGTCGAGGCAGTCGGCTCGGGCCTCTGCCGCGTCTGCACCGTCTGACGGATCACGTTCCTGGACCAACGCCGCCAGCAGTCTTTCGATGCCGTCCGCGAAGGTGGCCCGGACCGCTTCGGGTTGACGCGCGGCATCCCCACCCAGCGCGGCCATCGTGCAGCCGGTTGCGCGCGCGTCGCGGTGCTCGCGCGCGAGATACTGTCGCACGAACTCCGCTGCGTCCACCCCGGCCGACAGCGCAACGGTCTGCGCCATGCCGCAGGCCGCCGATTCCGCCATCAGATCGGCCTTTGAGCGGAAGTGCTTGTAGAAGCCGCCGTGGGTGAACCCCGCTGCGCTCATCAGATCAGCAACTCCGACCCCATCAAAACCGCGCTCCCTGAACAGCGTCGACGCTGTTTCGACAACGTGGGCCCGGTTGGCCTGGGCCTGTGCCTTGGTGACTTTCACTTTTCCTCTCCGTGGGCGCGTTCCTGTCTGATGGCCTGACTATACATTGATGTCGGTCATCATCAAAGTATTGACATGTTAGATTATGGTCGTCATCATTAAGCCATTCCCACCACCCGACGCTGGAACGACATGTCAGAGAAAACGCTTTTCGAGCCGTACGCCCTCGGTGACCTGACGCTCACCAATCGCATCGTCATGGCACCGCTGACCCGCAACCGTGCCGGCGCCGGGCTGGTGCCCAGCGAGCTTGCCGCGACCTACTACGCGCAGCGCGCGTCGGCCGGCCTGATCATCACCGAGGCCACTCAGGTTTCGGCCCAGGCCCAGGGCTATCAGGACACGCCCGGCCTGTACACACCCGAGCAGATCGCCGGCTGGCGCAAGGTCACGGACGCCGTCCATGCCAAGGGTGGACGCATCTTCGTGCAGCTCTGGCATGTGGGCCGCGTCTCGCACACTGACCTCCAACCTGGCGGTACGGCGCCGGTCGCGCCTTCCGCCATCCGCGCCGAGACGAAAACCTTCGTCAACAACGGCTTTATCGACGTGTCCGAGCCGCGCGCGCTGGAACTCGCCGAGCTGCCGGGCATCGTGAACGACTTTCGACAGGCCGCGGCCAACGCGATTGCCGCAGGTTTCGACGGCGTGGAAATTCACGGCGCGAACGGATATCTGCTGGAGCAGTTCATCAAGGACGGAGCCAACCAGCGCACCGACGATTACGGCGGCTCGATCGAGAACCGTGCGCGGCTGCTGCTCGAAGTGGTCGCCGCAGTGGTCAAGGAAATCGGTGCGGAGCGCACCGGCGTGCGCATCTCGCCGGTTTCGCCGGCCAACGGTATTTCCTGCAGCGATCCGCAAGCGCAGTACGACTACATCGCCGAACAGCTCAACGCGCAGCGCATCGTCTATCTGCACGTGGTCGAAGGTGCGACTGGCGGCCCACGCGATGTTGCCGCGTTCGACTATGACGCGCTGCGCCGCCGTTTCAAGCAGACCTATCTGGCCAACAACGGCTACGACGTGGAATTCGCCACCACTCAACTCAATGAGGGCAGAGCCGACTTGTTCGCGTTCGGCCGTCCGTTTATCAGCAACCCGGACCTGGTCGAACGCCTGAAGCACGGCGCACCACTGACGCAGCTCAACCCGGCGACGCTCTATGGCGGCGGCCCGGCGGGCTACATCGATTACCCGACGATTTCCGGCTAAGGCTTCGTGCCCTTGACTGAGTCTCCGCCAGAAGAACCCTTGAAAAGGAAAGTACCCATGACCACGCTTCCGACAGTCTTCATCACCGGCGCCTCCAGCGGCATCGGTGCCACCTACGCCGAGCGCTTCGCTCGGCGTGGCCATGACCTCGTCCTTGTCGCCCGCGACAAGGCGCGACTCGATGCCCTGGCAGCGCGCCTGCGTGAGGAAAGCGGTGTGGCCGTGGAAGTGCTGCAGTCCGACCTGACCCAGTCCACCGATCTGTCCGCGCTCGAGGCTCGTCTGCGCGATGACAATCGAATAGGAATTCTGATCAACAATGCCGGCGTGGCTCAGTCGGGCGGCTTCCTCCAGCAAACCCCTGAAAGCATCGAACGCCTGATCACGCTCAACACGACGGCGCTGACGAGGCTTGCAGCCGCGGTCGCGCCACGCTTCGTGCAGTCCGGTAACGGCTCGATCGTCAACATTGGCTCGGTGGTGGGTTTCGCGCCCGAGTTCGGCATGTCGATCTACGGCGCGACCAAGGCATTCGTGCTGTTCCTGTCGCAGGGCATGAATCTCGAGTTGTCACCCAAGGGTGTTTACGTGCAAGCCGTCCTGCCGGCGGCGACGCGCACGGAGATCTGGGAGCGCGCCGGGGTCGACGTGAACACGCTGCCCGAGGTGATGGAAGTGGGCGAGTTGGTTGATGCCGCACTGATCGGGTTCGACCGTCGCGAACGGGTCACGATCCCGCCGCTGCACGTAGCCGGGCGGTGGGACGCGCTGGATGGCGCTCGACAGGGACTGTTGTCGGACATTCGACAAGCACACGCGGCCGAGCGTTATCAGCTCCGCGCCTGACCATTCAATTGCACCAAACGGCGGAACGATGGATGCCACGATGACCGACACCCATATCACTACGCCCACGCGCTTCGTGGATGTCAACGGTACTCGATTCGCCTACCGCCGCTGGGGTAACGCGGATTCTTCGCAGCCGCCGTTACTGTTCCTGCAGCACTTCCGCGGCGGGATGGACAACTGGGATCCGCTGATGACGGATGGGCTTGCCCAAAGCCGCGAAGTCATTCTCTATAACGGTCGCGGCGTCGCTTCCTCCGGCGGACAACCACGAACGCGCATCGAGGACATGGCCGATGACGCAGCGGCTTTCGTTCGTGCACTCGGCTTGCAGCAAATCGACGTTCTGGGCTTTTCGCTGGGCGGGTTTCAGGCGCTCGACCTGACCTGGCGCCATCCCGAGCTCGTGCGCAAGCTGATGCTGCTGGGCACCGGGCCGCGCGGGGGGAATCCGGAAATGGAGCAGCGCGTATTGACCACCGCGGTCAATCCGGTGCCGGCGTTCGAAGACTTCCTCTACCTGTTCTTCGGACGATCAGCAGAAGCCGAGCAGGCGGCAAGGGCGTTCTGGGAGCGGCGCCATATGCGAGCCGACCAGGATCCGCCATCCTCGCCGGAGGTCTCGATCGCCCAGATCGAGGCCAACGTGCTGTATATGCCGAGGCTCTCGGAAGACGATCCTTTCGCGTATCTGCGCGGTATCCGGCAGCCTACGTTCATCTTGAATGGCGTGAACGACGTGATGGTCCCGACGGTTAACTCCTTCTACATGGCGCGCAACCTGCCCAATGCGCAGTTGTTCATTTACCCGGATGCCGGCCACGCCGCGCAGTTTCAGTACCCGCAACGCTTCCTGGGTCACGCAGTTCAGTTCCTGAGCGAGTGACGCGACGGTCGTCATGGTCCGAACGCACTTTTCTCAGGTCAAAAGGATGCCCGAAATGCTTAAGTTCAAGTTCCTGTTGTGGGCATTCGCCCAACTGCTGAGACGCAAGATCCGGCGCGACGCCAACGCCGCGCGCTACGTCGCGTCCAAGAGCCTGGTATGCCAGATTCGTACGGTTTCGGGTGCCGGGCGCTACTTTGTGATCAAAGATGGCACCGTCCGATCGTATGCGGGACTGGCAGCGACGCCTCGATTCACGCTCACCTTTACGAGTGCCGCCAAAGGCTTCGAGATTCTGTCGGCCAAGGATGCCCAGGCGGCCTTCCTCAGGGGAGTGGGCAGTAAAGACCTGATCATCAGTGGCGACTTCCGGGAAGTGTTGTGGTTCCAGGGCCTGACGGCGTTCCTGCAGCCTCCGAAAATCGTCTCGCCTTACGACCGCACCGTCTTCTGAGTTGCCATGAAACCCGATCTGCTGAACCAGCCACTGCACCTGCCCAATGGCAGCGCTCTGCGTAACCGGCTCGCCAAGGCCGCGATGAGCGAGACCCTGGGCACCTACGATAATCGCCCGACACCGGACCTGGTGCAGTTGTACCGACGCTGGGCTGCGTCGGGGCTCGGACTGATCATGACAGGCAATGTGATGATCGACCGCCGCGCGTTGGGCGAGCCCGGGAATGTCGTGATCGAAGACGACGCGGACTTGCCCGTGCTGCGCCAGTGGGCGGAGGCTGCAACCGCGCAAGGGGCGTCGATCTGGGTGCAGCTCAACCATCCTGGCAAGCAATCGACCAAGGGTTTGAACGCGTTCAACCTGGCGCCCTCCGCGGTTCCTTTCCGCGAGGACATGGCGGCGTTCTTCGAGACACCGCGCGAAGCGACCACGTCGGAGATTCAAGACATCATCGAACGCTTCGGGCGCAGCGCGGCCATTTGCAAGAAGGCCGGGTTCAGTGGCGTAGAGATCCACGGAGCCCATGGTTATCTGATCAGCCAATTTCTTTCTCCGCACCACAACCGCCGCAGCGACGAATGGGGCGGCAGTCCCGAGAAGCGGCGCCGCTTCGTCCTGGCCGTCTATGCGGAAATCCGCCGGCAGGTCGGCCCGGACTTCCCGGTGGGAATCAAGCTCAATTCGGCCGACTTCCAGCGCGGTGGTTTTACGGAAGAAGAATCGATCGAGACAATCCGCGCGTTGAGCGAGGCGGGGATCGACCTGATCGAGATTTCCGGCGGTACCTATGAGGCGCCTGCCATGAGCGGGGCGATGCAAGAACCGAAGAAGGCATCCACCGCGGCGCGGGAAGCCTACTTCCTTGATTTTGCCCAGAAGGTGCGCGCGGCAGTCAACGTGCCGCTCATGGTGACCGGTGGTTTTCGCACCGCCGCCGGCATGAACGCGGCGCTGCACTCCAGCGCGCTGGATGTGGTGGGCCTGGCGCGGCTGCTCGCGATCGATCCCGATGCACCCGCTGCTTTGCTTCAAGGGCGCGACAGCCTGCAGCAGGTGCAACCGATCAGTACCGGCCTCAAGGCTGTCGATCGCCTCGGAATCATGGAGGTGCTGTGGTACACGCGCCAGCTCAAGCGCATTGCGAGAGGTAGAGAACCGCGCCCCGACGAGGGCGGGCTTGCAGCATTCCTGAAGTCTGCTTTCAGCAGCGGCTGGGGAACGTTTCGCACGCGGCGTCTGCGGGCGCGCATTTGAGCGCCGAGCGCAGTCGACGAAGAGTCGTTGTCCGAATCGATGCTTGAGGCCACACTTGAGCATCGGGTTGCGGCGCGGATTGAAGTCCCACCTTTTTCCCCGTCAGCATGATGCTCGACATATGAAAGCAGCACCCAGGAGTAAATGATGCAGAGCATCAACCCAGACACCCAATCGACGACGTCGTATGCACGGGCACCGAACAAGTTCGTCAACGCGGCTGGAACCCGCTTCGCCTACCGTGAACTGGGTCCGCACGGCGGCATTCCTTTGGTTTTGCTGAATCACTGGGGAGCCGTTCTGGACAACTTCGACCCGCGCATCGTCGACGGCTTGGCGCAAAAACATCGCGTCATCGCGATCGACTATCGAGGCATTGGCTTATCCGGTGGCATCGCGCCCGTGACCGTGGACGAGATGGCGCGCGACACCATCGCGCTGATTCGCGCAATGGGTTTCGATCAAGTCGATCTGCTCGGCTTCTCGCTTGGCGGCTTCGTCGCGCAGGACGTGGCGCTCAAGGCGCCGGGCCTCGTGCGCAAGCTCATCCTCACTGGCACGGGCCCCGCCGGCGGTCACGGTATCGATCGTGTGGGTGCCGTGTCCACGCCACTCATGCTCAAAGGCCTGCTCACGCTGCGCGATCCGAAGGCGTATCTGTTCTTCACGTCCACAACCACCGGCCAGCAGGCGGCAAGCGCCTTCTTGAAACGGTTGAAGGAACGTAAGTCCGGCCGCGACAAGGCGCCGACACCTCGCGCCTTCCTTCATCAACTCAAGGCGATCAACGCGTGGGGCCAGCAGGCGCCCCAGGACCTCGCGAGTCTGCCCATGCCTGTCCTGATCGCCAATGGGGATAACGACATCATGGTGCCCACCGCGCTCAGCCACGAGATGGCCCGCCGCATCCCGCAGGCGCAGCTCGTCATTTATCAGGACGCCGGCCACGGCGGAATCTTCCAGCATTACGCCAACTTCGTACCCACGGCACTGGAATTTCTGTCGCAATGAAGTTTCTCGCGAATACAACGCAGCATCGGAGCAAGCGCAACATGAAAGCACTCACATTCAAACGCTATGGCAAATCACCCGAGATCGGGTTCGCCGAAGTGCCGCGCCCCACGCTCGAGCCCGACGAACTGCTGGTCGAGGTTCACGCTGCGGGGGTGAACCCGATCGACAACATGATTCCAACGGGCATGTTCAAACCCGTCGTGAAGTTCCAGTTGCCCGCGATCATGGGTAGCGATCTGGCCGGTATCGTGATCGATGTCGGCAGCCGCGTCACTCGCTTCAAGAAAGGCGACGCCGTCTTTGCAAGTCTGTTCGACCTTGGAAGAGGATCTATCGCCGAATTTGCCGTGGTACCGGAGAGCGCTGCAGCCCCGAAGCCGGTCAATCTGGACTTCGTGCACGCTGCCTCGGTCCCCATGGTCGGGCTCACTTCATGGCAAGCACTGAAGGAGCGTGCCAATCTTCAACCGGGTCAGAAGGTGTTCATTCCCGCAGGGTCCGGCGGCATTGGAACATTCGCGATCCAACTGGCCAAATATTTTGGCGCCAAGGTGGGGACCAATACCAGCACCGGTAATATCCCGTTGGTGACAAGCCTGGGCGCGGACGAAGTAATCGACTACAAGAAGCAAGCGTTCGAGAAAGTGCTGCACGACTACGATGTGGTGCTGGGCACGATCAGGGGCGACGCGGTTGAAAAATCAGTAGGAATCCTGAAGCCGGGAGGGAAGATCGTCTCTCTTATCGGGCCGCTGGACGCAGCGTTCGCGCGTGCTCGCGGTCTGAACTTCGTCCTGCAGTTCGTATTCAGCCTGATGAGCCGCAAGATCATGCGGCTTGCGAAAAAACGAGGCGTCACCTACTCGTTTCTCTTCGTACGCCCCGACGGTGCTCAACTCGCCGAGATTGGCAAACTGCTCGAATCCGAACGTATCCATCCCGTGATCGACAAGGTATTTCCGTTTGAACAAGCAAAGGATGCACTGGAATACCTGGCCCAAGGACGCGCCAAGGGCAAGGTCGTCGTCAGGATCAAGTGAAGGATGGCGAGGAGCGCCGCCCGAGGCTTCGAACGGCGCATATCTCGCCGCTCACTCGCGGCGCCGCGGTCGTGCGGCTGGCTCGGCGACACGGTCGACCCACCCCCGGTAAAACGCGCGGTACTTGAGCACGAGCTTGTCGTACTTGCTGTACGCACCGCCGCCGTCCGGCTTCATCCCGTTCCAGATCTTGACGTCGTAACCCGCGGCCTGCTTGGTCTGCAGCCCGAACAGCACGAAGTCGGTCGCGCGGCGCAGGATCCCGCCCACCTTCTTGATCGAGATGAGCATGTGCATGACGTTCTTGCCGTCGCTCACCGGCGTCACGCACTGGAGCAGCTTGTATTTGACGTCGCCGTCCAGCGCGACCGTCATGACGCACCCGCCCGGGTAGCCATCGAAGTGCAGGTTCATCTGCGACATGTCCATGCCGAGCGCGCGCGACAGCATGCCGAGGGGCCCGAAGTATCGGTTCACGGTGAAGTCGATCCCGGCGCCGAACCACGCGCCCGCCCGGGCCAGCGACTCGACCTCCGGCCACGGGCGCCAATCGTCGAACAGCTTGAGCTCGAAGGCCGAGATCGGCAGCGCGTGCACGGGAGTCGCGTGCTGCGCGTCGTAGAAGTTCTCGACGATCCGCAACACCGCCGTCGTCGTCTCGAACGCGAAGTGCACGTGCATGAAGTCGCTGTTGTCGACGTCGGCCGCGGCGATTTCGGGCAGCGGGTGCAGCGGCTGCGGCGAGCCGTACCAGACCCACACGTAGCCATATCGCTCGGCGGTGACCAGCGTCGGCTGGCGCGCGCCGCGCGGGACGGGCTCCAGCCGGCTCACCGCCTCGCTGTGGCCGGGGATGTGAACGCACTGGCCCTGCTCGTCGTAGCGCCAGTGGTGAAACGGGCACTGGATGCACCCGTCCTTGATCTGCCCGTCGGCCAGATTCGCGCCGAGGTGCGCGCAGTGGCGATCCATCACCACGGCCCGCCCCGTCGTGCCGCGCCACGCCACGCACGGTCGGCCGAACAGCGTCAACTCCGTCGGCTTGTCCTTGAGGGCGTCCGAGCGCATCGCGACGTACCAGCTCGCGGCCACGCGCGTGGTCGCGTCGTACGCTGCCTGGGGAGGCTCCTTGACGCTCGGTTGATCGAATTGAATGTCGTCCATCGTTTTTGTGTCGTCGTTGGTCGATTACTTCAGCGCCAGGCCGATGCGGGTCGTGATGTACGCCCTGAGCAGCGCGAACATCGGGTTGTAGTCGAAGTACTTTTTCACCTCTGCCGGCGCGCTGGTTTGCGTCCAGTACATCAGCTTCATCGCCGGCAGCAGGCTGTACTTCGAGTTGTTGAGCTGCGGCTTTTCCCCCGTGATGCAGTACCCGAAGCCGAACATCGGCTTGGCGAACTCGCGTTCGTCGATGAGCGCGTGAATCCGCGCCGCCGCTTCCTCGGCCGGCTTTAACCCGGCGCTCACGGCCTCGACCTCGGCCTTGGCGTCGTTGAACAACTGGTAGTACTCCTCCATGTCCGCGCACAGGTAACCGAGGTAGGGCGGGTCGTTGTCGAGGTGATCGAGGTCGCCCTCGTCGCGCGACGCGCGGAACCTCGCGTGGGCTTGCACGAGCCGGAACTGTCCGAGGATCGTGCCGACCGCCCACAGCCTGTGGAACGCATCCCACAGCCGGAAGTCCTTGAACGCCGTGTAGCAGCAGCTGACGAAGTCGTCGTTGTGGTCCAGAAGCTTCTGCTGCAGGCGCTCGATGTACTCGAAGCGCTCGGGGGAGAAGTCGTCGTCGCGCAGCGCCTTGATGAGGCGCGCCGCGAGCGCGTGGATCGTCACCGCGGTGTTCTCGAGCCCGCGGGAGAACAGCGGGTCGATGAAGCCGTTCGCGTGCAGCATCAGGCAGTAGCGGTCGCCGACGCAGGCGCTCGACGAGAACTGCAGGCGGTCGGTCCTGACCCAGTCGCGCACCGGCACGGCGTCCCGGAACTGCGCGCCGATGCTCGGGAACCGCGCGAGGAACTCGTCGAATTCCTGCTGCGCGGAGATATCCGTTTTCGGGTAGACACGCGGGTCGAGCTGCAGGCCGACGCTCACCAGGTTGTTGGTCGAGCGCGGGTGGTTGTTGAACGGAATCACCCACAGCCAGCCGCCGTCGAACATGTGGTGCAGGGTTCCTTCGTGCCAGCGCCAGCGCTGCCCCTTGACCTTGAAGATGTCGTCGAACGGCTTGACCCCGAGCATGTGCGTGTAGAGGCTGCGCGAGTGCGTCTTGAAGCGACATGGCTCTTCGCGGAGCCCGAACTTGGTCGCGAGCGGCGCGCGCGGCCCGCCGCAGTCGATCATGTACCGGCCGGTGAACCGGTCACCCTGGGCGGTGGTCACCGCGACGCCGTCCTTGTCCGCGTGATATTCGGTCACGCTCGTCCTCTGGCGGACCGTGCAGCCGTATTTGATGGCGGCTTGCAACAGGTAGGCGTCGACGTCTTGCCGGTAATAATGGCTCTCCGGACCCCACGGCAGCTCGGGAATCACGCACTGCGTGAACTCCTTCGGGTCGTGCTCCTGGCCCGGCTTGTGGAACACGAAGCCGAAGTTGCGCTTGATGCCCGTGCTCGACGCGACGTAACGCTGCGTCGAGTAGAACGACGTGATGTGGTCGAGCTCCGGAATGCCGTAGCGATCGGCGATGATGCGGTTCATCAGAGACGTCTCGGGGATCGACGATTCGCCGATCGTGAACCGCGGGTGCGACGACTCTTCGATGATCAGCACCCGAAACTGTTGTTTGGCCAGGATGGCGCCCATCTGGGTGCCGGACATGCCCGAGCCGAGGATGATCACGTCGAAGTGGTTGCTATCGCGCCCGTTCGCGGGGCTCATCTGAGTCATGGGGGCAAACTCTCCTTGTGAGATGGAACACATGGCCGCGTGTGTCAGGATGCGTCGAGCGCGGCGCGGATGCGGGACCGCGCCGCGCGCGTGAGCGTGAGCAGATCGCCGAGCATGCTGGGCGCGTACCCGCCGCTGCCGATGCTGGGGCCGCTTCGCCCGACTTCGTACGCCCGCTCGGCCAATTTGACGTGAGGCGCCCGGAAGCGCAGCAGAACCTCGAAGACCCGGTCGAGGGCCGCCAGGCCGGCCCGCACGGGCTCGCTCCGCGTGCCGATCGCATGCGCCTCGCCGAGCGCGCGGTCGAGGAGCGCCGGCTCGCCGGCGAATCGCGCGTAGACCGCCCGGAATGCGGGAAGCACGTAGGGCAGGTACGTCTCCTTGAATTCTCGATAGGCCTGGTGGTCCGATTGCGAGCCCCACAGCACGTGCTCCAGCACGAAGAGGGGCATTTCCACGGCACCGGGGCCGAGGTAGCTCTGGCCTCCGATTCGAATCGGTTCGTAGTAGGGCCGCAGCTCGTCGTAGAAGACCTGCAGCGAGATGAAGCGATACGCGTACACGATCGACTCGACCATTTTCTGCAGATAGGCTGCCAGCTCGTCGCAGCCCTGCGCGAATGCGGGCGAGCGCAGCGACACGTCGGACAGCTCGACGGTCACCGCGATGGCCGCCTCGAGCGCCGCCATCGAGATGCGCACGCTCTCGAGCAGATGCGCTTCGTCGGGGAGGCCGGTGTAGCTGCGCTGCGCGTCGGCCGCCGCGGGGTTCCAGACCGTCACATGCAGGAGCGTCTCGCGCGGCGGCAGGTCGGTCGCGCGCGCCAGGTCGAGCAGCACCGGCTCGAGCCCGGGCATCGCGTCCGCGGGCTCGTGTCCGTGCCGCTTGAGCGACCCGAGGAAGAACCCGATGTCCCGCATCGCGGCGGCGGCTTCGACGAAGCCCCAGCCGGCGGGCACGCCGCGCGTCGGGAGAAACTCGCGCAGCAGGCCGACGATGCCGGGCACGTCCTTTTTACGGTTCAGGCCCGGCAGCCGCAGAACGAGCGCGCGCGCCTGCAACGGATCGCAGGCCGCCACCGCGGCGTGCGTGGCCGCGAATGCGCCTACCCGGTCCAGGGTGCGCTCCACTACAGGATTTCCTGCGCCGCGAGCGTCGACCCGCGCTGGCTGCGAGACACCCCCGCGTCGCCGTCACGCAGCGAGCGCAGGTAGTCGTAGTTCGTCGGCAGGCTCGTGCGCAGCCGCTCGGCCTCGCGCCGGATGCTGGCGAACATCGCCTCGGCCTTCTCGATCGACTCCGGTCGGTGCTGCAACAGCGGCAGCGACCGGTCGGGCAGTAGCCCCAAGCCGGCAAAGATGCAGTAGTAGTTGCCGTTCAACCAGAAGTTCTTGAATTCGTAGTCGAAGGTTTCGTAGTACATCGAATCGTCGAACGACGTGGTGGTCAGCGGCAGCCCGGCCTTGTAGCGCTGAACCTTCTCCTTGATGGCGTCCGAAAGCCGCAGGTCGTGCCGGTTCGCGAGCCAGAACGGCGTGTCGTCGCGCGATGTGGTGAAGTAGTGCGCCTGGACGAAATCCCGGCAGTCGTCGAACATGTAGACGATCTCGGCGTTGAAGGCGTCGCTCAACCGCGGGTCGAACGACGTGTCGGGGAAGTGCTTCACGAGCTGGTAAAGCGCCGCGTAGATGAAGTAGATGCCCGTCGATTCCAGCGGCTCCAGAAAGCACGACGACAACCCGATCGACACGCAGTTGTTGACCCACGCGCGCCTGTTGCGCCCGACCCGGAACTTGATCTGGTTGAGCGGCTGATTGTCCGAGAGGCCCCAGAGTTTGAGGAAGTCGGCGGTAGCCTGGTCGCGCGACGTGAACTTGCTCGAGAAGACGTAGCCGCTGCCGAACCGGCCCAGCATCGGAATCTTCCAGGTCCACCCCGAGTTCATGGCGATCGCCGAGGTGTACGGCTCGATCCCGTCGCGCGCGTCGTCGTTGGGCACGGCGCTGGCGACCGCGCTGTCGCACAGCAGGTGGTCGGACATGTCGATGAAGGGTTCCTTCAGGGCCTGATTGATGAGGAGCCCGCGCATGCCGGAGCAGTCGATGAACAGGTCCGCCTCCAGCGTGCGCCCCTCCTTGGTGGACAGGCTGGAGATGTAGCCGCGCTCGTTCAGGTGAACATCCACGACTTCGTCGACCACGCGCTTCACCCCGCGTTCGACGGCCCAGCGCTTCAGGAAGTCGGCTACCAGATGCGCGTCGAAGTGCCACGCGTGGGACATCTGACGCGTGCCGTCGGCCAGGCACGGTGCCAGCTTGCCGTCGAGCGCGCCGGGCTGCGGATAGCACGCGTACTCCATCGGCTGCTGGAAGCCCTGCTCGCGCTTGCGCAGCCAGTAGTGGGTAAGCGGCACGCCGTCGCAGTTCGGCACGTTGCCGAACAAATGGTAGAAGTGATCGTCGCGCGAGGGGTCGGGGGACTTCCTCCAGTTCACGAACTTGATGGCGGCCTTGAAGGCGCCGTTCACCTGGGGCATCCACTCCCGCTCGGGTATTCCGAGGAAGTCGAAGAACACCTTCTGCAAACTCGGGATGGTTGCCTCACCCACGCCGATGCGGGGGATCGCCGCGGACTCGATGAGCGTGATGTTCGCCTGCTGCTGGAGCGCCCGGACGAGGTACGAGGCGGTCATCCACCCCGCGGTGCCGCCGCCGACGATAACGATATTCTTGATCGGATTGCTCATGCCACCTTTCCCATAGGATTTAAAACCTCAATGGATAGTGACGCCTTGTCGAGTTGAACGCGCAACTCGTCCGGTAACGCGTCATAACGTGTCTGATTCATCGTGATAAATGACACCGGGAAGGCGTGGTGAAATCGCGGCAAGGGATGCCTCCTCCGCGCAAAATCCGGACATCATTGGCCGCGGTCCCAGACTTTCGTCTGAGGCTGTTCCGTTATCAATGAAAATAGAGAAGCACAATCGAATAATGCAAGGCGCCCATTGCAGCGGCGGCACACCGCGCAAGGGCTTGTCGAGGCTCGCCGGACCATGCGCTCAGCCGCACCGACGCACCTTAGCAGTGTTCGCGATGGCACGTCTCGCAAAATTTCATATCAATCTCGGTTAATCCAGAGAAATACTCAATATCGGCGGAGTATCCGATAACAAACGATTTAATTTTTTAAAAACGAGAAATTTACTTTTTCGTTGGGGGTGTGTGCGTCAACGAATTTATTGTATAAAAATGCGAAATGAACGACTTGATTGACGGAGGAATAATGGCGTCGCTATTTGCGGAACAAAGGTGCCAATTGGCCTGACCCAAGAAATAGTCCAGGTTCTAAAGGTAGAAAAATTCGGAGAGCCCGGAAATTCCGACGCTTGGGCGCGCATCTGAGCGATTCAGTCATCGTCCGACCGTCATGCTGATCAATGTGGATGCGTCAGATGCTTGAGAGATGCTCTCGCAGGAAGTCGATGAACCGCTGGGTCTTCGCCGGCAACAGACGGGTTTCGGTCAATGCATAGACGGGTACCGGGGTGGCCTCCCACTGTGGCAACACACGACGTAACCGCCCCTGGGCTACGTCATCGGTAACGATGCTCTCCGCCAATATGGCAATCCCCATGTCCAGGGCTGCCAGGCGTTGGATCATGCCGACGCTGTTGAGCAGAAACCGTCCTCCAACTGCGACGTCCAGCGTTTCATCTCTGTTTTGCACGGTCCAGATATCGGACTTTGATCCGCGCAGTCGCAAACATTCATGCTGGACAAGCTCGTCGGGATGCTGAGGTTCGCCCAGCATATCGAGATAGCGAGGTGAGGCGTAGAGATGTCGCGGCAATCGCGCAAGCTGGCGCGCGATCAGGTTGGAGTTGGCGGGCTCACCCATGCGAATGGCGACATCAACCGGGTCGCTCACCAGATCTGCCAAGCGAGGCGATAAATCAAACTCGAAGCGTATGCCGGGATAGCGCCGGGCAAACTCGGCCACCAACGGCGCCAGGAAGATATTGGCGAAGCCTTCGGGGAACGACGCGCGCAACAGCCCGCTGGGCTGGGCAAGCATTTCTCCGAGCTGCTCATGAACGAGTCTGGCCTCCTCGACGATGCGCTTGCTGCGTTCGTAATACAGCAGCCCGGCTTCCGTCGGTTCAACCTTGCGTGTCGTGCGATGCAGCAGCCGCAGTCCGATCGCCTTTTCCAGGGCCCCTATACGGCGGGACAAGGTTGAATTGGGCATGCCCAACGCATCGGCCGCGCCCCGAAACCCTTTGGCCTTCACGACCTCCACGAACAGCGCCATGTCATCGAGATGGGTCATACCATTGCTCCAATATTGGAGCAATGAATTTTACCGGAGGTGGTTTATCCCGTAAATGAGCCGGTTCATGATGGGGCCTTGTGATTCAGCGGACCTGACCATGAGCCAATCAATTACCCCCGATACGATTCGACCCCCGGCCGATGGCCGGCCAGGCGACTTGCTCGACGAGCGCGGTGTGACGGCGTCGGCGCGAGCGAAACCTGTTGTCGTCTCTCCGGTGATATCCCGCCTGCGACCGATGAATCTGAGCAGCCACTTCCGCGCCTATTCGTTGCGCGCGGAGGGCGGCAACGGCGAGCCGATCGACCCGATTCTGGGCGTGGACCACGCGTGGATCAGCGCCCCTCAGTTTCCCGCCCATACGCATGCCGGATTTTCTGCGGTGTCCTATCTATTCCTCGATTCTGAAACCGGCATCGACAATCGTGATTCACTCGGCAATCACAATGTGATCCAGCCTGGTGGGCTGCACTGGACAGCGGCCGGGCGGGGCGTGGTGCACGAAGAGTTCCCCGTCGAGACAGGCAAGACGGTCCATACCCTGCAGATCTTCGTGAACCTGCCCGAGGCGCGGCAGAACGGCGCGCCGTTCGCGTTGAGCCTGGCGCCTTCCGACGTGCCGGTGGTCCATGCGGCTGGCGCCAAGGTGCGGGTGCCTCTGGGAACATTCAGTAGTGCCAAGTCGCCATTGGAAACCCCCACCGAGCTGACCTTGCTCGATATCGCCCTGCACGATGGCGCTGAACTCTGCGTGCCTGTTCCCGCGGGACATGCTGCATTCGTGATGCCGATTCACGGAGACCTGGCGATCAACGGGCAGCTTTTCGAGCGCGAGCAATTCGCCGTGCCGGCGTTTCCTGCGCAGAAGACAGGACACGAACTCGTCCTTTCGGCGACACGAGGTAACGCAAAAGCCGTGCTCTTCAGCGGACCGCCGTTACGCCAGCCGGTGCATTGGCAAGGCCCGATGGCCATGGCTTCGAGTGCAGCGCTGGCATCCGCGATAGCCGCCTACCAGCGCGGTGAATTCGGCACGTTGGATTCCCCCATCGTGCCTGCAAAACACCTTTAATCCGCACGTCAATTTCTCCAGGAGAACATCGTGACTTTCCAACGACTCACCGGTGCGAGCGCAGCGTTGCTCCTCATCGACCACCAAGTCGGCACCATGGGCTGGGTGACTTCCACATCCTTCGATGAAATGAAGAGGAATGCCATCATTCTCGCCAAGGCTGCCAAGATCCTCAACATCCCGACGGTACTGACTTCCAGCATGGAAGAGGCGGCCCAAGGCCCGCTGCTGAGCGAGCTCGAAGCCATCCTTCCCGACGAATTCGCTGCGCGCGTCAAGCGCGCGGGCATCGTCAATGCGATGGACGACGAAGCGTTCGCTGCTGCCGTCAAGGCGACCGGCCGTACGAAGTTCATCCTGGCAGGCGTCACCAACGACGTCTGCACGGTGTATCCGGCGCTGACCCTGGTTGGACAGGGCCACGAGGTGCAGGTGGTCGCCGACGCAGGTGGCTCGCCCAGCAAGATCGCCGACGACATTGCGTTGCGCCGCATGGAGCGTGCAGGCGTCACCTTGACGAGCACCAACCAGCTCATCGCCGAACTGGCCGGCAGTTGGAGCACGCCTGAAGGTGGCCAGCTGGTTCAGGCATTGAATATCGGCTGAAGCATGCGCTCCGGCATCCGGAGTGCTCGATTCGGAACATACAGAGGAACGAAAAATGACACATATCTGGCAGCCTGTTGAACTGGGCGCAATCGAACTATCCAACCGCTTCGCGATGGCGCCCATGACGCGCAGTCGCGCCAAGCCGGACGGCACGCCGGGCGACCTGGCGGCCGAGTATTATGCCCAGCGCGCCAGCGTCGGTCTGTTGATCAGCGAAGGTACGCAGCCGTCGGATGATGGTCAGGGTTATCTGGCCACCCCCGGCATCTACACCGATGCGCATGTAGCGGGCTGGCGCGGCGTTGCTTCTGCCGTGCACGCCAAAGGTAGCCGTCTGTTCATTCAGTTGATGCACGTCGGGCGTGTTTCGCACCCTGACAACACCCCCCACCATCGCCAGCCGGTCGCGCCGTCGCGAATTGCCCCAGGCGCCCAGATGTTCACGCTGAATGGCATGGTCGACATCCCGGAGCCACGTGCATTGAGCGTTGACGAGATCGCCGCGACCGTCAACGACTTCCGCATCGCCGCACGCCGCGCCGTCGAGGCTGGGGCCGATGGCGTCGAGATCCACGGTGCCAATGGCTATCTCATCCACCAGTTCATCGCACCGAGCGCGAACACCCGGACGGATGCCTACGGTGGCTCGATCGAGAACCGTGCCCGATTCGCGATCGAAGTCGCCAAGGCCATCGCCGAGGAAATCGGACCGGATCGCACCGGCATCCGCCTGTCGCCGGGCGTTCCCATGAATGGCATTGACGAGGGTACCGAAGGTCCTGACTTGTATCGCTATCTGGTGCGCGAGCTGGACAAACTGGGTTTGGCCTATCTCCACCTTCTGCACGTGGGAAACGAGCCGCTCCTGGCCGATATCCGTGCGCTGTGGAAGACGGTGCTGATCGTCAACCGCCCCAGCCGGCCGCGCGAGCAGATCGGCTCGGACGTCAAGGCCGGTCTGGCGGACATCGAGGCCTATGGTCAGGCCATTCTGGCTAACCCGGACTTCCTGGAGCGCCTCAAGGCGAACGCGCCGCTGAACACGGGTGACCGTAATACCTTCTACGCTGGCGGCGCCGAAGGCTACATCGACTACCCGTCGATGCAAGGCACGCAGATGTAATAGCCGCGCAGGCGGATTGCCGAATTGCTGGCCCATCCAGTTCTACCAGCGTCCTGCTGGCAGAACTGGATACTTCCGAGGGTGGGGCAGCTCAGGGCTCTTGGCCAGGTCGAGAGCTCTCATGGCCGCGTCGCGATACACCTTCGCCACGAACGTCCCGATTCTTTCGACGGCTCGCGCGGCCGCCGCTTCCTCAAAGCAATGCAAGACATCAAGCGAAAGCAATTCTCAAGGAAGCATATCCTCACCGTGGATATGCTCGACTTTCAAAGGGATACGGACAACAGATCCTGCCCAAGCTCAACTTTGCTTTGTTCTACGGCGGTGCCCAGCCGCTTCGCGCATTCCTCAATCCCTGCATCACCGATGTGACAATTGCGTGTCATTGGTGAATTTGTTTTTTTTTCGCTTGATTGAATCCCTGTCGCACTGGATAGAATGCTACGCGTTCCTGATGAATACGGAACAGTTCGTACATTTTTGTCGCTTCGACTATAGCTAAAAAACTGGGGATCCAGACATGCGAGACAACGGAGCATCGACGATGCTATCCGAGGAAATCGTCCCACTCGGCGACATCGAAAATATTGCACGACGCCATTTCGTGATGGGGCTCGGTGCAACGCTTCTGGCCGGATGCGGCGGCGACGGAAGCAACGCGGTTACAGGCGGTGAGCGTACATCGGCAAACGGCACCGGCCAGGCGTCCGGAGTTGCTCCAGCTTCGGACGGTATCGACGCAGGGGCGACGTCGGCAGGCACTGCCCAAACCCGCGCCTTCAAGCATCCCGGTTTGCTGCATACCGAGGCGGATTTCGAACGCATGCGCGCTAAAGTCGGCGCGCACGCTTCCCCGTGGATCGATAGCTGGAACGTGCTGGTCGCCAACGGTCACACGCGCCTGACGAACAAGCCGAACCCGCAGGTCGGCATCTATCGCGGCAATGATCCAACGCATGGTCAGAACTACGGCGCCCTCTACAACGACATCGCCGCCGCCTACGGCGACGCGCTGCGCTGGAAGGTGTCGGACGACAAACGCTACGCCGACAAAGCCGTGGAGTATCTGGACCAATGGGCCTCGACGCTGACGACGCTTGGCGGCAGTGACGTGGCGCTCGCCGCCGGCATCTACGGCTACGAATTCGCCAACGCAGCCGAAATCATGCGCGGCTACAGCGGCTGGAGTCCGGCCGGCCTCGCTGCATTCCAGGCGATGATGCGCAATGTCTTCTACCCAGTCAGCCATGCTTTCCTGACCCGTATCGACACCGCGATGGACACGCACTACTGGGCCAACTGGGGCCTGGCCAACATCGCGTGCGTCCTGGCCATCGGCGTGCTGTGCGACGATGCCGAACTCGTCAACGAGGCCATCACTCATTTCAAGACCGGTGGCAGTAACGGCTGTATCCGGCAAGCCGTGTACTACATGCACCCCGGCAACCTCGGGCAATGGCAGGAAGCCGGCCGGGACCAGGGCCGCAGCACGCTCGGCATTGCATTGACGGGCGCCATTTGCGAGATGGCGTGGAATCAGGGCATCGACCTGTACGGCTATGACAACAATCGCTTCCTGGCGGGCGCGGAATACGTGGCCAAGGCCAACCTGAAGCAGGCAGGCGGCGCGTTCTACACGGTGCCTTTCGCCACGTACCAGAACAGCGCCGGCGTCATCCAGACGCAGTTCGCCGCCGGCGGGCAAGGCGACGCCCTGGGGCGGCCCTGCTGGGCGCTGGTGGCCAACCATTACATCAACCGCAAAGGTCTGGCGGCGCCTTACACCCAGCGCGCTGCCGAGCTTGTGGCACCGGAAGGCGGCGGCGGCAACTATGGCCCCAACAGTGGCGGCTTCGACCAGCTTGGCTACGGCACGCTCACCTGCACGCTCGACCCCGGCACTCCTGCCGCAACACCGACCGGCCTGACCGGCTACGCCAACGCGGGCAAGGTGGTGCTGTCGTGGTGGGGCAGCGGCAACGCGGTCAGCTACAACGTCAAGCGCGCCACCATTGCCGGCGGACCGTACAGCACCATCCGGAGCGGTATCACCGATCTGCTGACCTATACCGATATGCCAGCCGGTGCCGGCACGTATTTTTATGTCGTGACAGCGCAAACGATTGCGGGCGAATCGGCGCCCTCCAACGAAGTGAAAGTGATCACGACGCAGCAGTTGCTTGCGCACCTCACCTTCGATGAAGGCGGCGGCATCACGGCCGCCGATAGCTCGGGCAACGGGCGCAATGGCACGCTCAACGGCGCAACGTGGGCAGTGGGGCACAGCGGCAACGCGGTCTCGCTCAACGGTTCTGGCGCGTATGTGGCGTTGCCCGACGATCTGCTGGCCGATGTGTCGGACTTCACCATCGCCAGCTGGGTGTTCTGGAACGGCTCGCAAACGTGGGCACGCCTGTTCGACTTCGGCACGGGCTTCCACCGCTACATGATGTTCACGCCGCGCGGGCAGTTGCGCAGCGGCTGGGCCGGCATGCGCTTCGCCATGACGGCCAACGGCCCCGGTGACGGTCCTCCGGAACAGATCATCGACGCTCCCACCGAGCTGCCGAGCAAGCGATGGGTGCATGTGGCCGTCACGCTATCGGGTTCGACCGGCACGATGTACGTGGACGGCACGCCCGTCAGTACCAACACGGCGATGTTCCAGGCGCCGTTCCGCTTGGGCAGTACCACGCAGAACTGGCTGGGCAAATCGCAATACAGTGCCGACGCCACGTTCCACGGCCTGATCGACGATTTCCGCATCTATCGCGGTGCGCTCAGCGCTGCGCAGATCGCAGCGCTCATGGCGAATTGATTGCGCTGGGCCCGATGGCGGGCCCTGCGATGGACCTCTTCCTTTAAGGATTTCTTCGATGACCGCGTTTTCTCAACGATGGCTTGCCGCTGCGGCGATGGCGTGTGCGTTATGGGGCTGTGGCGGCGGATCCGATAGCGCGACAGGCGTGACCAACATGAGTGCCAATGTAGCCGCCAATCGCGGCCAGATCGGCGGAAATGGCAGCGGCAGCAACCTGCCGGCGGCCAGTTGGACCAGTGTCAAGTGGGGCGGGGGCGGCTATGTCACCGGCCTCATCTACCATCCAGCCAACGCGAGCCTGCTGTACGCACGCACCGACGTTGGCGGCGCGTACCGCTGGAACGCGACCAACTCGACGTGGACGCCTATCACCGACGGCATCGGTTTCGGTGCAGGCGAGGGCGATTTCCACGGCGTCGAAAGCCTCGCGCTCGACCCGAACAACGATCAGCTCGTCTACATGATGACCGGCATTACCGTGACGCAGGGTCACAACGGCCGCATCTACATCTCGAGCGACCGTGGTAACACCTGGACGCACTACGACCTGCCGTTCCCGGTGGGCGGCAACGACAACGGCCGGGCCACGGGCGAGCGCCTGCAGGTCGACCCCAACAATCCCTCGACGCTGTTCTACGGATCGCGCACGGCCGGCCTGTGGAAGAGTGCCGATTCCGGCCGCACCTGGACGCAGGTCACGGGCCTGTCCTCCACTACGATCAGCGGCGGCGGCTCCCCGCTGGGCGTCGAGCAGGTCATCTTCGACACGTCGGGCACGGGCGGCGGCCAGCCGACCTGGATCATGTGGGCCACCGTCGCCCCGGATTACGCCAACGCGGCGGGCCTGACGTCGACCCTGTACAAGTCCACCAACGGCGGCTTCTCGTGGACGCCGGTGCCCGTCCCGCCGACGGTGTCCGGCTACTACATCCCGCACGTCGTGCGCACGTCCGACGGCAACTTCTACGTGGTGTTCAACGCGGGCGTCGGCCAGGGCATCGGCGGACCGAGCTATCTCTACAAGTTCGGCGGAAGCAACAACAGCAACTGGACGCTGCTCAACAGCTCCAACAGCAACGGCTTTGGCGGCCTGTCCGTCTCAGGTCTGGGCTCGTCCGCCCGCATCGCACTGGGCATGACCGGCTGGAGCGACACCAGCAAGACCATCCAGCTATCCGACGACGGGGGCAGTACGTGGCGCGAAATCGAGGCCGGCATGCCGCACACCGGCACTGCCTCGGGTGGCTGCGCCGGCTGGGTCGAGGGCGTCACCATCGACCCCGCCAATCGCGATCACGTCATGCACGTCCACGGCGGCGGCATCTGCGAAACCATGAACGCCTCGTCGCCCACGCCAACCTGGAGCCCCAAGGTCGACAACCTCGAGGAAACCGTGACGCTGGCGCTCGTCACGGCGCCGCCCGGCGCGTCGTATAACTTCATCAACAGCGCCGGCGACATCGGCACGTGGGTCAATACGGACCTCTCGACGAGGCCGACGAAAGGCCCGTTGAACACGTGGAGCAGCGGCAATTCGGCCGATATGTCGTGGTCCGATCCGACGTACATCGCCGCCGCGGGCGTCGACAACGCCAACGGCCATGCCACCAAGGGCTTCTGGTCCGGCGACAGCGGCAATAGCTGGTCGACGTTCGCGTCGCTGCCCAACGGCGCAGCGGCAAGCCAGAGCAACGTGGGCAACCTGGTCGTCCCATCCCGCAACAACGTGACCTGGGCACCGCCGGACTCGGTGCCGTCGTATACGACAAACAATGGCGCCAGCTGGACGGCGACCAACCTGCCGGCGTTCAGTGCCACATGGAACGGCTTCCAGCGTGCCTACCGCCTGGCCGCGGACCGCAAGAACCCGAACAAGGTCTATGCTTACGACTCCGGCGGCGCACCGTGGAGCTGGCAGCGCGGCAAGATCTACGTCTCGAACGACGGCGGCCACACGTTCGCGCTGAGCCAGGGCTCCGTGAACGCGAACCTGGCCTGGAATTCGTGGCGGGATACGTCGATGGCGGTCAATCCGAACGCCGAGGGTGACCTCTGGCTGGCCGACGGCACGGCCGTGTACCACTCGGTGGACTCGGGGGCAACCTGGACGAAGCTCAGCGTCTTTGCGTCGACCAACGACACACCGGGCGCCACCGTGATCGCCTTGGGCAGGGCACCGACCGGTTCGTCGTACTCGGCCGCGGTCTACGTGGAAGGCACATTGAACGGCGTCTGGGGCATTTACCATTCCGACGACGGTGGTGCAACGTGGGCGCGCTTCAACGATGACACGCACCAATTCGGCGACTCCGGCGTGATGGCCGGCGACTGGAACACGTATGGCAGGATTTACGTCAACGGCGCCGCTCGCGGTCTGATCTATAGCAATTGAGGTTGATCGACCGTAAGGGGTCCATTCTCGACGTCTACGTCACGGCGCTCTGACCGAGGAGCATAGGTGTCCACCGATTGGGGAGGTGGGCACCTATGGCTGACAAAGACTCTGAGTTGATCTTTTACCACTACGGTACGATCGCCTGCTCAAACTCTGGTTTCGTACAACGCGCGATAGGAGTTGCCGGCGCTACTCGGGAGTTGACACTGGTCTTCGCAAGGCTATGGTCAGTGCCCGCTTTAATTCGCGACGTGTACCTTCTGAGTCGCCGCGACGAGCGACGTCATTCGACACGGGGCGGTTCGAATAATTCGAACTGCCGCGCATGGGTTTCGCCAGGCGAACGCATGACCGGATCTGGCGCTATCTGCAAGCGGGCAGCCCAGCGATTCTCCCAGCGCCCGTAACCACATCTAATCGAAGGCTACAAGTAGCGCCCCGCATCCGTATTAACCCTGATTAAGAAATCTTATCGCGGTGAAAAATTCCGCATCTTATTGAGCTGATATCGGCTCGCTATAGTGGCTCGCTTTCCCGCACGCAATCCTCCGCGTGCGGCTGACACGCTGACGATCAGCAGGAGCCGCTTGATGACCACCGACGTCCGATTCACCGAAATCGACGATCTCATGCCCGCCGCCGGCGGGCTGCGCGAGATCCGCCATCACATTCACCACCACCCGGAACTCGCGTACGAAGAGCACGAGACGGCCGCGCTCGTCGCGGACAAGCTTGAGCAATGGGGCTGGCAGGTGACGCGCGGGGTCGGGCAGACGGGTGTGGTCGGCACGCTGCGGGTCGGCGACGGCACGCGCAGCATCGGCATCCGCGCGGACATGGATGCGCTGCCGATCCTCGAGGCGACGGGCCTGCCGTATGCGAGCGGCACGCACGGCAAGATGCACGCATGCGGCCACGACGGCCACACGACGATGCTGCTCGGCGCCGCGCAGCATCTCGCGAAGACGCGCAACTTTTCCGGCACCGTGCACCTGTATTTCCAGCCGGCCGAAGAGCACGGCGTCGACAGCGGCGCGAAGAAGATGATCGACGACGGCCTGTTCGAGCGTTTTCCGTGCGACGCGGTGTTCGGCATGCACAACCATCCGGGCGCGGCGCCCGGCGTGTTCCTCACGCGGCGCGGCCCGTTCATGTCGGCCGGCGACAAGGCGATCATCTCGATCGAGGGCGTCGGCGGCCATGCGGCGCGGCCGCACCTGACGGTCGACCCGGTGGTCGTCGCGGCGAGCATCGTGATGGCGCTGCAGACGATCGTCGCGCGCAACGTCGACCCGTCGCAGCCGGCGGTCGTCACGGTCGGCTCGATGCACGCGGGCACCGCGAACAACGTGATCCCGAACGGCGCGCGTCTCGAACTCAGCGTGCGTTCGTTCAGCCCGGAAGTGCGCGCGCTGCTGAAGCGCCGCATCGTCGAGCTCGCCGAATCGCAGGCCGCGAGCTACGGCGCGACCGCACACGTCGAGTACATCGAAGGCTATCCGGTCGTCGTCAATTCGGATGCCGAAACGGATTTCGCCGCGCAGGTCGCGCGCGAGCTGGTCGGCGACGCGCACGTCGTCGAGCAGGCCGACCTGCTGATGGGCAGCGAGGATTTCGCGTTCATGCTGCAGCAGCGGCCCGGCTCGTTCGTGCGGCTCGGCAACGGCGAAGGGGAAGACGGCTGCATGGTGCACAACCCGAAGTACGACTTCAACGATCGCAATCTGCCGATCGGCGCGGCGTTCTGGACGCGCCTCGTGGAGCGTTACCTCGGGCAGTAATCCCGGCGGCGGCGGGCGACGACCGGCCGGCGCTTCCGGCCGCATTGAGAGGAGAGACGAACGATGCAGAAAGACCATCTCGCGCTGCACCCCGCGTCGACGGGCGCCGCCGAACCCGATACGCGCGGCGCACCGGCCGTCACGAAGCGCGGCGCGATCGCGGCGGCCGTGATCGGCAACTGGCTGGAGTTCTTCGATTTCACCGTGTACGGCTTTTTCGCAGTACTGATCGGCAAGCTGTTCTTCCCGTCGAGCGACCCGACCACGTCGCTGCTGCTGTCGGTCGCGACGTTTGCCGCCGGCTTCTTCACGCGGCCGCTCGGCAGCGTCGTGCTCGGCGTCTATGCGGACCGCCGCGGCCGCAAGGCCGCGCTGAACCTGACGATCATGCTGATGGCGCTCGGCACCGGCCTGATCGCGATCGCGCCGACCTACGCACAGGCCGGCGTGGCCGCGCCGCTGCTGGTCGTCTGCGCGCGGCTGATGCAGGGCTTCTCGCAGGGCGGCGAGTTCGGTGCCGCGACATCCACGCTGATCGAGCAGGGCGGCACGTCGCACCGTGCGTTCCGCGCGAGCTGGCAGCTCGCGACGCAGGGCGGCGCCGCGCTGATGGGTTCGGGTTTCGCGGCGCTGCTGTCGAACACGCTGACGAAGGATGCGCTCGAGGGCTGGGGCTGGCGCCTGCCGTTCTTCGTGGGCGTGCTGATCGCACCGGTCGGCATGTATTTGCGCCGCAGGCTCGCGGATGATGCGCCCGGCGACAGCCATCACGGCATCGAACGCGGCGTGCTGCGCGAGCTGTTCTCACGGCACACGCGCACGGTGCTGCTGTTGATGCTGACGGTGATGGGCGGCACGGTGTCGACCTACATCCTGACCTTCTACATGCCGACCTACGCGATCCATACGCTCGGGCTGCCGATGAAGCTGTCGATGTTCGTCGGCGTCGCGTCGGGCTGCGTGATGCTGGTGACGTGTCCGCTGTTCGGCTGGCTGTCGGACCGTCTCGGCAGCCGGCGCATGCCGATCTTCGTCGGGCGCGGCGTGCTCGTCCTGCTGCTGTTCCCGGCGTTCTGGCTGATGAACCATCATCCGACGCTGTCCGTGATCCTGCCGCTGACCGCGCTGATGCTGCTGTTCTATTCGCTCGGGTCGGCATCTGAAATGGCGCTGATGTGCGAATCGCTGCCGCGCCATGTGCGCGCGACGGGGATCTCGATCGCATATGCGCTCGCGGTGACGATTTTCGGCGGCACCGCGCAGCTGGTCGCGACCTGGCTCGTGAAGACGACCGGCAGCAAGCTCGCGCCGGCCGGCTATGTGGCCGCCTGCGTGGTGCTGTCGCTGATCGCGGTGGCGATGCTGCGCGAGACCGCGCGCGAGTCGATGGACTGACGTGCCGCGCCGGGGGCGATCCGCTGTTCGACATCGTCGATCCGATGACCGACGCGATCACGACGGTATCGAGCAGCACCGACGGCGTGTTCTACATGCGGCGCGCGATCCGCTTCGTGACGGCCGGCGCGCCGCTCGGCCGCGTGACCGGGGCGGTGCCGGTGCGCACGGGGATGTTGCTGGGCGCGTGAGCGGCCGGGCGGCATGCTGACCGAAAGGCGCCGTGCAATTTCGTTCTAGTCAAATTGACCAGGCTTTGCCGCGTCACTAAATTGGTGGTGCGGAGTTCGCTCCGCCCTCCGTGAGAAGGACGTTGCAATAGAGTCAGAGAGTTGAGCGGGCGGCGCACGCCGCCCGTCTTTTTACGCGCGAATTGTCGTATCGCGACACGGCAATCGAGGCAGCCCACCGCGGCGCCCCGGCTGCGGGGGAACGTCCCGCACGCGCGTGCCGGTCCGCCGGGCTCACTCACCCGCGCCGCGCCACCAGCTCCGACACCGTCTGCGCGGCCTGCTGCAGCGGCGCGAGAAACTCCTTCACCATCTGCTTCGCGGTATGCCGCTGCGCGTTGCCGCTGATGTTCATCGCGGCGATCACCTGCCCGCGCCGGTTGCGGATCGGCGCGGAAATCGACATCAGGCCCACTTCCAGTTCCTGGTCGACCACGGCCCAGCCTTGCTGGCGCGCCTGCGCGATCGTCGCCTTCAACTCGCCGATGTCGGTGATCGTGCGGGGCGTGTGCGCACGGATGTTGCTCTGCGCGAGCGTTTCGTCGAGCGTCGCGTCGTCGAGCGCGGACAGCAGCACGCGGCCCATCGACGTGCAGTACGCGGGCAGGCGGCTGCCGATCGACAGGTTGATCGTCATGATCTTGCGGGTCGGCACGCGCAGCACGTAGACGATCTCGGTGCGGTCGAGCACGGCGGCCGAGCAGCTTTCGTGGATCTGCGCGGACAATTGCTCCATCACCGGATCGGCGAGATTCCAGAACGGCATCGACGTGAGATACGCGAAGCCGAGTTCGAGGATCTTCGGCGTGAGCCGGAACAGCCGGCCGTCCGCTTCGACGTAGCCGAGCGTCTGCAGCGTCAGCAGGATCCGGCGCGCGCCCGCGCGGGTCAGCCCGGTGGCCGAGGCGACCTCGGTGAGCGTCTGCTCCGGGCGCTGGGCGTCGAACGCGCGGATCACCGCGAGGCCGCGCGCGAACGACTGCACATAAGAGTCGCCGGGTTTCGTCTGGATGTCTTCGGTTGTCATGAACGGTCGGATTGTCGTGCAGCCGAGAAGATAGCGCATGGGGCCTGACACGCCAACCGCCCCGCCGACCGGGCGCTTGACAGGTCGTCCCCGCACTCCCTATGATGCGTTGAACGTTCGATACACGATCTTATGTTCGTATAAAGAACATTTAAGCGCATCCCGGCGGGCAATGCAAGGGGCGCGTTTCATTCACTTCCCTGCTTTGCATGAGACCGGAGACACTGATGACCGAAGCTTTTCTGTGTGATGCGATTCGTACCCCGATCGGCCGTTACGGCGGCGCGCTGTCCGGCGTGCGCGCCGACGACCTCGGCGCGGTGCCGCTCAAGGCGCTCGTCGAGCGCAACCGCGACGTCGACTGGACGGCAATCGACGACGTGATCTACGGCTGCGCGAACCAGGCCGGCGAGGACAACCGCAACGTCGCGCGCATGTCCGCGCTACTCGCGGGCCTGCCGGAGGGCGTGCCGGGTTCGACGATCAATCGCCTGTGCGGTTCCGGAATGGACGCGGTCGGTGTGGCCGCGCGCGCGATCAAGTCGGGCGAGGCCGCGCTGATGGTGGCCGGCGGCGTCGAAAGCATGACGCGCGCGCCGTTCGTGATGGGCAAGGCCGCCAGCGCGTTCGCGCGCCAGGCCGACATCTACGACACGACGATCGGCTGGCGTTTCGTCAATCCGCTGATGAAACAGCTGCATGGCGTGGATTCGATGCCGGAGACGGGCGAGAACGTCGCGGTCGACTACAACATCAGCCGCGCCGATCAGGATCTGTTCGCGCTGCGCAGCCAGCAGAAGGCCGCGCGAGCGCAACAAGACGGCACGCTCGCCGAGGAAATCGTATCGGTCACGATTCCGCAGAAGAAGGGCGATCCGGTCGTCTTTTCGCGGGACGAGCATCCGCGCGAAACGTCGCTCGAAGCGCTCGCGAAGCTGAAGGGCGTCGTGCGTCCGGACGGCTCGGTGACGGCCGGCAACGCGTCGGGCGTCAACGACGGCGCCGCTGCGCTGCTGCTCGCGAACGAGGCTACCGCGAAGCGCTTCGGCCTGACGCCGCGCGCCCGCGTGCTCGGCATCGCGACGGCCGGCGTCGCGCCGCGCGTGATGGGCATCGGCCCCGCGCCGGCCACGCAGAAGCTGCTCGCGCGGCTCGGGATGACGATCGACCAGTTCGACGTGATCGAGCTGAACGAAGCGTTCGCGTCGCAGGGCCTCGCGGTGCTCCGCATGCTCGGCGTCGCCGACGACGATCCCCGCGTGAACCCGAACGGCGGCGCGATCGCGCTCGGTCATCCGCTCGGCGCGTCGGGCGCGCGTCTGGTCACGACCGCGATGTACCAGCTGCATCGCACCAACGGCCGCTTCGCGCTGTGCACCATGTGCATCGGCGTCGGCCAAGGCATCGCGATCGCGATCGAACGCGTGTGATCGCGTGATGCGGTGAAGCGCGCGCGGCATGCGCGCCGCTTCACTGTGTTTCCTTTTCGAACGATGTGGCCGCGCGCGATCTTCGTGCCGGCCACATCGTCATTCAGCGGGCGATGGTTGCGCGAGGCGCGCGGCGAGCGCGTCGATCTCGGTGTCCGCGAATACCTCCACGCCGTGCTGGCGCAGCAGCGCCGCCGTCACGCCGGCGCCGGCAAGCCGCCGGCCCGCAAAACTCCCGTCGTAAATGAAATTGCTTCCGCACGACGGACTCCCGTCCGCGAGGATCGCGAAGCGGCAATCGTGCGCGCGTGCCAGCGCGAGCGCCGCTTGCGCACCGTCGACGAACTGCGCCGTCACGTCGGTACCGTGCACGTCGACGATGCGCGCGGCACCCACCAGAACGCGTTGCCCCGATTCGCCGTTCGCGATTTCGGCGGGCGGACGCGGCACGCTCATGCCCCCTGCGAGTTCCGGACACACGGGCACCAGACGCCCTTCACGCTGCCACCGTGCGAGCGTTTCGTGCGCGGCGGTCTTCGCCGAGCCGTTGTATCGGACGGGGTGACCGAGCACGCACATGCTGACGAGGATCTTCGGCGTGGCTGGCGGCCGCGGCGGGTTCTGCAATGTCGTTCTCCGTGTGGGTGGTATCGGGCGAATGGAAATACGCGTTCGAGAATGCCGGTTGAATGAAGCCGATCAGGCTGAATCGTTTCGTTGCGCGCAACGATTGCCTGAATTGGTGCGTCGCTTGACGTTATCCCATAACGCAATCGGATTGCATCCCGCAAAGCGCCGGGCGTGTTTATCACGGGATTATTTGATCGAAATCATCCTGAAGGCCGAATTCGATATTTTACGCGTGTCCGGATTAAGGTTTTTCCGGAAATTGCCGACAGTTAGAGGAGACCGTCGTGAAGCGATAAACCGTTTTTCGGCTACTGAGCGTGATTTTCGCGCCGCGCGGATCCTGTGCCCGGATCCGCCTTTTGGAGCCCCGCATGCGCAATAACCAGCCTGTCACCCAACAAGAATTCGAATTCCCCGACGACGTCACGCTGATGTCGACCACCGATGCCGACAGCATCATCACCTACGCGAACACGACGTTCGCGCATGTGAGCGGCTTCTCGACCGACGACCTCGTCGGCCAGCCACACAACGTCGTGCGGCACCCGGACATGCCGAAGGAGGCGTTCGCCGACATGTGGGCGACGCTGAAGAACGGCGAACCGTGGACCGCGCTCGTGAAGAACCGCCGCAAGAACGGCGACCATTACTGGGTGCGCGCGAACGCGGTGCCCGTGATGCGCAACGGCGCGCCGCACGGCTATATGTCGGTGCGCACCCGCGCGCCGCGCGACGAGGTCGCGGCCGTCGACCCGCTGTATCGTGCGTTCAGCGAGGGCAAGGCGGGCCAGCGCCGCTTCCACAAGGGCTTGATCGTCAGGACCGGGCTGCTGCGCATCGCGTCGCTGCCGCAAACGATGTCGGTGCGCGCGCGCGTTCATGCGGCGCTGTGCGTGCTGGCGCCGGCCGTCGTCGGCGCGGGCTGGGCCTGCGGGCTGACCGGTGGTGGGCTCGCGGCGTTTGCGGCGGCGACGGCCGGCGTGTCGGTGGCGGCTGGGCTGTGGCTCGATGCGCAGATCGTGCGTCCGCTGAAGCAGCTGCACGACCAGGCGCTGAATGTCGCGACCGGCGAAAGCCGGCGCGGCGTGCGGATGAACCGCGTCGACGAGATCGGCATGACGCTGCGCACGATCAATCAGCTCGGGCTGATGTTCCGTTGGCTCGTCGACGATGTCAGCGAGCAGGTGCACAACGTGCAGCGCGCGAGCAACGAGATCGCCCAGGGCAACAACGACCTGAGCGCGCGCACCGAACAGGCCGCGTCGAGCGTGCAGCAGACGGCCGCATCGATGGCCGAGATGACGGCGACCGTCGACAGCAATGCGGAGACCGCGCTCCAGGCGAACCGCTTTGCGGTGTCCGCGAGCGATGCGGCCGAGCGCGGCGGGCAGGCGGTGAGCGAAGTCGTCACGACGATGCGCGACATCACCGAGAGCTCGCGCAAGATCGCCGACATCATCGGCGTGATCGACGGGATCGCGTTCCAGACCAACATCCTTGCGCTGAACGCGGCGGTCGAAGCGGCACGCGCGGGCGAACAGGGGCGCGGTTTCGCGGTGGTTGCCGGCGAGGTGAGGGCGCTCGCGCAGCGCAGCGCGAACGCCGCGAAGGAAATCAAGACGCTGATCGGCGCGAGCGTCGACCGGGTCGAGTCGGGTGCCCGGCGGGTCGACGATGCGGGCAGGACGATGGAGGACATCGTCACGCAGGTGAAGCGCGTGTCGGACCTGATCGCGGAAATCAGCTCGTCGACGGCCGAGCAGAGCACCGGCGTCGCGCAGGTCGACCAGGCGGTCGTGCATCTGGACAACATCACGCAGCAGAACGCGGCGCTGGTCGAGCAAAGCGCGGCGGCGTCGGAAAGCCTCAAGCAGCAGGCGACACGGCTCGTCGATGCGGTGAACGTGTTTCGGTAATCGTCGGCGGCGAATCTCCGAGTTTCCGATTTGACGAGATTCGAATGGGTATCGGATAAAAATGGATTTTTTGATTCACGTATAAACAAAGTGTTCGACTGAATCAAGATGATGCATATCTAATACATATTTACCCGTGCCCGGCATAATGTTTTCGTCAGATTTGCCGAAAGCGCAGGAGTGTGACCGAACGCATGCGGGCCGACCGCGCTGCGTACGGTCTCGATCCCATCCACAAGCGGACGCAAGATCCGCAACCCGGAACTCCACACCATGCGCAATAACCAGCCTGTCACCCAACGCGAATTCGAATTTCCCGACGACGCGACGCTGATGTCGACCACCGACGCGGACAGTTACATCAAGTACGCGAACGCCGCGTTCATCCAGGTCAGCGGATTTTCTCCCGAGGAGATCGAAGGTCAGCCGCACAACGTCGTGCGGCACCCGGACATGCCGAAAGAGGCGTTCGCCGACATGTGGGCGACGCTGAAGAACGGTGAACCGTGGACGGCACTCGTGAAGAACCGCCGCAAGAACGGCGATCACTACTGGGTGCGCTCGAATACGGTGCCGGTGATGCGCAACGGGCAGCCGACGGGCTACATGTCGGTGCGCACGAAGGCGTCGCGCGACGAGATCGCGGCGGCCGACGCGCTGTATCGCGCGTTCCGCGAAGGCAAGGCCGGCAACCGCCGTTTCCACAAGGGGCTGATCGTGCGGACCGGGCTGATGCGCGTCGCGTCGCTGTTCCAGACGATGTCGGTGCGGGCGCGGCTGCATTCGACGCTGTGCGTGCTCGCGCCGGCCGTCGTCGGCGCCGGGTGGGCGTGCGGGCTGACCGGTGGCGGGCTCGCGGCGTTCGCGGCCGCGACGGCCGGCATATCGGTTGCGGCCGGGCTGTGGCTCGACGCGCAGATCGCGCGACCGCTGATGCAGTTGCGCGATCAGGCGTTGCGCGTCGCGACCGGCGAGAGCCGCACCGGTGTCGCGATGAACCGCGTCGACGAGATCGGCATGACGCTGCGCACGATCAACCAGCTCGGGTTGATGTTCCGTTGGCTCGTCGACGACGTCAGCGAGCAGGTGCACAACGTGCAGCGCGCGAGCAACGAGATCGCGCAAGGCAACAACGACCTGAGCGCGCGTACCGAACAGGCGTCGACCAGCGTGCAGCAGACGGCCGCGTCGATGGCCGAGATGACGGCCACGGTGTCGAGCAATGCGGAGACGGCGCTGCAGGCGAACCAGTTGTCGGTGTCCGCGAGCGACGCGGCCGAGCGCGGCGGGCAGGCGGTGAGCGAGGTCGTCGCGACGATGAACGACATCACGGCGAGTTCGCGCAAGATTTCCGACATCATCGGCGTGATCGACGGGATCGCGTTCCAGACCAACATTCTCGCGCTGAATGCGGCGGTCGAAGCGGCGCGCGCGGGCGATCAGGGGCGTGGTTTCGCGGTGGTCGCCGGCGAGGTGAGGGCACTCGCGCAGCGCAGCGCGAACGCGGCGAAGGAAATCAAGACGTTGATCGGCGCGAGCGTCGACCGCGTCGAATCCGGCGCACGCATCGTTGATGGCGCCGGCAAGACGATGGAGGACATCGTCACGCAGGTGAAACGCGTGTCGGACCTGATCGCGGAAATCAGCTCGTCGACAGCCGAGCAGAGCACCGGCGTCGCGCAGGTCGACCAGGCGGTCGTGCATCTGGACAACATCACGCAGCAGAACGCCGCGCTGGTCGAGCAAAGCACGGCGGCGTCGGAAAGCCTCAAGCAGCAGGCGACGCGGCTGGTGGACGCGGTGAACGTGTTTCGGTGAAAGCGGGGGGGCGGAGGCGACGCGGACACGGCGGAGAGGGATACCGGCCCGCGTCGTGACCGCCCGGTTCCGGCCGGGCAGTCAGGGCCTGTCACGAACGCGACAGGCCACGAACCATCAAACAGCCAGGCAGAGGTACTTGATCACGACGTAGTCGTCGATGCCGTAGTGCGAGCCTTCGCGGCCGAGGCCCGATTGCTTGACGCCACCGAACGGCGCGACTTCGTTCGAGATCAGTCCCGTGTTCACGCCGACCATCCCGTATTCGAGCGCTTCGGCGACCTTCCACACGCGGCCGATGTCGCGACTGAAGAAGTAGGCGGCCAGCCCGAACTCGGTGTCGTTCGCGAGGCGGATCACCTCGTCGTCGCTGCTGAATTTGAACAGCGGCGCGAGCGGCCCGAACGTCTCTTCCTTCGCGACCTTCATCGCCGGCGTGACGCCCGTCAGCACGGTCGGCTCGAAGAAGCCGTGGCCGAGCGCATGGCGCTTGCCGCCCGTCACGACGGTCGCGCCCTTCGCGAGCGCGTCCTCGATGTGCGCCTCGACCTTCAGCACGGCCGCTTCGTTGATCAGCGGACCCTGCGTGACGCCCGGCTCCGTGCCGCGACCGACCTTCAGCTCGCCGACCGCCGCCGCGAGCTTCTGCGCGAACTGGTCGTATACGGCTTCGTGCACGTAGAAGCGGTTCGTGCACACGCACGTCTGGCCGCTGTTGCGGTACTTCGACGCGATCGCGCCCTGCACGGCCGCATCGAGATCGGCATCGTCGAACACGATGAACGGCGCGTTGCCGCCAAGCTCCAGCGACACCTTCTTGACCGTCGCCGCGCATTGCGCCATCAGCAGGCGGCCGACCGGCGTCGAGCCGGTGAACGACAGCTTGCGCACGATCGGGTTCGACGTCAGCTCGCCGCCGATCGCCTTCGGGTCGCCCGTGACGACGCTGAACACGCCGGCCGGCACGCCCGCGCGCTCGGCCAGCACGGCCATCGCGAGCGCGGAGAACGGCGTCGCCTCGGCCGGCTTCACGACGATCGGGCAGCCCGCCGCGAGCGCCGGGCCGACCTTGCGGGTGATCATCGCCGCCGGGAAGTTCCACGGCGTGATCGCCGCGCACACGCCGATCGCTTCCTTCGTCACGACGATGCGCTTGTCGCTCGCCGGCGTCGGAATCGTGTCGCCGTACACGCGCTTGCCTTCTTCCGCGAACCACTCGAGGAACGATGCCGCGTAGCCGATCTCGCCCTTCGCCTCGGCCAGCGACTTGCCCTGCTCGGTGGTCAGGATCAGCGCGAGGTCGTCGGCGTTTTCCATCATCAGGTCGTGCCACTTGCGCAGGATCGCCGCGCGCTCCTTCGCGGTCTTCTTGCGCCACGCCGGCCATGCGGCGTTCGCGGCGTCGATCGCGTGGCGCGTCTCGGCCGTGCCCATCGCCGGCACGGTGCCGAGCAGGCCGCCGGTCGCCGGGTTGCGGACTTCGAACGACTCGCCGTTCGCCGCGCCTTGCCATTCGCCGTTGACGTACGCCTGCTGGCGGAACAGCGACGGATCTTTCAGTGCCAGGGTTTCCTGAACCGTGCTCATATGAATAGCCTGCTTTGAAAAAGGACGGATGAAACGGCCGCCGCCGTCATGAAGACGGCGGCGGCGCAATCAATTGAAGACGGCGGGAACTCAGGCCGGCACGCCGACCGTCTCCTTCAGCACTTCCTCGAGGATCACGAGCGCTTCGTCGAACACGGCCTGCGGAATCGTCAGCGGGAACAGGAAGCGCACGACGTTCGAGTACACGCCGCATACGAGCAGCAGCAGCCCGCGCTCGAGCGCACGCGCCTGCACGCGCTTCGTGAAGTCGGCGTCCGGCTCGCCCGAACCCGGCTTCAGGAACTCGACCGCGACCATCGCGCCCGGGCCGCGCACGTCGGCGATCTGCGGCACGTCGGCCTGCAGCGAATTCAGCTTCGCCTTCAGCACGTCGCCGAGTTGCGTCGCGCGCTCGCACAGTTTCTCTTCGTCGATGATCTCGAGCACCGCGTGCGCCGACGCGACCGCCAGCGGGTTGCCCGCGTAGGTGCCGCCGAGGCCGCCGGGAGCCGCCGCATCCATTACGTCGGCACGGCCGACGACGCCCGACAGCGGCATGCCGCCCGCGAGGCTCTTCGCCATCGTGATCAGGTCGGCCAGCACGTCGTAGTGCTGCATCGCGAACAGCTTGCCGGTGCGGGCGAAGCCCGTTTGCACTTCGTCGGCGATCAGCAGGATGCCGTATTCGTTACAGATCTTGCGCAGCGCGCGCACGAACTCGGCCGGCGCCGGGTAGAAACCGCCTTCGCCCTGGACCGGTTCGAAGATGATCGCGGCGACGCGCTTCGGATCGATGTCGGCCTTGAACAGCATCTCGATCGCCTTGATCGAATCGGCCGTGCTCACGCCGTGCAGCGCGTTCGGGTACGGGGCGTGGAACACGTCGCCCGGGAACGGGCCGAAGTTCAGCTTGTACGGGGCGACCTTGCCGGTCAGCGCCATGCCCATCATCGTGCGGCCGTGGAAGCCGCCCGAGAACGCGATGACACCCGGACGGCCGGTCGCGGCGCGTGCGATCTTGATCGCGTTTTCGACGGCTTCGGCGCCGGTCGTGAAGAAGGCCGTCTTTTTCGGGAAGTCGCCCGGCGCGCGTTCGTTGATCTTCTCGGCCAGCTCGACGTACGACGCGTACGGGACGATCTGGTAAGCGGTGTGCGTGAAGCTGTTCAGTTGCTCCGTGATCGCCTTGACGATCTTCGGGTGGCGATGGCCCGTGTTCAGCACCGCGATGCCGGCGGCGAAATCGATGAAGCGGCGGCCTTCGACATCCCACAGCTCCGCATTCTCGGCGCGGGCTGCGTAGAAATCACACATCACGCCGACGCCGCGCGGGGTGGCGGCGTTCTTGCGGGCCTGCAGGTCGGCATTCTTCACGGTCATCTCCTTGATGTCTGTCCGGTGGGATAAAAATCGGCCGCGTTGGCAGCCCATGGAGGCGACTATAATCACATTTGGCTCTGACAATCAGAGCCATTTCAATAAATAATCAGGAGCCAATCATGCGCGCAAGCGTGTTGTCGGACTGGCTGGCGCAGCGCCTCGTGCGCGGCGGCGAACAGCCGATCTACCGACAGCTGCATCGGCTGCTGCAGCAGGCGATCCTGTCGCGCGAACTGCCGGCCGGCACGCGCGTGCCGTCGTCGCGGCTGCTCGCGGCCGAGCTCGGGATCGCCCGCAACACGGTCACGCAGGTTTACGAACAGCTTGCGCTCGAAGGCTATGTGAACTCGGCCACGGGGCGCGGCACCTTCGTCGCCGACAGCGCGCCGGACGAGATCGTCGGCGCGCCGCCCGATCCGGCCGCCGGCCCGGCGGTGGTGCCATCGTCCGCGCGGCGGCTGTCCGTGCGCGGCACGCGGCTCGTCGAAGGCGCGGGCGTGTCGAAGCGCCAGGGCGGCGCGTTCATGCCGGGCGTGCCCGATGTGTCGCGCTTTCCGGCGCGCGTGTGGACGCGGCTGCATAACAAGTACTGGCGGCGCCTGCGCCCGGACCTGCTGACCTACGCGCCGGGCGGCGGGCTCGCGCTGTTGCGCGAGGCGCTGGCCGACTACCTGCGCACGTCGCGCTCGGTGCGCTGCACGCCCGAGCAGATCGTGATCACGACCGGCATCCACCAGTCGATCGACCTCGCGGTGCGGCTGCTGACCGATCCGGGCGACGCCATCTGGACCGAGGATCCGTGCTACTGGGGCGTGCGCAGCGTGCTGAACGTGTCGGGGCTGACCACGCGGCCGATTCCGGTCGACGACGAGGGGATCGCGCCATCGGCCGCCGATCTTGCCGAGCCGCCGAAGCTGATGCTCGTCACGCCGTCGCACCAGTATCCGCTCGGGATGGTGATGAGCCTCGCGCGGCGGCGGATGCTGCTCGAATATGCGCGCCAGCACGGCTGCTGGATCATCGAGGACGACTACGACAGCGAATTCCGCTACGGCAGCCGGCCGCTCGCGTCGCTGCAGGGGCTCGATACGGCCGGGCAGGTGATCTACGTCGGCAGTTTCGGCAAGACGCTGTTCCCGGGGCTGCGGGTCGGCTATCTGGTCGCGCCGGAGCCGCTCGCGGAAAGCTTTGCGACCGCGAGCGCCGAACTGTACCGCGAGGGTCAGCTGCTGCAGCAGGCCGTGCTCGCCGAGTTCATCGCGGAAGGGCACTTCGTGTCGCATATCCGCAAGATGCGCACGCTGTACGGGCAGCGCCGCGAGGTGCTGCTCGATGCGGTCGCGCGCCGCTACGGCGATACGCTGCACGCACTCGGCAGCGACGCCGGGCTGCATCTCGTCACGCAATTGCCCGATGGCGTCGACGATCGCGCGGTCGCGCAGGCCGCGCTCGAACGCAATATCGTCGTGCGGCCGCTGTCCGGCTATTACGCGGAGCGCGAACGCGCGGCGTCGGGGTTGCTGCTCGGCTATGCGTGCGTGCCGGAAGACGAAATCGCGACGGCGTTCGCGACGCTCGCCGAGGCGATCGACGAGCGGGCGTTCGGCGAGATCGTTGCGCCGGCTTGACGGGGGCGATGCGACGGCACTGTCGCGGCGTGATGCAGGATGTCGAGGCGAGGCCGGCGCCTGCGCCGCGCGGCGCGCCTCTGCTCGCTCAAAGCCGAATCAGCGCCGCGCCCGCGACCACCAGCGCGCATGCGGCGAGCCGCTGCGCGCCGGGCCGCTCGCGCATCACGAACCAGCCGATCGCGACCGCGAAGATCGAGCTCGTCTCGCGCAGCGCCGAAACCGTCGCGACCGGCAGGTGCCGGTACGCGAGGCATCACGATGCCGTACGCGGCGAGCGAGATCGTGCCGGCGATCGCGCCCTGCGTGAGCGCGGTGCGCGAACCGAGCACCGCGCGCGGGCCGCCGCGCAGCGCGCAGACCAGCACGAGCTGCGGCACGCTCCACAGCAGGTACACCCACGCGATGTAGCCGAGCGCGCTGCCGGACACGCGCGAGCCGACGCCGTCGCAGATCGAATACGCGGCAATGAACACGCCGGTGAGCAGCGCATACGGCACGCCTTCCCCGGAGAACCTGAAGCCGCGCCGCAGCGCGAGCGACATGATGCCGAACGACACCAGCGCGATACCCGCGAAGCCGAACGGGGTCGGCTGCTCGTGCAGCGCTGCCAGCGCGAGCACCGACACGAGCAGCGGCGAAATCCCGCGCGCGATCGGATAGATCTGGCCGAACTCGCCGTTGCGGTACGCACGCGCGAGCGTGAAACAGTAGGCGACCTCGAGCGCGGCCGACGCGGCGATGTACGGCCATGCGGCGGGCGCCGGCGCGGGCAGCAGCGCGGCGCCCGCCGCGCCGAATGCGAGATACGGCAGCGACATCGTGCCGAGCTGCACGAGCCGATCCTCGCTGACATGCAGGAACGCATTCCAGATCGCATGCAGCAGCGCGGAGCACAGCACGAGGCCGATGAAGAGGTGATCCATGAACGAAGAGAGGGGCGGGAGCGGCGGGCGCCGTCAATTATGTGGGTATCGGGCGCGCTCGCGCGGAATTGTCGATAATGGAACGTTGTTATTCACCGGATGCCGACGATGACCGAAGCCACCCTTACCCCGCCCGCCGTTCCGCGCCTCACGAGCCTGTCGCACGGGGGCGGCTGCGGCTGCAAGATCGCGCCGGGCGTGCTGTCCGAGCTGCTGAAGCGGGCGACGCCGCCGGCGTTGTTCCCGGATCTGCTGGTCGGCACCGAGACCTCCGACGACGCGGCCGTCTACCGGCTGAACGACGAGCAGGCGATCGTCGCGACGACCGACTTCTTCATGCCGATTGTCGACGATCCGTTCGACTTCGGCCGCATCGCGGCGACCAACGCGCTATCGGACGTCTATGCGATGGGCGGCAAGCCGATTCTCGCGCTCGCGCTGGTCGGGATGCCGATCAACGTGCTGCCGCACGAGACGATCGCGGCGATCCTGCGCGGCGGTGAATCGGTGTGCGCGGAGGCCGGCATTCCGGTCGCGGGCGGCCATTCGATCGATTCGGTCGAGCCGATCTACGGACTCGCGGCGATTGGCGTCGTGCATCCGTCGCGCGTGAAGCGCAACGCGGCCGCGCGCGCGGGCGACGTGCTCGTGCTCGGCAAGCCGCTCGGCGTCGGCGTGCTGTCGGCCGCGCTGAAGAAGAACCAGCTCGATGCCGCGGGCTACGCGCAGATGGTCGCCACCACCACCAAGCTGAACCGGCCGGGCGCCGAGCTCGCCGCGCTGCCGGGCGTGCACGCGCTGACCGACGTCACGGGCTTCGGGCTGCTCGGGCACACGCTCGAGCTCGCCCGCGGCGCGAACCTCACCGCACGCGTGCATTACGCGTCGCTGCCGTGGCTCGCGGGTGTCGAGGCGTTCGTCGCCGACGGCGTGTTCACCGGTGCGTCGGGCCGCAACTGGGCGGCGTACGGCACCGATGTCCGGCTCGCCGACGGGCTGCCGCCCGTCGCGCAGGCGCTGCTGACCGATCCGCAGACGTCGGGCGGGCTGCTGGTCGCGTGTGCGCCGGAAGCGGTGGACGACGTGCTCGCCTGCTTCCGCGCCGACGGTTTCGACCGCGCGGCCGTGATCGGCGAGATGGTGGACGGGCCTTCGCGCGTCGACGTTGCCTGACGCCTCATTCATACGGCGGATCATTTTGACGTGGTTAGAATCGATGCCTTCCGTCGAAGGCATCGAGGACCGGTGAACGATTTCCTGTTCGGGCTGACGATCGCGCTGTCGGTCGGGCCCGTTGCGCTGCTTGGCGTGGCGGTTGTGCAAACACGGCCGCCGGCGTGTCGATAAACCGCATAGTATTCCTGAGTTTGTTTCGTGCAGCGGACGTCGATTGCAGCGCAATTGCGCGCGAATTCCGACGCATGCCGTCATGCGTTGCACGCGCGTTGCACCCGCATCGCACCGGCACCGCAGCACCGCCCGCCGTTTCGTAGTCGGGTTCCGCATCACGCAAGCGCGTTCTATACTCGTCGCGCAGTCTCCGACAGCCGTTCTCACCCAACATCCCGAAACAAGGAACGCCGATGCTGACTCGCTCCATCCTTTCCGCTGCCGCCTTCTCGCTCGCGGCCTGTGCAACCGCGCCGTCGATCGCGCAGGACAACCCCGGCAACAACGCGAGCAACGCCGCATTCGCCGAAACCGGTGCACAGGGCCGCCCGGTCAAGGTCATGATCATCACGATGTTCGGTCCGGAGGGCCAGGCGTGGCTCGACCGCATCGGCCCGTGGCGCGACATCGCCGTGCCGGGCCTGTCGCCCGACTACCCGAACGTCCACTGCAACAAGCAGGACGTGTGCGTGGTCACGACCGGCATGGGCTATGCGAACGCGTCGGCGACGATCATGGCGCTCACGTTCTCGCAGCGCTTCGACCTACGCCGCACGTATTTCCTGATCTCGGGCATCGCGGGCGTCGACCCCGCGCAAGGCACGGTCGGCTCCGCGGCATGGTCGAAATATCTGGTGGATTTCAGCCTGCAGTGGGAGCTCGATGCGCGCGAGATTCCGGCCGGCTGGAACACGGGCTTTCTCGGCATCAACACGAAAAGTCCGAACGACAAGCCGCCGCTCGACTACCGCACCGAAGTGTTCCAGCTCAATCCGCAGCTGACCGACGCCGCGTATGCGCTGTCGCGCAACGTCGTGCTCGCCGACAGCGCGCAGGCCCAGGCCGCGCGCGCGAAGTTTACGTACGCGCCGGCGAACCGGCCGCCGACGGTGATCCAGTGCGACACGTCATCGGGCAACACGTGGTTCTCGGGCACGCTGATCGGCGAGCGCGCGCGTCAGTGGACGAAGATCCTGACCGACGGCAAGGGCACCTACTGCATGACCGCGCAGGAAGACAACGCAACATTTGAAGCGCTCAAGCGCGCGGCGAGCGTGAAGCGGGTCGACCTGTCGCGCGTCGCGGTGCTGCGCACGGGGTCCGACTTCGACCGGCCGTATGCGGGGCAGACGAGCGCGGACAACCTGCTGAACTACGCGGACCAGGGCGGCTTCGCGCCGGCGACCGAGAACCTGTACCGCGCGGGCAATCCGCTCGTTCAGGACATCGTCACGCACTGGGGCGAGTGGCGTGACGGCGTGCCGCGCCGTTGACGGCAGCACGACGGCATCAGCGGGACGTCGACGTGGCGATCAGTGCGACGACCGCGGCGCCGAACGGAACGGTGTCCAGACCGGTGTGGTGTCGTCCCAATGATCGAGCGGCGAAGGAAGTTGATCGTTCATCACAGGCTCCTGCAACTGACTAGCTAATTGACTCACTCATCGCGTGTTCGACAGCGATGTCACGACGCCGCGCACCGGATCATCCGCTGCGCGGCGTTGCACGTTTACCGGCCCCCGCCTGCGAGCTGGTTGCTTTCCGGCATCGAGCGATACGGGCCTTGCGCGAGTTCTAGCCCTTGCGGATACGAATTCGCCTTGCGCAGCCAGGCCAGCGTGCCGTCGCGGCGGGCCTGCGCGACTTCCGCGCTGACTTCGGCGCGGGTGCGCGGACCATTGTTGTGCTGCGTGTACGACGACGTGTTGCCGTAATCGCCGGCTTGCCGGGTGTTCGTATCGGCGAAGGCCGGTGCGGACACGGCGAGTGCGAGGGCGAGCGCGGAAAGAAGGTGGCGGCGGTTCATGACGTAACTCCTGTGTTGGTCGGAGTTGGCGCGCGGGCGCTGGCTCCGGTCCCGTCAAACGGGGCTGTTCGATGCGCAACGAGGTGCGCGACAGGGTTTACTCTAGGTGTCCGCCCGGCTGCGATAAATGGCACTGCCGCGAATTGAATTGTCGTCAGCGCGGAACAATCGCATTCCACACGGCCATCAGGGCGGCGAACCGCGCCCCGCAGCCCCATGCCGCAAGGGCGACAGCGGTGCGACGCGTATCGCGCGTGGGCTGATGCGATTGTCCTTGCCGGCGTAAAGGTCTCTTCTGTGCCGCGCATCGAATGCTCGTGCGTCAGACCGCTTCGATCCGGTAGCCGAGCGTGTAGACCGCACTGAGACGCACGCCGTTCGACGGCTGAAGCGCGAGTTTCGTGCGCAGTCGGTAGATGTGCGTGTCGAGGCTGCGGGACGCGCCGGCCATGTCGCGTCCCCATAGCGAACGGATCAGCGCTTCGCGAGGCATGATGCGGCCGAAATGGCGAAACAGCAGGACGGCGAGTTCGAATTCGCGCGGCGTCAGCTTCACCGGGGTGCCGTTCACCCATATCTCGCGCGCCTTCGTATCGATCCGATAGATGCCGATGTCCAGCACGTCCTGCTGGATATCGCCGCCCTGATAGGCGCGGCGCAGCAATGCGTTGATGCGCGCCAGCAATTCGAAATGATTGATCGGCTTGATCATGTAGTCGTCGGCGCCCGCCGTGATCGCGGAAAAAACCTCGTTTTCGTGCGCGCGGATCGTCAGGAACAGGATCGGCAGCGTGCCGCCGATCCGCTCGCGTGCCCATTTGAGCACTTCGAAGCCGGACAGGCCCGGTACCTCCCAGTCCAGGATCAGCAGATCGACGACCGTGCGTTCGAGATGGCGGATCGCCTCATGGCCGTTGGCGACGGAATGCACGCTGTGTCCCGCCTCTCCCAGTATCGAATTGATGAGTTCGACATACGTCGTGTCGTCCTCGAGATATAGAACGTGCATGGTGGGTGCACCTATTTGTCGCGTGTGGTGATATCGAGCCGGACGCAACGCGGATAGCGCGGATTCGCGCCCGGCTTGGCGCCGGATGTCGGCCGGCGATCCGCGGCGCATGTTCGCATGGGTCCGATTCGGGAAATTGTCAACAATTCTGAACGCGGCGGCCATGAACATGGAAGCTTCGGATCGAGTGTCGTAGCATTTTAGTAATCCAAATCAATGGGATTCTGGAGGAGTTGCTCGGGGAGGATGGTCATGCTGGTGTACAAGTCGTTCATGGAAAAGAAGGCGCTGCTCGAGGAGCAACTGGTTCGGGAGCGACTCGCGATTGCGACCATGGTGTTGCTCGAAATCCGGCAGTGCATCGAGGAATTCGGATTTGGCGTCAAGGACGTGTTTCCCGCCCAGAGCGGTGCGCCGGGGAAGCGGAGACGGGTGAAATACTTCAACCCGGAAACGGGGCAGGCCTGGTCGGGAGTGGGGCGGGAACCGGTATGGTTGCGCGGTCAGGATCGAGACCGATTTCTGATCGACGCGGAATCGCATGAACAACCTGAAGATGAGGAATCCTGATCATGAAGTCGATAAAAAAACATCGAATGGCCATCGAGGGTGCCCGCGCCGCTTGCCGGGTCGATGTGGCCGCGAATCGTTGGCAATCCAACGCACGGGGGCGGAGAACGGCCGCACGATCGACGGAAGCGGAGCGAAAATGGAACCGGTTCCATTCGAGATTACAATTCCATTGTATCAGTTCTCGCAATGGTCACCCCGGTTGCTGCTCCCGGCGCATGGGAAGGGGGCGTCGATGATCGCGGACGTGAACCAGCCGGACGGCGGGGACCTCATGCCCGAGCGCATTTGTGTCGGCGTCGGCGTGACGCGCGAGATCATCGAAGTGTGCGCTTCGTCGATGCGACTCGTCTTCGGCTACCGGAACGAGACGTTCGGCATCGAATCGTTGACCGATGCGATTGCCGAGTGGTCACCGGCGCTCGTGGTGGTGGAATCGGCCGGCGGCTACGAGTGCGAAGCGGCGTGCGCGCTGCAGGCGGCACGCTTGCCGGTGGCGGTCGTTCACCTGCATCAGGCCCGCGCGTTCATCGCGCGCTCGCTCGACTTGCCGCTCGAGGGGAAAGGGGCCCATGCGCGAATGATGACGGAACTGGCGTGCATACTCGATGACGCGCCGTCGAACGCCCGGTTTGCCGAGCCGCTTGCCGACCCGCAACTGCAGCATGTCCAGGCGCTGGTGCAGCGCCGGCGGCAACTCGCGCGCACGCTGATGGCGGAATACCAGCTGCTGGCTCGATGCCATCCGAGCGTACGCGGCGGGATCGAGCAGACGATTGCGTTCCTCAGCAACCAGATCGGCGTGGTCGAACGTCACTGTGGACGGCAGGTGCGCGGGCAGCGCGTCGGCGCGGCGAGGGCGCTCGCGCGGGTGGTGAGGCGGTCCGGCCGCGCCGCGCGCTCGTCAGGCCGGTGAGCGCGCGGATGAAGCGTAGAGGGCAAGCGGAGCGCTTGCCCCACCGTCGCTCTTTACGCGACCCACTCGTTGATGACCGGCGTGTCGAGCACCGGCGCGCGCTCGGCTTCCTCGAACGTGCGCTTGCTGCACGTCGCGTCGAGGCTGCCCTTGCCGCTCAGCAGCGGGCAGCGGTCGAACACTTCGGCGATCCAGTCGACGAACACGCGCACCTTCGGCGACAGGTGCCGGCTGTGCGGATACACGACCGAGATCGGCATCGGCAGCGGCTTCAGGCCGGGCAGCACTTCCTTGAGCCGGCCGTCGCGCAGGTGCGGCAGCACCATGAACAGCGGCGGCTGGATCAGCCCGAAGCCTTCGAGCCCGCAGGTCACGTACGCGTCGGCGTCGTTGACCGACACGATCGCGTTCATCTTGACCTCGACTTCCTTGCCGTCGGTCAGGAACGTCCAGTCGATCGTGCGGCCCGTGCGGCTCGAGAAGTAATTGACGGCCTTGTGATCGCTCAGGTCCTCGATCGTCTGCGGTTCACCGTACTTCTCCAGATACGCGGGCGCCGCGACCGAAACGCATTCGAACAGGCCGACGCGGCGCGCGACCAGCGACGAGTCCTGCAGCGCACCGACGCGGATCACGCAGTCGACGCCTTCCTGCAGCAGGTCGACCGGCCGGTCGGACAGGCCGAGCTGCAGATCGATGTCCGGATAGCGCGTATGGAATTCGCATAGGGACGGGATCACGAGCAGCCGCCCGATCGAGCCCGGCATGTCGATACGCAACTTTCCGTGCGGCTTCCGGTTGTTCGCCTGGAAGCTCGCTTCGGTTTCCTCGACATCGGCGAGGATCCGCACGCACCTTTCGTAGTACGCGGCGCCGTCCGGCGTGAGCGACAGCCGGCGCGTGGTCCGGTGCATCAGGCGCACGCCGAGGAAAGCTTCCAGATTCTGGATGATCGTCGTGACGGACGCCCGCGGCAGGCCGAGCGTTTCTGCTGCCTTGGTGAAGCTGCTTGTATCGACGACGCGAGTAAACACCTGCATGGCCTGAAGCCGGTCCATCACAACCTCCGCAATCTTATGACCGGAACAACAAGGCTGCGCTACCTCATGGGTAAACGCAGCCTGGGATTGTTCGGGGGTGTTGAATTGTGTTGCCGGATTATAGGCATTTATCCCGATGTCTGCCGGACCCAGAATTCGTTCCATCTCGAAATGGATCCTGCATCGTCATGGACGCTTCTGAATTCAGCAAATTCCTGAAAGCCGCATTGCCCGCCGAAGCCAGAGCCGGCGCGGCACTGACGGTCGCGGAGGTGGAAATCCCCGGCTACGCGCAGGACATCTCGCTGCGCCTGTATCGGCGCGCGGACAAGACCGGACTGCCGGTAGTGCTTTACTTCCACGGCGGCGGCTTCGTGCGCGGCTCGCTCGACGACGCCGACTTCGCCGCGCGCTTTTTAGCAGAACGCTTACCAGCTCTCGTAGTGTCGGTCGATTATTCGCTCGCGCCGGCCTTTCCCTTTCCGGCCGCGCCGGAGGATGCGTATCGCGCCGCCGTGTGGGCCGCGACCCGCGCCCGCGCGTTCGGCGGCAATCCGAAGAAGATCGGCGTCGCGGGCCACGACGCGGGCGGCCAGCTCGCGAACTGTCTCGCGTTCATCGCACGCGATCGCGGCGAAGTGTCGATCGCCGCGCAGGCGCTGTTCGGGCCGATGCTCGACCCGAGCATGACGCGCATCGGCGACGCCGAACGCCTGTCATCCGACATCACCGCGCGCGAATGCGCGGCCTGTTATCGCGCCTATCTGCCGCAGGCGGCGCAGCGCATGCACCCGTATGCGGCGCCGCTCGAATCGGTGCGCCTCGCGGGCCTGCCGCCGACGCTCGTCGTCACCGCGCAGAACGACGTGCTGCACGTCGAAGCGGAGAAATATGCGGGCTGCCTGATTTCATCGGGCGTGCTCACGCAGGTGATCCGCTACCCGGACGTCACGCACGCGGCGCTCGCGACGCACGAAGCCGCGCTCGAGGAGGCCGTGCGCTTCTTCCAGTGCCGCTTCCAGGCGCGCCAGCCGAACCGTTCCGAATAACCAGACCAATCCACGCTTACTGGAGATCCACATGGCCATCCTACGCACCTCCCGTTCCCGAATCGCCACCGCGGCGATCGTGACGCTCGCCGTCGTCGGCCTCGGCACGTTCGGCGCGATGCGCGTGAGCGCGAACGCGCCCGAAAAGGCGGCGGCGCCGCTGCCCGAAGTCGACGTCGCGACCGTCGTGCCGCAGACCGTCACCGACTGGCAAAGCTATTCGGGCCGCCTCGAAGCGGTCGAGAAAGTCGACGTGCGCCCGCAGGTGTCGGGCACGATCGTCGCGGTGAACTTCAAGGACGGCGCGCTCGTGAAGAAAGGCGACGTGCTGTTCGTGATCGATCCGCGTCCGTACCAGGCGGAAGTCGACCGTGCCGCAGCGCAGCTCGCCGGCGCGCAGGCGCGCAACGGCTACGCGCAGAGCGACTGGCAGCGCGCGCAGCGGCTGATTGGCGACAACGCGATCGCCAAGCGCGACTACGACGAGAAGCAGAACGCCGCGCGCGAGGCGAGCGCGAACCTGAAGGCCGCCGAAGCCGCGCTGGAAACGGCACGCATCAACCTCGGCTATACGCGGATCACGGCGCCGGTCTCGGGCCGCGTGTCGCGCGCGGAAATCACGCTCGGCAACGTCGTGTCGGCCGGCGCGTCGGCCGCGCCGCTGACGACGCTGGTGTCGGTGTCGCCGATCTACGCATCGTTCGACGCGGACGAGCAGACCTACCTGCAATACATCAACGGCGCGCGCAACGGTCGCAAGGTGCCGGTCGAGCTCGGTCTAGCGAACGAAACCGGCTACTCGCGCAGCGGCGAAATCGATTCGGTCGACAACCGGCTCGACACGTCGTCCGGGACGATCCGCGTGCGCGCACGCTTCGACAATGCCGACGGTGCGCTCGTGCCCGGCCTTTACGCGCGCGTGAAGGTGGGCGGCAGCGCGCCGCACCAGGCATTGCTCGTCGACGACGCGGCGATCAACACGGACCAGGACAAGAAGTTCGTGTTCGTCGTCGACCAGCAGGGCCGCGTGTCGTATCGCGAAGTGCAGCAGGGGATGCAGCACGGCAACCGGCGCGTCATCGTGAGCGGACTTTCCGCCGGCGACCGCGTGATCGTGAACGGCACGCAGCGCGTACGACCCGGTGAGCAGGTGAAGCCGCACATGGTCCCGATGACGGGCGGCGATGCGCCGTCCGCGCCGCTCGCGAGCACTGCGAAGCCGGCCGCACCGGCGAAGGCGGATTCGTAAGCGGCCCGCCGCTTCGCTTCCGCGTTCAACCAGACAGAGCAACCCATGAACATTTCCAAATTCTTTATCGACCGGCCGATCTTTGCAGGAGTCCTATCGGTGATCATCCTGCTCGGCGGGGTGATCGCGATGTTCCTGCTGCCGATTTCGGAATATCCGGAAGTCGTGCCGCCTTCCGTGATCGTGAAGGCGCAATACCCGGGCGCGAACCCGAAAGTGATCGCCGAGACGGTCGCGTCGCCGCTGGAAGAGCAGATCAACGGCGTCGAGGACATGCTCTACATGCAGTCGCAGGCGAACAGCGACGGCAACATGACGATCACCGTCACGTTCAAGCTCGGCACCGATCCGGACAAGGCCACGCAGCTCGTGCAGAACCGCGTGAACCAGGCGCTGCCGCGCCTGCCGGAAGACGTGCAGCGGCTCGGCATCACCACGGTGAAGAGCTCGCCGACGCTGACGATGGTGGTCCACCTGATCTCGCCGGACAACCGCTACGACATGACCTACCTGCGCAACTACGCGCTGATCAACGTGAAGGATCGCCTGTCGCGGATCCAGGGCGTCGGCCAGGTGCAGCTGTGGGGTTCGGGCGACTACGCGATGCGCGTGTGGCTCGATCCGCAGAAGGTCGCGCAGCGCGGGCTGGCCGCCGATGACGTCGTGCGGTCGATCCGCGAGCAGAACGTGCAGGTCGCGGCGGGCGTAATCGGCGCGTCGCCGTCGTTGCCGGGCACGCCGCTGCAGCTGTCGGTGAACGCGCGCGGCCGTCTGCAGACGGAAGACGAGTTCGGCGACATCGTCGTGAAGACGACGCCGGACGGCGGCGTCACGCACCTGCGCGACATCGCGCGCATCGAGCTCGACGCCTCCGAGTACGGGCTGCGCTCGCTGCTCGACAACAAGCCGGCCGTCGCGATGGCGATCAACCAGTCGCCGGGCGCGAACTCGCTGCAGATCTCCGACGAAGTGCGCAAGACGATGGCCGAGCTCAAGCAGGACATGCCGGCCGGTATCGACTACAAGATCGTCTATGACCCGACGCAGTTCGTGCGTTCGTCGATCAAGGCCGTCGTGCATACGCTGCTCGAAGCGATCGCGCTGGTCGTGATCGTCGTGATCGTGTTCCTTCAGACCTGGCGCGCGTCGCTGATTCCGCTGATCGCGGTGCCGGTGTCGATCATCGGTACGTTCTCGCTGCTGCTCGGCTTCGGCTATTCGATCAACGCGTTGTCGTTGTTCGGGATGGTGCTCGCGATCGGTATCGTGGTCGACGATGCGATCGTGGTGGTCGAGAACGTCGAGCGCAACATCGAAAGCGGGATGAACGCGCGGCAGGCGACCTACAAGGCGATGCAGGAAGTGAGCGGGCCGATCATCGCGATCGCGCTGACGCTCGTCGCCGTGTTCGTGCCGCTCGCGTTCATGTCGGGCCTGACCGGCCAGTTCTACAAGCAGTTCGCGATGACGATCGCGATCTCGACGGTGATCTCGGCGTTCAACTCGCTGACGCTGTCGCCGGCGCTGTCCGCGATCCTGCTGAAGGGGCATGGCGACAAGGAGGACTGGCTCACGCGCGTGATGAACCGCGTGCTCGGCGGTTTCTTCAAGCGCTTCAACAAGGTGTTCCATCGCGGCGCGGAGAACTACGGCCGCGGCGTGCGCGGCGTGCTGTCGCGCAAGACGCTGATGCTCGGCGTGTACCTCGTGCTGGTGGGCGCGACCGTGCTGGTGTCGAAGGTCGTGCCGGGCGGTTTCGTGCCCGCGCAGGACAAGGAATACCTGATCGCGTTCGCGCAGCTGCCGAACGGCGCGTCGCTCGACCGCACCGAGAAGGTGATCCGTGACATGGGCTCGATCGCGTTGAAGCAGCCGGGCGTCGAGAGCGCGGTCGCGTTCCCGGGGCTGTCGGTGAACGGCTTCACGAACAGCTCGAGCGCGGGCATCGTGTTCGTCACGCTGAAGCCGTTCTCGGAACGGCACGGCAAGGCGCTGTCGGCCGGTGCGATCGCCGGTGCGCTGAACCAGCAGTACGGCGCGATCAAGGACTCGTTCGTCGCGGTGTTCCCGCCGCCGCCGGTGCTCGGCCTCGGCACGCTCGGCGGGTTCAAGATGCAGATCGAGGATCGCGGGGCAGTGGGCTACGCGAAGCTGTCGGACGCGACCAACGACTTCATCAAGCGCGCGCAGCAGGCGCCTGAACTGGGCCCGTTGTTTACGAGCTACCAGATCAACGTGCCGCAGCTCAACGTCGATCTCGACCGCGTGAAGGCGAAGCAGCTCGGCGTGCCGGTCACCGACGTGTTCAACACGATGCAGGTGTATCTCGGCTCGCTGTACGTGAACGACTTCAACCGCTTCGGGCGCGTGTACCAGGTGCGCGTGCAGGCCGATGCGCCGTTCCGCCAGCGCGCGGACGACATCCTGCAACTGAAGACGCGCAACGACAAGGGCGAGATGGTGCCGCTGTCGTCGCTCGTCACGGTGACGCCGACGTTCGGCCCGGAAATGGTCGTGCGCTACAACGGCTACACGGCGGCCGACATCAACGGCGGCCCGGCGCCGGGCTTCTCGTCGGGGCAGGCGCAGGCCGCGGTCGAGCGCATCGCGCATGAAACGCTGCCGCGCGGCGTGCGGTTCGAGTGGACCGACCTCACGTACCAGCAGATTCTGGCGGGCGATTCGGCGATGTGGGTGTTCCCGATCAGCGTGCTGCTCGTGTTCCTGGTGCTCGCCGCGCTGTATGAAAGCCTGACGCTGCCGCTCGCGGTGATCCTGATCGTGCCGATGAGCATTCTGTCGGCGCTCACGGGCGTGTGGCTCACGCAGGGCGACAACAACATCTTCACGCAGATCGGCTTGATGGTGCTGGTGGGGCTGTCGGCGAAGAACGCGATCCTGATCGTCGAATTCGCACGCGAACTGGAGCATGACGGCAGGACGCCGCTCGAGGCCGCGATCGAGGCGAGCCGGCTACGGCTGCGCCCGATCCTGATGACGTCGATCGCATTCATCATGGGCGTCGTGCCGCTCGTCACGTCGACAGGCGCGGGCTCGGAGATGCGGCATGCGATGGGTATCGCGGTGTTCTTCGGGATGCTCGGCGTGACGCTGTTCGGGCTGATGCTGACGCCGGTGTTCTACGTGGTGCTGCGCACGCTCGCGGGCGGCAAGATCCACGTCGCCGGGAAGGACTCCGCCGGCTATGGCGTGTCGCCGTCGGGCGCGTCGGCTACGGATGCTTGAGGACAACAAGATGGACAACATGTACAACTCGAATGGCCTGATGCGCTTCGCGAAGGTGGCGGCCGCGAGCACCCTGCTCGCGACGCTGCTCGCCGCGTGCGCGGTGGGCCCGGACTACAAGCGCCCGGACGTGTCGACGCCCGCGGCGTTCAAGGAAGCGCCGACGCTCGCGGCCGGCGAACAGGCCGGCACGTGGAAGACCGCCGAACCGGCGGACGGCGAGCATCGCGGCGAATGGTGGAAGGTGTTCGGCGATCCGGTGCTCGACTCGCTCGAGGCGCAGGCGCTCGCCGCGAACCAGAACCTGAAGGCCGCGGCGGCGCGCGTCGAGGAAGCGCGTGCGGCGACCCGCACCGCGCGCTCGCAGTGGTTCCCGCAGGTCGGCGCCGGGTTCGGGCCGACGCGCCAGGGGCTGTCGTCGGCGTCGCAGCTCCAGCCGCAGGGCACGGGCCCGACCAACGCGACGCTGTGGCGCGCACAGGGCACGGTGTCTTACGAGGCCGACCTGTTCGGCCGCGTGAGCCGCAATGTCGAGGCGTCGCGCGCCGACCAGGCGCAGAGCGAAGCGCTGTTCCGCTCGGTGCAGCTCGCGCTGCAGGCGGACGTCGCGCAGAACTACTTCGAACTGCGCCAGCTCGACTCGGACCAGGACCTGTACCGCCGCACGGTCGAGCTGCGCGACCAGGCGCTGAAGCTCGTGCAGCGTCGCTTCAACGAAGGCGACATCAGCGAGCTCGACGTGTCGCGCGCGAAGAACGAACTGGCGACCGCGCAGGCCGATGCGGTCGGTGTTGCGCGCCGGCGCGCGGCGTCCGAGCATGCGCTCGCGATCCTGCTCGGCAAGGCGCCCGCGGACTTCGCGTTCAAGGAAACGCCGATCGTGCCGGTCGCGGTGAAGGTCCCGGCAGGACTGCCGTCCGCGCTGCTCGAACGGCGCCCGGACGTGTCGGCGGCCGAGCGCGCGATGGCGGCGGCGAACGCGCGGATCGGCCTCGCGAAGTCGGCGTATTTCCCGAAGCTCGATATCACGGGCGCGTTCGGGTATGAGGCGTCGACGCTCGGCAACCTGTTCCTGTGGTCGAGCCGCACGTTCCTGCTCGGGCCGTTCGCCGGTACCGCGCTGACGCTGCCGCTGTTCGACGGCGGGCGGCGTGCGGCCGGCGTGCAGCAGGCGCGCGCGCAGTACGACGAGCAGGTCGCGAACTACCGGCAGCAGGTGCTCGTCGCGTTCCGCGAGGTCGAGGACAACCTCGCCGATCTGCGTCTGCTCGACGACCAGATTCGCGCGCAGGATGCGGCCGTCAACGCGTCGCGCCGTGCGGCGACGCTGTCGCGTACGCAGTATCAGGAAGGCGAAGTCGCCTATCTCGACGTGATCGACAGCGAGCGGTCGGTGCTGCAGTCACAATTGCAGGCGAACCAGTTGACGGGTGCGCAGGCGGTGTCGACCGTCAATCTGATTCGCGCGCTGGGCGGCGGGTGGGGGAATGCACCGGCGCCGACGGCGGTGGGCGATGCGGCGACGGGCAATGCGGACGTGGCGGCGCGCTGAGCGTGAACGGCGGGCGATTCGTCGCTCGTCAGCCGCGAATCGAAGAACCCCGGCATGCAGGCTCAGGCCTGCGTGACCGGGGTTTTTTCATGGTACGCCGGCTTATGCCGCAACTAACGGTCAGGTTCATCCAGCGCCTGCGGACCGGGCGTGCGGCGGCGGTGCCCCGCCGCACGCCCCGATCAGGTTGCTTGGCCTTCAGCCCGCAACGCCCGCACCAGCTCGCTCGCCGCCTTGCCAAGCCCCGTGTGCTTCGGCCGCCGCAGATACACCGGCAGCAGCAGCCCGTTGCGGATGTTCGCGAACACGAGCGGCGCGAGCTCGCCGGCATCGACGTATCGGCCGATCGTCGATTCGGGCAGGTTGGCCCAGCCGTGGCCGGCCTTGACCAACGCGATCGCGGTCGCCATGTCGGTCACTTTCCACGTGCGATTGCCGATCACCGGCCGCACGTCGGTGAGCGGCCGTTCCGGATCGGCGATCACGATCTGCCGGAAACCGGACAACCGCTCGATCGCCTCGGGATGCGCGGCTTCGGCAATCGACGGGTGACCGGGCGCGGCGACGGCGATCAGCCTCTCGGTCCACAATGCGTGGATCTGTTCCTGCGGATGAAGATCGAGCCCGCCGTACGCGACGCACAGATCGACGGCGCCGCGATGCAGCGCGTCGACGATCGCGTCCTGCGGCGCGGTGACGATGCTGATCGCGAGCGCCGGATACTTCGCGGCGACGGCGGTCAGCGCGCGCGCAACGGGTGCGCTGTCGAGTTCCGCCGCGAGCCCGAGCCGCAGCGTGTCCTCGACGCCTTCCGACAGATGCTGCGCATGCGCGCGCAGCGCCTGCAGCCGTTCGGCGATCGACCGCGCGTCGGGCAGCAGCGCGGCCATCGCGGCGGTCGGCGTCGGCTCGCGCGTGCCGCGATCGAACAGCACGAGGTCCAGCTCGGCCTCGAGATTCGCGATCGCCATGCTGACGGCCGACGGCGTGCGGCCGAGCGCACGCGCGGCTGCCGAGAACGAGCCCTTGTCGATGACGGTCAGCAGCATGTCGATGTGGTCGCTGGTCAGCACGTGCGGCCTCCTGTCAGAAAAATTGAAAGAACCTGACTTTTGCGGGCGAAGTGCCCGCTGTAGTCTCGCCACCTGGTTCGATACGAAGGTGATGAGTGATGCAAGGATGGAAGAGACGCATAGTCTACGTCGTGATGTTCGAGGTGCTCGGCATCCTCGTCGCGTCGTCGGTACTCGGCATGCTGAGCGGCGCGAGCGCGGCGTCGAGCGGCCTGCTCGGCGTGATGATCTCGACGACGGGCGTCACCGTCAATTTCCTCTACAACTTCGGGTTCGAGGCGTCGGAGCGGCGGCGTGCGGAAATCACGCGCACCATCAGCCGGCGCGTCGTGCATGCGATCGGATTCCAGATCGCGCTCGTGACGTTCCTGATTCCGCTGATCGCGTGGTGGCTCGACGTGTCGCTGCTGCAGGCGTTCCTGTACGACGCGGTGCTGATCGTGTTCTTCCCGATCTTCACGTTCGTGTACAACTGGTCGTTCGACAGCGTGTTCGGATTGCCGGATGCGGTGACGCGCAAGGCCGAACCGGTCGCGTGACGCATGAGAACGCGAAACGATGCGGGAGCCCGCATCGTTTCGCGTCGAAAGAGAAGGGGAGTAGCGGGCGGAACGAATTCCGCCCGAGTGCGTTACGCGGCGACGAACTCGTGCACGAAACGGTTGAACACCGCGGGGCTTGCCGCGTTCATCCCGTGCGACGCACCGGCGACGGTCTGCCGTTGCGCATCGCCGATCCACTGCGACAGCGTGTCGACGTTGTTGCGGAACATCTTCGGGCTGCGCTGGCCGTCGATCAGCAGCGTGCGGCACGCGATATCCGACGCCGCGTGCTGCGAATACGCGGGCAGCGGATCGCGCAGCTGCTTCGGCAGCGTGCTCGCGTTGTCGATCGCCATCGTGCGAAAGCGCGACGTGCTCTTCTTCCATGCGCCCGGCAGGCTCACCGAGTCGACGAACATCTCGAGGCCGGCTTCCACTTCACCTTGACCGATCAGGTTCACGGCCTTCGTGCGCAGCGCGATCGCGGCGGCCGGCAGCGCGGCTTCGCGCACGCCCGGCTGTTGCAGCGGGCCGCCCGGATCGGCGAGCGTCAGCGACTCGACGAGGTGCGGATGCTGGCGCGCGACGTTGAACGCGACGCTGCCGCCACGCGAATGCCCGACGAGATGCACGGGGCCGAGATCGAGTGCGTCGATGAATTCGGCGAGCTCGTCGACGTGGTTCTGCCAGCTGAACTCGTCCTGGATGCCCGCTTCGACGGCCGGCCAGTAGTGGCTCAGGCTCGGCGCGATGCAGCGGTAGTGTGCCGACAGCGATGCGAGTTGCGGATCCCAGTAGCGATAGTCGCACAACGATCCGTGCACGAACACCATCGGCGCGCCGCTGCCCCGCTCGACATACGGCAGGCTGATGCCCGACGAAAGCGTCGCAAATTGCAGGTCCGGGTTCGCGAGCACCGACGGCTCGATTCGCATGTTCATGGCTGAAAGGCTCAAAGGTGCGTCAACACGACGCAACTATGCACCACGGCGACCTGCAAGGAAAACGCATAATTTTCATCGCGACGATCAATTTTATTGATGGCTCGGCTGAAAACCCTTGTCGCAGCGTGGGGATGTATCGAAGCCTTCAATCATCTGACGATTCGTTTCGCTGCCGAACGCGCGTGCGAACGCCTGCGCACACGCGCATCGGAGGGGCAGAAGGAAAAAGGGGAAAGGCCGCCGAACGCGGCCCCCAGATCACCGCACCGCCAGCGCGGGCGCGGTCTGAAGCTCGACGGGCAGATCGTTGTCGGCGGCGAACTGCATCGCGAAGTCGAATGCATCGGCACATACGATGCGCAATTCGTCGGACACGAACAGGCATTTGGCACCGCCGTCGACGACCGGCATCGCGAGCCGCGACAACGCGCACGGATAGCCGGGCCGCCGCTCGCCGACGAACAGCGTGATGACGCCCGCGAGCCGTTCGGGCCAGTCGCTCGGGCGGAAGGTTTTCTGCGCGCGGGTGATGCCGCGGATCAGGTGGCCGCGGGGTTGGCCAATGAGGCGGCCGCTTTGGGTGATGTCGATGCAATCCATGCCGTTGTGCGTATCCTCGTTCGCGTCATTCGCCGCCGTCGGCCGCCGCGTCGCCGCGCGCGGGAATCCGCAGGTTGCGCAGCTTGTGATAAAGCGTCTTCTTCGGCATGCCGAGTGCAACGCTTGCGTCCGCAACGTTGCCGTTGTGACGCCGCAGCATGTCCTCGATCAGCATCCGCTCGAAATACGCGAGCTGCTCCGCGAGCGTGCCGCCCGCCGTGGGCGCGCTGCCGGACGACAGCAGGCTGTCGCCGGTCAGGCCGAGCACGAAGCGGTCGGCCACGTTCTGCAGTTCGCGCACGTTGCCGGGCCACGCATGCGTCATCAGTTCGGACACCTGCGCAGCCGTGACGACGGGCGCCGGCTGCCCGAAGCGACGCGCGGCCGCGAGCACGAAATGCTCGAACAGCAGCGGCACGTCCTCGCGCCGTTCGCGCAGCGGCGGCAGCTCGATCTGCGCGACGTTGAGCCGATACAGCAAGTCCGCGCGGAAGCGTCCGTCGGCCGCGAGCTCGGCGAGATCGGCCTTCGATGCGGCGACGACGCGGCAGTCGACCGGAATCAGCTCGTTCGCGCCGAGCCGTTCGACCACGCGCTCCTGCAGCACGCGCAGCATCTTGATCTGGAGCGGAATCGGCATCGTCTCGATCTCGTCGAGGAACAGCGTGCCGCCGTGCGCCCATTCGATCTTGCCGATGCGCTTCTTGATCGCGCCGGTGAATGCGCCGGCCTCGTGGCCGAACAGCTCGCTCTCGAAGATCTGCTCGGGCAGCCCGCCGCAGTTCAGCGCGACGAAATGCGCGTCGCGCCGGCTGCCGAAGTCGTGCAGGCTGCGCGCGATCAGTTCCTTGCCGGTGCCCGTCTCGCCGGTGATCAGCACCGACACCGACGTATCGGCGAGGCGCAGTATCTTCTTGCGCACGTCGGCCATCGCGGGCGACTTGCCGAGCACGAACGCCTCGATGCCCTGCCAGTTGTTGAGCGCCGCGCGCAGCCCCTGCACCTCCAGCGTGAGCCGGCGCTTCTCGACCGCACGCGCGACGCGGCCGGCGATCACGTCCGACGAGAACGGCTTCTCGATGAAGTCGTACGCGCCGTCGTGCATCGCGCCGACGGCCGTCGAAATGTCGGCGTGGCCGCTGATCAGCACGACCGGAATCTGCGCATCGACGGCCATCACGCGTTCGAGCAGCTGCAGCCCGTCGATGCCCGGCATCCGCACGTCCGACACGATCACGATGGGCGCGCCGGGCGCGACGTGCGCGAGCGCGTCGGCGGCCGACGCGAATGCGTCGACCGGGAACCCGGCGAGCGCGACGGCCTGCTCGACGCCGATCCGGACGTTTTCATCGTCCTCGACGACCAGCACGCGAATCTCATCTTCCATGCTCTGTCCTTTGTTGCGGCGTCGCCGCCGCGAATTCGATGGTGAACTGCGCGCCGCCCGCGTCGCGGTTCGTCGCGGCGATCTTCGCGCCGAACGCCTCGACGATGCGCGACGTGATCGCGAGGCCGAGCCCGAGGCCCTGGCCGCGCGGCTTGGTGGTGACGAACGGCTCGAACAGGTGCGGCAGCACGTCGGGCGCGATGCCGGCACCGCTGTCGGCGACGGTGAAGCGCACGCGGCCGGCTTCATCTGCATCGTTCACGTCGTCCACTTTGGCGGCTTCGATGACGATCCGCCGCACGGGCGCGTCGTGCACCGCATCGAGCGCGTTGCCGAGCAGGTTCACGATCACCTGCTGCAACTGGCTCGATTCGGCGGACACCGTCGTGCCGGGCGCGATGTTCACGTCGAGCTGCACGCCTTCGTCGCGGATCCGCGCATCGTAGATGAACCGTGCATGCGCGACGGCCTCGGTCAGCGACACGGCGACGCGCTCGACGTCGGGCTTGCGCGCGAAGGTCTTCAGCTCGCCGGTAAGCACCGCCATGCTGTCGACCAGCTTGCCGATCCGTTCGAGATTCGCGTATGCCGGCGCCGGCTGGCCGCGCTCGAAGAACGTGCGCGCGTTGTCGCACAGCGTGCGGATCGCGACGAGCGGCTGGTTCAGCTCGTGCGTGAGGCCGGCGGCCATCTGCCCGAGCACCGCGAGCTTGCCCGCGTGCACGACTTCCTGCTGCGAATCGCGCAGCCGCTGCTCGGTGCGCTCGCGTTCGACGATCTCGCGCTGCATCCGCTCGTTCGCGGCCGTCAGCGCGGCGGTGCGTTGCGCGACGGTCAGCTCGAGCCGGTCGTTCGCGCGGCGCAGCGCGTCCTGCGCGTTCAGCCGCGCGACGATCGCCCGGCGGCGCTGGATCGCGTAGCCGGCCAGCAGCGCGGCGATCAGGAACGCGCCGGTGACGAACACGAACGCGGTCTCCTGCTGGCGCCGCGCGCTCGCGATGTCCAGCAGCACCATCAGCGAATCGCCGGCCTGCGGGGCGGGGCGCGACATCACGAGATAGCGGGTGTTGCGGCCGGCGTGACGGGGATCGGGAAACGTGCCGAACCACGCGGCGGCGCTGCGGTCGCCGATGTGGCGGTACGGCAGCACGTCGACCGTGCGGCCCGCGTATTGCCGCGACGCCTGGATGTCGCGCTGCTGCTGCGCGGTGATCGGGCGCAGCGCGGTGAATTTCCACGCCGGCTCGGTCGAGATCACGATCACGCCGTTGCCGTCGACCACCAGCGCCGCGACGCCCGGCGCGCGCCACGCGGATTCGAGCGGGTCGACGCTGATCTTCACGGCCGCCGCGCCGATCGGCGCGCCGTCGTCGCGCACCGCGCTCGCGAAGTAGACGCCCGGCACGCCGGTATTGGTGCCGATCCCGAAGAAGCGGCCGCTGCCGTGCGCGAGGGCGTCCTTGAAGTACGGCCGGTACGACACGTTCGTGCCGACGAAGCTGATCGTCTCGTTCCAGTTGCTGGCAGCGATCACTTCGCCGCGCAGGTCGATCACGTCGACGGCGCCGCTGCCCGCGTCGCGGTTCACGGCTTCGAGGTACGTGTTCACCGTGTGGGCGAGCGCGGGCCGGTCTTGCGGCGCGGCCTTCAGCAGCGCGCGCACGCCGTCCTGACGGGCGACCAGGCCGGGCAGGATCTCGAAGCGGCCGAGTTCGCTCTTCAGGCTCGACGCATATAGATCGAGCCGGTGCGCGCCGGTTTCCTCCAGCGCGTCGATCGCGCGTTCCCACGCGAAATCGACGGCCGCGCCCGCCACGCCGACATACAGCACGGCGGCCGACGCCCACCCCCACCACGGGATTCCCTTGAAGCTCTTCTGCACGTTCGCCCTCATCGAAGCCCGCAACCGGTCACCTGCAACCGGCCCTCCGCAACCGGCCGTCCGCGACCGGCCCTTCGCAATGACGCGCGCCGCACGCCGGCAGGGCCGGCGGCGGCGCGTGCGAAGCAGCCTGCGCGACGGTGCGCGCGGCCGTGCATTATCCGAAGTGCGCGACCAGGATCAGCGTCACCGTGACGACGATTGCGCCGCCGATGCGCGTCGCGATCTGCGCGAACGGCATCAGCTGCATCCGGTTCGCGGCGGTCAGGATCGCGACGTCGCCGGTGCCGCCTTGTCCGCTGTGGCAGGCGTTCACGATTGCGGTGTCGATAGGGTACATCTTCAGCAGGCGGCCGACCACGAAACCGGTGCCCATCAGCGTCGCGACGGTCGACACGATCGTGACGACGTTGACGATCGTGAAGGCGGCGGTCAGCTTGTCCCACGGCGTCATCGCGACGCCGATCGCGAACAGCAGCGGATACGTGACGGCGGTCGAGAAGAACTTGTAGACGACGAACGCGCCTTCCTGCAGCGGCGGCGACACCGCGCGAGCGAGCTTCACCAGCACCGCGAGGAACAGCATCGCGACCGGCGCGGGCAGGCCGAACAGCTTGTGCGCCATCAGGCCCACGAGATACAGCGTGATCGCCGTGATGCCGGCGCCCGCGATGTGCGTGACGTCGACGTGACCGCGGATCTCTTCGTTTTGCGGCGCCAGGTCGCCACTTTCGCCGACCTGCAGACGACCGTTGCCGGTCAGGTGCGGCAGGCGCTTGCCGAGCATGTCGAGCGCACCCGACAGGATGATTGCCGTCAGGCTGCCGAGCATCACCGGCGGCAGCACCATCGCGAACATCTCGCCCTGCGGCAGGTGCATCAGTTCCGAATAGCCGATCGACAGCGGAATCGCGCCTTCGCCGACACCGCCCGCCATGATCGGCACGACGATGTACAGCAGCGTGTGGCGCGCGCCGAGGCCGAGCGCGGTGCCGACTGCCGTGCCGACGATCGCGGCCGCGACCGAACCGGCGGCGAGCGGGATGAAGATCTTCACGAAGCCCTGGATCAGCACGCGCCGGTCCATGCTCAGGATGCTGCCGACGATGATCGACGCGATGAACAGGTACAGGAAGTTCGTCGATTTCGTGAACTCGACGGTCAGGTTCAGCACCGGCTTCGGCAGCACGTGATAGTAGGTGAGCGCCGACGGCACGAAGGTCGCGAAGATCGCGGCCGCGCCGATGTTGCGCAAGAGCGGCAGGCGCTTGCCGAGTTCCGCGCACGTGAAGCCGAAGAACGCGAGCACGGCGATCGCCATCGAGATCTCGCCCGGCACCTTGCCCGTGACCGAGAAACCGACGATCAGCGCGAACAGGATCACGTACACCGGCAGCGGGATGATGCCGATGCGGATTTCCATCAGCTTCCACCAGCCTTCCGGCCAGAAGCGTGCGCGCGTGGCGGCACTGGCTTCGGCAATCGGTTCCGGGTGGGACGGGGTATGGATAGAGGTCTGCAAGACGTGTCTCCTGATTGTGGGATGCCTGCATCGCTTCGCGGCATCGTGTGCCGTCTATTACGCAACCCCCGTGCCAGAAATCTAGCCTGCCTAAATATTTTTAATGCATTGATTCATAAGGGATTTGTTTCGTCTGCGGAAAGGGTGGCCGCCTTGGCCGGCCGAGATTTCGGAATTCGCCCGGCGGGGGAGGCCGAGATTTCGGCCAGTCGCCCAGTCGGCCGGCCGGGCGCCGCGCGCCACGCCGACCGCGATCGCGCGCCATATCGCCGCGCGCGATTTTCTTCGCACAATCGCTTCGTAGACCGCCTTCCTGCCGCTCTCTATCATCGGCTGATCCTTTTCCGATGCGACGACTGTCCGGAGAACGCCCACGCGTTCGCCGCGGCGTCGCGCATCCGTCGATACCGTCTTTGGACAGGAGAGTGGTTCCCATGCCGCATGCCGTTTTTTCCGCCCGCTCGTGCGCCGTCCGCCTCGCACGGCTCGTCCTGCCGGCCCGCCTGACCGCGGCCGCGCTGCTCGCCGCGTGGCTCGCCGTCGCGCTGCCGGGCGGCGCGCGCGCCGACACCGCGCCGCTGAAGGTCGGCATCTCGACGAGCCCGCAGATCGAAGCGCTGAAGATCGCCGCGAAGGAGGCGAAGGAGCAGGGCCTCGACGTGCGGATCGTCGAGTTCACCGACTGGAATACGCCGAACGCGGCGCTCGCGAACAAGGACATCGACGTCAACTACTTCCAGCACATTCCGTTTCTCGAGAACGCGAAGAAGCAGGGCGGCTACAACTTCGTGTCGATCGCGCCGGGCACGATCATGAAGATCGGCCTCTATTCGAAGAAGGTGAAAAGCTTTGCCGAGCTGAAGGATGGCGCGCGCGTCGCGATCGCGAACGATCCGGTCAACGGCGGGCGCGGGCTGTTGCTGCTGCAGCGCGCGGGCCTCATCACGCTGAAGCCGGGCAGCGACTACCGGGCGACGACGCACGACATCGTGTCCAACCCGAAGCACCTGAAGATCATCGCGCTCGAGGCGTCGCAGCTTGCGCGCTCGCTCGACGACGTCGACCTCGCGCAGGGCTACCCGAGCTTCATCAAGCTCGCCGGCACGACCGACCCGAACAGCGCGCTGCTGTTCGACGGCACCGAGAACAAGAACTTCGCGATCCAGTGGGTCGTGCGGCCCGAGAGCGTGAACGATCCGCGCATCCGCAAGTTCATCGCGATCTACCAGCACTCGCCGGCGGTGCGCCGTGCGCTCGACAACGCGTTCGGCTCGCTTTACGCGATCGCGTGGTGACGGAGGGAACATGACGACGCCGAACCGCAAGAAGATCCTGCTCAACGCGTTCAACATGAACTGCGTCGGACACATCAACCACGGGCTGTGGACGCATCCGCGCGACCGCTCCGCGCACTACACCGATCTCGACTACTGGGCCGATCTCGCGAGGACGCTCGAGCGCGGCAAGTTCGACGGCATCTTTCTCGCGGACATCGTCGGCGTGTACGACGTGTTCGGCGGCGGCCCCGACGCCGCGCTGCGCGAATCGGTCCAGGTGCCCGTCAACGATCCGCTGCTGCTCGTGCCCGCGATGGCGCAGGTCACGCGGCATCTCGGCTTCGGCGTGACCGCGAACCTGACCTACGAGCCGCCGTACCTGTTCGCGCGCCGCATGTCGACGCTCGATCACCTGACGAAGGGGCGCATCGGCTGGAACATCGTGACCGGCTATCTCGACAGCGCCGCGCGTGGAATGGGCCTCGCGCAGCAGATCGGCCACGACGACCGCTACGAACGCGCGGACGACTACATGGACGTCGTCTACAAGCTGTGGGAACAAAGCTGGGACGACGATGCGGTGATCCGCGACGCGCAGGCGCGCGTGTTCGCGCAGCCGGGCAAGGTGCGGCGCGTCAAGCACGACGGGCCGTTCTATTCGGTCGACGCGATCCACCTGAGCGAGCCGTCGCTGCAGCGCACGCCGGTGCTGTACCAGGCCGGTTCGTCCGCGCGTGGCGTCGAGTTCGCGGGGCGGCATGCGGAGTGCGTGTTCGTGAACGGGCAGAGCAAGGCCGCCGCGCGCGCGGCGGCGCTCGATATCCGCGCGGCCGCCGCGCGGCAGGGCCGCGACCCGGCATCGATCAGGATTTTCGCCGGTGTGAGCGTCGTGACCGCCGAGACCGAGCTTCTCGCCCGCGAGAAGTTCGACGAATACCGGCGCTACGCGAGCCCCGAAGCCGGCCTCGCGCATTTCGCGAGTTCGACCGGCATCGACTTCGCGAAGTACGGCCTCGACGAGCCGATCTCGTACGTGAAGACCGATTCGATCCAGTCGGCCGTCGACGCGATCTCGCGCAAGAGCACGACCGGCACGTGGACCGTGCGCCGGATGCTCGAACAGATGTCGCTCGGCGGGCGCTACGCGCCGATCGTCGGTTCGCCGTCGCAGGTCGCGGACGAACTGCAGTCGTGGATCGACGAGACGGGCATCGACGGTTTCAACCTGACGCGCACGGTGATGCCCGAGTCGTTCGAGGATTTCGTCGACTGGGTCGTGCCGGAACTGCAGAACCGCGGCATCTACAAGGAAGACTACGATCCCGCGCCGACGCTGCGCGAGAAGCTGTTCGGCGCCGGCCCGCGGCTGCCGGCCTGGCATACGGGCGCGCGGCAACGGCTGGCCGCCGCGCCAGCATCGGAACCCGCGCATCCCGCGCATGCATGAACGTGACGGAGCGAAGCGATGACGCAACTGTTCGATACGCTGGGTTTCATCGAGGCATCGGCCGTGCGGGCCGGCGCGGCGGCACGCGACGCGCATGGCGCGCATCGGGAAGCCGCCACGCGGGCTGAGGTCGCCGCCGTGTCGCTTGTCCACGTCGGCAAGGTATTCGCGACGCCGCGCGGCCACGCCGCGGCGCTGCGCGACGTGACGCTCGACGTGCGGCGCGGCGAGGTGTTCGGGATCATCGGCCGCAGCGGCGCCGGCAAGTCGACGCTGCTGCGGCTCGTGAACGGGCTCGAACGTCCGAGTTCGGGCAGCGTGCGCGTGCAGGGCGTCGACGTCGGCGCGCTCGACGAGGACGGGCTCGTCGCGCTGCGCCGCCGCACCGGGATGGTGTTCCAGCATTTCAACCTGCTGTCGGCGAAGACGGTGTTCGAGAACGTCGCGCTGCCGCTGAAGATCGCCGGCGTGCCGAAGGCCGAGCGCACGCGCAAGGTCGATGCGTTGCTCGATCTCGTCGGGCTCGCCGCGAAGCGCGACGCGTATCCGGCGAGCCTGTCGGGCGGCCAGAAGCAGCGCGTCGGCATCGCGCGGGCGCTGGTGCACGATCCGGAGGTGCTGCTGTGCGACGAGGCGACGTCGGCGCTCGATCCCGAGACAACGCAGTCGATCCTCGCGCTGCTCGCTGATATCAATCGCCGCCTCGGGCTGACGATCGTGCTGATCACGCACGAGATGGAAGTGATCCGCGCGGTGTGCGACACGGTCGCGGTGATCGAACAGGGCGAGGTCGTCGAAACGGGTCCGGTATGGCGCGTGTTCGGCGATCCGCGCCACGGCGCGACGCGCGCGCTGCTCAGCACGCTCGTGCACGACCTGCCGGCCGAACTGGCCGCGCGCGTGCGGCCGTTGCCCGAGCAGGCCGCACTGCCGGACGGCGCGCAGGTCGTGCTCGACGTCCGCTATACGGGTGAAAGCGGCGGCGAGCCGGACGTCGGCGCGCTCGCGGCGGCGCTCGGCGGCTCGGTGCGTTTCCTGCATGGCGGGATCGAGCGGATCCAGGGGCATGCGCAGGGACGCCTCGTGATCGCCGCGTCGCCCGGGCAGTCGCTGGCACACGGCGGCGCGGTCGCCGCGTTGCTGGAGCGCGCGCGCCGCCATGCGAACCACGCGGAGGTGCTCGGCTATGTTTGAACTCTGGTGGCCCGAACTGCTCGACGCGATCCGTGACACGCTGTCGATGGTCGCCGCGTCGGCCGCCGTCGCCGCGCTGATCGGCATCCCGCTCGCGGTGATCCTCGTGACGACCGCGCCCGGCGGCATCTACGAGCGGCGCGGCGTGAACGCCGTGCTCGGCGCGCTCGTCAACGTGTTCCGCTCGACGCCGTTCATCATCCTGCTCGTCGCGCTGCTGCCGTTCACGCGCGTGCTGATCGGCACGACGATCGGCGTGTGGGCGGCCGTCGTGCCCTTGTCGATCGCCGCGATTCCGTTTTTCGCGCGAATCGCCGAAGTGAGCCTGCGCGAAGTCGATCGCGGGCTGATCGAGGCCGCGCTCGCGATGGGCGCGAAACGCCGCCACATCGTGTGGCACGTGCTGCTGCCCGAGGCGCTGCCCGGCATGCTCGGCGGCTTCACCATCACCGTCGTCGCGCTGATCGGCTCGACCGCGATGGCGGGCGCCGTCGGCGCGGGCGGGCTCGGCGATCTCGCGATCCGCTACGGTTACCAGCGTTTCGACACCACCGTGATGGCGACCGTGATCGTGATCCTCATCGCACTCGTATCGGCCGTGCAAATCACGGGCGACCGCCTGGTCCGACACGTGACCCGGCGTACCTGAGCGGCGCCACAAGCGCGGCTCATTTCATTTTTCCAGACCCTGAGAGAACGATACCCATGACCTTGCCCATCGGCGCACCGCGCGAATGGAACGGACAATTCGAGGAAGCGCTGTTCCTGGACGTCGCGCGACGCCATCGTCCCGGCTTTCCCGACAAGCTCGCGACGCCGCCGCGCGAGCCGCGCAGCGAAGACGAGCTGGCCGCCGTCGCCGACTACTACACGAAGATGGCGTCGCACGACCTGTTCATCGTGCAGGTCGTCGCGAAGGCGATCGACACGCTGTTCCGCGACGATCCGCATTTCCAGCTGATCCTGTCGCGCCAGCTCGGCGACGACGGCGCGCATGCGGTGATCGGCCGCGAGCGCGTGACCGAACTGACGGGCCGCGATCCGCTGCCGGAAGTCGAGCGGCTCGTCGCCGCCCACTGGGCGCGCATCGGCGATATCGCGGTGCGCGACGTCGCGGGCTTCCTCGCGTTCGAATGGCATTACGAGCTGCACATCCTCGCGAAGCTGTGGATCCAGCGCAAGACCGGCCGTATCGCGGATGGCGCGATGCGCGAGCACGGCGAAAACCGGATTCGCCCGGACGAGGAGTGGCATCGCGTGCAGATCGTCCAGTGGTGGTTCGACACGTTGAAAGCGCTGCCGGCCGCCGAGCGCGAGGCGCTGATCGACCGCGTGATCGCGGCCGACGAGGAAACGCAGGCGCGGCTCGACGGTTATCTGCATGACGAGTACGCGCATACCGCGCATGTGTTCGGTGCGGATATCGCCGAGTACCGCGCGATCTACGACGACTGGCGGCGCGAGATCCTGTCGCGGCTGACCGGCCGCCGGCTCGGCGCGCTGGTGCCGCTGTCCGGCGAAGTCGTGGCGCATGAACCCCTTGCGCGGGAAGCCGTCGCATGAACGATCCGCGCAGCCCGGCGACGTTTGCGCCGGATTCCGATGCACGCGCGATCGACGCCGATGCGCTGGCGCGCGCGATCGACTCGCTGCGTGCGACGGCGGCCGCGCGCGACCGCGCGGGCGGTCATGCGGGCGACGAGAAGCAGTGGCTCGCCGACGCCGGCCTGCTAACGCTCGCGGTGCCGCGCGAATTCGGCGGACAGGAAGCCGCGTGGCCGGCGATCTACGACACGATCCGGCAGATCGCGCGCGTCGACAGCGCGCTCGCGCATCTGGTCGGGTTCCAGATCCTGCAGATCGTGAGCGTCGACGTGTGGGGCAGCGCGGCCCAGCGCGAACGCCATCTGCGCGGCACGGTCGAGCATCGCTGGTGGTGGGGCAATGCGGTCAACCCGCTCGACACGCGGCTGGTGGCGACCGCGACGCCGGACGGCGGCTACCGGCTCGACGGCGTGAAGGGCTTCTGCTCGGGCACGCGCGGCTCGCAGCGCATGACCGTGTCCGCGCACGATCCGGAAACGGGCCGCACCGTGTTCGGCGTGGTGCCGACCGATCGTGACGGGATCACGGTCAACGACGACTGGGATCCGATCGGCCAGCGCCAGACCGACAGCGGCAGCGTGCGCTTCGACGGCGTGACGCTCGCGTCGGACGACGTGCTGCACCGGTCCGAAACACCGCCGACGCCGCGCGCGACGCTGCGCACGCTGGTGTCGCAGCTGGTGCTGACGAACCTGTTCGTCGGGCTTGCAGAAGGCGCGCTCGCCGAGGCGCGCGACTATGTGCTGAAGCATGGCCGGCCGTGGATACATTCGGGCGTCGCGCAGGCGAGCGACGATCCTTATACGCTGCAGCGCTTCGGCGACATGCGCGTGCGGGCGGTGGCGGCGGCATCGCTGGCCGACCGCGCGGCGCTCGAGTTGCAGCGCGCATGGTCGCGGCGCGATGCGCTGACGGCCGACGAACGTGCCGAAGTGGCGCTCGCCGTGTCGGAGGCGAAGATCGTCGCGCAGCGCGCGGCGCTCGACAATGGCGAGGCGCTGTTCGATGCGTGCGGCGCACGCGCGACGGCCGCGTCGCTCGGCCTCGACCGATTCTGGCGCAACGCGCGCACGCATACGCTGCACGATCCGCTCGACTATCGGCTGCGCGATGTCGGGCGGTTTGCGTTGACGGGAGAGTTGCCGCAAGCGTCGCTTTATACGTGACGGCGGTCAGCCATCGCGTCACTGCACTGGCAACTTCTCCGCCAGTGCCCGCATCGCATCCACCGTCTCCGGATTCGCCGGAAAAAATGCCTCGATCGCGAGCTCCGACAGCGTGACGTCGACCGGCGTGCCGAACACCGTCGTCGTGCTGAAGAACGTCAGCTCGCCGGCCGCCGTGCGCAGCCGCAGCGGCACCGCGATGTCCGCGTAGTCGGTGCGTGCATGCGTGTCGTCGCGCTGGCCGGCCGGTGCCGGATAGTCGGCCAGTTCGTCGCGCAGCGCATGCAGCGCGCGGTCGCCGCTCGCGTCGATCTGCCGTTGCAGCCGGTGCAGGATATGCGCGCGCCATTCGTGCCAGTTGACGATCTGCGACGCGAGGCCGTCCGGATGCAGGCTCAGGCGCAGCACGTTGACGGGCGGCTGCAGCAGCGCCGGATCGGCCTGCGCGACCAGCGCGCCGAGCATCCGGTTCGCGGCCAGCAGCGTCCAGTGACGATCCACCGCGAGCGCCGGGTAGGGCTCGTGGCCGCGCAGCACGGCCTCCACCGCGTGGCGCGCGGCATCGAGCTGCGGATCGGAGAACGGCCGCTCGCGAAACAGCGGCGCATAGCCGGCGGCGACCAGCAGCGCATTGCGCTCGCGCAGCGGCACGTCGAGGCGCTCCGCGAGATGCAGCACCATGTCGCGGCTCGGCTGCGCGCGGCCCGATTCGACGAAGCTCAGGTGTCGCGCGGACACCTCCGCCTCGAGCGCGAGCGCCATCTGGCTCAGGCGCCGGCGTTGACGCCAGGTGCGCAGCAGCGGGCCGATGCCGGACGCACGGCCGGCGGACGGAGGGAGCGAATGGACGGTGGCGGTCGAGTTCATGGTGAAGATGATAGGCAATCCGGCACGCGCCGGGCATTACCTGACAGGTAAGCATTCCGGAACGGCGTGCGTCGCCGGTTCCGCCAGTTCCACCGGCTGCCGCCCGGGACTCCCTTCCGCCCCCGCATCTCGTCCCCTGACGCACGGCGACGCTGCGTTACCATAGCCACCGTGCCACCTGAGAGGCGGCGCCGGACCCGCGACCACAACGCTCGGGCCGGACGCCGTGCACATTCACAACAAGGCAGTCCAGGGGAATCCAACAATGAAAAAACTCGCCGTCCGCGTCGCCTGCGTGGCGATGCTCGCATTCGCCGCGACCAGCGGCCACGCGCAAACCGAAGCCGCGCAGGTCGAAATGAGGGCCGCCGCCGCGGCCGCCAACAAGGCCGTCGTCAGCGGGCCGGCCGATATCGACATCAAGCACGAAGCCGTGCTGAAGCTGAAAGCGGGCGAATCGTTCGTGCCGGCCGCCGAAGCCGGCCGCTACCTGCGCTCGATGGGCAACTCGATCGACGAATCGAAGCTGGTCGGCCTCGTGCTGCCCGAGGATCCGGACGCCGACTGGATCTCGGTCGTGTCGTTCGAGCCGAGCGGCTACATCCGCGACGACGACGCGAAGGACTGGAAACCCGACGAATTGCTGAAGAGCCTGCAGGCCGGCACCGAGGAAGGCAACCCCGCGCGCAAGGAGCGCGGCCTGCCGGAAACCGAGGTGGCCGGCTGGGCGAAGGCGCCGGCATACGACGCGGCCACGCACCGGCTCGTGTGGTCCGCGATCATCCGCGACAAGGGCGCGGCCGCGAACGCCGAGAACGACGGGGTGAACTACCGCACGCTCGTGCTCGGCCGCGACGGGTACCTGTCGCTGACGATGGCGTCGACGCTTGCCGATCTGCCGAAGTACAAGCCCTCGGCCGACGACCTGCTCGCGAACATCCGCTTCAACGACGGCAAGCGCTACGCCGATTTCAACAAGTCGACCGACCACGTCGCCGAGTACGGTCTCGCGGCGCTGATCGTCGGCGTCGGCGCGAAGAAGCTCGGCCTGCTCGCGCTGATCGGCGCGTTCGCGCTGAAGTTCTTCAAGGTCGGCGCGATCGCGCTGCTGGGGGGCGCGGCGGCGCTGAAGCGCTTTTTCGGCCGCAAGCCGAAGGCCGCCGCGGTACCGGTCATCGCCGATGCGTCCGGGATGCCGGAGACGGAGCGCAAGGAATGACGAAACTGCTGCTGCTGATTTTCGGCGGCCTGAAGCTCGGCAAGGTGCTCATGTCCGCGGGCACCATGCTCGCGTCGATCGCGGTCTACGCGCTGTTCTACGGCTGGCGCTTCGCGGCCGGCTTCGTCGCGCTGCTGTTCGTGCACGAGGCCGGCCACTACCTGGCCGCGCAGCGGCGCGGGCTCGACGTGGGGCTGCCGACGTTCATTCCGTTCGTCGGCGCGTGGATCCAGTTGAAGGAGATGCCGCACGATGCCGAAACCGAGGCGTACGTCGGGCTGGCCGGGCCGTTCGTCGGCACGCTCGGCGCGCTGGCCTGCTACGCGGCCGCGCGCCACTACGACAGCAACCTGCTGCTCGCGGTGTCGTACACGGGCTTCTTCCTGAACCTGTTCAACATGATTCCGCTGTCGCCGTTCGACGGCGGGCGCATCACCGCGGTGCTGTCGCCGCGCATCTGGTTCGCGGGCGTGCCCGTGCTGATCGCACTGTTCGTGTACCGGCCGAGCCCGCTGCTGATCGTGATGGCGATCCTCGCGCTGCCGCAGCTCAAGCGCGCGTGGCGCTACGATCCCGCCGCGCCGGAGAACCGCGCGTACTACGCGACGTCGATCGAGACGAAGACCACCTACGCGCTCTGCTACATCGGCCTGGTCGCGTTTCTCGCGCTGATGACGTCCGGCGTGCACGACATGCTGCGCGTTGCGCATTCGGCGGCCTGACGCAAAAACGGCGGCCGCTTGCACGCGGCCGCCGTCGTCTTCCTTCCATTCCCGCCGCAGCTCACGCGTCGCGATGACGCAGTTCGACGCGCTTGATGTCCTTCACGATCACCAGATAGCTGAACACCGTGACGAGCGCGTTCAGCCCGACGAACACCAAGGCGCCGTTGAACGAGCCGCTCGCGCCGACCAGGTAGCCGATCGCGATCGGCGCGACGATGCCGGCCGTGTTGCCGAACATGTTGAACAGGCTGCCCGACAGGCCGATCGCTTCCTTCGGCGCGGTATCCGCGACGACGGCCCAGCCGAGCGAGCCGATTCCCTTGCCGAAGAACGACACGGCCATCAGCACGATCACCAGCACTTCGCTGTCGACGTAGTTGCAGCCGATGATGACCATCGACAGCAGCATCCCGCTGACGATCGGGATCTTGCGCGCAAGCGTCAGCGACACGCCGCGACGGATCAGCAGGTCCGACAGCATCCCGCCGAGCACACCGCCGAGGAACCCGCAGATCGCCGGCAGCGACGTCATGAAGCCGGCCTTCAGCAGCGACATCCCGCGCGCCTGCACGAGGTAGATCGGGAACCACGTGAGGAAGAAGTACGTAAGCACGTTCACGCAGTACTGGCCGAGATAGACGCCGAGCAGCATCCGGTTCGACAGCAGCTGGCGAACGTAGTACCAGCCGGCGACGCGGCTGCCTTCGGATGCCTTGGACGCCGCGCCGCTACCGCGCGCCGCGCTCGGCCGGGCCGTCGAGCGCACGAGGCCGCCGCCCTGCTCGATATGCTCGAGTTCCGCGCGGTTCACCGCCGGATGGTCGACCGGGTCCTTCATCACGCGCAGCCACAGGAACGCGAGCGCGATGCCGGCGAGGCCGAGCCACAGGTACACGTGGTGCCAGCCGTACGCATGCGTGAGCCACGCCATCAGCGGCGAGAACACCACCGCCGCGAAATACTGCGCGGCGTTGAAGATCGCCGACGCCGTGCCGCGCTCGGCGGTCGGGAACCAGCTCGCGACGACCTTCGCGTTCGCGGGAAACGCGGGCGCCTCGGCGATGCCGACCGCGAAGCGCATCACGAACAGCGCGGTCACCGCGAACGCGGCGCTGCCGCCGAGGCCGATCGTGCTTTGCAGCAGCGTGAACGCCGACCACAGGAAGATGCTCGCCGCATACACGCGGCGCGCGCCGAAGCGGTCGAGCAGCCAGCCGCTCGGCAACTGCGCGAGCACGTACGCCCAACTGAACGCCGAGAAGATGTAGCCCATCGTCACCGGATCGATGCCGAAGGCCTTGCGGATCGGCGTGCCGGTGATCGACAGCGTCGCGCGGTCCGCATAGTTGAGCGTCGTGACGACGAACAGCATCGCCAGGATCCAGTAGCGCACGGCGGTCCGGCGCGTGGTGCCGGCGAGTTCGATCGGAAGATCGCGGGAGGTGGTCTGATTGTTGGGCACGTTAAGGTACGTCGTCGTATGACATGACCGCGAGTTTATGAGCAACGCCGCCACGCAGAAACCTCGGGTTTTCCCTTTGCCGGGTGACGCGAAAGGGTCAGAAAATCGTGCTTAGGCCGAACGGATAAGGATTTGAGGTACGCGGCCGCACTGCCGACACACAACGCAAATATCGAAATGTCGTCGGCAGACATCATATCTGTTGAGCTACAATGAGCGAATCATTCCCGAACCACGGAGCACACCCCATGCAATTGACTGGAGAGATGCTGATCGGCGCCGACGCGGTGGCCGGCTCGGCCGGTACCTTGCACGCGTTCGACCCGTCGAAGGGCGCGCCGATCGACGCGCCGGCCTTCGGCGTCGCGACGCAGGCCGACGTCGAGCGCGCGTGCGAACTCGCGCGCGACGCCTTCGACGCGTACCGCGCCCAGCCGCTCGCGGCCCGCGCGGCGTTTCTCGAAGCGATCGCCGACGAAATCGTCGCGCTCGGCGACGCGCTGATCGAACGCGCGCACGCCGAAACGGGCCTGCCCGTCGCACGGCTGCAGGGCGAGCGCGGCCGCACCGTCGGCCAGCTCCGCTTGTTCGCGCGCGTCGTGCGCGACGGGCGCTTCCTCGCCGCGTCGATCGATCCCGCGCAGCCCCAGCGCACGCCGCTGCCGCGTTCGGACCTGCGGCTGCAGAAGGTCGGGCTCGGGCCGGTCGTCGTGTTCGGCGCGAGCAACTTCCCGCTCGCGTTCTCCGTGGCCGGCGGCGATACCGCGTCGGCGCTGGCGGCCGGCTGCCCGGTGATCGTGAAGGCCCATGAGGCGCACCTCGGCACGTCCGAGCTGGTCGGTCGCGCGATCCGCGCGGCGGTGGCGAAATGCGGAATGCCGGCCGGCGTGTTCTCGCTGCTGGTCGGCCCCGGCCGCGTGACCGGCGCGGCGCTCGTCAGTCATCCGGCGATCCAGGCCGTCGGTTTCACCGGGTCGCGGCAGGGCGGCATGGCGCTCGTGCAGCTCGCGAACGCGCGTCCGCAGCCGATTCCCGTCTATGCGGAAATGAGCAGCATCAACCCGGTCGTGCTGTTCCCGGCCGCGCTGGCCGCGCGCGGCGACGCGATCGCGACCGGCTTCGTCGATTCGCTGACGCTCGGGGTCGGCCAGTTCTGTACGAACCCGGGCCTCGTGCTGGCGATCGACGGTCCCGATCTCGACCGCTTCGAGTCGGTCGCCGCGCAGGCGCTCGCGAAGAAGCCGGCCGGCGTGATGCTCACGCGCGGCATCGCGGACGCGTATCGCAACGGTCGCGGCAAGCTGGCCGAACTGCCGGGCGTGCGTGAAATCGGCGCGGGCGAGACGGCGCAGACCGAATGTCAGGCAGGCGGCGCGCTGTACGAAGTCGCCGCGCAGGCGTTCCTGGCGGAGCCGGCATTCAGCCACGAGGTGTTCGGGCCGGCATCGCTGATCGTGCGCTGCCGCGATCTCGACGAAGTCGCGCACGTGCTCGACGCGCTGGAGGGCCAGCTGACGGCCACGCTGCAGATGGACGCCGACGACAAGCCGCTCGCGCGCCGCCTGCTACCGATCCTCGAACGCAAGGCCGGGCGTCTGCTCGTCAACGGCTATCCGACCGGCGTCGAGGTGTGCGACGCGATGGTGCACGGCGGGCCGTTCCCGGCGACGTCGAATTCGTCCGTCACGTCGGTCGGCGCGACCGCGATCGAGCGTTTCCTGCGGCCCGTGTGCTATCAGGACTTCCCGGACGATCTGCTGCCCGAGGGGCTGCAGGAAAGCAATCCGCTCGCGATTCCGCGGCTGCGGGACGGCAAGGCGGAGTGAGGGGGCTGAACGTGACGGGCTGAAGGCCGCGTCCCGGCAGGGGCGCGATTCGGTACGTTGATGGATGGCGGCGGACGGTGCCCACGGGCGCGTCCGCCGTTTTCATTTATGGCGGGGTTTCGTGCCGCGGGGTTGCGCATGCTGCCGAGCGCGCGACGAGCCGCCCCCACCTTCCGCGCCGCCTGAATTTCTCCTACAGTAGCGGGGCTGCGGGCCGTCCGGCCCGCTGGCGAGCCTGAGAGACCGACACAAGACCAACAAGGAACCATCCGATGAACATCAGCAAGCGCGGCGACCACCTGTTCGCCGCCGGACTATGGAAGGCGATCGGCGACGTCGCGCATTCCGTGCGCAGCCGCATCGGCCAGTACAGCGAAGGGCGCGTGCTCGCGAATGCGCTGCTCGAATTCCAGCGCGACCTCGGCGGCAGCGAATTCGACATGACCATCAACCAGGGGCGGCCCGTGACGGGCTCCGATGCGCATTCGCTCATGTTCGGCCTCGCCGTGCGCCGTTTCAGGCAGGACATGGAAGCGCTGGTGTTCGCGCTCGAGCAGCGCCGCGGCATCGACGAACGCGACCAGAACCTGCGTACCGACGCGCTGACGCAGGCCAACAGCGCGCTGCTGACCGCGAAGCAGTCGGCGACGATCACGGTCGGCCGGTTCTTCGATGCGGTCGTCGACCGCGACGTGCTGGGGCAGATTCTCGGCGGCGAGTCGAGCGCACGCGTGCGTTCGGGCGCGCAGGAGCAGATCGAGACGACCCGCATCAAGCTCGGCAACGTGCGTCACCGGATCATCGGCGTCATCGCGCAGATGTGACCGCACGCCTTCGCGGCGGGGTGCAGCGCGTTGCCGCCGCTGCAAACGACCGCGGCCGGCAAGAGCCGGCCGCGACGCAACACTGACGACAAGCCGGCAGCGGTGCCGCTGAGCGCACCGCGCCGGCCGTCCCCGCTTACTGCGGGCCCATCTTCTTGATCAGCACGTCCAGTTCGGCGACTTCGGCGTCGTTGAGATCGACGAGCGGCGCGCGCACCGGGCCCGCGTCGTGGCCGACGAGCTTCGCGCCCGCCTTCACGATGCTGACCGCGTAGCCCGCGCGACGGTTGCGGATCTGCAGGTACGGCAGGAAGAACTCGTCGATCAGGCGGCCGACCGTTGCGTGGTCGTCCTTCGCGATCGCTTCGTAGAATTCCATCGCCGTCTTCGGGATGAAGTTGAACACGGCCGACGAGTACACCGGCACGCCGAGCGCCTTGTACGCGGCTGCGTAGACTTCGGCCGTCGGCAGGCCGCCGAGGTACGCGAAGCGATCGCCGAGGCGGCGGCGGATCGTGACCATGCTCTCGATTTCGCCGACGCCGTCCTTGAAGCCGATCAGGTTCGGGCAACGATCGGCGAGGCGCTCGAGCATGTCGGCGTTCAGCTTCGAATTCGCGCGGTTGTACACCACGACGCCGATCTTCAGCGCGCGGCACACCTGCTCGACGTGTTCGGCGATGCCCTCCTGGCTGGCTTCGGTCAGGTAGTGCGGCATCAGCAGCACGCCGCTCGCGCCGAGGCGCTCGGCTTCCTGCGCATATTCGATCGCGACGCGCGTCGCGCCGCCGGCGCCGGCCAGGATCGGCACCTTGCCCTTGCAGGTTTCCGTCGCGACGCGGATCACGTCCGAATACTCGCGCTGCGTGAGCGAGAAGAATTCACCGGTGCCGCCGGCCGCGAACAGCGCGGTCGCGCCGTACGGTGCCAGCCATTCCAGGCGCTCCGCATAGGTGGTCGGGCGGAAGCTGCCGTCTGCGTCGAAGTCCGTCAGCGGAAACGACAGCAGGCCGTGGGAGATGATTTGTTTGAGTTCTTGCGGTGAAGTCATGGTTGGGTCGTCCGTCTAGCGCGAGCGCAGCGCGAGTGCAGGTTTGTCGGGCACGGCATCCGAGCCGTATTGGCGATGTCGTTGTATGTCATCGTACAACGAGGGAAGGGGTGACGCAAGCGGTTTGCTGGCGGGCCGGGGTTAGGGTCTTTCCGGATAAGGGTTTACGCAACATCCCAGGTTGGCGTTGAATGTCGTATGATGACTAACGATTTGACCGGTAGCCTCCAGGAATTCCGATGACTGCTTCCCCTCTCTACATCCGCGTGCATCCGGACGACAACGTCGCGATCGTCGTCAACGACGGCGGCCTGCCCGAGGGCGCGACGTTCGCCGACGGCCTGACGCTGCGCGAAGGCGTGCCGCAAGGGCACAAGGTCGCACTGGCCGACCTCGCGGCCGGCGACCCGATCGTCCGCTACAACGTCGTGATCGGCTATGCGCTCACGGAGCTGCGCCGCGGCAGCTGGGTCAACGAGCGCACGATGCGCATGCCCGAGCCGCCGGGCCTGGACAACCTGCCGCTCGCCACGCGTGCCGCGCCGCCGCTGGCGCCGCTCGAAGGCTATACGTTCGAGGGCTTCCGCAATGCCGACGGCTCGGTCGGCACGCGCAACATCCTCGCGATCACGACGACCGTGCAGTGCGTGTCCGGCGTCGTCGAGCATGCGGTGAAGCGGATCAAGGAAGAGCTGCTGCCGCGTTACCCGAACGTCGACGACGTGGTCGGGCTCGAGCACACGTACGGCTGCGGCGTCGCGATCGATGCGCCCGACGCCGACATTCCGATCCGCACGCTGCGCAACATCAGCCTGAACCCGAACTTCGGCGGCGAGGTGATGACGGTGAGTCTCGGCTGCGAGAAGCTGCAGCCCGAGCGCCTGCTGCCGCCCGGCGCGATTCCGCTGACAGCCGACGGCGCAACCGACAACGGCGGCGTGGTGTGCCTGCAGGATGCCGCGCACGTCGGCTTCAACTCGATGATCGACTCGATCATGAAGATGGCCGAATCGCATCTCGAGCGGCTGAACCGCCGTCGCCGCGAAACCTGTCCGGCGTCGGATCTCGTCGTCGGCGTGCAGTGCGGCGGCAGCGACGCGTTCTCGGGGCTGACCGCGAACCCGGCGGTCGGTTTCGCGGCCGACCTGCTGGTGCGCGCCGGCGCGACGATCATGTTCTCGGAAGTGACCGAAGTGCGCGACGGCGTCGCGCAACTCACGTCGCGCGCCGCGAACGAGGACGTCGCCCGCGAGATCATCCGCGAGATGGACTGGTACGACCGTTACCTGGAGCGCGGCCGCGTCGACCGCAGCGCGAACACGACACCCGGCAACAAGAAGGGCGGCCTGTCGAACATCGTCGAGAAGGCGATGGGCTCGATCGTGAAGTCGGGCAGCGCGCCGATCGCCGGCGTCGTGCGTCCCGGCGATCGTGCCCGGCAAAAGGGGCTGCTGTACGCGGCGACGCCCGCGAGCGACTTCATCTGCGGCACGCTGCAGCTCGCGGCGGGCATGAACCTGCACATTTTCACGACCGGCCGCGGCACGCCGTACGGCCTCGCGCAGGTGCCGGTGATCAAGGTCGCGACGCGCAGCGATCTCGCGCGCCGCTGGCACGACCTGATGGATCTCGACGCGGGGCAGATCGCGACCGGCGCGGCGTCGATCGAGGACGTGGGCTGGGAGCTGTTCCGGCTGATGCTCGACGTCGCGAGCGGCAAGCGCCGCACGTGGGCCGAGCAATGGAAGCTCGCGAATGCGCTGACGCTGTTCAATCCGGCTCCGGTGACCTGACGCACGGTTGCGACGGCTGACGATGCGGGCGCCTTCGGGCGCCCGTTTTCATTGCGGCGGCGGGCGCGCTACGCGTGGTCGTTCGGCAGGTCGAACAACGCATGCGCGTACTCGACGCGGCCGAAATGATGCTTCCACAGCCGCACGCCGAGTTCGCCGCTGCGATCGAGCGACGAACCGGCCGTGAGATCCGCGAGCAGCGTCGGGTGCAGGCCCGCGTCGAACAGCGCGAAGCCGGCCGCGAGCACGCACGTGTCGGTCTGGATGCCGCAGACGAGCACGCGTTCCGGCGCGAGCGCACGCAAGTGCTCGACGACTTCGACGGGCAGCCCGTAGCCATGCTTGACGAATACGCGATCGGCGGCGATCAGGCTGTCGTCGTCGCGGGACGGGCGCCAGCCGAGCTGCCGCTCGAACGGCACGCGCGCTTCGTCGTGACGCTCGACCGTCGCGACGCTCGGCAGGCGCCCGACGAGCGCGCGCACGCGGGTGACGAGCCATTCGGGCGGCGCGAACGTCGGCTGGATGTCGACGATCAGGAGGGCTTGCTGCATGGCGGATGACGTCCGGAGGTCCAGGCAGGCCGATTCTAGCGTGTGCGCCGGCGGTGCGATTTCCTTACCTCGAACGTAATCGACCGCCCGCGCGGGGCCGGCGACGATAGCGGCACGCGAACCCGACAGGTTCGCGGCGCTGTCCTCCCTTCATCCAGACCAGGAGCCTCGCATGAACACCGCCCAAACCGTCCAGTCCGCTCACGCCGACCTGATCGACCGCTATTTCGATGCATGGAACGAACCCGACGCCGCGCGCCGGCGCGCGCTGATCGATGCGACCTACGCGAGCGACGCGGCCTATCGCGATCCGCTGATGGCCGGCGACGGCCACGCGGGCATCGACACGATGATCGCGGCAGTGCAGGAACGCTTCCCCGCGTTCCGTTTCCGCCGCACGACCGACGTCGACGGGTTCGGCCAGCACCTGCGCTTCTCGTGGGCGCTCGTGTCGCCCGACGGCGCGGCGATCGTGAAGGGTTCGGATTTCGGCACCGTCGACGCATCGGGCCGCCTGAAGTCGGTCACGGGTTTCATCGACGAAATGCCGGCCGCGGCGTCGTGACGCGAACCGCGCATGCGCGGCGGCGCCCGGGATCGGGTAACGTTATGCGGTTCGTTCCTGATCCCGGAGACTTGCCGACATGCTGAAGAATCTCGATCCGCTGCTGCACGCCGACATCCTGCACGCGCTGCGCGCAATGGGCCACGGAGATGAAGTGGCGATCTGCGATGCGAATTTCCCGGCGGAATCCGTCGCCGAGCACACGGTGGTCGGCCGCGCGTTGCGCATCGACGGCGCCGATTCGGCGCGCGTCGCGCGCGCGGTGCTGTCGGTGCTGCCGCTCGACACGTTCGTCGACACGCCCGCGTGGCGGATGGAAGTCGTCGGCGATCCGGCCGCGGTGCCGCCGGTGCAGCGCGAGGTACAGGCCGAGATCGATCGTGCGGAAGGTCGCGCGGTGCCGCTCGCGGGCATCGATCGCTTCGCGTTCTACGAGCGCGCGCAGCAGGCCTACGCGGTGATCGTCACCGGCGAACTGCGCGGCTACGGCTGCTTTCTGTTCAAGAAGGGCGTGCTGCTGAGCGACGCGGCTTAGGGCCGGTTCCCTTTATTTGCGGCACGGGCGAACGCCGCTTTTCATAGCGCCGCCGTGCCTGCGCCCCCGCCGCAGTGTAAAGATTTGCTACAACCTTTTTCTTGGACAGCGCGGAAAGACCCTCTATGCTGGCCCATTTGCCGCGGGCCCCGCAGGGCCACGCGGCCCCGAACCGCATGGGTGTGCCCCGTGCGGACGGCCGAATTGCATACGAGGAGAGAGGCATGACGCGTTCCGTCGATTCCGGCGTCATTTTTTTCGCGCGCCTGGCGCTGGCGGCGTTGTTCTTGTGGGGCGGCGTGATGAAGCTGCTCGGCTACAGCGATTTCATCGGCTATCTGCACGCGCTGAACGTGCCCTATCCGCAGGTGATGGGCCCGATCGTCGTGACGATCGAAGCGCTCGGCGGCCTGCTGCTGATCGTCGGCTACAAGGTCAGGCCGCTCGCGTTGCTGCTGGCGTTCTATACGATCGCGACCGCGATGGTCGGACACAATTTCTGGGACGCGACCGACGCAGCGGTCCAGCACGACATGGTCATCCACTTCTGGAAGAACGTCGCGATCGCCGGCGGCTTCCTGCTGCTGTTCGTGACCGGCGCGGGCGGCGCGAGCATCGACGCGCTGCGCCGGCCGAGTTCGTCGTATGGCGCGCTGCGCTGAGTCGACCTGATTCGGGCTGATTCGAGCTGAACCGGGCAACGCACGCACCACGCACGTCGTCGCACTGAAGCAAAACAGAAGGGCCGAATTCCGCACGCCGCGGGATTCGGCCCTTCGTTCATGGAGCCGGCGCGTGCGCGCCGACGTGGCGGCGTTCAGCGTGCGTCGTTCAGATCCGGCGCATCCTTCGAGAACTGCACGGCGATCGCGCCGAGCACGCAGATCGCCGCGACGTACACGACCGGCGCGAGCGGATTCGACTTCATCATCAGCGACACGATCACCGGCGTGAGGCCGCCGAAGATCGCATACGCGACGTTGTACGAGAACGAGATGCCCGAGAAGCGTACGACGGCCGGGAAGCTGCGGACCATCACGAACGGCACCGCGCCGATCGTGCCGACCGCGAAGCCGGCGATCCCGTAGTACAGCGGCAGCGTCGACGCGTCGGCCGCGACCTGCACGAACAGCAGGTAGTAGCACGCGGCCAGCACCAAGCCGCCGATGCCGAGCACGCGCTTCGCGCCGATCCAGCCCGCGAGCGAGCCGGCGGTGACGCAGCCGGCCGTCAGGCACAGCGTCGCGACGCTGTTCGCGAACAGCGTGGTCGCGGGCGTCAGATGGAACTGCTTCTGCAGCAGCGCGGGCGTCATCAGGATCACGACGACGATCGCCGCTGACAGCATCCACGTGAGCAGCATCGACACGATCACCGCGCGGCCATGGTCGCGCAGCACGGCCTTCAGCGGAATCTCGGCCGCGAGCGCCTTCTTCGCCTTCATCTCGGCGAACACCGGCGTCTCGTGCAGCCAGCGGCGCAGGTACACGGAGAACAGGCCGAACACACCGCCGAGCAGGAACGGAATGCGCCACGCGAACGCGGTGACTTCGGCGCCCGAGTAACGGCTGTTGATGCCGGCGGCGACCAGCGAGCCGAGCAGGATGCCGGCCGTGAGGCCCGCGGTCAGCGTGCCGCACGCATAGCCGATGTGGCGCGACGGCACGTGCTCCGACACGAACACCCATGCGCCCGGCACTTCGCCGCCGACCGCCGCGCCTTGCAGCACGCGGAACAGCAGCAGCAACACCGGCGCGAGGATGCCGACCGTGTCGTAAGTCGGCAGCAGACCCATCAGCAGCGTCGGCACCGACATCATCAGCACGCTCAGCGTAAACATCCGCTTGCGGCCGAACAGGTCGCCGAAGTGCGCCATGATCACGCCGCCGAGCGGGCGCGCGAGATAGCCGGCCGCGAAGATGCCGAACGTCTGCAACTGGCGCAGCCAGTCGGGAATGTCGTGCGGGAAGAACAGCTGCCCGATCGCCGGCGCGAAGAACACGAAGATGATGAAGTCGTAGAACTCGAGGGCGCCGCCGAGTGCGGCAAGGCCAAGGGTTTTGTAGTCGCTGCGCGTGAGCGCGCGTTCGGCGGCGCGAGGCACGCCGCTCAATTCGGAAGCTTGCATGGTCAGGACGATCGGTTTTCGAATGTAGTTGTCGGTGCTGCGTCTCCAGGGCCCGCTATCGGCATGGACTGACAAGGCGCGGCTTGCATCGTCGAAGCGTGCCGGGTGCCGGATGGGGCACGAAACACGCGCCGTCGCACCGGGATGGGGCGCAACGCAGACGAGGCGTCAAAGCGGGTGGGGGGATTCTACAGGAGCGCGAAATGCGCGGGCGCGGGGGCGCGCCGAGGCGTGTTTCGGACTTCATCGAGCCGAAACGCAAGCGGCGCGGCAGGCGGGGTGAACCGCTTGCCGCGCCGCGCGGGGCATGGGCCCCGCGATCAGTTGCCGGCGATCGTGTCGACCGGCTTGAACGCGCCGTGCTCGACCTTGTAGATCGTCACCGGCGCATCCTTCAGGTCGCCCTTCGCGTCGTACGCGATGCTCGGCGCCGACACGCCCTTGACCGACACCTTGCCGAGGTACGGCGTATAGACTTTCGGGTCGGTCGAGTTCGCGTCCTTCATCGCGGTGAGCAGCGCGATCGTGCCGTCGTACGCGTAGGGCGAGTAGGTGATCACGTCTTCATTGAAGCGTGCCTTGTAGCGCGATGCGTAGCCGGCGAAGCCCGGCATCTTTTCCTTCGGCAGGCCGCCCATATAGACGATCGCGCCTTCGGCCGCTTCGCCGCCGACCTTCAGGAACGTCGGCGAGCGCGACATCTCGCCGGTCACGAATGCCGACTTCATGCCGAGCTGGCGCATCTTGCGGATCATCGGCGAAGACTGCGCATCGCCGCCGCCGTAGAAGATCGCGTCGGGGTTGACGCCCTTCAGATTGGTCAGGATCGCGGAGAAGTCGAGCGCCTTGTCGTTCGTGAAGTCGCGCTTGACGATCGTGCCGCCCGCGGCCTGCACGGCCTTCGCGAATTCGTCGGCGATACCCTGGCCGTAGGCCGTGCGGTCGTCGATGATCGCGATGCGCTTGAAGTGCAGCGACTTCACCGCATAGGTGCCGACGATGCGGCCGGCCTGCGCGTCGCTCGTCAGCAGCCGGTAGGTCGTCTTGTAGCCGCGCGCCGTGTATTGCGGCGACGTCGCCATCGAGATCTGCGGCAGCCCCGCGCGATCGTACAGGTCGGACGCGGGAATGCTCGTGCCCGAGTTGAAGTGGCCGATCACGCCGCGGACATTGTCGTCGATCAGCCGCTGCGCGACGGTCGTACCGGTGCGCGGATCGGCCTGGTCGTCCTGCGAGTCGAGCTGGAACGTGACGGGCTTGCCGCCGATCGTCGGGTGCGTCGCGTTGAAATCGGCGATCGCGAGTTGCACGCCCTTCTGCATGTCCGCGCCGTAGTTCGACTGCGGCCCCGTCAGCGGTGCGGCGAAACCGATCTTGACGACGTCGGCGGCGATGGCGTGTGCGCCCGACAGTGCGCAGGCAGCAGCCAGCGCGACGTGCGATACCTTCAGCTTCACTTTCACTTCCCCTTGATGGCGTGGTTGGGCCGCCGCCGGCCAGCGGGCCGGTGCGGTAAACCGGGCGAGACGTATCGGTTTGCACGCCTATGGGAGGGCGGTGCGGCTCGCCGTGCGCCGCGCGGGTTGTGCCGGAATCGGCGTGCGCGGTGGCGGCGGGATGTCGTCTCGTAACCGTTGAGCGAAGTCTAGGTAGCGAAAATGCCCGCGTCTTGCGCGTTCGGTGCGCGGCCGGCGACGATTTCGGCATATCGTCGATAACCCTGATATATGCTGAAATCGTCATGAGGAGTGCGCAAACGCGCCAAGACGCGACACGCCGGCATTTCTAGGATGGCGGGTCGGGCGTGTGCGGTCGCGGCGCCGGCGGAGGGCGCTGGATGTCGCTGCCGGCGGTGGCCGACGCGAAATCGTCCCCGCCGGACACGCGAGTGGCGCGTTGGTTGTGCGCACAACCTCACGGCGTACGATGCGCCAACGTATGCGATCGCTGAATCACCGCCGATCGGCGACGCATTGCGCGTCCCACCGTTCGCCGAGCCGAGCCGAGCCGTCCCGCTCGCCCGCCCGCGATCGCCAACACGCGTTCGAGAGGGCGCTCCTATAATCGACGCCATCAGCCACCCCCTTCGCAGATGCCGGGATGACGACCTTCCTTGCCGCACCGCCCATGAGCCTGTCCGATACGTTGCGCTACCAGCCCGACAACGCCGATCTCGGCGCGATGCTCGCGCACTTCCGCCTGCTCGAGCCGGTGTTCGACGCGCTGCCCGACGTCGCGTTCTTCGTGAAGGATGCGAACGGCCGCTACGCGCTCGTCAACCGCACGCTGGCCATGCGCTGCGGCTACAAGGACAAGCGCGACCTGCTCGGCAAGACGACCGACGAAGTGTTTCCGCGCCGCTTCGGCCGCACCTATTTCGAGCAGGACATGGCGACGATCACCGCCGGCCAGCAACTGATGGACCAGCTCGAGCTGCATCTGTATCCGGGCCGTCAGCCGGGCTGGTGCCTGACCTGCAAGGAGCCGCTGCGCGACGCGGCCGGCAAGGTGGTCGGCCTCGCGGGCATTTCGCGCGACCTGAAGGCGCAAGAGGGCTCGCATCCGGCGTACAGCAAGCTCGCCGACGTGGTCCAGCACATCCAGGATCACTACGTGCAGCCGCTGAACCTCAAGCAGCTCGCGCAGATGGCCGGGATGTCGGTCGCGCAGCTCGAACGCTACTTCCACAAGGTGTTTCACCTGACGCCGCGCCAGGTGCTGCTGAAGACGCGCCTCGACGCGGCCACGGCGCTGCTCGTCACGCACGACAAGGTGACGGACGTGGCGGCGCTATGCGGTTATACGGATCACAGCGCGTTCACGCGCCAGTTCAAGGCGACGGTCGGCGTGACGCCGACCGAATACCGGCTGATGCTGCAGGATCGGGCGGGGTGAAGCGACGCGCCGGCCGGGCCGGCGGTTCGCGATGATCGGGGTGTGGCGGGAACGGGGAGCGGGGAAAGCGTCGGCTCAGCGGTAGCCGAGCCCTTTCAGGACGGCCGTGCCGTCTTCGGTCAGCCGGAAGCGCGGTGACGTGTCGGCGTCGAGCTTGATCATCTCGACGAGACCGGCTTCCTGCAGCGCGGGCAATTCGGGTTTGGCATTCGCGCCGATCGGCGCGTGCAGCAGCACGAGCAGCGTCGCGATTTCGTGATGGCTGAGCAAACGGCGCAGCATCGTCTTTTTCGCAGGGGGGGCGGGCTGGCGGCCCGCGGGTGCATCTACGGCGCTCATCGCTGTCCTCCTTTTTCGAGATATCCATCGGGTACTGGTTGCGGATGGTGCCGAGAAAGACTTAAGCGATTCTTAAAATGGCAGCCACCGCGCCGATGTTGCGGCGCGGCAAGCATTACCGGATGTAACTCGCACTGGCCGGTCGTGTCGGATGCGCAAGCGTCAACCTTGCCGGGCGGGCGTCGCGGCCACATTCCCCACGATGGTGCGCCCGAGCGGCGGGCGCGACGGAGGCCCCTGGTTTCCCCTGCCGCGCCGACCCGGAACGAACTTCCCGTTGCTTCCTTATTTCCTGCGCTGGGCCTGCGCGGCGAGCCGCACGGCCGCGTTTGCCGCACCGTAGCCGTCGTAGCCGCCGCGCCGCTCGACGATCTCGAGCGAGAAGCGGTTGTCGACCAGTTCCGTATACGCATGCAGGAATTCGCCGCCGTTTTCATCGCGGTCGTACAGCAGATGGTGGGCGCTCAGCGTGTCGATCAGCTCGTCCGGCAGCGCGTAGCGCGCGGCGAGATCGTCGTAATAGTTCGGCGGAATGCGCAGGAACGGCACGCCGTCGGCTGCAAACGCGGCGACCGTCTTCACGATGTCGTCGGTCCGGAACGCGACGTGGTTCAGCCCCGTGCCGTGATAGCGGTCCAGCGATTCGGCGACGGCCGTATGGCGGTCGACCGACGCGTTCAGCGCGATCCGCACCGAGCCGTCCGCGCTGCGCACCGCACGGCTGCGCATCAGGCCGTACGGGTCGGGGACGAGCCAGCTGCGCTCGGCTTCGAAGCCGAATGCAGTCTTGAAGAACAGGATCCACGTATCGAGCGCGTCCGCCGGCAGCGCGAGGCAGACGTGATCGATGCCCGTCAGCGGCCCGACCTCGGTGGGGCCGTCGATGTCGGTCAGCACGAAATCCGATTCATACAGCGTCGGCGCGTTCGGCGTCTCGTCGACGAAGTATTCGAGGCTGCCGTCCGGCGCCTGCACGCTCGGCAGCACGCGCTCGTTCGGGCCGACGCGCCCGGAAAACGGCGCGTAGCCGAAACCGGCCGCGCGTTCGAACGCCACCTTCGCATCGTCGACGCGAAACGCCGACGCACAGAGCGACAACCCATGCTGCTGGAAGAACGCATCGGCGAACGAGTCGCGCTCGGCGTTCAGCACGATCGACGCGGCGCCGTGCTGGAACAACGTCACGTCCTTCGACCGATGGCGGCCCGCGAGCCGGAACCGCATCTTGCCGAGCCATGCGCCGACGGTGGCCGCCGCCTGCGCGTCGACCGCGAACTCGATGAACTGGAACCCGACGTGCGCGGGCGGCGCCGGCGGCGCGAACAGCGGCTGGTCGGCAGCCGGCGCGCGGCCGTCCTGTGCGAGCCGCGCGCGCGTCAGTTCTTCCAGATAGAGCAGCGAGCGGTGGCCGTCGGCAGCCGTGATCGCGGTCGGCGCGGCGCGGAAGCCGTCGTTGAAGATCTCGAGCGATAGCGGCCCCGTATAGCCGGACTCGATCACGCGAGCCGTGAAGCGCGCGAGGTCGAAGTCGCCCTGGCCGGGGAACGAGCGGAAGTGGCGGCTCCATTCGAGCACGTCCATCGCGAGCTTCGGCGCATCGGCGATCTGCACGAACGCGATCCGGTCGCCGGGGATGTCGGCGATCGCGTCCGGCGAATCGTCGAGCGACAGCGTATGGAAGCTGTCGAGCGCGAGGCCGAGGTGCGGGCTGTTCACCGCATTCACGAGCTGCCACGCATGGCCGTACCGCTTCACGACGCGGCCCCACGCGAGCGCCTCGTACGCGGCGACCACGCCGGCCTGCCGCGCGGCTTCGGCGAGCGCGCCGAGCTGGTCGACCAGCAGCGCGTCGTCCGCGATCGTGTCGGGCGACACGTTGCTGCACACCAGGATGCGGTCGGTGCCGAGCGCGTGCATCACGTCGAACTTGCGCCGGATGCGGTCGAGATTGCGGGCGAGCTGGGCCGGGCTCACGCCCTCGAAGTCGCGAAACGGCTGGAACAGCACGATGTCGAGGCCGAGATCGGCGGCCATGCGCCGCACGTCGGCGGGCGATCCGTCGAAGTAGACGAGGTCGTTCTCGAAGATTTCGACACCGTCGAAGCCGGCGGCCTGGACGGCGGCGAGCTTCTCGGCGAGGGTGCCGGACAGTGACACGGTGGCGATCGAGCGCTGCATGGGGGAATCCTGCGGATGAGCGGGGTGGCGTCGGCCGATCGGACCCGAATGAACCAGTCGTTGAATTCACGACGAACGCCATATCCCGAATTTACTAGGGAAGTGAGAGGGATTATACAAACTAACTAGTTGGTACAAATTAGCGAAAACCCGAAAAGACAGCGCTTGCATGCCGGCGCACACTAGCGCCAACTTCCTGATGTCACGGGCGCAGCGGGCAACGTTCCGCCCCCTTTTTTTAAGAGCAGAAATCGTCATGAGCAAGCACAAGGTGCTGGTACTGAACGGCCCGAACCTGAATCTCCTGGGTACCCGCGAGCCCCATATCTACGGCGCGGAAACCCTCGCCGATCTCGAGCAGCGTTGCCGCACGGCGGCCGACGGGCTCGGGCTGGAGATCGACTTTCGCCAGTCGAACGCCGAGCACCAGCTGATCGACTGGCTGCATGCCGCGCGTCACGACACGCACGGCATCGTGATCAACCCGGCTGCCTATACGCACACGTCGGTCGCGCTGGCCGACGCGCTTTCCGCGATCGCGAAACCGGTGATCGAGGTGCATATCTCCAACGTGCATCGCCGCGAGGCGTTCCGTCACCACTCGTATGTGTCGGCGGTGGCCGAGGCCGTGATCTGCGGCTGCGGCACCGAAGGCTACGTATTCGCGCTGCAGCGCCTGTCGACCCTTTTTGCGCAGGGAGCCGCACGATGAGCCGCCCGTCTTTTCTGATCGGCCTGATCGGCCAGGGCATCGCCGGTTCGCTGTCGCCCGCGATGCATGAGGAAGAAGGATTCCGCCAGGGATTCGGCTACGTGTACCGGCGCATCGATCTCGACGCACTCGGCCTGACCGTCGACGCGCTGCCGCAACTGCTCGAGGCCGCGCAGCGGATGGGCTTCAACGGGCTGAACATCACGCACCCGTGCAAGCAGCGCGTGATCGAGCACCTCGACGCGCTGTCGGACGATGCGCGCGCGCTCGGCGCGGTGAACACCGTGCTGTTCAAGGACGGCAAGCGGATCGGTCACAACACCGACTGGTCGGGTTTCGCGAAGTCGTTCCGCCGCGGGCTTCCCGGCGCGTCGCTCGAGCGCGTCGTCCAGCTCGGTGCGGGCGGCGCGGGCGCGGCCGTCGCGCATGCGGCGCTGCAGATGGGTGCCGCCGAATTGACGATTTTCGACGTCGACGGCACGCGTGCCGACACGCTCGCGAGCGAACTGCAGCAGCGCTTCCCGGCCGCCCGGGTCACGCCGGGCAGCGATCTCGCGGCCGCGATGCGCGCCGCGACGGGCCTGATCCATGCCACGCCGACCGGCATGACCAAGCATCCGGGCCTGCCGCTGCCGGCCGAACTGCTGCACGCGGGAATGTGGGTGGCCGACATCGTGTATTTCCCGCTCGAAACCGAACTGATCCGCGCGGCGCGGGCGGCCGGCTGCGCGACGCTGCCGGGCGGCGGGATGGCCGTGTACCAGGCCGTCGATGCGTTCGAGATCTTCACCGGACGTACGCCGGACGACGAGCGGATGTTCGAACACTTTCAGTCGCTCGTCGCGCGCTGATCCTTCGATCCAAAAGAGAAACCAGGAGACAACCATGCAGCACACCACCCACACGAACGCCGCGCCAGCGCAGGCGGCCGGCACGGTCCGGCGGACATCGGCGCGCTACAAGATTCTCGCGCTGCTCGCGATCGGCACGATGATCAACTATCTCGACCGTACCGTGCTGGGGGTGGCTGCGCCGCAGCTCACCAAGGAGCTCGGCATCAACGCGGCGGTGATGGGCATCATGTTCTCCGCGTTCTCGTGGACGTACGTCGCGATGCAGGTGCCCGGCGGCCTGTTCCTCGACCGCTTCGGCAGCAAGGTCACTTATTACTGGTCGATGACGCTGTGGTCGCTGTGCACGTTCCTGCAGGGCTTCGTGCCGGGCATCGCGACGCTGCTCGCGTGCCGGCTCGGCCTCGGCGTGACGGAGGCGCCGTGCTTCCCGACCAACAGCCGCGTCGTCGCGACCTGGTTCCCGCAGAGCGAGCGCGCGATGGCGACCGGTACGTATACCGTCGGCGAATACATCGGCCTCGCGTTCTTCAGCCCGGTGCTGTTCGCGCTGATGGGCGCGTTCGGCTGGCGTTCGCTGTTCTGGGTCGTCGGCGCGGTCGGTATCGCGTTCGGCCTGATCTGGTGGAAGTTCTATCACGAGCCGCGTGATCATCCGGCCGCGAACTCGGAGGAACTTGCCTACATCGAGGCAGGCGGCGGTCTCGTGCACGCTGCGCGCAAGGGCGACAAGGGCGGCAAGGGCGAGCAGAAGAAGTTCAGCTGGTCGATGGCCGGCCAGCTGCTGAAGAAGCGCCAGCTCGCGGGTATCTGCCTCGGCCAGTTCGCCGGCAACTCGACGCTCGTGTTCTTCCTGACCTGGTTCCCGACCTATCTCGCGACCGAGCGCCACATGGGCTGGCTGAAGATCGGCTTCTTCGCGGTGATGCCGTTCATCGCCGCGTCGGTTGGCGTGATGTTCGGCGGGATCTTCTCCGACTGGCTGCTGCGTCGCGGCAAGTCGGCGAACCTCGCACGCAAGCTGCCGATCATCGCGGGCCTGTTGCTCGCGTCGACGATCATTCTCGCGAACTACGTGAAGAGCAACGAAGCCGTGATCGCGATCATGTCGATCGCCTTCTTCGCGCAGGGGATGGCCGCGCTCGGCTGGACGCTCGTGTCCGACATCGCGCCGGACGGCCTGCTCGGCGTGACGGGCGGCATCTTCAACTTCGCGGCGAACCTCGCGGGGATCGTCACGCCGCTCGTCGTCGGCTTCATCGTCGCGTCGACCGGTTCGTTCGTCGGCGCGCTGGTGTTCATCGGCGTGATCGCGCTGATCGGCGCACTGTCGTACATCTTCGTCGTCGGCGACATCAAGCGGATCGAATTGTAAGTACCGGCTCCACGCACGCTCGGTGCATTCGCCCGGCGACCTTGGGTCGCCGGGCGTTTTTATTTCTGCCGCCGGATTGCGGGCCGGCTCATGCATCCGCGCTCACGCGCGCTGCATGGCAATCCCGAGCGATTCGAGCGCCTGCGCGATCGCCGCGACCGCGCGGCGGATGTCGCCGGCATCGATCGCGCCGATGCAGCCGACGCGGAACGTCTCCACTTTCGTCAGCTTGCCCGGATACAGGATGAAGCCCGCGTCGCGCACCGCGTCGTAAAAGCGGCGGAAATCGTAGGCCGGATGGTCGGGCGCATGGAACGTGACGATCACGGGCGCCTGCACGCTGGCGTCGAGGAACGGCGCGAAGCCGAGTGCGCGCATCGATTCGACCAGCGTCCGGCAGTTCTCCGCATAGCGCGCGCCACGCGCGGGCTGGCCGCCTTCGGCGAGATACTGGTCGAGCGCGGCGCGCAGCGCGGCGATCACGTGGGTCGGCGGCGTGAAGCGCCACTGGCCCGTCCTGCGCAGGTACGCGTGCTGGTCGTGGAGGTCGAGCGCGAGCGACGGCGAGTTGCCTTCGCATGCATCGAGCGCGTCGCGCCGCACGATCGCGAACCCCATCCCCGGCACGCCTTCCAGGCATTTGCCGCTCGCCGACACCAGTGCGTCGATCCCGCTGTCCGCCAGCGTAATCGGCAGCGCGCCGAACGAACTCATCGCGTCGACGATCAGCCGCTTGCCGTGCCGCCGGCACACGGCCGCGATCGCGTCGAGCGGATTCAGGATGCCGGCACTCGTTTCCAGGTGCACCAGCGCGACATGCGTGATGCGCGGCTCGCGCGCGAACGCGGCTTCCACCGCCGCGGGGTCGGCCGCTGCGTCCTCGCCGAACGGCAACGCGATCGCTTCGATGCCGAGCCGGCCGAGGATCTTCAGGATGCGCGCGCAATACGCGCCGTTGTCGGGCACAAGCACGACGCCGTCGCGCGGCACCAGCGTGCCGAGGGCGGCCTCGACCGAAAAGGTGCCGCTGCCTTGCATCGGCACGCACACGTACTCGTCGCCGCCGCGCGCGATCGCGACGAGGTCCGCGCAGACGCTGGCCGTCAACTGATTGAAAGCGGCGTCCCACGAGCCCCAGTCATGTTGCATTGCGTGGCGTGTTGTGGCGGACGTGGTGAGGGGGCCGGGCGTGAGCAGAATCGGATCGGGCATGGTTTTCTCCAGCAAAGGTCGGACGAAACGGGGAGGCGGCATTTCTGAGTGACTTGCATGATATTGGCAAAATGTGTCATTTTGTGGAAATTGTGGCGCGCGTCACGGCTTTGTCATCGAACGCTGTGATCCTTCGGTTGCCGCGCGACACCACCTGCAGCGCGGCAGCGAGGCCGGCCGGTTGTCGGTCTGCCCGACTGAAACGAGCCGGATCGTGCCCCGGCCGCTGGTGTTCCGCCTACGGAGAAGTGAGATGACACTGCAGAATTCCTCGCGCGCCGCTGCCGGCGCGTTCCGCAAGCTCGCGCTGGCTGCCGGCGTCGCCGGCCTGATGGGCGTCGCATTGCCCGCGCATGCGGCGAACGCGGTCGTGCTGTATACGGCGGACGGTCTCGAGAACCTCTATCGCGATGTGCTGCCGGCCTTCGAGAAGAAGGAAGGCGTCAAGGTCAACATCGTGACGGCGGGCAGCGGCGAGGTCGTCAACCGCGCGAACATCGAGAAGAACTCGCCGAAGGCGGACGTGATCGTCACGCTGCCGCCGTTCATTCAGCAAGCCGGCCAGATGGGCCTGCTGCAGCCGTACCAGAGCGTGAACTACAAGAACGTGCCGGCGATCGCGAAGGCGGAAGACGGTACGTGGGCGACGTTCGTGAACAACTACTTCTCGTTCGCGATCAACCCGGACGTCGTGAAGAACCAGCCGAAGACGTTCGCCGACCTGCTGTCGCCGAGCTATGCCGGCAAGGTGGCGTACTCGAACCCGGCGACCGCCGGCGACGGGATGGCCGTGCTGATCCTGACGACCTCGCTGATGGGCGAGGACAAGGCGTTCGACTACCTCGCGAAACTGTCGCAGAGCGTGAAGTTCCACACGAAGGGCACCGGCTACCTGAACGTGCTGCTGTCGCGCAACGAGATCAGCGTCGCGAACGGCGACCTGCAGATGGACCTCGACGACGCCGAGCACGGCGCGCTGTCCGTCAAGCCGATCTTCCTGGCCGCGAAGGACGGCGACCAGCCGACCACGTTCCAGCTGCCGTACGGCATCGGTCTGATCAAGAGCGGCCCGAACCAGGACGTCGGCAAGAAGTTGATCGACTACCTGATGTCGACGGAAGTGCAGTCGAAGGTGCCGGACATGTACGGCATCCCGGGTCGCACCGACGTTCCGCTGGCCGGCAAGAACGGCGAGGCGGTCAAGAAGGCGATCGCGGGCGTGAAGCTGATCCCAGTCGACTGGAGCCAGGTGATGGCGAAGAAGCCGGTGTGGATCGAGCGCTGGAAGAAGGACGTGATCGGCAGCTCGGGCAAGCAGCTCGACGTCGTCAAGCCGAAGTGATCGGCGCGCGCCGCCTGTATTAGTGAGCAAGAGGATGAACCCGGTGGAAACCACCCTGACCCATCCCGGCGCATTCGGCGCCGCCGAACCGCAAGCGACGCTGCGGTCCGGCGCGCCGGGCGGCGTGCGGATCGAGCACCTGAGCGTGCGCTACGGCGCACGCACGGTGCTGGAAGATCTGTCGCTGTCGATCGGCGCCGGAGAATTTCTGACCGTGCTCGGCAAGAGCGGCTGCGGCAAGACCACGCTGCTGCGCTTCATCGCCGGGTTCGTGAAGGCCGACGGCCTGACCGGCACGCTGACCGTGGCCGGACGCGACCTGACCTATGCGCCGCCGCACAAGCGCAATCTCGGTCTGCTGTTCCAGAATTACGCGCTGTTCCCGCACCTGTCGGTGTTCGAGAACGTCGCATTCGGGCTGCGCGCCCGCGGCATGGCCTCGTCGGACGTGACGCGCCGCGTCGCCGACGCGCTGAAGCTCGTGCAGCTCGGCGATGCGGGCCATCATCTGCCCGCGCAACTGTCGGGCGGGATGCAGCAGCGCGTCGCACTGGCGCGTGCGCTCGTGATCGAACCGGACGTGCTGCTGCTCGACGAGCCGCTGTCGGCGCTCGACGCCAACCTGCGCGCATCGGTGCGCAGCGAACTGAAGGCGCTGCACGAGCGCCTGCCGAACCTGACCGTCGTCTGCGTGACGCACGACCGCGACGACGCGCTCGTGCTGTCCGACCGCGCACTGCTGATGCGCGACGGCCACATCGCGCAGCTCGGCACGCCGCAGCAGCTGTACGACACGCCGCGGGACGGCTACGTCGCGCGCTATCTCGGCCCCGCCAACCTGCTGCCCCCGCACGTGATCTTCCCGCTCGGCGATCCGCGCCACGACGTGCGCGACAAGGTCGCCTGCGTGCGCCCCGAGCGCCTGACCGTGATGCCGCTCGCGGCGGGCGGCCTGCACGGCACGGTGTCGTCCGTCGAATGGCAGGGCGCGGACCTGTCGATCGCGGTCGTGATCGACGCGGCGCCCGACGAGCCCGTGCGCGTCACGATGCAACGCGGCCGCGGCGCGGCTCCCGAGCGCGGTGCGCGCGTTTCCCTGCATTGCGAGGCAGACGATGTCGTCCTTATCGAGCCCTGAAGCCGGCCTGCCGCCGCGGGCGCTCGCGTCGGCCGCCGCGCATGCCGCCGCCGCGCGGCGCCGCAAGCGCAGGGGCGACCTGCACCTCGCCGCGCTCGCGCTCGTCGTGCTGGGCCCGCTCGTCATCTATCCGCTGGTGCGGCTCGTGCTGCTGAGCGTGTCCGGCGATCACGGGCTGAGCTTCGCCGCGTACCGGACGTTCTTCGGCAACCCCGATACGCGCAGCGTGCTGCTGACGAGCGTGGGCGTGCTGTTCGCGAGCGCCGGCACCGCGTCGGTGCTCGGCGTGCTGCTGGCCGCGCTGCTGTTCTTCAGGCCGTTCCCGGGCGCATCGCTCGTCACGCGCTTCCTGGAGCTGTACGTCGCGTTCCCGTCGTTCCTCGTCGCGTTCACGCTGATCTTCCTGTACGGCTCGCAAGGCTCGATCAGCATCGCGCTGCAGCAGCTGTTCCATCTCGAGAACCCGCCGCTCGACTTCCTGTTCGGCATCGGCGGCGTGATTCTCGCGCAGACCGTGTTCTATACGCCGTTCGTCGTGCGGCCGACGCTCGCGTCGTTCGCGACGCTCGACCTGCGCCTGATCGAGGCGGCGCGCAGTCTCGGCGCGTCCGGCTGGATGCTCGCGCGCCGCGTCGTGTTGCCGATCGCGTGGCCGGGCATCGCCGCCGGCACCGTGCTGTGTTTCCTGCTGACGCTGAACGAGTTCGGGATCCTGCTCGTGCTCGGCAGCGCGCGGCTCGTGACGCTGCCGGTCGCGATCTACAGCAGCGCGACCGTCGACCTCGACCTGCCGACCGCATCGGCCGGCGCGGTCGTGATGCTCGCGCTGTCGCTGGCGCTCTATGCGGTTTATCGCCGGGTGAACCGGCGTGCGACGGGAGGGAACGATGTCCGCTGAATTCCGTATCGGGGCAGCCGTGCCGCGCCACCAGATCGGCTGGGGCGACACGCTGCTCAAGCATGCGTCGCGCGCCGCGCTCGCGCTGGCCGCGTTCGCCTGCTTCTGGCTGTTCGTGCTGCCGGTCGTGGTCGTCGCGCTGTCGAGCGTGTCGACGCAGTGGTCGGGCACGATTCTGCCGGCCGGCTACAGCCTGCGCTGGTTCGAGCGGCTGGCGTCGCCGGAATACGACGCGCTGCTGACGAGCCTCGAAATCGGCTTCGGCGTGTCGGCGCTCGGCACGATCCTCGGGCTGTGGCTCGCGCTCGCGCTCGAAGGGCGCGACCGGCGCGGCCTCGGCGCGCTCGTCGACGCGCTCGTGATGGTGCCGAACGGCGTGCCGAGCGTCGTACTCGGGCTCGCGGTGCTGATCGCGTATCACCAGAAGCCGCTCGACCTGTCGAGCTCCGCGGCGATCGTCGTGCTCGTGCAGCTCGCGCTGATTCTGCCGTTCTGCTATCGCTGCGCGGCCGCCGCGCTGCGGCCGGAACTGACCGTGCTGCGCGAAGCGGCGGCGAGCCTCGGTGCGCCGCCCGCGATGGTGCTGCGCCGCGTGCTGCTGCCGCAGCTCGTGCCGGCGCTGCGTGCGAGTCTCGCGCTCGGCTTCGCGCTGTCGCTCGGCGAACTCGGCGCGACGCTGACCGTCTATCCGCCGGGTTTCGCGACCGTGCCGATCGTCGTGATCGGCCAGGTGGAGCGGGGTTACTACCTGCCGGCATCGGCGCTGTCGCTGTTGATGCTCGGGGCGTCGCTCGCGGCGCTGCTGCTGATCGCCGCGCGCGTGCCGCGCGGCACGCGGGCCGCATCATGAACGCCGCGTTCGCGTTGCGGCTGCCCGGCGAGCAAGCGGCCGCGGGCAAGGTATCGACGGATCTCGCGGGTCGTTCCGTCGACGTGAACGGCCGGCGCTACCGGCTGCCGGTCGAACCGACCGTCGTGGTCTGCGTCGACGGCTGCGAGTACGACTATCTCGAGCGTGCGGTGGAGGCGGGCGTCGCGCCGTTCATCGGCCGGATGATCGCGGCAGGCACCGCGTGGCGCGCCGACTGCGTGGTGCCGACCTTCACCAACCCGAACAACCTGTCGATCGTCTGCGGCGTGCCGCCCTCGGTCCACGGGATCTGCGGCAACTACTTCTGGGATCCGGCCGCCGACGGCGGTCGCGGCGCCGAAGTGATGATGAACGACCCGGCCTACCTGCGGGCTGGCACGTTGCTCGCGGCTGCATCCGACGCCGGCGCGCGGGTGGCCGTCGTCACGGCGAAGGACAAGCTGCGCCGGCTGCTCGGCTGGCAGATGAACGGCATCTGTTTTTCCGCGGAGAAGGCCGCGCAGGCGAATCTCGCGGAAAACGGGATCGCCGACGTGCTCGACTGGGTCGGCCTGCCGTCGCCCGACGTATACAGCGCGGCGCTGTCCGAATTCGTGTTCGCGGCCGGCGTGCGGCTCGCGCAGACGCGCCAGGTCGACCTGATGTACCTGTCGACCACTGACTACGTCCAGCACAAGTGCGAGCCGGGCAGTGCCGGCGCGAACGCGTTCTACGCAATGATGGACGGCTATCTCGCGCAGCTCGACGCGCTCGGCTGGGCGCTCGGGCTCACGGCCGACCACGGGATGAACGCGAAGCACGATCCGGCAACCGGCCGCCCGAACGTGATCTATCTGCAGGACGCGTTCGACGGCTGGTTCGGTGCGCGGGCCGCGCGCGTGATCCTGCCGATCACCGATCCGTACGTCGTGCACCACGGCGCGCTCGGCTCGTTCGCGACCGTGTATCTGGCGCCGGGTGTCGACCGGACCGATGCGATGTGGCGCGTCGGCGGGCTCGACGGCGTCGAGCTCGTGCTCGACAACGCGGAAGCGGCCGCCCGCTTCGAGCTGCCGGCCGACCGGATCGGCGATCTCGTCGTGATCGCGCGACGCGACATGACGCTCGGCACGCGCGAGCGCGAACACGACCTGTCCGGCCTGACCGTGCCGCTGCGTTCGCACGGCGGCGTGTCCGAGCAGGAAGTGCCGTTGCTGTTCAACCGTCGGATCGAGCGGGACGACCCCGCACGTCGGCCGCGCAACTTCGACGTGTTCGATTTCGTGCTGAACCGGGTCGCGTCATGATGGCTCATCCCCGCCAGGACCACCCCGCGTTTCGCGCCGAGGCGCTGCGCTGGTGCGGCACGCGTGCGACGCGCGATCGTGTGTTCGACGTCACCGATCCCTACACCGGCACGCGTGTCGGTACGGCGCCGCGGGCGAGCGTCGACGACGTGCGTGCCGCGTTCGACTACGCGATGGCATACCGGCCCGCGCTCACGCGTTACGAGCGTTCGCAGATCCTCGAACGTGCGGCCGCGCTACTGCGCGAGCGTGCCGAGGCGGCATCCGACCTGATCACGCTCGAATCGGGATTGTCGAAACAGGATTCCCGCTACGAGATCGGCCGCGTCGCCGACGTGCTGAAGTTCGCGTCGGTCGAGGCGCTGCGCGACGACGCGCAGAGCTTCTCGTGCGACCTGACACCCCACGGCAAGGCGCGACGCGTGTTCTCGCAACGGCAGCCGCTCGATGGCGTGATCGTCGCGATCACGCCGTTCAATCACCCGATGAATCAGGTCGCGCACAAGATCGCGCCGGCGATCGCGACCAACAACCGCGTGATCGTGAAGCCGTCGGAGAAGGTGCCGCTGTCGGCGTTCTATCTGGCGGACCTGCTCTACGAGGCCGGCTTGCCCGAGCCGATGCTGCAGGTGCTGACGGGCGACCCGCGCGAGATCGCGGACGAACTCGTCACGCATCCGCATGCATCGCTGATTACCTTCACGGGCGGCGTGTCGATCGGCAAGGCGATCGCCGCGCGGGCCGGCTACCGGCGCATCGTGCTGGAGCTGGGCGGCAACGATCCGCTGATCGTGCTCGACGATGCCGATCTGGAACGTGCGGCATCGCTGGCCGTGCTCGGTTCGTACCGGAATTCGGGGCAGCGCTGCACGGCCGTCAAGCGGATCCTGGTGCAGCGCTCGATCGCGCCGGCGTTCACCGAGCTGCTCGTCGAGAAGACGCGCGCATGGAATTACGGCGATCCGTTCGATCCCGCGAACGAAATGGGCACGGTGATCGACGACGCGGCGGCGCGGCTGTTCGAGGCGCGGGTCAGCGAGGCGCTCGCGCAGGGTGCGCGCCTGCTGACCGGCAACGTGCGGCGCGGTGCGCTGTATTCGCCGACCGTGCTCGACAACGTCGATCCGTCGATGACGATCGTGCGCGAGGAGACTTTCGGCCCCGTATCGCCCGTCATGACGTTCGACACGATCGACGATGCGATCCGGATCAGCAACGGCACGGCATTCGGGCTGTCGTCGGGGGTGTGCACGGACAGTACGGCCGCGGTCGTGCGGTTCGTGAACGAGCTGAACGTCGGGACGGTGAATGTATGGGAAGTGCCCGGATACCGGATCGAGCTGTCGCCGTTCGGCGGCGTCAAGGATTCGGGGCTTGGCTATAAGGAAGGCGTTCAGGAAGCGATGAAGAGCTTCACGAACCTGAAGACGTTTTCGCTGCCTTGGGAGTAAGCGGATGGCACTGACGGTGGAAGAGATCCACGGGCTGTATCGCGAACATGGCCATGTCGCCTATAGCGGCGAACCGGTCACGCAGCTGGAGCATGCGTTGCAAAGCGGCTTGCTGGCGGAGGAGGCGGGCGCCGACGACGCGCTGGTCGCGGCGGCATTCCTGCACGACCTCGGTCATTTGCTGAATCGCCAGGGCGAGACGCCGAGCGCACGCGGAATCGACGATCTTCATCAGTATTACGCGCTGCCGTTCCTGCGGCCGCTGTTCAACGATGCGGTGCTGGAGCCGATCCGGCTGCACGTCGACGCGAAGCGTTGCCTGTGCCGGACGGACGCCGGCTACTTCGAGAGCCTGTCGCCCGATTCGGTGCGCAGTCTCGCACTGCAAGGCGGCGTTTTCAGCGAGAAGGAGACGGCGGCATTCCTGCAACGCCCGTTCGCGGAGGATGCGCTGCGTCTGCGCCGCTGGGACGATACGGCGAAGGAAGAGGGCAAGGTGACGCCGAACCTCGATCACTATATGGAGATAGTGGCGCGCCAGGTGCGTGTGGCCTGACGGCCCGGGTGCGTCCATATAAGGAAGGCCCCGTGCGCGGTAGCGTGCGGGGCCTTATATTTTTTTCGAGAAACCCCTTGCGCGGTTCGAGGCAGGTGCCTACAATCACGCCTCTTTCGCGCTAACGGAAACGCGGCGCGGGAGGGAAGGGAAGCGGTGCTGACGAGGGTTGCTGTAGGAACCCCGGCGCACACGAAGTTGAACCCCTCGCCGTCGCAACGAAGCAGTTCAGAAAGTTGTTGACGAGCGAAGAAAGAC
>NZ_JAWRXS010000069.1:0-406 GCF_046534915.1 Burkholderia sp. SIMBA_051 | reverse complement strand
CCTCCGTAGCGGCGGCGCGCAAAGCCGTCGAGAAACGCACCTGGAGGTTTGATCGATGAACACGACCGAAAAGACCATCGCCGAGTATCAGGGCGCTGTGAAGAACCTGTTTCAAGCCGCGTTCGATCAATTGCGCGTCGAGAATCCCCAGCACTACGCGAACTGCTCGGACGTGCTCAACGCAGGCGGAATGATCGAGCTGCGCAGTTGCGCGATGGCGGGCGGGCTGCTGGAGACGGTCATCAGCGTCGTGGACGCCGCGGGCGAGTCGGCAGAGGTGTGCCGTCTTGAGACTGGTGTTGTTAACCACTAAGTAGTCCTATACACTATTGACAAACGGCCTCATGTATGCGTTAGCGCGTCATGGGGCCGATGCATAAGGCGGTATGCCGGGCGCTACCGTAAC
>NZ_JAWRXS010000462.1:0-261 GCF_046534915.1 Burkholderia sp. SIMBA_051 | reverse complement strand
CTGGCCGGATTTCTCGCGCTCGTACAGCGCCATCGGGATGGCGTATGCCAGCGTCAGCCCGGCCACCTTGTCGGCCATGATGGTGTTGATGTAGGCCGGCGCGCCGCTGTTGCGGCCCTGCAGGTCGGCCAGGCCGCTCATGGCCTGGATGATGTCGTCGAAGGCCGGCCGGGCGGCGTAGGGGCCGTCCTGGCCGAAGCCGACCGCCGAGCAATAGACCAGGCGCGGGTTGCGCGCGCGCAGGCTGGCGGCGTCCAGGCC
>NZ_JAWRXS010000461.1:0-261 GCF_046534915.1 Burkholderia sp. SIMBA_051 | reverse complement strand
ACTGGTTGAGTTGATTGTGGATGAAGTCTTGGAAGCTCTCCAGATAGTCGGCGGGCTTTTTGTTCTGTCCGTAATCCTGTCTGCGCTCTTTTAGCTCGTCGGCGTGGGTCGAGATAACGGGGTGGTTCTCCGAACCGAGCAGGGCGCTGACGGTGGCTAGCTGGTTGATCAGTTGGCTGTGCTGGCGAATAAAGTTGGCTGCTTGCTGCGGGCCGAGCTCATGCAGGTGGCTGTGCAGCTTGGCCGGTTCGACGCCCCAGG
>NZ_JAWRXS010000460.1:0-261 GCF_046534915.1 Burkholderia sp. SIMBA_051 | reverse complement strand
CAATAGGCTTCGAACCAACCTGCGGGACGAGATGGACGGAGCCGCGCTATATGAAGCGCTTGCCGCTGCGGAACCAGACCCATCGCGCCGCGACGTATTTATGCAATTGGCCGAGGCCGAACATGAACACGCGGAAATATGGCACGCCAAGCTACAGCAACGGGGTGTCGATGTAGCGACCACGAGGCCGACATTCAAAACCAGAGCATTGCGTATGCTTATACGTAGCTTCGGTCCGCGTTTTGTACTGCCGGCGCTCGC
>NZ_JAWRXS010000459.1:0-261 GCF_046534915.1 Burkholderia sp. SIMBA_051 | reverse complement strand
GGCACGATTCTGCCGAACCCGAATGGCGTGATCTCGAACGACCTCTATACGGGCGACGGCAACTTCGCGCGTTATGACAAGCGGCAGTGGTCGGTCGGCTATCAGTTCGAGCAGCGCTTGAATCCGACCTGGACGTTCCGACAGAACACGCGCTACATGCATCTGTCGTTGAACAACTCGACGGTGTACGGCGGCGGCCTCGATCCCACCGACCCGACGGAAGCGTCGCTGACGCGTTACGCGGGTCAGTTCCAGCCGAAC
>NZ_JAWRXS010000458.1:0-261 GCF_046534915.1 Burkholderia sp. SIMBA_051 | reverse complement strand
CGCCGGGTTCGGCCTTGACGTCGGGAAATACCTTTTCTTCGTAGTCGACCAGGTAATCGCCTTTCTGATGCAGCGGTTTGTTGACGGCGGGCATATCGCTCTCCAATAAGTCGCGTAATTGATCGGATTGCTCGACGGGAAATATCCCGATTGGCGAATCACTTAACGCAACGGATATGCCACTTTCCGGCCCGGTTCATGCAATCAACTTCCAATCAATCAAATCGCAATTGTTCGAGCGACCCGAAAATTTCTTTGCAA
>NZ_JAWRXS010000457.1:0-261 GCF_046534915.1 Burkholderia sp. SIMBA_051 | reverse complement strand
ATTCCAAGAACGCCGATCTTACCGCCGTGGCGCGATTGCCCCTCAAGATGGGCGGCTACACCTTGAACGGCGGAAATCCAGTCCGGCAACCGCTGCGCATAATAGGCGATGCGCCCTCGCGCGCTGCCCGCTTTCGCGATGGCGTCGACGTCGGTCGGAGACAGGACATGAACCAAGTAGGGATTCAAGCCCGCCGCCCGGAACGTCTGGCCGATCTCGTCATAAACGGGTGCTCCAAACCCTCTGCTGCCGCTCAAGATC
>NZ_JAWRXS010000456.1:0-261 GCF_046534915.1 Burkholderia sp. SIMBA_051 | reverse complement strand
GCTGCTGATCGACATCGCGGCCGAGCGCTGCGAATCGAAGGAGATCTCGGCGACGATCGCCGAACTCAGCACGAAGGTCAGTTGCGGCAGGTTGCAGCCCAGCGCCAGCAGCAGCACGCGCAGCGTGGGGTGTTCGGCCACATACAGCGACAGCAGGATGCAGGCCCCGCCCAGCAGCACGAACGCACAGCTAAGCCAGCCGCGAGCGTAGATCGACGCGATGCCGCGCTTGAGCATGCGCTGCGACAGCCACGATCCAAC
>NZ_JAWRXS010000455.1:0-261 GCF_046534915.1 Burkholderia sp. SIMBA_051 | reverse complement strand
GGCCTGTGGTTTGGTGGTACGAAGGACCAGACCTCGACCGTCTACCGGCAAAGTGACCCCATCGACCTGTACAAGGCCACCTCCGACGACCTGCGCACACGTATTGCCGACATGCGCAAGAACCTGCCCGAGGACGTCAAGGGCCAGCAGAACCATCTGCTGAACCTGATGAACCTGATGCTGGGGGATGCCGTGAAGTTCGACGGCCAGGACACGGTGGAGCTGGATCGCGGCATTGCGAAGAACCCGCTGACCATCACC
>NZ_JAWRXS010000454.1:0-261 GCF_046534915.1 Burkholderia sp. SIMBA_051 | reverse complement strand
CCGCCGGCAACTGCTGCATGGCGTGGAACTGCTCGGCGTCGGCGGGGCGCAGTGCGCGCAGCGTCAAGCCCTCGGGTGTGCTCTCGGGTTTTTCTGTTTCGAGGTGTTGATCCATACGCTCACAACGTCAATTCAAACGATCTCACCAGAATGCCGGGCAATTGCATGCCGCCCGTGGCGCGCTCGCCCCAGGTCGAATCGCTCAGCAGCAATTCCGCTTGCGCGCCGAGTTGTTCGAGTTCGCTGCCGAGCAAACGGTAC
>NZ_JAWRXS010000453.1:0-261 GCF_046534915.1 Burkholderia sp. SIMBA_051 | reverse complement strand
ACCTCAAGGGCGACACCTCGCTCAACGGCATCGTCAAGGCCATCAACGCCGACGACAAGTCCGGCCTGCGCGCCACCGTCATCAACGACGGCAGTGGCAACAACTACCTGATGCTGACGGCCAAGGACACCGGCGTCCAGGCCTCGGTCAAGAACATCACCGTCACCGGCGACCAGTCGCTCAAGGACATCCTGTCCTTCAGCACCGCCGCCGACGGCACCACCACCGGCATGGCCAACACCAAGGCCGAAGACGCCCAGC
>NZ_JAWRXS010000068.1:0-408 GCF_046534915.1 Burkholderia sp. SIMBA_051 | reverse complement strand
CCGGCAACGCCGGCCTCGTGTGCACGCGTTGTGGCATCTCCAGGCCGACGCTTCGCAAGTGGCTGCGCCGCTACCAGGAGGCGGGAGAAGAAGGTCTTCGCTCTCAAAGCCGTCGCCCTCTGACCAGCCCGAATCGAAAGGTCTCTGACGCTGATCGGGCAACGATTCTTCGCCTGCGGGCCGAGCGCAAGGGGGCACGGCGGATTCAGAACGAATTGCGTCTGAACGAACAAAGAGAACTGTCCCTTGCGACCATTCACAAGGTCCTGTGCGAAGCGTCGGTGAAGCCGTTGGTTCGCCCCAGGCGGCCGGCACAACCGAGGCGCTACAGCCGTCCAGTTCCCGGAGACCGCGTCCAGATGGACACGATGAAGATTGCACGAGGCGTCTACCAGTACACGGCCATCG
>NZ_JAWRXS010000452.1:0-261 GCF_046534915.1 Burkholderia sp. SIMBA_051 | reverse complement strand
ACATTTTGCCAGGCCGTGGGACGTATTCGAGCAGATCTCACAATACGCGTCGAAGTTTGTCGTCCTGCTTCTGCCATATCGGGAATTCGACCGCCATGTCGAACACGAGGTAACGTTCGATTCGCGCAACATTCCGCTTTCGCCGACGCCGGATTGGGTACTCGCGTATGAGTCGGTGGTGGACACGCGCTCTCATGAACCGACGTACTGGCTCGGCCATCAGATTCTGCTCGTGTACGCTCATACCGAACAGCTCAGCGC
>NZ_JAWRXS010000451.1:0-261 GCF_046534915.1 Burkholderia sp. SIMBA_051 | reverse complement strand
GCTCGTATTCGTTGGGGTCCGGCACGTACCAGACATTGTTGTTCGATGCAGCCGCGGCGCCGGAGGTGCCGCAATAGCCCTTGTCCGCGAGTACGACCGTCGCGCCGCTGCGTGCGGCCATCAGAGCGGCCCATGTGCCTGCCGGGCCGCCGCCCGCGACGAATACGTCGGCGCGCAGCGCAATATCGTCTGCATGAGCGGATGACGTGCTCATGCGTGTCCATCCCATGGCACGAGTGCTTTTTGCAGACGTCGCAGTCC
>NZ_JAWRXS010000450.1:0-261 GCF_046534915.1 Burkholderia sp. SIMBA_051 | reverse complement strand
CGCCTCGCCGAGGCCCGCGACATTGCCATGCCCGAAGATCGCGAACACGCCGCCGAACAGCGGCTCGGTGCCCGTGCCGTCTTCCGTCTCGACGCGTTGCGCGGCGAGATAGCGGACCACGGCCTGCGCGGCCGTCAGACGGATCGTGCCGTCAGCCGACACCTGCGCGGCCGTTTCAGGCGAGGTCGTCACATCGTGATGCAACGCACGTTGGTTCATGCTGCCTGCTCCTGACGGATGGTATGCGAACCCGCCGCATGC
>NZ_JAWRXS010000449.1:0-261 GCF_046534915.1 Burkholderia sp. SIMBA_051 | reverse complement strand
CGAAGAGGCAAAAAGTAGGGCTGAAGTAGAATCATGTCCGAACTGTAATTCTAGTAGCGCTAATGCATACTTAGCCGTAGTTCCCAATGGGTTTATGACTGATTTTAAACTCAGTAAACCAGCTAATAAAGGTCAATCTAATGGTGGTGATGGAGTTGTATCATTTGTTGCTTCCCCAGTAATTATTAGCAGTGAAAGAAAATCGATTGGCGGTGTTTCTTTAGCTTTTTCTAGGCAAGGAAAGGTTTACCGAATTACTCA
>NZ_JAWRXS010000448.1:0-261 GCF_046534915.1 Burkholderia sp. SIMBA_051 | reverse complement strand
CTACGACGTCTATTCGTTCAGAGTGTTGCCGTGGCTCGGCGACCGCTTCGCGAAGGACGCCGAGAGCTACCGCTATCTCGCCGAGTCGATCCGGATGCACCCGGACCAGGAAACCTTGAAAACAATGATGGAACAAGCGGGCCTCGATGGCGTCAAATATTACAATTTGTCAGCTGGCGTGGTAGCTTTACATGTGGGGACCAAATACTAGGGTTCCTAACCCATCGATTTTTAAAGGAAAGTACGAAAATGTCCGATTCA
>NZ_JAWRXS010000447.1:0-261 GCF_046534915.1 Burkholderia sp. SIMBA_051 | reverse complement strand
CATCCTGAGTGAGCCACTCACGCCCAACCCGCTCGAACGCCGCGGTAAAGCGCGGAACATCGGCCGTGGCGATCGTCAAACCCGCCGCCATCGCATGGCCGCCGAATTTGGCGATCAGCCCCGGCTCGCGCTTCGACACGAGATCGAGCGCATCGCGCAAATGGAAACCCGGAATCGACCGGCCCGAGCCCTTGACGGTGGCGCCGCCATCGTCGGCCAGCGCGAACGTGAACGACGGCCGGTGGAATTTCTCCTTCAGCC
>NZ_JAWRXS010000067.1:0-408 GCF_046534915.1 Burkholderia sp. SIMBA_051 | reverse complement strand
CCTGCTGCCGTCATACGTGGAGCAAGGCGACAGCGGCTCCCCCCTGTTTGCCTGGGACGCCGCGAAGGCACAATGGGTGGTCGCCGGCACGGCGGCGGACCTGAAAATGTCCGAACAGGGCAGCTACGTCTATTGGTCGCACCTGCCCGATGACTTCATCGACGGCATTCTCAAGAAGGACAACGATCCGGACGTCATCCACACGGCCGGCAACGGGGCGCTGGCCTGGACCTTCGACAGTACGCAAGGCACGGGCGCCCTGCAACAGACCGCCGGCCCCGCCTACGCCATGCACGGCTACAAGAAGTCGCCGACGTTTGCGCTGGCCAACAGCGCGCTGGACTTCCCTGGCCTGGATGCGGGAAAGAACCTCGCCTTTCGCACCGCGAGCGGCACGGGCGCGGGCCA
>NZ_JAWRXS010000446.1:0-262 GCF_046534915.1 Burkholderia sp. SIMBA_051 | reverse complement strand
CGGTTGGCAGCGTCTCGCGCAACATGCATACACGCGCATCGAGCGTTGCCCGATCGTAGACGAAGAAGGGGGTGCGCCCTGCGCGATCGGCCAGGCGATTGATCGCGACGCCCCCGACGGGGAGGATGCCTTCACGCTCGCTAAACTGCGCGTTCATGATGGTCTCACTTCGTGGCCGGCGTCAGGAGCGGCGAAGGCAGCGCGCAATCCGGCTCGATCGAATTTCCCGTTGGGGTTGCGCGGAACGGTCTCACGGACCACG
>NZ_JAWRXS010000445.1:0-262 GCF_046534915.1 Burkholderia sp. SIMBA_051 | reverse complement strand
CGAGTATCAGATCATTCCCGCGTTCACGCTGAAGAACTACGCGGCGATTTTCAACGGCTGTTCGTCGACGACCGACCTGTGCGTGACCTTCAAGACCTATTGGTCGACGCTCAGGTTCTACGCGATCGTGTGGGCCACAACCTTGCTGCTCGGTGTTTCGATCGCTTATTTCCTCGCGTTTCATGTGCGCACGACGAGCATGCAGACGGTGCTGTTCCTCGTCTGCACGATTCCGTTCTGGACCTCGAACGTGATCCGCATG
>NZ_JAWRXS010000444.1:0-262 GCF_046534915.1 Burkholderia sp. SIMBA_051 | reverse complement strand
GCCGGTCCGCACGATCGACGCAGCCGGTAGCGTTGTCTGGGAAGCCGGATATTCGGCCTGGGGACTGGCATATCAACGAGGCACGGGGACGCTCGATCAACCTTTCCGGCTGCAGGGGCAGTATTTTGATCAGGAAAGCGGTCTGCTCTACAACCGCTACCGGTACTACGATCCGCACGTCGGCAGATTTGTGAGTTGCGATCCCATCGGGTTGGCCGGTGCTACCGGCTTGTACAACTACGCCAAAAGTTCTATCACCTGG
>NZ_JAWRXS010000443.1:0-262 GCF_046534915.1 Burkholderia sp. SIMBA_051 | reverse complement strand
ATGTGCCGGGTTGCACAGGGTGGCTGATGCTGGACCGGCGCGGCAACTGGCGCATGCGGGACGAGGCGGCGCAGGCGAGCGGCTTGCCCGGTGAGCCGATCCGGCATGAGGCGCTGCTCGGATTCATCAATCGGAACTACGACGCCGACGAACACGGACAGTGGTTCTTTCAGAATGGCCCGCAGCGGGTTTATGTCGAGCTGGGCTATACGCCGTGGGTGGTGAGGTTGTCGCTCGATGCCGCCGGCGCGCTTTCGCTGAC
>NZ_JAWRXS010000442.1:0-262 GCF_046534915.1 Burkholderia sp. SIMBA_051 | reverse complement strand
ATCGAGCCCTGCGCGAAATTGAACACGCCGGACGCTTTGTGGATCAGCACGAAGCCGATCGCGACCATCGAATACATCACGCCCGCCAGCAAGCCGCCGACGAGCACTTCGAGAAAAAATTCCATGTTGTCGAGTCTCTCAATGACGGGTGCCGAGATAGGCGGCCAGCACGTCCGGGTTGCCGCGCACGTCGGCGGGCGCGCCGTCGGCGCCCTTGCCGCCCGGCCCCATCGCGAACGCCGAGCCGGCGATGGTCTCGCCG
>NZ_JAWRXS010000441.1:0-262 GCF_046534915.1 Burkholderia sp. SIMBA_051 | reverse complement strand
ATGCGCCGGCGATTGGCGGCATGAGCGCGCTGATTCCGATCAAGAACGATGCGGCAGCGAACGACAAGGCAATGGGCGGCGTGCGCTCGGATAAGGCGCGCGACGCGGGCGACGGCTACGACGGCGGCTGGGTTGCGCATCCGGGCCTCGTGCCCATTGCGATGGAAGAGTTCGTGAAGGTGCTCGGCGACAAGCCGAATCAGATCGGCAAGCAGCGCCCCGACGTCAACGTGACGAACAAGGATCTGCTCGACTTCCGTCC
>NZ_JAWRXS010000440.1:0-262 GCF_046534915.1 Burkholderia sp. SIMBA_051 | reverse complement strand
CGACTACAAGCGGCCCGCGGCAACAACGGCCGCCACCTACAAGGAACTCGAAGGCACCGGCTGGAAAACGGCCGAGCCCGCCGACGCGCGTATCCGCAGCGCCTGGTGGGAGGTCTACAACGACTCCGCGCTGAACGCACTCGAACAACAGGTCGCCAGCGCAAACCAGAACGTGCAGGCCGCGCAGGCGCGTTTCCGCGCGGCGCGCGCGCAGGTCGAGCAGTTCCGCTCGCAGTTCTTCCCCGTCGTCACCGCGAATGGC
>NZ_JAWRXS010000439.1:0-262 GCF_046534915.1 Burkholderia sp. SIMBA_051 | reverse complement strand
GCCCAGCGGCGAAGTGGCCGAGCGCCTGCCCGGCGACCACATCAGCGTGTACGTGCCGACCACGCCGAATCCCACGTCCGGCTTCTTCCTGATGGTGCCCCGTGCCGACACGGTGGACCTGCAGATGAGCGTGGACGCGGCCTTGAAGTACATCGTTTCCATGGGCGTCGTCGCCCCGGGTCCGGCCGTGCCGGGCGCCCGGCCGGCGCCGCTCTCTCCGACGCCGGACGCGCAGCGCGCGCCGGGCGTCGACCTGTAACCC
>NZ_JAWRXS010000438.1:0-262 GCF_046534915.1 Burkholderia sp. SIMBA_051 | reverse complement strand
GCAGCGCGCCCTGGTAGAAGATCGGCAGGAAAATAATGAACGGCCAGAAGCTGAAGTTCATGCCGATCGAACCCATGATCGCACCGGAAAACTTGCGGATTCGAAAGACCGAGAAGTCGAACATGGGATGCGCGTTCACTCGCTCGGCCACGAGAAACAGAACGAAGCTCAGGATCGTAGCCGCAATGATGTACAGCGAGCCGCGGCTCGTGAAGCCCTGCTCAGAGCCTTGCGTGATGTACCAGGTGAGCCCGAAGACGGC
>NZ_JAWRXS010000437.1:0-262 GCF_046534915.1 Burkholderia sp. SIMBA_051 | reverse complement strand
CGCGCGGCATCGCGGCGTTGGCTTCTGACCACGCCCGCCGTGTGCAATTCCCTACCAACGCGCCTCTGCGCCCGTCTTGGGGCGGATGCATCAAGGCGCCCTGAGACACAGCAATCCATGCTCGAACGCTTGAATACGGAGTCCTTGTCGCGCCTGCCCGCAGACGTGGAGAAACCCGCCTATGACCGCGGCCGATTGACGCCGGGTATTGTGCATCTGGGGCTGGGCGCCTTTCATCGCGCGCACCAGGCGTTGGCCACCG
>NZ_JAWRXS010000436.1:0-262 GCF_046534915.1 Burkholderia sp. SIMBA_051 | reverse complement strand
CGCACCCAGCAATGCACCCGCGAATTTCCGTCTGGTTATCATTTGCCGCTCCTTGTGTGAGCCGCAACTATCGGTTTTCCGCGAGCCGCTGACAAACGATGATAAGTTAGCCGACCCACAAGAAAATCTTATGCCTTCGCCATGAGACCTTACCTCCCGTTGAACGCGCTGCGCGCCTTCGAATCGTCCGCGCGGCATTTGAGCTTCACGCGCGCCGCGTTTGAACTGAACGTCACCCAGGCGGCCGTCAGCCAGCAGGTCA
>NZ_JAWRXS010000435.1:0-262 GCF_046534915.1 Burkholderia sp. SIMBA_051 | reverse complement strand
CGAGACTATGATCGGGCGTTGCGCGCAAGTAAATGGATGCAGAGTTCCAAACGAACCGGACGGCTCGATCCAAGCGCGCTCAGGGCCTTTCACAATTTTTCAAACGACCTTCGATTTATTTGCTCAGACAAATACTTCGGCGGTACATGTGCTGCTTACCGCTCCGGCCCGGCACGCTCCGGCAAAATACCGCTCATTGTTCACCCGATTCAAATAAATCGCCTGATTGATGAGCAGTGCACGCCTATTTCGCGCGAATTCC
>NZ_JAWRXS010000434.1:0-262 GCF_046534915.1 Burkholderia sp. SIMBA_051 | reverse complement strand
GCATTGCCCGACAACACGCCCGAGACGCTGGCGCGGCAGCCCCTGCTGGGCGAACGCGATATGTGGCAACACTGGTTCAACGCGGCCGGACTGAGCGTGCCGGTGACGCCAGTCGCCACGTTCAATGATGCGGGGATGATGCTGCAGGCGGCCGAGCAGGGCCTGGGCATCACCCTCGGCCGCGAGTTGCTGGCCGCGGACGCGATCTGTGCCGGACGGCTGGTGCAGGTTTCGCCCGTAACGGTCCATTATGAGCAGGCCC
>NZ_JAWRXS010000433.1:0-262 GCF_046534915.1 Burkholderia sp. SIMBA_051 | reverse complement strand
GTGATGAATCGAACCGAAAGCCTTTCTGGTAAAGGCTTGAGCGATATCGTGCGAGGCGGGGTAATCCCGTCGCTCGACGGTGGGCTGGCGCACTGTTCCAAAACGGCGCTGCGATAGAATATGGCTTCCGGAAGGTGGGCGGGGATTTAAAAGGCGTTTCGTTTTATCACGTATATATTATTTTCGCGTGAATGTTGATTAAATAAAGTTAATGTTGCGTCGCCGCGGGTTGGCGCGCGTCATTGTGGTTTGATTGAAACGA
>NZ_JAWRXS010000432.1:0-262 GCF_046534915.1 Burkholderia sp. SIMBA_051 | reverse complement strand
CGCGACGCGCACTGCGTAGCCGTCCATCGAACTGGTGTTCATCGGCGGGACGTCGAGTGGCGAGATGACGTCGGACGCGAGCACGCGGTTGATTGCTTCCAGGGTTGGCAGCGTTTCGTTACCGGCGATTTGTGCGGCGGCGCCAAGTAGGGTCGCTAGCGCGTCGGCTGTCGAGAGCATCGGTGCGCGCGGCGCAGGTGATGGTGTGGACATCGGAGCGGATGAGGACGATTCGGAAAGAATCATTGTAGCGGGAGGGGGC
>NZ_JAWRXS010000431.1:0-262 GCF_046534915.1 Burkholderia sp. SIMBA_051 | reverse complement strand
CCATTCGACCGCGCATGAACGGCACGGCCTCCAGATGCTCATGCTCGATTGGCAGCGACGTGATTGCGACGTCGACGGTTTTGCTCAGCACTTCGAGCGGCAAGTCGGCCATCAGCGTGGTATGCCAGTCGACGCTGAGCCCCGGCAACTGCCGCTTCAGTTCCACGATGGCGGGCGCGACCACGCCAGGCGCAAGCGAAGGGCTGCACGCGACGCGCAGCAGGCTGGCCGGGCCAAGCGCGAGTGCCCGCGCGAATTCGTC
>NZ_JAWRXS010000430.1:0-262 GCF_046534915.1 Burkholderia sp. SIMBA_051 | reverse complement strand
CAGCGGCGTATCGGCTGCGCACAGCAAGGCCATCGCAATGCCCTCGATCACCTGGCGCATTACGTTGCCGGCAGCAGCCAGCTTGCCGCTCAGCAGTAGCTTGCTGGCCACCAGTAGATCGTCGAGCACGCCGAGGCCGAATGCGGCGGCAAGACCCGTCTGCTGCGTACCCGCCCGATCGGCGGCGTCCGTGATCGGGTCCATCCATTCGAAACAGGGCGCCAGGGCTGCAGCCAACTGGTCGAGCTCAGGGCCGAGATGC
>NZ_JAWRXS010000429.1:0-262 GCF_046534915.1 Burkholderia sp. SIMBA_051 | reverse complement strand
ATGATTCCGTAAAAATAACAGTATGACAGGAAACACAATAACCATTAAAATCAGACCCAAAATCACTACAGTTAACTTTCAGTTAAACCATTGAATCAAAATGAGAGAGCCGGGAACAAGAAGCATCTGACCCGCGCCAAACCCTGCCTCCATAATTCCAAAAGCAAGTCCGCGTTTTTCATTAAACCAATTTGTAACAACAACTGTTGCGGCTACATTGGATGCCCCTCCAACACCGACGGAGATAACAATTCCGTAAAGG
>NZ_JAWRXS010000428.1:0-262 GCF_046534915.1 Burkholderia sp. SIMBA_051 | reverse complement strand
GCGCAGCACCGGTCGTCGCTGATGCCTGCCTGGAGGCGACATAGACCACCATATTCGCAACCTCTTCTACCGTTGCGGGTCGCTGGATGATAGAGGTCGGTCGATAGGTCTTCACGAAGTCAATACCGACTTGCTCAAAGGACCCGTCGGCCGTGATTTGGTCCTTAAGCATTTCGCCCGCTCCCTCGGTAAAAGTCGGCCCGGGCAGGACCGAATTCACTGTCACGCCGATGCCTGCCATACGCTTCGCGAGGCCGCGAGC
>NZ_JAWRXS010000427.1:0-262 GCF_046534915.1 Burkholderia sp. SIMBA_051 | reverse complement strand
CCTTTGATAAAGGGTTGAAAAAACTCGAGCAGGTACCTCAGCTTCTTGCCCGCCTTTCGAACATCGTGAAGATTTTCCTCGTGGGCGGCCTCGCTGCGCGCTGCACGCCTGCTTCGCTTTCGAAGTGCGCGCTGAGCAAGACGAACCCGCGCCTCGGCGAACGCTTGAATGGGAAGATCGTTGCAACGCGACTGCAGCGTAGCTTGCGCGCGAAGCAGGACATCGTTCAAGAACACCTCGACATCGTCGCTTTTGATCATCG
>NZ_JAWRXS010000426.1:0-262 GCF_046534915.1 Burkholderia sp. SIMBA_051 | reverse complement strand
CTACCCATCTCGACCACTTTCACAAACACAGACATGGTGTGCACCTTGTCCATTAGTCACCCTCGCTTTGAATTTTTCGTCGAATCGCTGCGTTTCGGCCCGCGCGAGTCTGTGATCATAGGTTCCGCACCTGTTTCGTGCAGTCAGCGAGCAGCGTCGTGTCGTTTTTTTTGCATCCTTTCATTCATCTTTCATTTTGGCGGCGGATTTTCCCTCCAGAGACAAGATTCATTCTTGCCGGGCCATCTAAGTTGCCGCCTGC
>NZ_JAWRXS010000425.1:0-262 GCF_046534915.1 Burkholderia sp. SIMBA_051 | reverse complement strand
CCGGCCAGTGCCGCCAATGAAAGCGGTTATGAAACCGTGACGCGCGGCCACGTTAATCGACAGTAGATTGTTCGGTCCGGGCGCGAGATTGATCGCGAAGCAGGCGGGCAGAAAAAATAGCCAGGCGGTGATGGACATGACAGGCTCGCACGATGAACAGGCATTTCGACGCATCTCGCGGCGCAACGGCAGGCTCTCGCGACACTCCTGGATGATTGTAGCGAAACCGACTTGCATTCATGCAATGACACCCTCAATTCAC
>NZ_JAWRXS010000424.1:0-262 GCF_046534915.1 Burkholderia sp. SIMBA_051 | reverse complement strand
CCGATTCTGTTTTTTTGCAATTGCGTGAGCGCCTGTGGGTCGCGCGGCGTCGTGAACGCGTTCTGCACGACCGTGTATTCGGCGGCGAGGCGGGCGACTGTCTTCAGGCCGGCGGTGTCCGTTCAGGGTGACGCCGTCGGATCGCGGTTGCATCGAGATCGACACCATTGGCGACTTGCGGCCGACCGCGGTGAAGAATGAGATCGGCGCGAGATTCGCGACACCGTCTTGGGAGAGCGTGCTGACCCATGCGATTGCGCGC
>NZ_JAWRXS010000423.1:0-262 GCF_046534915.1 Burkholderia sp. SIMBA_051 | reverse complement strand
CGTTGAAGTCCGGAATGATGTTATTCACCGGGCAGCCGTTGTTACAGAACGGAATGCCGCAGTCCATGCAACGTGCGCCTTGAATCTTCGCTTCGTCGTCGGTCAATGCGGCGACGAATTCCTTGTAGTGCTTCACACGCGTGAGCGGAGCTTCGTACGCCTCGTGGCGGCGCTCGAACTCGAGAAAACCGGTTGCCTTGCCCATGTGGTTCTCTTCTCTATCTGTATCAGGTGGGTAATCTTTTCCCGCCGCGCATCGAAC
>NZ_JAWRXS010000422.1:0-262 GCF_046534915.1 Burkholderia sp. SIMBA_051 | reverse complement strand
CGGATGTAACTGAACGGCCCAAGCGAAAAGTCACGCCGCGTTGGCTGTGATAGCGAAGAAAGAAGCTCGAGAGTTGCGAGCAGGCAACCCGAGCCAAAGGACGCGCCTCCCTCTCAACTACTACGACTTCGGCGCCGAGAGCACGCGCCGATGCAGCTACTTCCAAACCCACATACCCGCCACCAACAATCACCACTCGCGCGCCGGGTTTAAGTGCGAGCTTCAATTTTTCCGCGTCGGCCGCAGTGCGTAGCTCAAGCAC
>NZ_JAWRXS010000421.1:0-263 GCF_046534915.1 Burkholderia sp. SIMBA_051 | reverse complement strand
ATGCCGTTGTAGATCGCGACCGTCGCGAGGCCTGGGCCGGACAACGGAAAGAACACGCGCCAGAAGATGCCGAACGGGCCGCAGCCGTCGAGTTGCGCGGCTTCTTCGAGTTCGCGTGGAATCTGCCGCATGAATTCCGTGAGGATGAAAATCGACACGGGCAGGCTCAACGCGAGATATGGCCCGAGCAGCTCGAACGGCGTGTAGTCAAGGCCGAGATTGCGCGTGAGCATATAGATCGGCACGAGCGTGGCGTGCAGCGG
>NZ_JAWRXS010000420.1:0-263 GCF_046534915.1 Burkholderia sp. SIMBA_051 | reverse complement strand
ACGAAATCTCGCAGAACACTTCGGGCCGCGTGGCGAACAAGGGCATGGAAGGTCTCGCGATCTCGCCGGACGGCAGGACGCTGTTCGGCGCGATGCAAAGCCCGCTGATTCAGGACGGCGGCACGAGCGGCGGGTATACGCGCATCGTCAGGATTGAGTTACGCAGCGGCAAGACCACGCAGTTTGCCTATCCGCTGACGAACATCGGTACGGCGGCGAAGCCGAAGTATCCGACCATCAGCGACGTGGTGGCCGTCAACGAC
>NZ_JAWRXS010000419.1:0-263 GCF_046534915.1 Burkholderia sp. SIMBA_051 | reverse complement strand
CTGGCCCTGGAACGCCTGCCGGAGCCGCTGGCTGAAGACGAAGCGGTCAAGGAGCCGCTGGTCGCCAAGCCGGCCGAGCCGGGTTCGACGGATCCGGTGCTCAAGCACTGATGCCTGGCCCGAGGCGCCCCGCGAGGGGTGCTCGCACAAAGAAACCCCGCGCAAGCGGGGTTTCTTTTTTGGCGCGTCCGTGGCGCCGGATCGGAAGCAGTGGGTCAGTGCAGCGTGTGCGGGCGGATCAACCCGACCGCGATGCCTTCCAG
>NZ_JAWRXS010000418.1:0-263 GCF_046534915.1 Burkholderia sp. SIMBA_051 | reverse complement strand
GCGAAACAGCTTGTTGATCGTCGGTCGATCGGCGGTTGGCATGGCGCCGCCGGCGCCTGGCGCGTCGTTCATAGCGGGAAAGCCTTTTCGATCGAATCCAGCATCGTCCACATCGCTTCGATTTCAAACAGAATCGGCGCATGCGGCGATTCATATTTCTGCATCCAGCGCGGATGCAATTCACCAATCCAGCCGACTGCGCGGCCATTCAGTTCGATACGCGCGCAGCGGCCCGGATGCAATGCCGGATGCTCCGCTTTCAC
>NZ_JAWRXS010000417.1:0-263 GCF_046534915.1 Burkholderia sp. SIMBA_051 | reverse complement strand
ATCGGGAAACGGGCGGCGTACCGAAGGCCCTGTCCGGCATGCCGCGCGCAGCGCGATGGTAGCCCGGGGCGCGCGCGGGCGCACGTGGGGCATCATGCAGGCGGTTGGGAACGGTCGGGGCGTAGGCGGCCGGGCGCGCGGCGAATTGCAGGCCGAATCGAATCGCAAGCGGCATGGTACGGATGCGGCGGATACTTCGGATGCCGTGGATACTGATGCCGCCGATGCCGCCGATGGACCGACGGCGCGCGCGCCGTCGGTCC
>NZ_JAWRXS010000416.1:0-263 GCF_046534915.1 Burkholderia sp. SIMBA_051 | reverse complement strand
AGCTGCGGTGCGGCGCGCTCGTGGGTGGATCACACGGTGCGCTGGGAATTCGCCGAGACCGATAGCCATCCGAATGATCGACGTGACGTGTTGCGTCGCGAACCGCCGAGCGTCGGCGTAACGAGCCGACGCGTTCGCCTCAGCCGTCCTCGTTCGACCGCCCGCTCGCCGGCAGCACGGCGGGCGCGCCTGCGGGGCGCGCGTCGGGCGCGGCTTGCGGGCCCGATGGCTGCACCGCGTGCTGCACCGTCGGCACGACCACG
>NZ_JAWRXS010000415.1:0-263 GCF_046534915.1 Burkholderia sp. SIMBA_051 | reverse complement strand
GAACCCTGAAAGGTCGTCAGGAATTCCCGGATTCTTGCTTGATCGTTAATTGCCAACGTCGTACTGATCTCCGGAAAGACCCGACGGATTACGTCATCAAGTGCATACAACTGCCTCCATATGTCTCGCTTCGGCGTTTCAATATCCTTAATAAACGTGAGGATGTCGTCGATCGACTGGAAACGATTCTTGGCGTCGTGCTGCAGCGCTCTGGCGACGACCGCGTCTAATATAGACGCGTGGTCGGTCCGCGATGCGGTGGC
>NZ_JAWRXS010000414.1:0-263 GCF_046534915.1 Burkholderia sp. SIMBA_051 | reverse complement strand
AGAGCGCGATGTTGAGTCCGTCCAGTGTCACGCCGGCGAACTCGCCTTGATCGACGTGCCAACCGATCAGCGCCGCGCAGTCTCCATCCGACGGCGGGCCGAGACAAACGCAACTGCACGGGGCGTAGCAGTTGCAGCTCTCGAAATACGTACCGGCAACCTTCCAGCTCTCGGCCATGGCGTCAACCTCCGTCGTTGGATACGGGTACAGGGCGTTCGCGTTTACGGAATTCGGGCATGGCGCGTTTGCGCCCGTCAGTGGC
>NZ_JAWRXS010000413.1:0-263 GCF_046534915.1 Burkholderia sp. SIMBA_051 | reverse complement strand
CGGCATTCCCGGTGAAGAAAACCTTGACCTGCTCGAATCCCTGCGCAAGTCGAAGATCAAGCTGGTACTGACCCGTCACGAGCAGTCTGCAGGTTTCATGGCTGCCACCTACGGCCGACTGACCGGCAAGACTGGCGTCAGCCTGTCCACCCTCGGCCCTGGCGCCACCAACCTGGTTACCGCCAGCGCCTACGCCTACCTGGGCGGCATGCCGATGATGATGATCACCGGGCAGAAGCCGATCAAGAAGTCCAAGCAGGGCC
>NZ_JAWRXS010000412.1:0-263 GCF_046534915.1 Burkholderia sp. SIMBA_051 | reverse complement strand
CGGGCGTACAGCACCACGTCGCACTCTCGATCGTCGGCGCGGACAAGCTGCCGCAAAGCGGCTATATGCGCGCCAAGGTCGCTCAGGAAACGCTGGTCCGCGAATCGGGCGTGCCCTATACGATCGTCCGTTCAACCCAGTTCTTCGAATTCCTTGGCGGCATCGCGCAAGCGGGTATCGAGGGCGAGACCATACGGCTGTCGTCCGCCTTGTTTCAGCCGATCGCATCGGACGACGTGGCCGCGGCCGTCGCGGACTTCGCC
>NZ_JAWRXS010000411.1:0-263 GCF_046534915.1 Burkholderia sp. SIMBA_051 | reverse complement strand
ATTGTGCAAGAGTCAGACCCAACGGTGCGAGTGCTTCCGTCATCTTGCGGCGCAAAATGCGGTCCAGGCTGCCGACCAGATAGGTGAGACGGTGACGCGCCGCCGCCTTGCGCGATGTCGGCGCCGGGCGCTGGCGACCGGCGCTTGCGGATGCTGCTATCGTTGCTTTCGTCGTTTTTGCAGGAGATTTGCCCGTCATCAGATCGCCGGATGCTGTCATCGAAGACGCCATGTTACCGCGCCATTTGCCCGGTACATCGTCC
>NZ_JAWRXS010000410.1:0-263 GCF_046534915.1 Burkholderia sp. SIMBA_051 | reverse complement strand
CCGCTCGCGCTATACGTGTTCGTCACCGGCAAGGCCGAATACGACAATGCGCGGCGCACCGCGGATCTGGTGCAGGATAACCAGTTGATTTCGTCGGCGCGCATGATCGCGGGCGAAGTGCAATGGGTGGACGGCTTCCTGCGCGTGGACGTGCCGCCCGCCGCGCTCGAAATATTCGCGTCGCCTTATCGCGACCAGGTGTTCTACAGCGTGAGCGTCGACGATGGCCGCCTGCTCGCGGGCACGCCCGACTTCCCGCCGCG
>NZ_JAWRXS010000008.1:0-396566 GCF_046534915.1 Burkholderia sp. SIMBA_051 | reverse complement strand
AGCGAATAGGCGAGCGCGACCTTGGCGGCGTCGCGCGAATTCCAGCCATCTTCCGCGAGACGGACTTTCTCGATGGCCGTCTCCAGCGTGAACGGGGGAAGCGGCGGGCGAATTGCTGCGGGTGAAGTCATTTCGGATCTCCTTGTGGAGTACAGCGCGTTGTTGGTGCTCGACGTGGAGCGCGGCCCCGTCATCGTGCAACCCGAGAGCGCAAGGCCGCCCGAAGCAAGCGCGGCACCGGTGCTCAGTAAGAATTTTCGTCTTCGCATCATTGGTTCAGAACGGCTTGGTTGGCAGATACTTGCCGTTGAGCGTGATGACGGCACGCTCGCCGCCTTCCGGGTCCGGAACCTTCTGGATATCGAGTTTGAAGTTGATCGCGCTGATGATGCCGTCGCCGAATTTCTCGTGAACCAGCGCCTTCAACGTCGAACCGTACACCTGCACCATTTCGTAGAAGCGGTAGACGGTCGGATCGGTCGGCACGCCACCCGGAATGCTGCCGCGCACGGGAATGGTTTGCAGCAGGCGCACGGCGTCGTCGTCGAGCCCGAGGCGTTCCGCGACGAGCTTCGCCGCATTCTCCGGCAGCGCATGCTGACCAAGCAGCGCGGCTGTCGTGTATGCGAGGCTCAGGCCCGTGCCTTCGTTGATGGCTTCGAACGTGAGGTTCTTGCGCACCTTCGCGTCGACGATCGTTTCCGTCAGAGCTTCGCGCGCGTTCGGTGTGACTTGCGATTGGGTCATGATGTTGCTCCTTGAGTAAATCAACCTAGTGAGATCGGCAGTCGGTGTGACGAGCCGGGAATCAGAGCGCAGCCACGCACTCGGCGGGCGTCGCGGTGACATCGGGATGCGCGGCGAGCGGCACGAACTGGCGAGTCGCGGCGTCGAGCGCGTCGATCGAGCCGGATTCGATGTCGTAGACCCATCCGTGCAAATTGAGGCGGCCTTGCGCGAGTCCCAGTGCAACGGAGGGATGGGTCTTGAGGTTGTCGAGCTGTGCGATGACGTTCTCGCGCACCATCGAGTCGACGCGCTCGCGCTCGCCTGCATGTTCACGCGCCTCGTTGACGAGCTTCGCCGAGTCGGCGTAGCGCAGCCAGTTCGCGACGGCGGGCATATGGTCGAGGCACTTGCACGTTGCGACGGCCGTCATCGCGCCGCAGTCCGAGTGGCCGCAGATCACCACATCCGTCACGCCGAGCGCGGCGACTGCATATTCGACGGTTGCCGACACACCGCCCGGCTCGGGACCGAACGAAGGCACGATGTTGCCGGCGTTGCGGATTACGAACAGATCGCCCGGTTCGCGCTGAGTGACCAGTTCGGGAACCATGCGGCTATCGGAACAGGAAATGAACAGAGTGCGCGGCGTCTGGCTGGTGGCCAGCTTGCGGAACAACTCCCTGCGAGCGGGCATGATGTCCCGTTGAAATTTCAGAAAACCGTCGATGATCTCTTGCATGGTCAGCTCCATTCAGTCTGGCGTTCGTCGCCGCGTCGGTCAGTGCGATGCGTTGAACAGAGAATGGACCTGTTGCGTCATAGTGTCCAAGACGGGTTTGTGATGCTAACCATAGGCAAGACCAATTGTTGTCGGACACGAGGAAATTCGCCGTGCTGTTGTGTGATGTCCGTTACGTCCTGGCCGTCCCGGAACACCGCAATTTCACGTACGCCGCCGAGGCACTGCACGTTTCGCAGCCCACGCTGTCGCAGCGGATACGTCAACTGGAAGACACGCTGCGCACTCAGCGGCTAGACCGTTCGGGGCGGAACGTGCAATTCATGGATGCCGGCGCGGCGTGGATGCGCTATGCGAAATCCGTGCTACGGGATCTGGATGCGGGCGGGCGTCGGCAGTCGAGATATCCTCCTGGTCATTCGGCTGTTGGTCTTCGTGAAGAACAAGCGCTGCCCCAAAATCAACGGAGACTGCGGCGGCTCAACATCGGAGGACCGGTTCATGGCGAACAAGAGTCATTGGCGCGAACGTCGCCATGGCACTCAATTCTTGTCCGAATCTGCCGTTAACCCAGGGGGCCGGCCCTGAGGGGGCAGTGTTCCGGCGTGTGGATTGGCTGGACAAGGGGGCCGTCAACCGCAGTCTCGAGGCCACAGTGCCGCGCTCGTCGCCGCGACGCCCCGACGATGGGTCAATTCCTCGTTTGCGAGTTCGATGAGTACGCAACCATTCGAGGCAGGTGATCTTATATCCTGCCTGCCGCCGCAGGCGCGCCCGAAGATTGCCGGATCGAAGTGCGCCGGCGAGGGTTTTTCGTATTGGTTAGAGAATGTATCCGAACAGTTATGATGTTCCGATTGCGCGCCTCGTTGCGCGTCAGATTCTGTCCTGCGCGCCCGCCACGCCGGTGCGGGAGGTCGCGCGACGCATGTTCGCCGAACGTTGCAGTTCGATCGTCGTGATGAAGGATGAACAGGTCGTCGGGATCTGGACCGAGCATGATGCACTGTCGGCCGGCGACAATCCGCGCGAACTCGATCGGCCGGTCAGCGAGGTGATGAGCCATCCGGTGCTGACGCTCGAGGCCAATACGCCGCTGGGTGAAGCCGCGATGAAGTTCAAGCAGTCGGGCGTGCGGCACTTCGTGGTGGTCCGGGACGGCGCCGCGATCGGCGTGCTGACGCAGACCGACATCGTCGTGAACCAGGGGGCGGAATTTTTCCTGCACCTGAAGCCCATCGAATCGATCCGCGTTCATCCGCCTGTTGTGGTGCCCGAGCAGACCGCGCTGCACGAAGTCATCGCACGGATGCGTGCGCAACGGCTCGATGCGATCCTCGTCGGCTACGACGATGGCGAGCACGGCATCCTGACCGAGCGGGACATCGTCCGGCTCTTGGCAGACGGCGGGGCCGAAGGTGCGGTCGGGGCCTACGCGAGCAGGCCGCTGCAGATGCTGACCGCAAGGCAGAGCCTGTATGCGGCGCAGCGTTTCATGACCGACCACAATGTGCGACATGTTGGCATCCAGGACGACGATGACAGGCTGACCGGGTTGCTCTGTTTCGCGGACGTGCTGCAGAGCATCGAGCACGAATACGCGAACGAGCTGCGCAGCGCGTTGCGCGAGCGCGACGAAGCGCTGGGCCTCGCGCGCTTTAACCTGCGCATGGCGGATCGGGTGTTCGAATCGGCGCTCGAAGGCATCATGGTGACCGACCGGCACGCGAAGATCGAGCGCGTTAACCAAGCCTTCACGCGCCTGACCGGGTACACCGAGGACGAAGTGGTCGGGCGCAACCCGGGCCTGCTGAGTTCCGGGCGCCAGACGCCCGATTTCTACAAGCAGCTGTGGCATTCGCTCACGACCGATGGCCACTGGCAAGGCGAAATCTGGAATCGCCGCAAGACCGGCGAGCTGTTTCTCGAATACCTGACGATCACCAGCATTCGCGACAGCGAAGGCGAAATCTCTCACTACGCGGCGATTTTTTCCGACATCACGCAGCGGCGCCAGGCGGAGGAGCGGCTGGGCTATCTCGCCACGCACGACGTGCTCACCAATCTCGCGAACCGGATGCTGTTCGAGGAGCGGCTCACGCACGCGATCGTTCATGCGAAGCGGTTCGGTCGCAAGGTCGCGGTGATGTACCTCGATCTCGACCGCTTCAAGCTGGTCAACGATACGCTCGGCCACAACGCCGGCGACGAGGTGCTGAAGATGGTCGCGGAGCGCATCGTCGCGAACGTGCGCGCGAACGACACGGTGGCGCGCATGGGCGGTGACGAATTCGCGCTCGTGCTCGAGGAGGTCGACGATGTCCGCGACGTCGGGCGAGTCGCGCGCAAGCTGCTGGACGAAGTGGGACGGGCGATCGATATCGGCGATCGCCAGATCTTCGTGACGCCGAGCATCGGCATCAGCATCTATCCGGACGACGGCACCGAGGCGGAGGACTTGATCCTGCTCGCGGACCAGGCGATGTACGGTGCGAAGAGCCGCGGCCGGAACGTGTTCCAGTTCTTCGAGAGCAAGATGACGTCGTCGGCGATCGAGCAGCTGGAGACGCTCGGCGAGTTGCACCGCGCGCTCGAGCAGAATGAATTCCGCCTGTTCTACCAGCCGCAATACGATCTGGCCAGCGGCCGGATCGTCGGCGTGGAGGCGCTGCTGCGCTGGTTGCATCCGAGCAGGGGTTTGGTGCCGCCGGGCGACTTCATCGGGCTCGCGGAGCGATCGGCGCTGATCGTCCCGATCGGCAGGTGGGTGCTGCACGAAGCCTGCCGCCAGGCGCGCCGCTGGCTCGACGAGGGCTTCGAATTCGGGCGTGTGTCGGTGAACGTGTCGGCGCGGCAGTGCTTTACCGACCACTTCCTGAGCGACCTGACGACCATTCTCAGTGAAACCGCGTTGCCGGCCGAATACCTGCAGCTCGAGTTGCTCGAAAGCATGGCGATGAACACCCGCGAGGAAATGGGCATCCTGCTGCGCGAACTGGCGACGCGGGGGATCAGCCTCGCGATCGACGATTTCGGTACGGGTTATTCGTCGCTGGTGTATCTGAAGGATCTGCCCGTCGATACGCTGAAGATCGATCAGTCGTTCCTCACGGACTGCGGCTCGGGCAGTACGGACGACGCGATCGTGCGCGCGATCGTTGCAATGGGGCGCGCGCTGGGGCTCGATGTCGTGATGGAGGGCGTCGAGACGGCAAAGCAGCTGGCCTTCCTGCAGGAGATCGGTTGCCACCAGGGGCAGGGCTTCCTGTTCGCACGGCCGCAGCCTGCCGACCAGCTGGTCGGCATCTCGTCGCGTCGCAGCGCTGAATTGCTGGCAGAGTGAGCCGATCGCGCCCCGGCCGTTCCGGCTGCGGCGCGACTTTCCCGCAGACAGTTCGATCGACGGGCACACGGGATCCAGCGCCCGATCGGAAAGCCAGTTCCAACGCACTGCATTCGGCCGTGCACGCGATTCGACCGGCTGGGTACTGGTTTGTCCGAGGTGCGCAGGCGGCCGGGCCGCTTGCCCATGACGCGCACCGCGAGCTTACGTACGCAGCGCGGCGAGTAATGGTGCCCAGAATGCGCGGCTCCCATACGCCGCGACATCGCAATCGGTGTCGAAACGGATCGCGATCGCGGCCTCCGCTTCGGTCAGCGGGTCCGCATGCTCGATCTGTCGTGCCAGCACGGCCGTGTCGGCATCGGAGGCATCGCGTCCGGATGCCGCCCGCGCCGCGACACGTGCAGCGAGCGTCGCCTGGCTCGCTGTGAAATCGAGAATCGCGACGCGCGCGCCGTGGCGTGCGGCGAGCGAGATGAACGCCGCGCGGTTGCGTTCGCGCAGGAACGTCGCGTCGACGATCGCCGTGTAGCCGCTGTCGAGCACCACGCCGGCCTCTGAAAGCAGCCTTTCGTAGACCCGGTCGATCGCCGTGTCCGAATAGGCGCCGCGCGGCAGACGGGTGCCCCCGGGGGCACCGGCATTCCGCTTGCGTTCGACATCGCTGGACAGCCGGATCGCCCCGAGCCGCTCCGCCAGCGCACGGCTGGCCAGCGATTTGCCCGAGCCGGAAACCCCGTGACACAGGAGCAGCATCGGTTGCGCATCGCGTCGTGCATTGGCCATGGCCGACGCGATGCGCAGATAGCGGGCACGCGCCGCTTCGTCACCGCGTAATCGTGCGGTCAGCGCGCGCACCAGTGCCCGATAGACGAAGTAGCACGGCAGCACGCCCAGTGCCGCATGGTCGCCCGTGCGTGCCAGCCATCCGGAAAGGAGGCGGTGGGCGCAATCGTCGCGCCCGTGGGCGGAGAAATCCATCAACGCGAACGCGAGATCGCTCGCCACGTCGATCCAGCGCAGCGTGTCGTCGAATTCGATGCAGTCGAACATCAGGATCCGGTTGCGCCAGCGGACGATATTGTCGAGATGCAGATCACCGTGGCACGCGCGCACGAATCCGTATGCATGCCGATCGGCAAGCCGCGGTGCGATGCGGGTCAACTCGGCTTCGTACCAGGCGCGCAGCGCCGCTTCATCCGTCACGGCGACGTCGAGCGTGTCGAGCAAGGGCCGGCACTGGGCCGCGACGCATTCCGCGCTGCCGGGATGGCCGCGCGGGGCGCGGCGCGGCGCATGCAGATGAAGGCGGCCCAGCATATCGGCGAGGGCGTCCGCATCCGCCAGCCCTTCATCGAGCGACGTGCTGCGTGCGGACAACATCCCTCGCGCGTCGAACCGGCGCATGCGCACCACGTACTCGCCGGGCGCCGCCTGCTGCCGCTGACGGCGCCCGCCAATCCGCACCGGCGCATCGAACGCGCATCGTCGGCCGCGTGCGACGAGCGGCCAGACGCCCAGGTACAGCGGGCCGGCAAACGGCCGATTGAGCGTGCATTCCGCGAGCGCACAGCGGCGGCGCCGCGCAGCGCGCACGAGATCGACGAACGCGAAACGCACCGGCTTGATGCGCTTGTACGCGTAGCGCCCCGCCAGATAGACGACGGACAGATGGGTTTCAATCCGCTCGATGCGTCCCGCGGGGTGCGGATACGTGGCGGGCCGACTCAATGCGCGATCGAATTGCATCGACTTTCGTCGTGCGTTTCCGCGGCCTAGCGCAAACGGTACGTGAGGCGTTCGGGACATGGTGGACGGATCGGTATGGCGGGCGCGCGCGTCGTTGCCGCACCGCGCAGGTTGGATTCGAACGAGAACGGCACGTTCCCGTCTGCTCGATTTTGTCGGATCGGTGTGGCAAGCCACACACCACCGCTTGACGGACTCCATTGCAGCCGAGCAGCGCGCGTGCCGACTTGATACGCGTCAAGCCTGCAACGAAAGAGGACGCTTGACGCAAGTCAACCGCGCTCGCGGGAGCGGCAATACAGTCGGTTCCAGCACCCGTGAAGGCGTGACAGCGCGCGGCATGTTGCATGCGCGCCGCGACATGGCGGGATTGGCGGCCGCCGGGCGCGGTCATGTCGCTCCCAACCCGGAATCGCGCGTGATCCACCCCACGCCCCACTACGCCCGGTCGAGCAGGTCGACGAGCAGCCTGGCCCCGTCGGCCCCCTTCGTGGAATCGGTCCACAGCCGGTCGATCATCTTCCGGTACATCGCGACGGCATCCGCCGACGTTGTGATCGTCGCGATGCCGGTACGAATGTTCGGCAGCTCGCCGAGCCGGAATGGCGATACCGCGATATGCGCGCTGTCGTCGTCCTCGAAGATCTGGAAGGTCTCGTTCGGCAGGTTGTCGCTGACGATGCCGATACGCACGCCTTTCTCATCGTCCTCCAGCATCCCGACGATCCGCATCACTTCCCGGCGCGCGGCGAGTTTGCGCTCGAGCTGCACGCCCGGCGGCAACCCGAGGCGACCGACCAGGCCGTGGTGCAGGAACTGCTCGATCTGGCGCAGCCCGATCAGGCTCGTCACGTTCAGCGGTGCGCGCCGGAACGCGGCTTTCCGGTCCGCGAGGATCGTCATCACTTTCGACAGCGTCTGCCGCCACGCGGCATCGGTCAGCGACGGCGGGATGCTTTCCTCGAGCATCTGGCGCAGCCAGCCTTCGTAATCGTCGGAGGTCAGCAGGAACGAGAACGGATCGAAATGCGCGAAGATCCGCTGCGAGCGGCTCTCGATCTGCCGCATGCGCTCGAAATAGCTGATCGCCGAATCGTGATACTCGACCTCGACGCCCATCAGGTTCGCGAGCGACACGCCGAACAGCGCGGCGAGCCGCTCGAGCGTATCGATCTTTACAATCTCGCCACGTTCGAGCTTGTAGACCGCCGCGCGCGAGATGTTCAGGCGCTCGGCGACATCCTCGCTGCGCAACTCGGCAGCCATCCGGTACGCGCGCAAGCGCTCGCCAATGCTGTCGAAGTCGAAGCGCGCGCCGCGCAGACGCGTTTTTCGGGAACCGGCGGTGGACATGAAGTACCTCTAGGTGGCGGGTGAAAAATCGACAGACACCGGGTTGCGCGACCGCGCCGCGCCGCCATCCTGCCGAGGGCATCGCGAAGATCGATGTTTGTCTATTTTTTTGTATCGGGTATTTTAACGTAGCCGACAACGGATGCTCGCACATCCGCGGCTTGCGCTCGTCTGGTGCGCGGTAACGGCCTGCGACTGGACCGTGTCCGTGCGCGTGCACATCGTCTAAATATTTGGACGAAGGGCGAGCGCGCAGACGCTGTCGGCGATAGAGGCATCGCCCCTTCCAGACATTCACATGTGCCGGCCCATTGCGCCGGGAGGAGAAAAGCATGACGTTGCGTACCCCGCGCGCCCGATTTCGGGCAGGATTCCTGATGGCCGGCGCGGCAGGCGCCATTGGCGTCGCGTCGCTCGCGCACGCGCAGTCGAGCGTGACGCTGTACGGCGTCGCCGACGCTTTCGTCGGTTCTGTGAAGCAACCCGGCGGGCGCACGGCGCTCGTGCAGTCGGGAGGCGGGATGACGACGTCGTTCTGGGGGCTCGGCGGCAGCGAGGATCTCGGCAACGGCAACAAGGCGTTCTTCGTGCTCGAAAGCTACTTTCAACCACAAAGCGGCGCGTACGGCCGCTACGCCGGGGACAGCCTGTTTTCGCGCAATGCGTACGCGGGATTGCAGTCGCGGTTCGGCCAGCTTCGTCTTGGCCGGATCACGACGCCGCTGTATCTCGCGACGATCCAGTTCAACCCGCTGTTCAATTCGTACACGTTCTCGCCGATGATCTTCCACACGTTCAAGGGCGTGGGCGCCGAGGGCGTGGTCGGCGATTCGGCGTGGAACAACGCGCTCGCCTATACGAGCCCGACGTTCGGCGGATTCAATGCGGGGCTGCTGTATGCACTCGGCAATACGGCCGGCCGGAACGGCGCGAAGAAATGGAGCGTCAACGCGAACTACGCGCGCGGCGCATTCGCGGCCGCCGTGGTCTTCCAGTACGTGAATTTCAGCGCGACGCCTGGCGATCTCGACGGCGCGCTCGCCGCGGCGCCGGGCCTGTCGAGCCAGCGCACGGTGCAGGTCAGTGCGTTGTACGACTGGCGTGTCGTGAAGCTGTTCGCGCAGTACATGAACGTCGCGAACCGCGCGCAGCGCGGCAACTTCCACGGCGATACGCTGCAGGCCGGCGTCAGCGTGCCGATCGGCGTGGGTTCGCTGCTGGCGAGCTACGCGTATACGCATTCGAGCGGGGCGCTCGCCGACGGCGCGCATCGCAGCACCGGCGCGCTCGGCTACGACTATCTGCTGTCGAAGCGCACCGACCTCTATTCGGCGATCAAGGTCGATCACGTCGGCGGGCTGTCGACCGGCATCACGTACGGCGCGGGCCTGCGCACGCGTTTCTGACGTAGGCATCGCGATGCGAGGCTTCCCGGTTTACCCCGATACATCGGACGCTTGCATTCCGTTTTTGATGCGGGTAGTCTAAATATTTAGACGAGGAGGAAAGCATGAACCTTATGGACGCCACGCAGTGGCTGGCACAGGACGTCGTCGGCTTTTCCGACATTCACCGGTTCGCGACGCGCTGCCGGGACGCGGCGGCGCCGCACGGGCGGGAATCGGCGGCGCTGGTGCTGCTCGCACAGGCGGCCGCGACGTTCGCCGAACGGCAGGAGGGCGTGGCGGTCTGCACGGAGACGGTGCAGGCGTTTCTCGCCGAACTGCGCGAGCACGCGCGGCGGCTGAGCGATGCAAGCGGGCGCTCGGACGACGCGCTGCTCGCGGCGCTCAACGGCTTCGCCGCGCAGGTGTCGAAGGAACTGGTCGTCTGATGCGCGACGCCGGCGCGAATCCGCCCGGGCCACGCCCTTAAGCTGTGCGATGCCGACGATCGGGTTGTGGTCCGTCTGTCTAAAAAAAACGACAAACGACCGCGAGGCGGACCGCCGGCATCGATATCCCCTCCTCACGATACGGACAATCATGGAAGCGAACCTTCGATCCTCCGCGGCCGCGCCCGCCGACGCACCGCCCGAACGGGTGTCGCGCTACGCGTGGAAAGTGCTGGCCGGCTCGGCCATCGGCTATGCGATGGACGGCTTCGACCTGCTGATCCTCGGCTTCATGCTGCCGGCAATTGCGGCGTCGCTGCACCTCGGCGCGCAGCAGGCGGGGGCGCTCGTCACGTGGACGCTGGTCGGCGCGGTCGCGGGCGGCGTGATTTTCGGCGCGCTGAGCGATCGCTACGGCCGCGTGCGCGTGCTGACCTGGACGATCCTGCTTTTCGCGGTGTTCACCGGGCTGTGCGCGTTCGCACAGGGCTTCTGGGATCTGCTCGCGTACCGGACCATCGCCGGCATCGGCCTCGGCGGCGAATTCGGCATCGGCATGGCGCTCGCGGCCGAAGCGTGGCCTGCAGCCAAGCGCGCCCGCGTGTCGTCGTACGTGGCGCTCGGCTGGCAGAGCGGCGTGCTCGCGGCGTCGCTGCTGACGCCGCTGCTGCTGCAGAGCGTCGGCTGGCGCGGCATGTTCGCGATCGGCGTGCTGCCCGCGATCGTCGCCTGGGTGCTGCGCAACAAGCTGCACGAGCCGGAAGTGTTCGTCCGGAGCCCGCAGCCGGCGCGCACGGGCGCGCGTTTCCGGCTGCTGTTCGCCGATGCGCGCACGACCCGCACGAGCATCGGCATCGTCGTGCTGTGCGCGGTGCAGAACTTCGGCTACTACGGGATCATGATCTGGATGCCGACGTTCCTGTCGAAGCAGCTCGGCTTCTCGCTGACGAAATCCGGATTGTGGACCGCCGTGACCGTGCTCGGGATGATGGCCGGCGTCTGGCTGTTCGGACACCTGGCCGACCGGATCGGCCGCAAGCCGACGTTCCTGCTGTACCAGCTCGGCGCGGTGGCGATGGTGTTCGCGTATTCGCGGCTGACGGACCCGGCCACGATGCTGTGGGCCGGCGCGCTGATGGGCATGTTCGTGAACGGCATGGTCGGCGGCTACGGCACGCTGATGTCCGAAGCGTACCCGACCGCGGTGCGGGCGACCGCGCAGAACGTGCTGTGGAACGTCGGCCGTGCGATCGGCGGCCTCGGGCCGCTCGTCGTCGGCGCGCTCGCCGCGCGCTATTCGTTTCAGATCGCGATCGCGATGCTGGCCGCGCTGTACGTGCTCGACATGATCGTCACGGTCACGCTGATTCCGGAACTGAAGGACCGCGCGCTCGACTGACGCGCGTGGCTCCCGCCCAACCGTAACGAGGAGAGAACGATGGACGTGATCGACGGGGCGCGCGCCTGCGCGCAGCCGTGGGCGGCCACGGTCGCCACGCACGCGTGCGACGTGGTCGCGCATCGCGCGGTGAACCGGCGCTATCGCTATCTGCGCGTGCGCGCCGACGCGCCGCTCGCGAGCGTCACGCAGGCCGGCCAGTTCTATCAGCTCGTCTGCCCCGTCAGCGATCTGCACCGGCCATTCCTGCCGCGCCCGATGAGCGTGTACGGCGTCGGCCCCGGCGCCGGCGAAATCGAGTTCCTGTACAACGTGACCGGCGAAGGCACGCGTGCGCTCGCGCAGCTCGGCGTCGGCGCGCGGCTGTCGATCGTCGGGCCGCTCGGCCGCCCGTTCACGCTCGACGCCGGCGCGCGACGGCTGCTGCTCGTCGCGCGCGGCGTCGGTCTCGCGACGATGGCGCCGCTCGTGCAGCGCGCGGCGCGGGCGGGCATCGCGCTGACGGTCGTGATGTCGGCGCGCACGCCGGACGACCTGATGACCGCGGAATTCCTGCGCGGCGCGCCGGCCGACGTGCATGCGGTGTTCGACAGCGACGGCTCGTCGGCGGTCGCGAACGTGGACGCGCTGCTGCGCGCCGCGATCGCGCGCGATCGGCCGGACGCGGTCTACACGTGCGGCTCGCAACGGTTGCTCGCGCTGCTGCAGCGCGTGCTTGCCGACCATCCGTCGATGCGCGGCGAGGTCGCGCTCGAGCAGCGGATGGCATGCGGGATGGGCGTCTGCCTGTCGTGCGTGCGGATGTTCGACGACGGCGCGACCCGCGCATTCCGGCGCGTGTGCCGCGAGGGCCCGGTGTTCGCGATTCGCGACGTGGTGACGGAGGTGGAGGTGGAAGTTGGCTGACCTGAGCGTACGCGTGGGCGAACTGCGCCTGCGCAATCCCGTGATGCCGGCATCCGGCTGTTTCGCGATCGAGTATCGCGATGCGCTCGACCTGAGCGGGCTCGGCGCGCTCGTGATCAAGAGCGTGTCGCCCGTCAGCCGCCCGGGCAACCCGACGCCGCGTGTCGCCGACGCGGGTGACGGCATGCTGAATTCGATCGGCATTCCGAGCCGCGGCATCGACGACTATCTCGAACACGTGCTGCCCGCGTACACGGGCCACGGCACGCCGGTCGTCGCGTCGGTGTCCGCCGATACGGCGGACGCGTTCGCGCGCGCGTGCGAGGCGCTGTCGCGGCCGGACGTCGCGGCGATCGAGGCGAACATCTCGTGCCCGAATCTCGAGGCGGACGGCATGGCGTTCGGGATGGACGCGGGCATGACCCGGCAGGTCGTCGACGCAATCCGCACGCGCACCGGGCATCCGCTGTGGGTGAAGCTGACGCCGAACGCGGGCAACATCGCGAAGATCGCGCAAGCGGCGCAGGACGCGGGCGCCGATGCGATCGTGATGGGCAACACGGTGCTCGGCATGTCGATCGACGTGCGCACGCGCCGGCCGTCGCTCGGCAACGTGATGGGCGGCCTGTCCGGGCCGTCGATCAAGCCGATCGCGCTGCGGCTCGTCCACCAGTGCTACCGCGCCGTGTCGATACCGGTGATCGGCTGCGGCGGCATCCGGAGCGCCGCCGACGCCATCGAGTTCCTGCTCGCCGGCGCGAGCGCGGTGCAGGTGGGCACTGCGTCGTTCCGCGATCCGGGCGTGATGCGCACGATCATCGACGGGCTCGAGCAGTTTTGCGCGGACGAGGGCATCGGCGCGATCGCGTCGCTGACCGGGCAGGTCAGGCTCGACGCGGAGCTGAGCGAGCGCTGGCAGCGCTTTTGCGCGGCGCCGGCGCGCGCGGGCGGCACGACGGCGGGGGCGTGATGAACGCGCATACCGACAGGCCAGACGCGCCGGCGGACATCGACGTGCACGACGCGGCGGCGCTGCCGCTTGCCGAACTGACGGCGCTCGCCGAGCAGTGGTTCGACGAGATCCGCGTGCTGTCGGCCGACGGCGTGGGCGTCACGCGCGAGAGCTACGGCGACAGCGAAACGGCGGCCGCGCAGCGGCTGGCGGCGCACGCCGAACGCGAGGGCATCGCGGTGCGCGCCGACCGCGCGGCCAACTTGATCTTCAGCCTGCCCGACGCGGACCCGCATGCGCGTGCGATCTGGGTCGGCTCGCATCTCGACTCGGTGCCGCATGGCGGCAACTACGACGGGCTCGCGGGCATCGTCGCGGGGCTGCTGTGCCTCGTCGCGCAACGGCGCAGCGGCCGCGCGTCGCCGCACCCGTTGAACGTGATCGCGCTGCGCGGCGAAGAGAGCGCCTGGTTCGGCAAGGCCTACATGGGATCGAGCGCACTGTTCGGCCGGCTGACGCCGGACGATCTCGCGATGAAGCATCGCAGCACCGGCCGCCCGCTGGCCGACTGCATGGCGGCGGCGGGCGTCGACATCGACGCGGTGCGGGCGCGCAAGCCGCTGTTCGACGTGCGGCGCGCGCATGCGTATCTGGAGCTCCACATCGAGCAGGGGCCCGTGATGGTCGCGCGCGGGCTGCCGGTCGCGGTCGTGTCCGGCATTCGCGGCAACGTGCGGCACAACTCCATCAGCTGCATCGGCGAGGCCGGCCACTCCGGCGCGGTGCCGCGCGACCTGCGGCACGACGCGATCTTCGCGGTCGCCGAGCTGATCACGCGGCTCGACGAGCACTGGCGCCGGCTGCTTGAACGCAACATCGATCTCGTCGTGACGACCGGCATCGTGTCGACCGACCAGGACGAGCATTCGATTTCGCGGATTCCCGGCCAGGTGCATTTCAGCTTCGAGGCGCGCAGCGAGAGCACGGAGACGCTCGACGTCTTCCATGAGCTGCTGATCGCCGAATGCAATTCGATCGCGCGCGAGCGTGGCGTGCGATTCGATTTCGACCGGCGGTTGGCGAGCGCGCCGGCGCGGATGGATGCCACCCTGCGCGCCGCGCTAGCCGACGCGTGCACGCGGCTCGACGTGCCGTATGCGACGCTGCCGAGCGGCGCGGGCCACGACGCGGCGCTGTTCGCGAACGCGGGCGTGCCAAGCGGGATGCTGTTCGTGCGCAACGATCACGGGTCGCACAACCCGCGCGAGGCGATGTCGATCGATGATTTCATGCTGGGCGTGCGCGTGCTCGCCGACACGATTGCGCGGCTGTGACCGGCGACACGGGAAGCGATGGCGGCCGACGCGCCGTGGACCCGGAAGGCGTGCGGTTCACGCCGACGGAACGTGTGCGCCCGCGCCGCCTTCCGCGCGGCTCACGTGCGCGAGCACGAATGCATAGACGTCATCGAGCGCCGACACGATGCGCGTGCCGGCCGCGACGCCATCGAACGCGCTCGCGGGCCCGGTGCAGATCAACGGCTTCGCGAAGCGCGTCGCGAGGCGGATCTCGTCGAGCGTGCCCTTGCTCCCCGGCAGCGCGACGACGACGTCGCTCGTCAGCACGTTCACGTAGTTGCGGCTCAATGCGTCGTTCGGCGCGTCCGCTTCCTTGCGCGGCAGTGGCGTGACGATAGGCAGGTCGATGAACGGATTCGGATAGCCGGCGATCGGCACGAAGCCGAACAGCGGGTGCGCTTCGCTCGGCACGATGCCGATCGAGCGGCCGCGGCGCCCCGGCGTCGTCGCGTACGCGCGCGCGATCGACAGCATCACGCCGCGGCCGGCGCCGGTCAGCAGGTCGAATCCTTGCGCGGCGATCCACGTTCCGAGCGGCGTCGCCAACTCCGGCCATTCGTTCTTGCCCGAGCCCATCACGCCAATGATCGCCATCTTGTCCTCCTGGTTGGCCGACGCGCGGCGCGTCGATCTCAGCGATCGCGCGTGCCGTTCGTCTTTTTAATTATACACATCGACCGATTTCTGGCGATGCGACGGCGATGACGGGCTGAAAATTGTGGACTTTCCCGTCTTGCATTTTCCCTTCACTTTATTTAGTCTAAAAAAATAGATTTATCGACGGACGTATCGCGACTCGAGGGTTCGCCGGTACGCAGACGTCTCCGGGGCGATACAGCCCGCTATAACCTGAGAGAGAGGTGTATTCATGCTTGACCACGCCACCAACGAATTGCTGACCCGCGTGGGGCCCGGCACGCCGTGCGGCGAGTTGCTGCGTCGCTACTGGCATCCGGTCGGTTATTCGTCGGAGCTGGCCGAAGCCGGCCAGACGAAACGCGTGCGGATTCTCGGCGAGGATCTGGTGCTCGCGCGCACCGGCAACGGCGGCGTGCTGCTCGTGCAGGAGCGTTGCCCGCATCGCGGTGCATCGCTGCTGTACGGCTTCGTCGAGGAAGCCACGATCCGCTGCGCGTATCACGGCTGGCAGTACAACGCGGCCGGCGAATGCGTGGAGCGGCCGTTCGAATCGGCGAAGGCGAGCCGCGTCTGCAAGAAGCTGATCGACAGCTATGCAACGCACGAATGCGGCGGGCTGATCTTCGCATACATGGGGCCGGCGGAGCAGAAGCCCGCGTTTCCGAACTGGGACATCCTCGTGCGCAACGACGGGGTCCGCCATTTCGAGGTGCAGGACGATCTCGCGTGCAACTGGTTCCAGGTGCAGGAAAACGCGGTCGACGTCACGCACACCTTCTATACGCACTCGAAATACTTCGAGCACCTCGGCATGCGCGACGCGTCCGGATTCGGCAAGCCGTTCAAGCGGTTCGGCTTCCAGCGCTTCGACTGGGGCATCGTGAAGAGCTGGGAATACGAAGGCGAGGGCCGTGGCTGGGGCAACCTGATGGTGTTCCCGAACATGCTGCGGATCATGACCGAGATGCACTGGCGCGTGCCGGTCGACGATACGACGACGCGGATCGTCTGGGTGTCGTTCACGCCGAACGCGGACGGCACGCAGCCGCCCGCGGACGAGGCGCCGAAGATCGTCCGGCAGCCGGCGCGCACCGACGCGGCGGGCCGCTACCTGATGGACACGTTCATGAGCCAGGATGCGATGGCGGTCGAGACGCAGGGCCCGATCTTCGATCGTTCGCGCGAGAACCTCGGCGCGTCCGATCGCGGGATCGTGATGTTCCGCCAGATGCTGCAGGAGCAGATCGACGCGGTCGCGCGCGGCGAGCGGCCGGTCGCGAACGTGTACGGCGGCGCGCCGGACGTGACCGACCTGCGCGCATGGATGGGCGGCTATCTGCCGATGAGCTGCGCGCCGGACCCGACGTTCCGCCAGCAGCGCGCATTCGGCGACATCTTCGACGAGTCGCACGTCGAATACGAGATCCCGGCGAACTCGCCGGTGATGCGCGCTTGAGCGGCGGCGCGCTCGGCGGGCCGGGCCGCGGCGCCGGCATGCTGACGGGCGGCCGCGTCACGGCCGCGCTGCTCGCGGCGGGGCTCGCGAGCGTCGCCGCGCTCGGCGCGCGCGGCACGCTGTCGGCCGGCGACGCACGCATCGTCGCGATTGTGTTCACCTGCATCGTGCTGTGGGCGACGGGCGCGGTCGCGAGCCTGTGGGTGTCGCTGCTGTTTTTCTTCCTCGCGGCGACCTGCACGGCGGTGCCCACCGCCGAGATCTTCTCCGGCTTCGGGTCGAGCGCGTTCTGGCTCGTGTTCAGCGGCGCGGCGATCGGCTTCGCGCTGAAGGAGAGCGGCCTGAGCGAACGGATCGGCATCGCGCTCGCGCGCCGGATCGGCGGCTCGTATCTGAAGGCGCTGCTCGCATTCGCGATCCTGAGCTTCCTGCTGTCGCTCGTGATGCCGTCGACGTTCGGGCGGATCGCGATCCTGGTTCCGATCGCGATCGGCTACTGCGACGTCGTGAAGCTCGGCGCGCACGCGAACGGGCGGCGCGGCATCCTGCTGCTCGTGATCGTCGGCTCGTACGAGCTGGCTGCCGCGGTGCTGCCCGCGAACCTGCCGAACGTGATCATGGCGGGGATTCTCGAGCAGTCGCACGGGATGCATCTGCGCTTTTCCGAGTATCTGCTGCTGTTCTTTCCGGCCGGCGTGATCGTGCGCGGCGCGGTGCTGGTGCTCGCGTCCTGGTGGCTGTTCGCGGATACGGTCGGCGAAGTCGAGATACCGGCGGCGCGCGTCGCGCTCGGCCGCCGCGAATGGCACGCGATCGTGCTGCTGGCGATCACGCTCGCGCTCTGGTTCACCGACGCCGTGCATCGCATCGCGCCCGGCTGGGTCGGGCTCGGCTTCGCGCTCGTCTACTTCGGCACGTCGCCGCCCGCGCAGCTCGAGCGCTTCACCGCGACGCTGAAGATGGACCTGTTGTGGTTCATCGCGGCGATCATCGGGCTGACCGCGCTCGTCAACCATCTCGACATGCGCATGCCGGACACGCTCGCGCTCGACGCGCTGCGCGACAGCCCGATGCTCGTGTACTTCGCGCTGACCGCGCTGTCGATCGTCGTCTGCTTCGCGGTCACGTCGAATGCGGAACCGGCGCTATACGTGCCGATCGTGTCGCGCCTGCTCGCGCAGGGGCTGCACCTGAAGGCCGGCCTGCTCGCGCAGGTGATGGGCTACGCGACCACGGTCCTGCCGTACCAGTCGCCGCCGATCGTGTTCGGCAACGCGCTCGCGCAGCTGGACCGGGGTGCGGTGCTCCGGTACTGCATCGCGACGGCGCTGCTGGGCGTGGTGTTCGTGATCCCGGTCAATGCGTTGTGGTGGCGGCTGATCGGGCTGCTGTGAGTTTTCCTGAACGGTGAATCCAATGATCGAAAACGATCTGCTTGCCGCGCGCGTGATTGCGCGCGAGCGCGTCGCGTGCGACGTGATTTCGCTGCGGCTCGTCAGCGACGCGCCGGGTGTCGCCTTGCCGGCGTTCGAAGCCGGCGCGCATATCGACCTGCATCTGCGCGACGGGCTCACGCGCAAGTATTCGCTGTGCAACGATCCGGTCGAGCGTGGCGTGTACGAGATCGCGATCAAGCGCGAGCCGGCGTCGAGCGGCGGCTCCGCGCACGTGCACGATGCGATCCGGGTAGGCGACGTGCTGCGGATCGGCGCGCCGCTGAATTACTTCCCGCTCGCGCCGGACGACAGCCCGGCCGTGCTGCTCGCCGCCGGGATCGGCGTGACGCCGTTGCTCGCGATGGCGCATAGCCTGGTGCGCGCGGGGCGGCCGCTCGCGTTCCACTACTTCGTGCGTTCAGCCGACGCGGCCGCGTACGGGGCGACGCTCGCGTCGCGGCTCGCGGACGTCGCGACGGTGCACACGGGGCTGACGCCCGACGCGACCCGCGACGCGATCACGACGATCGTCGGCGCGATGGATTCGCGCTCGCATCTGTATTTCTGCGGACCGGCGCCGTTCATGGCGGCCGTCGACGCGATCGCGCGTCCGGCGCTCGGCGATGCGCGGCTTCATCACGAGTATTTTTCCGCGCCAGCCGCGGAGCCTGCCGACGGCGAGGCCGACGCGTTCCGGATCGAGCTCGCGCGCTCGCAGCGCGCGCTGCTCGTGCCGCCGGGGCAGTCGATCACCGATGTGCTGTACGAGCACGGCATCGCGGTCGCCACGTCGTGCGAGGCGGGCGTGTGCGGCGCATGCCGGACGACCGTGCTCGAGGGCACGCCCGATCATCGGGACGCGTTCCTGAGTGCGGCGGAAAAGGCCCGCAACGATTGCATGATGCCGTGCGTGTCGCGATGCCGCGGGGGACGGCTGGTGCTGGATCTCTGAGCTGTCACGGGGGCTGAGTGCGCTGGCAAACTGGGTACGCGCGGCGAAGGCCGGTAAGCTGAAGGATGTCGGTCGGCACCCAAAGCCACTGACGGAAATGGAAGTCGAGCGGGCGCAGGTCAAACGCGAACTGGCCGAGGTCAAAATGGAGCGCGATTGACCTGCCCCCTGAGCTGCCCCCTTCAATAAGGCCAATGAGCTTCCGGCAAAGTCCCTTTGAACCAACTCCTGGAAAGCGGCAGGAGCATCCGCGGTTGTCCGATGTTCCGCCCCAAACTCTGACGGCGCAAGGTCGTTCAGTGCACTGTGCGGCCTTTGCTCGTTGTAGTCCTGACGCCATGCCGTGCTGACAGCCCGAGCGTGCGCGAGTGTCGTGAACCAGTGCTCGTCAAGGCATTCGTCGCGGAACTTGCCGTTGAACGATTCGCTGTACGCATGCTGCGTTGGCTTGCCCGCCTGAATCAACTTCAGCGTGACGCCGTTCGCATACGCCCACTGGTCAAGCGCGCGGCTCGTCAATTCGGGCCCCTGGTCTGTTCGCGCCACCTTGGTATAGCCACGAAAGCGAGCTGCACGGTCCAATGCCCGCTCCGGCCTGTCGCACCGATCGATCCCATCGCCCCGGTCGGTTTTCTTCTCCGTTCTCTCTTCGCATCCCGATCGTTCCGTTCGCGTCGCGTCGGCGAAAGCCGACCCGATACAAGAGACTAACCGCCAGGGGACGCCCACGACGCACGAGCCGGCAGCAAGCGCGGCACGGCTGTGCGCGGCGCCGCCGTGCGCTTTTTGATTGCAGCACTCCAGCAGACGAGGACATCGTGACTTACACAGGATGCAGGGATGAGATTGCCGGCGGCCTAACCAAGGTGCTGTGGACGGCTTCGCAGCTCGACGACGAAGCCGATTTCGAGGATCTCCTCGAAGCGATCCGCGTGCTTCGGCCCAAGTGGCCCGGGGCGGGGACGGTCGCCGCGTGGCGCTACGTCCGGCGCCAGGCATGGGGCGACGCGCGCCGCGTGCTCGAAGACGACGACACCGAAGCGAAGCGCTCGGGGCTTCATGCCGCACTGATGGCGGTGTGTCTGTTCGGCCTCGAAGACCCGCTGTGGCACAGCTATGCGCTCAGCGCGGCCGAGCAGCGCGAAAGCATCGAGGGCGCGACGATCGGCGCGCGTCTGCTCGAGCGTGCCGCAAAGCTCGACGCCAGCGTTCAAGCGCCTGCGTCCACCGACGCACCGGCGAGCACGCACGGCGTGCCGGCCGACCACAGCGGATTCTCCGCGTCGATGACGTGGGTCCGCGCATGAGCATCCGTTTTCACTTTCCGCGCGCCGGGCGATTCGCATTTCAATCGCAGCCTTCGCATCGGTGCGCTTGTAGCAGCGACAGCAACCTAGACTGACTTTGCCTCGTAGTACCCACGGTCACGCAACCACTTACCCGACAGGAAGGAAACATCATGAATCTGAACGTTCCGAGTATGAACACCTACCCCACCGATCCGGCGAGCTACCTGCAACGGCTGACCAACGGTGCCTCGACAGGCTCGACGCAGGACGTGCTCAAGGATCTCATCGGCCTCATCAGCCAGTTGCTCAAGCAGATGCAGGCCGGGCAGAACGGGCAGGCCGGCGGCATGCCCGGTGGCATGCCCGGCGGCATGCCCGGCGGCGTGCCCGGTGGCATGTCCGGTGGCATGTCCGGTGGCGGCGCGGGCGCAATGCCCGGCGGTGTGGGGGCGACGCCCGGCGGCATGGGGGGCGCGGGCGCCATGCCGGGCGGCACCGGGGGGATGACGGTGCAAAACGCGGCGGGCGTGCTGGCCTCGTACATGGGGCAGCATGGCCTCAGCGCGTCGGACCCGAACACCATGTACAAACTCTCGACGAACGCCGACGGCGGCACGCCACCCACGGTGCAGCAAGCGGCGCAGACAATGCTCGCGAACCCGGGCGCCTACCAGCAGATCGAGACGCACGACGTGGCGGGCACCGACGGCAAGTCCGCGGTCAGCAATTTCCAATGGGCGGCTCAAGGCGGACTCGGCGCGGCGGGCAACGCAACGGGTGGCGCGGGCGGCGTGGCGGGGCAGTCGGGGACGACCGGCGGCTTGCCTGGCACGGGCGGTTTTCCGGCGAACACCAGTCCGCTGCCGACGACGGGTGGCTTGCCGACGACGGGCGCGACGGCAGGCTTCACACCCGGTACGGGCGACCTCCTGAAGGACGGCAAGCCGCTGCAGATGGCCGACGAAGGCAAGGCGCTGGCCAACTTCAACGCGCAGGATGGTGCCGACTTCCAGGCCATGGAAAGCGCGTTGTCGCACGGCGACGGCAATGCCGCGGCGAAGACGCTCGCCAACGCGGTGAAGTCGGGCAAGCTGAGCCAGTCGGATGCGGCGGCGATCGGCGCACAACTGCAGCAGACGGCGAACGCGCATGGCGGTGGCAAGATCAGCCACGACGCGAGCAAGGCGCTTTCGGATGCGTTGGGCGGCGCGAACGTGCTGACGCCGGGCAAGACGCGCGCCGCGGTTGCCTTCGAGAACATCACCGGCATTCACACGGGTACGATCGCCGGCGTCAGCACGAAGTAACGTTGTCGGCAGTTCCGGCGATCATCCCGATCGGCGACCCGAGCGGCCGCCGATCGGGGGCTGCAGGAAGCGACGATGGGGGACAAGCGGCGACAATCGGCGGCCGCGCTGCGAAACACCGCAGCGCGGCCGCTTCGTTGTTTACCGACGCAACCGATGTCCCGATTCAGCCCTCCATCTGCTGACGAAGGGACGCGTTCAGCGGGCTCCATTCGAGCAACGCGACGAAGCCGTCCTGCGCGGCGACCACGACCCAGCGCCGGTACTGATGCACGATCTGCCCGGGCTCGTACGTGTGTGCTTCCTGCCAGGCGGTGGCGCGCCGCACGTGGACGGTCGTGCCGAACAGCGGTGCGATCGATTCGACATTCCCGCAGGCCCGCACGACGCGCATCACCTCGGCCACGGGCTGCGCGAAATCGATCGTGCGCTCGGCATCGGCAAGGCGCGGCCAGTAGCTGCCCGCACCTTGCGGACGCCGTTCGTTCCAAAGCCGATCGAAGTCGCGGGCCACGCGCGTGGCCAGCCGATGGGCGGCCATCTGCAGCTTCAGCTGCAGCGTCTCGTGCCATTCGTCGGCATCGAGCGGAAAGCATTCGGAATCGACGATCTCCCCGGTATCGAAATCGGCATCGATTCGATGGCAACTGACACCCCACTCGCGCCGCCCCTCGAGGATCGCGCGCATGCCCGGGTACGGGCCGCGCCCGTCGGGTAGCGGTGACGGATGGAAGTTCGCAGCATGGCGCAGATAGGGCTGCCACGCCGGAATTTTCCGGTTGTAGCCGGCCACGATCAGTGCGTCGCATTGCCGTTCGGCGAGCCAGCGCAGATCGTCTTCGTCGATGCGTGACAGCTGCACCGGAATGCGCAGCTTGTCCGCGCGCTCGACGAGTTCGCTATTGAAGTCGAGCCGGTTGTCGACCGGAATCGAGTAGAGCGCCACAGGCTCCCAGCCGGCGGCAACGAACGCGTCGAAGACGACACGCCAGCGATCGAAGCCGGCGAACGCGAATCGCATGATCGGTTCTCCCTTTCGCAATGAAGGTCATGGCGGCATGGACGGCGATGACGGCCGACGGCCACCCCGCTTCACGGTAAGCGCGCACGGTGGAGAACAGCCTGCGCATTCCGAAGTTTCGTCGAGTGCCGCGAACCGGCAAATAAATCGCCGACTGCGCGCCGCGCGTCAGGACCTCAGCCCGAGGTTTTTCTTGATGGCGTCCTCCGCCGTCTTGGCGGCGGTTGCCGTGAGGCCGGGCTGCCCGATGATGTTGGCGATCTGTTTGAGCCGCTCGCTTTCGGTCAGCGGTGCGGCGCTCCGGCTGGCAGCCGATGTATCGCGCGGCGCCGGCGCCTCTTGCGGTTTTTCGCGCCGCGCGCGTGCAAGCTGCGAAAGCAGCAGTGCCGCTTCGCCCTTCGGAATGCCGCTGTCTGTCAGCAGCGTGTGCGCGGCGATCAGATCCTGATTGCGGCTCGCGCGCGGATGGTTGCCCACGATCGCGAGCGCCTGCCTGGCGCGCTGCGAGCCTGATGCATCGACTGCCATGTCGGCACCCGCGAGCGCCGCAAGCGACGCCGGATCGAGGCGCCCGATGCTCTTGGTGACCATCGACAGAATGTGCTTGACCACGATGTCGCGCTCGGCATCCTTGTGTACCTTCGCCTTGTCTTCAGCGTGCATGCCCGAGATCAAGCGCTTGCCGAACGACGTCGTGCTGTTGGCGTAGCGGCGTGCATCGTCATAGAGCGACGCATAGATACCCGCCTGCGCGTGCGGGCTGCGCAAGTCCGCAGGCAGGCCTTCGTCCCCTGGTCGCGCCTCCATGGCGCGCAGATCGTCGATCTTCGCGCGGCTCGTTTGCAGCGCCGCGCGCAGGCGCTCGTCCTGCGTCTGGCCGGTGTAGTCGTGCGGGGCCAATACCGTGTCGACGTAGCGTTGGATCGTGGCGGCCTTCGCATTGCGCAGGTTTTGCCGTCCTTCCACAAACGGCTTCTTCAAATCGAGCGCTTCCTTGACCGCGTTGGTCAGGTGCCCGGATGCCGCGAGCGGTGCCAGCGCGCCGTGCGAGCCGCCTATGAGCAGCCCGCTTGCCGTCAGACCGATGGCGGACGTGACCGACTGGTAGAGCGCGCCGTTACGTTGTTTGCCCTTGTTCTCCGCGATGCTCATGGCGGTCAATACGTCGCGGGCATGCTGCGTGAGCGGATGCGCGTCGTCTCGCGCGATGCGCGAGAGCTTGCCTTTGTCGTATTGCCATTCTCCCTTGCTGTTTTTCGTCAGCAGCAGATTCTCGACCTGGTTGGGCATCGGCGCGCCCGGAGGGCGTTTTTCGGGGTGCTGGAAGCGTTCGACGTCGGCGGCGAGCATCGCCTTGACCTTGTTTTCGTAACGGCTATGGATCGAATGCGCGGCGGCGGCGTTCGAGCCCGAGGCAAGCGCGTTCACGAGGTCGGTGGCGGGCGCCGCGTCGTAGCCGAACTGTCCGTGCGTCGCCGTCGATACGCCGTTCAGGCCGTCTTTCGCGGGCCGCTTGGCGGCGAAGGCCGTCAACGTCATGCCTTTGCGGTTGACGCCCATCGCGTGCGCGAAATCGGCGAAGCGTCGGCCTTTGCCGCCGGCACCCGGCACGAATGCGCCGATGTCGTCCACACCGGGCTTCTGCGGCGCGATAGCCGCTGCGGGCCTGGGAGCAGCGGGCGCGGCGGGCAGACCTTCCGCGCCCGCGCGCTTGCCGAGGCTGCCGAGTTCGTCGATGAGCGCACCGGCACTCGCGCGCCGGGTCGGCACCGGCGCGGGTTTCGCTCCCGTGGAGGGGCCGGGGTCGCTCGTCGTGCGGGTGAGGGACGCGGATTCGATCGCATGCGACCGGAACTCGATCTTGGGTGGAGGCGCCACGATGTTCTCGGACCGGGAGACAAGATGGACTGCACTGTGCGGGCCGGTCATGACACTCCCGTGAACCGCGCGAAGCCTCGTTCGGATTGGCGAAGCAGGTTCGCGGCGGCATACCGCCGAGCCGTCTCGCGGGTGTCGCTCATTCGGTTTTCGCGGTGCGGCTTCGCGCGCGCCAACGCTTTCGCATCCGCATTCATTAGATTGGAACGAGGGCCGGCTTCACGCGGCTCGGTTTCGCGCGTTTCATCGAACGCGCGCTTCGTTCACGATCAAGGAGAAAACGAATGAGCTTCATCGGCAATATTGTGAAAAGCGTGGTCGGGGATGTCACCAAGGCTGCCGGGGGTGTCCTCAATGGTGTCGGCAACGCGCTGCACGGCGCGGCGACGTTCGGCAAGGGGCTGCTGAGCGGCAACCCGAAGGAAGCCCTTGCGGGGGCGGGGGCCATTGCGACGGGTGGGCTCGAGGCGCTCGAGGGCGGCACGGCGCTCGCGGAAAACCTGACGCCGGAGGGCGCCGCTACCGCGCTCGTATTGGCGGGCGGCAAGGAGGCGGTGCGAACGCTGACCTCAGGCACTGGCGCTGCCTGATGCACGGACGGTGACGAGCATGATGGAGCTTCTTACCGAACTGCCGGCCGATGCGCCGGCCATGGCGCAGGCGATCATCGAGCATATCGAGGCCAACGAGCTGGACGAGGCCGAGGCGCTGCTGGCGCGCATGCACGATGTCTACCCCGAAACGCGCGAGGTGCACGTGTTTGCAGTGACGATCGCATTGGTGCGCGGGCGTCCGCACGAAGCGTGGCAGATCGTGAACGGATTGCCCGACGATCGCGCGCCCGAACTGAAGGCAATCTGCCTGAAAGTCCTCGACGACCCGTCGTGGCATGGCTATGCGACGGCACACGAGGACAGTACCGATCCCTACGTGCGCCTTGCCATGCGGCGCCTGCTCGAAAGAGACTGATGGCCGTTCCCGGGGCCTTCGGCCCCGCTCGGCGAGCCCTTCTGAAGTGGTCAAGTAACTTTGGACACAGCGCCGGGTCAGGCTGCGAGCGCTTCGGCACGCGCTGGCGGCAGTCGGCTTCGTTGCGCCTGGTGACACATTCCTTCGCGCCGGCAACTTACGATGCACACGACCTCATTACTGTAACGTCTTTAGACTGCGATGCCTACGGAGGCCAATGCCATGAGACCAAAGGTTTCGAACTCCCCCAGCATTCCGAGGGAATCAGATACAAGGCCGGAAAATTTATCGGCATCGTCTTCGGTAGCTTCGCAACCGCGAGCCGTGTCTCGACCAGCAGGGATGCTGGGGAATATCCAGCCGCGAGCAAATACCCGATCCGAGAACACCGCGGCCATAGGTTCCAGCTCCATTCGGCGGTCGGGCAATTTCATAAACCTTTCCCGCACGCCCGTCAGGTCCTCTGCATTCTCAGGGACCGGCACAGGTACGCTTAGTCAACATGCTACGCAACCGGTACCAGCGCGGCCTCAGCGCCTCGCCGGGTCGCAGCGAGAAGTTCGCACGGTCGATTACGACTTTGCGAGGAAAGGGCCATCTCGGGAGGCAATCGCCTACCATCCCGTTGGTGGCCCCGATGCGAAGGCCCTGCTCGAACAGCGCAAGCGGCAACAGATCTATCTGCAACATACCGCCAGATATTCACGCGCGGAAGTGCTAGACCTTGCGACCACCAACGTGCTTGCAGGGAAAAAGGGGCATCCGAGGGCGCTCGCCTTTCTGGATCCGAAGGGCAAGACAGATGTGTCGCTGTTTTTACTTGGCCGATATGTGGACGCGCTCGACAAATGCACGCTGCGCTCGGCGGACGGCCGGCACGAGCCTCTGCAAGACCCGCAGGTGGAGCAGCGCATAGAGGATGTGGCGCACTACTTGGTCAAGGCGGAGTGGTTGAACGGTGGGTCCGTCTATCACCTGGCCCACTTGTCGAACCGGCTGAGCAAGTTCGAACGTCTTCCCGTCGCTTTAGGTGCAATCGCAAAAATCGCTCGCGAGGTGAAAGAACGCGGGACCGACGCGGACTTTAGGGATCCAAAGGTGACGGCACTTCTGCTCAACGCGTTTTCCAAGCTCCCGAGCGAACCGCGTAATGCTGCACTATCCCATGTCGCAGATGTTCTGCTGGAAGACGGGAACTGCCTCGGTAGACTAGAAGGGCAGGGCCTCAGTATGGCATTCAATGCATTTTCGCAAAGTTCTGATATCCCCCGATGTGCGCAAGCGGCAGCGAATCTTGCTCAGCGTATCGTGAGCACGCCGACGTTAGCGACGACGCTGGACGCGCAAGGCGTAAGCAACGTGCTCGGCGCGCTTGCCAAGTGGCCGGGAGATCCTTTGTGCGTGGCGGCAACCGAGAATGTCGCCGCACGCTTGAACAGCAGCAGTACGATCCTTACCGATCTTTCCCCGCAGGGTGTTAGCAACGCGCTCGCGTCCCTGGCGCGAGACGGACTCAAGGATCAATCGCAAACGGGGTTACGGCTTCTTGTCGGGCGTCTGCAAAACGAACCCGCATTGCGCAGTAAGCTGAGCGCACAGGAAGTCGCCAGCGTACTCAATATCGTCAGCAAACGGCCTTCGGCGCGCCCCTGTATCGAAGTCGCGCAAGCGCTTGTTGACCGCCTCAAAAACGAGCCAGCATTGCGGGAAAAGCTGCAAGAGCAGTCCCTTGCGAACGTGTTGACTGCCCTATCGAAATGGCCGGAGCGGGCTGTCCAGTCGATCGCGAGCACGCTTGCTGGGCGTATCGTTTCTAGACGCGACCTTCAGGTCGGCTTCAATGAACAGGAGGTTAGCAACGTATTAGGTGCGCTGTCAAAATGGCCGGATGTGCCCTATTGCACGGAAGCCGCGCTCACGCTCATTCCGCGCATCGCGACCGATCCGAGCGTCGTACGCTCTTTCAACCAGCAGGAGGCGGTTCAAACGCTCAATGCATTGCGGGCGTGGGCGAAGGACCCCGGATGTATACAGGCGGCTCGCGCACTCGCGGGCGTTCTCGTGCCGAGTAAAAACGATCAAGGTCCGTTAGCCCGTGGCCTCACTGGGGGCCACGTTAGTTTGACAGCGAATGCGCTCAGTTATTGGCCAGAAGACGACCAGTGCCGCGATGCGGCACTTACTTTGATTCGCCGCTTGCGTGCAGAAGGCGACCTGGTGAAGCACCCGTTGGATTCCCTCAATGCGCTTTCTGCAATGGCGCGGCTTGCACATGTGCTGGAATTCCCCGATGGGGCTCGCGAGATCGCCCAACGCTTGCGCAGTGACGAGGAGGCAATCGCTACTGCCGGCGCACAGGAAATTTCAGGGATGCTCGTAGCACTGTGCAAATTTCCGCAGTACGACTCGTGTACAGAACTTGCTGCCGCATTAACCGAACGCATCGTTGACGATGCAGAGTTACGCAAAAACTTTTCTGCTCATCAAATGAGTGGGACGCTGAACGCGCTCAGCAAGATGCCGGATCTTCCAGGTAGTGCCGAAGCTGCTCGGGAGTTGGCAAGGCAACTCGATCAAGACAGGTCCAAGCTCATCGCGATGAACAGCGAGGACGTCAGCAACACGCTTAACGCCTTGTCCCATTGGACCGCCGAGCCGACCGCTCTAAAGGTCGCCGGTGCGCTTGGTCAGCGGATCCATGAGGAAGATGGTCTTTGCGCGAAGTTCAACGATCAGGGACTTTCAAACACGCTCGTCGCGCTAAGTAAATGGCCTGACGATGAGCAGTGTGTTGCAGGTGGGCGGGCGCTTGCCGAGGCGCTCATCGAGCGCCGCGCCGAATTTGCCTATCCGGACAAATTTGAAGCGCGTTCGCTTGCTACGATCGCCAACGCGTTGAGTCGCTGGCCTCGTGAGCCGGCATGCACCACCGCTCTGCAGGCCATCGCCGAAACGCTATCCGAGGGCAAGCGGCAATGGAGCGAGTTCAACATGGTGTCGCTCTCGCAACTCGCGAATGCGATGTCACGCCTCCATTCGGCCGATGATAGTGCCGACGACCTACAAGCTCTTTCGCAGACATGTTTGCACATGCTCGCGGCCCATCTCGACACGCACAAGAGCGAGCTGCTCGGAACAGCTTCCGTCAAACATATCGGCGTTATCTTCAAGGCGCTGGGTTCGGCCAACATGCAGAAGGCGATGAAGCCACTCGTCCCGACTGCCCTTGGACGCGTCCATGCGTTGATCGACACGGACGCCCTGCGCGGCGAAAACCTGGAGTCGCTGGGAACACTGTGCATGGGCCTTGTGCCGGTACAGCGAAGCCCGGAACTCGTGCGTCATCGCAAAGCCGCGCTAAAGCTGATGGATCGCCTGAAGCCGATTGCGGATCGTAAGATCCAATTGTTGTTGGACCAGGAAGATTCCACACTAGGAAATAGTCGAGAGAATCAGTCTGCTACGGGCGAGCCGGCAGAACAGTTCGATACGCGTCGCCCCGCCCTGACTTTCGTGCACATCCTGAAGTCGTTCGCGATCACGCAAAGCTTGTGGAAAACGCGCTGGGTAGACGCGCCACGTACCGAGGTGGCACAGCAGCGTGCTGAGCTAAAAGGTTGGGTCGAAAGCCTGCTGGAGCGCACGCGCAACGCGGTCACCACCGATCTGCAGGAGATGAGTTGGAATCTCATTGCGCAGATCGAAGTCGGCGACGACATTCTCAATGCGCTAGATGTTCGTATGCGCAGAGACGAAGCTTTGTTGACGGCAAAGAGCAAACCAATTCCGCTCGACCTCGATAAGCTGCAGGCGAGCATGAAGACGAAGCCAGGCACGCTGCGTCCGGTTCAGCCAGGAGAAGGCTCGCCGCACTACACGCTCATTGATATGACCGGCAAGACGTTGCGGAGCGACGAGTCAGAAGGTGGGCCCCAGTATTCCTTCTACTCACGCTTGACAGGCCAGCCTGTGACAGAAGTCAAGCTACCGGGTCCTTTGAGCCCCTTCATGCTGGCGCGCACGATCAACCACAACGGCGAGCAGTGGCGCTTTGATATGTTCGGTGGCAGCCATTTGAAGGTGCCGAGTATGCGTCCGCAAGCTATCCTGGCGGGTTCAAAGCGTGGATACGGCCGGCTTCCAGCGATTCGGTACTCGGACAGCGCGCCGACGAGCCCATTTATGAAGCTGGTCTCAAAGCTGGGGCCGCAGCGAGAGGATTGGTCGCGAATTCAGCGTTCTCTACTCGAGATCGTGCCCGCCGACCACGCCGTAGAAGGGACAGTGAGGATTGGCTGGTTCCCAGACGTGCCCGGACCGGAACATCCGTTCAAGCCGGTGGATCCCGCCTCCGGCAAGGAAATAAAGCTATGTCCGAACGACGGTTGCGGGTTCTTGCGCTACGAGGCTGCCATACAGATTCCGGTCGTGGCTGAGCTCATCAATGCGTGGACCGCTTGTCGAAAGGGTCACGCCGACCAAGCGCAGCGCAAGGTAATCGAGTCGTTCAAGCAAGAGCCCAGTTACATGGCTCCCCAGGCGCTACAGCATTTTCCTCGCGACGAAGCAGCGGTCAAGGAGGCGAGCGATCTTATCGAGGAAAAGCTGAATGAACTCGCCAAGGTAACGACGGGTGTCGGCAAGGCACCGGTGCTCGACGTGCGCATGCCTGGTCCTCTGGCTCCGGACAACGTCACAAAGCTTGAGCAGTATCGATTGCTCGTTAACGGCGGCTACGAAGGGTGCAAAATCCGAGCGGTGCCGTCTGCCGACGACGACCTCCACCTACCCCGGCAAAAGGGCGAGACGTTCGACAAAAAGGGCGGTGCCGTCCTACTGGGGAAGCCGCCGTACGACAAGGAAAACTTGTTGCCTATTGAGGAAGACCGTGTGAAGACAATAGGGGCCGGCGATGTCACGGCGAAGTTCCTAAGCAACGACTGCTTTGCGATCCAATATAGCTATGCGGGCTTCGATGACGCCAAGCAGTCGGATGCAGACATTCTCCATTGCAAAGGGATGCTCATTATTCCGCCGAAAGGATCCTGGCCAGAGGCGTACCAGCACCTTGATCTAGCATGTTCCACGGAAGACATGAAGACGCTATCTACTTGGGCGGAATCTCGAAACCGCCCGCAATCGCCCACGTCGATGACTACAACGGGGAGCCTTCGTGTGAAGGATCTGCTGTTGCCTGGCGAACTAGGCGCGGTGCCGATCAGAGAGTTGCGTAAGCGGGACATGGATACCGATGGAGATGACGCATATGTATTTGCCGGTTATCCCAAACTTACCGAACACATCGCGAAAGTTGTGGCGGATCGCGCAAATCGCAAGGGCGTACATCGCTCCTTTAAGCCGCCGAAGACGGCACAGACGGCCTTTGATTCGGATCGCAACTACCACGCGGGGCGGGCGCGAAACATCATCGACGCCCAACAGGGAGATGCGCTCGTAGGCAAGGCCAGCATGGCGGCCGTCCGCTTTATGGCGCAACCTGAGGCATTGCGTCACAAAATGGCGGAGGACTGGATGTTCGGTACCTATGACGGTATCGATCGCGATCTTCGCAATGCGTTGCAGGATCTGATTTCGGACAGCAGCCCGAATCGCGCGATGCTCGACAAGCAGTTCGAGGCGGCGCAGCAGGCCGTCGAGGCGGCTCATCATCCTGTCGCCAAGGAGGTCGCTGAACTGTTGCACGGGGCCGTCGCCGATTGGCGGCGGACGCTGGGCGGAGAGAAGGCAACGCCAGCCGTTTCGACCGGTGCTGAACTGCAAAAACGGTTTCCAGAATTGGCGGAAAGCTACGGCAAGGCCCAAGCGCCCGTCGATCGAATCGCCGCAATCCTCGATCACTATCCGGTGTGCCGCCTGCCGGCGTCGAAATTCCCGCAAGGGCAACCTGGCTACGTGAAAGGAGAAGTCGAACTTACGGCGCGCAATCTGCTAACGCTGGCAGTCAAAGTGGGTACTGATGCGCTCAAATCGAACACCGGGACGGAGACCTTTATGTCGGTCATGGCGTTGTTCGAACGTGTCGAGAAGCAATACGACGAACGTGTCAGGACGGTTCCCTACGGAAAACAAACAGCGCGCCTGTTGCGTGATGACCGCTTCGATGCCGATAGCGCGTTAGAACAATTGCGTACGATGCCTTCCATGGCTGCAGCCGTCATGGAAACCTCGATCGAGCAGCAGCAGCGCTTCGGTCTGCTGGCGCGATCACTCACTCCTCGTGAGCGCATCGCGCAAACTGCGTCACCGGCAGAGATCGACGCGGAAGCAAAGCGCATCCGAGCCACCGCTGCGCGTGTTGAGGAAGCCGTAACGCCTTTAGTGACCAATGTTGTGGGCAAGATCGAGGGCGGCAGTTTGAAGAATATGGAGCACCGGCTCAAATCCGTAGGTTCGCTGCAGGAGAAGTTGAAGCGTTTCATCGGAGTGCGCAAGCTATCGCTCGCTGAGGCGAGTGCCGGCGTGAACGACGCTGTGCGATATTCCGTGGTGTTGGATTCGGCTACGTTTGCCAAATCGTATGACCGGGCGATCGCTGAGCTGGCGAAGAGCGGAATGGAGCGCGTGAAGGTTGTCAACCATTTCAGAAAGCCGTCGGAGGCGTTCAACGCGGTGTCGGTCACCTGCGAACTGAACGTGCCAAACGATCAGGGTGATGAAGAACGCCGACTCGTCGAGATTCAATTTCATACCGCTGAAAGCTTTGAGCTCAAGGAGGCTAACCACGACCAGTACAAGTTATCACATGCGCTTGAGCTGGACGGCCGGCACGAGGACCGAGCGAAGTTGCTCGCGGGCACGCTTGAGAAGACGAAGGCGATGCCAAAGCCGGAGGGATGGCTAGAGATCGATGACTGGACTCGAGAGGTTGCCCGTCCAAAGGATATCAAGCCGAAGGCGCCGCGTTTGGGTGGAATGGTTGCGGCGGGGCCGGCGAATCAGAGAGCTCGGGCGGTGGCGAACTCGGCCTTGCAACTGGAGAAGGTGTGCACACCGACTGTTGAGAAATTGGTAAAACGCGTCGGCGGCGAATGGGCAGAGGGGGAAAAATGGCGTGCTTCATTGCTGAAGAAGGAGACATCCATCGCGCGCAAAATCGACCTGATCAGACGCGAACGGGGGCTGACTTTGGACGAAGCGGCCCAGCACGTGCACGACGCGCTTCGCTATACGGTGAAACTGAAGCCTGAGTCGTTTACTGCGTCCGCAAAACGACTACTCGAGGACTTCTCTGAGAACGGCTTGGAGGTGATGCGGGTTCGCAATGCTTTCGTCGAAGATGACGGTACATATCGCGGAATTAACGTCGGGCTGCGGACCAAAGACGGCAAAGATCTTGAGGTTCAACTCCATACTGGTAAAAGCTTTTACGCCAAGCAGAGGAATCACAAGTATTACGAAAAATTGAGGTCGCTTAGCAGCACGATTGAGGCTGGCAGCGATCGGGCGGACGGCAATGATATCGCTGTCTTCGACGCGGAGCGCGCTCGCTTGTCGGATTTAATGCGTTCGGAGACTGCGAGCGTCGAGATGCCGGCTGCTGTTGAGACAATCATATCTTTCCGGCATTACTAATTAAGAGACGGTTTCAAAACGAACCGGTACTGCCACCATCCAAGCCGCGGCGCGAGAAGAACCCGGGACGCCTGCCTGTTTCGAATCGCGCCGCGCTGACCGGTATCTTGTTCGTTCTCGAGACGGGGCTTCGCTGGCGCGACCTGCCGGCCGAGATGGGGTGCGGCTCGGGCGTGACATGTTGGCGACGACTACGCGACTGACAGGCGGCTGGAGTGTGGGACCGCTTGCACGAGCTGCTGCTCGCGAAGCTGCGAGCAGCAGACCAGATCGACTTCTCGCGAGCCGCTGTCGATTCGTCATCGATTCGCGACCTTGGCGTGCAGCTTCGCGATATGCCGCTTGTGCTTTCGCGCCCGTTGCGCTTTCGCCAGCTTTGCTACCGTGGGCGGCTACCTCTGTCGTCACAATGATCCTCCACCCGGCGCAACCGTCATCTGGAGAGGCTTCCTCGTCCTGCAAGAAATTACCGAGATGTTGCGCATCTTTAATCCAGGTCCGTAACTTGTGGGTAAAACCCAGCCATCAATGGCGGGGTTTCTCGGAGCAAATTCTGATGAATACGGCGCACCGCTGCCAGCACCATCGCGTCGCGATTTGATCTGCCTTGGCGCGACCGGTCGTCTGTGTATTGCCGACGAGCGGTGTTTTCGCGCGGCGGAAAATGCCGGACAAAAAAAATCCCGCCCGGACATCGGACGGGATCGTGCGAGCTTCAAACGCCTCGGGGGGGACGCCCTCGCGTTCAGAGACCTTGCGCGAGGAATTGCTCGGCGTACTTGTTGCGGTTTTCCATTTGCGGATCGGTGGCCTGTTCGTAGTCCTTGTCCCAGACCAGTGCCGCTTGTTCCGCCGTCGTCGTCTGCTTGATGTCCGTGATCGTCTTGCTGTACGTCGTGTCGAGTTCCTGATTCATGAAGCCGATGTTGGCTTCGAGGCTGCCCGGGTCGAGCCCGTGCTCCTTCGCATAGTTGATTTCGCCTTGTTTGCGTGTGCCGCCCCATTGCGCAAGACCCCAACCGTTGGCGTTGTCGTCCGCGAAGTTGCCGGAGGGCGCGCCGGTCGCTCCGCCTTGATTGACGTTGCCTTTCAGCCCGCTTTCCTGCTGCAGGTTACCGAGCACGCCGGCTACCTGCGCGTCGGTCAGGCCGTAGCGCGATTTGAGGTCCTGTGCGATGGCGTGCGCGGCGTCGCCGCCCGATACGTTGGGCAGCGTGTTGCCGCCACCGCCACCGCTTCCACCGCCGCCTATTCCCGGCGACGCGCCGCCACCGCCCTGGCCGCCACCGCCGCCACTCACGCCAGCGGGTGCGGCGCCGCCACCGCCGGCATAGGCGGGCGGCGCGGAGTACGAAGGCGTACCGCCGCCGATGCCGCCCACACCACCCGCATCGCCTGAATTCTGGCTGGAGGGATCGAGAATCTGCTTGATTTCTTCGATGAGCAACTCGAGCAGTTGTGCGAGCTGCGATTCGTTCGTGCCGCCGATGCCGCCGACATCGTCGATGCCGTTCAGATAGCCGGCGTTATAGCCTTGCACTGCTGTGGTGGACATGATTTTCTCCGCGTGAGAATGACGGTATTCATCAGTTGCTGGGGGAGGGCCGATAACGGCCGCCTGCGAAACCTAATTTATTGCCCGGCGCTTACAGCGCGTTGACGGATGCGAAGTCGTTGTCGGATTGCCGAACTGCCGAACCGGGTGGCGGCCGCGATGCCGATGCAAGCGGCTTGCGGCAGGCGAGCCGCCGCGCCACCGATGCGGCCACCTGCGCGAACCTTCGTCGTTTCGCGTGCTCGGCGCGGCCCGCGTGCTCAGGGGGTCGAGCGACGCATCACGCTCAGTTCCGCCGCGTTGTCGGCGCCGATCGTTCGCCCCTCGTTTGACCGGTTCGACGGGCTCGACGTGCTCGCGGCAAACGGCAGGCATCCCGCGATGATGAGCAGTGCGCCCAACGCGTTCTCCGTGAAGCTCTTGGTGCCGGCGGACCAATCGCCTCTACCCTCCACGGCGTGATTGACCACCGCGGTGGCGGCATAAAGGGAGAGGAACAGGCTGAGACGCGCGATTCCCGCGCCGGCCGCCTTGTTCCCGAGCTGCTTGGCGGTGCTGGTTTCGGAGGTGTCGAGCTTGCCCCAGCTCACGCGCAGCGTCTTCAGTTCATCGAGCGCCTTGCCCGTGAAGCCGTGCGTCGAGATTTCCGAGGCCACGCGTCCCCCGATCGCATCCAGCCCCTCGCCGGCGGCATTCGCTGCCGAATAGCCGAACAGGCCTTTGATCGCAGCATTGCTCTTCGTGTGGTGAATGAGGCTGTCGACGTAGGACGTGGCCGACCATTGCGAGCTGCCCTGCGCGGTGTTCACGGCGAGCTGGTTTCCGAAATACGGAACGTCGTTGAGCATCTGGCCTCTGACGGGGCGCTCGTAGCCTGCGTCGTGATTGCCTTCGAGCGGGCGGAACACGTTGATCACGTCGCGCGCCAGGTATGCGTACGATTTGATCGCGCTAGGCAGTATGCCGGCGAGCTGCCCAAGATGCCCGTTGCCCTCGTCGTTCTTGCCGGTATAGGCTGCGGTGGCCACCGTCGCTATCAGCGCGATGATCTGCGCACCGTGGCCCGCGTAGGTCTTGTTGTCCGCGGCGCCGGTGTGATACTTGTGCAACATCGCGGCCAGGTTGCCCATCGCCGCCGCTGTGAACAGCGAGGCCGTAATTGCGCCGCGTGTTTCGGGCCCGGCGCCGGTCTTGTCCAGGACTGCTTCGGTCGCCATCGAGCACAACTCCCGGAAGAGCGTGGCGCCGCCGGTTGCGACGAATTCATGACTGAACGCGTTGACGAGGTTGGCCGTCCACCCTTTGAGCGGTTGCGTGGCGCCGTAGGGGTTCTGAGTCAGCATGTCGCCGACGTTCGAGATGAACGACCGGATCTGCCCCGGCCGGGACAGCGCGGCCGACAGGTTGGTGCTGATCGCGGCGGCCGACGCCGGACGCATGTCTTCTGTTACCGCGACCGCCGATGTGCCCGCCGCGGCCGATGCCGGACGTGTGTCCCCGGTCTCCGCGACCACCGATGTCCTGGCGGGGGCCAGCGTGCGGGTTTCCGGCGCTACCCGGGACGACGAGCTCGAAACGCTTGCTTCGGGCGGGCTTTCGGGCTCCTGACTATCGATGTCGTGCGCGACGAGGTGAGGGCGCGTCATCACGGTTTTCTGCTCGACGTCGCTCTTGGCGGTTTTCGCGGGTTTAGGGGTTTCCTTATCGAGCAGCAGTGGGCTGCTCGAACGGGACGTCTCGGGCATTTTGCCGGCAGCGCTCGTCCTTGCCTCTTCCACGGGCGCGGGCGACTCTTTCGGGAGCGGCACAGGGCTGGCCGCGCGGGACGTTTCGGGTTTTTCTCCGGTCGCTTTCGCCGTTTCCGCTTCCGGGCGCACGGGCGTTTCTTTCGCGTGCGGCAGCGTGCCGGCCGAACGGGACGTTTCGGGTTCCGTTTCGGCCTCGCTCGTCGTCGCGGCTGTCAGCCCCGAGGCTTCCTTCTCGTGCGGCAGCGGGCTGCCCGAACGCGACGTGGCCGATTGCTTGCCGGCAGCTCTCGTTTCCACCGGCTCCTGATGTCCAACGGACGCCGCACTCTCGTGCTGCGAGGCAGGCGTGTGTGGCTGCGGTTCCTCGTGTACGGGCAAGTCTTCGCTCGACTGCCCGCCCCCCGACAAGTCGAGCACCGGCACCGCCTCGTCATCCAGGGCTGCACGTTGAGCGCCCAGCTTGCCCGAACCGGGCAACGACCGTGAGCCTCCACCTGGGCGGCCGATCGCGGAGCCTGACGGCGACGACGCGCGCGCAGGCAGCGAGCTGCGCCTGACTGGCGCCGGCAGCGGCGACGATGGGGGCTGCGCCGTCCCGGCCGGTTGCGATGTTGTCGAAAGCGGGCCCGCCTGCGCCGGTGCATGGGTGCCGGTGTGCGCCGGAAAGGCGGGTGCATTGCTCAGCGCGCCGAGCAATGCGCCGCCGGAGGGGCGCGGGCCGCTCGTCGATGCGCTTCGTTGGCGCGGGGCCGGCGCGGGCTGCGTGTCGTTGCGCGGGAGGTCGAGCGATGATGACCGTACTTGCGTGCTGTTGCTGATCGGCATGACGTTTCCTTTCGGTTGATTTCGATCGTTCGACGTCGCCTCGCGACAAAGGCCTTGATGGACTGACGCGCTGCCTCATCGCGTCCAGGCGGTCGACGTGCGTTCGCCCGTCGATTCCGTCTTCGCGCTTTGCGAACGTGGGTTCTCGTGTTGGAAAGGTAAAACGACATAACGGTGACAGCCTGCCGATTCCGAAGTGGCGTGCAAAAAAGCGCACGTCGATGCCGGCGCCGGTGCTGCGACTGCGGATCCATTTGCGCACTTCATCGCACTTGCCGCATGCGCGCTTCGCAATTTCGCTCGCCGCGTCGCGTCGCTTGCGTTGCGCAATGCCGTGGCGCATAAGCTTGCGCTTGCATTCCTCGATATCGCTCCGCGTGAGTGGGATGCGGGGACCGTACCGCGCCGACATCGAGCGATGTTGCCGGCGACGGAAATCGTCATGTCACTCAAGGAGTTCGCCATGAACAACATAGGAATTCGACCGGGGCTCGTCCAGTCCCGTATCGCGGAGTTCGAGAAAGGGACGAAGAACGGTGCGACCGACGGCGCACAAAAGCAAGCGCCCGCGCGCAGCAAAGGCCAACTGGACGGGCTATCCAGCTTCAAGGGGGCCGACGGCGCGCCGCCACCTCCGCCACCACCGCCGCGCAACTTTGCCAGCCTGCCGGGGCGCGCGGGGAACGTCGGTGCACAGTTTCTGAGTTCGGCGCTTCATGCCGGAAGTCACTTTCTGCCGCCCGGCGTCGCGTCCACCGCAATGCATGCGGCGGGTGACATGATGCGTCCATCGGCCCTCGGTGCAGGGAATCCCGTGACGCAAATGGCTGCGATGCAAAACGACTTCATGCAGCAGCAAAGCGAGATGACGCGGCTCAACAACGCGAACACGTTGGCGGCCGCTGTCAACCAGCAGTCGCAGGAGCTCACATCGGCGCTGGCGTCGGTGGGTAACAAGGGTGCCAGCAACATTTCGAACGCCGCCAAGGGGCAGTAACGGCTACGGCGGGCCGCCGCGTTTTCGCGCGCGGCTCGCGAATGCCCCCGTCTGATCGCCTACGCTTCCTGCCTGCTTTGTTCCTGCTTCGTCCCCGCTTCGCGCTTGCCTTGGCGCTCGCCATACGGGACGACTTCCTCATGCAACGTCCCTTTCTCTCTTGATGACGTTCGCGGGCAGCCGGGTCTCCCCGGCTGCCCCTGCTCGTCCTACTGTCCGTCATCCGCCAGCTTCATGCGTTCGACGATGCTTTGCACCGAACGCGCGTAGCGGTCGCGCTCGGCAGGTGTCTCCGAATGGTAGGCACCGATCGCCGCCCAGTTATTTCCGTACTTGACCATCATCTTGTGCAGGTGCCACGCAGCCACGTACACGCTCAAGCATGGGTTCATGAGGTCGTCGGCCGAGACGCCGTAGCGCGACAGCAGCGGAAGGTGAATCGAGTTGATCTGCATCATGCCGTAATCGGTCGAACCGTTCCGGTTGCGATGGAGCGCGTTCGCGTTGCCATGCGATTCTTGCCACGCGATCGCGCGCAGCACGACGGGGCTCACATGTTGATAGGCTGCGGCCGCCGCAAAGCAGTCGGCGGTCTGCGCGCGCACTTCTGCGGGCCGCGCGGACAGAACGGCAAGCGCCAGCGCGAGCGCCGGCTTGGGCGTGAATAGTCGCATCATGGATCATCCGGTAAGAGAAGCGGTGCGGGAATCGCTTCGCACCGACGTGTGAATGAAAACGCCGTCCGACCCACGCGTGTGCGTTTCGTCGGACGGCGTTGGCGGAAAAAAGCCGCGGACCGGCCGTGTTACCGATCGGTGGTGCAGGCGCTTTGGCGCCGCACACCGCTGCCCTCAGCGGCCCATCGTCTCCGAGGGCGCTTCCTGGAACACGCGCCGGTAGCCGTTGATCAGCGTCGAACGATGGCGCACCCCCCACTTGTTCGCGACGTCGAGCACGCGCGTGGCCGGTGCGCCGTCGTCGAGCAGGTCGTCGCGAATGCGCTCCATCCGCTGGCGCCGGATCAGCTCGCTCGGCGACAGCCCGAGGTGGTTCTTGAACGCTGCCTGCATCGCGCGCTCGGTCACACCCACATGCGATGCCACTTCGCGCACCGAAAGGTCCTTTTGGTCGAGGTTGTCCATCAGGTAGCGATAGGCGCGGCGGTATTTCGCCGGCAGGCGGGCGCTCACGTCGTCGGAGCGCTGCGCCGTGCGCGATGCCTGCATGTGATCGGCCGCGGCGGCGGGCATCGACATGTCCGCGCGCACGTGCTGAATCGACGCGAGCGCGTAGCGGCCGTAGAACTGTGCGAATTCCTGTGTGCGCATCTGCTGCTGCATGATCTTCGCGCGGCAGTAGAGGTAGTCGAGGTACCAGCGCGCATGCTGGCTGCCTTGCGAATTCGCCGCGCCGGACGCATCGAGCATCGCTTCGGCCAACGGCGTCGCGTGGCCGGCGATCGCGGCCAACGTGATTTCGAGGCACAGGCTGCGGTGATAATCGTTGAGGCCGGCCTGGCGGCTCCAGCTCACGTATTGCTTGAGCGTTTCGCCCGCGCTCGTCCGGCCGTCGGCCAACGAAACGAGCCGGTTCAGGTGCGAGAGTCGTTCGGCCAGCAGCGGCAGCACGGTCCCGGTGGGTTGCGAGCCGGGTACCGGTGCCTCGCTCGACTCGAACTCCCCGATCGCCGAGCGCCAGTAGATGTGGTCGGCGAGTCGCTCGGCACCGTGCAGTTCGTGCTGCGCGAAGAGGTCCCGCCGCAGCGCCTCCACGAGGTAGCTCCAGCGGCGATCGCCATGCGTTGCCGCCAGCGCGGCCAGCTCGCCGAGGCGATGGCACGCCGCCTGGATCAAGCCCAGATGAAACGAAACGAGTGTCGCACCGACGAGGCTGTCGAGACGTTGGTGCGGCGTGGCCGCCTTTTCCTCGCCGACGCGCTTGAAGCAACTGAGCGCGACGTTGAACTGATTGCGGAAGAAGGCTTGCCAGCCGGTATTGCGGCACGACGCGATACGCAGACCGTCGCGTTGGGCGCGAATGGCTTTTTGCGCGCGGCGATACGTTTCCTCCGCTTCTTCATGGCGGCCGAGCATCAGCTCGAGGTCGGCGCAGACCTGCAGTTGTGCGTAGCCGGGCTGAGCTTGCGCCGTGTCGGTATCGGCATGGCGTGCGGCGTGGCGGACAGCGTCGAGAAACTGGCCTTGGAGCATTTTCGAGGCGACGTCCGCAGGGGTGTCGTCGAAAGCGAGGGCCGAGGCCGCGGCGAAGTAGATCGTCGAGAACATGTCGTGCTCCTGATTCAATGAGCGATGCGTTAAGCGGCGTGAAACGATTCGTGAAGCAGTGAGCGCATGTTTTCATCGCGGGCCGATTTAGGCTCGTGTTTGTGATGGTTTGTTACCTTCGGCTTGGCATCGGCATTTGCCGGAGAGGGCGGTGCCGCGGTGGGCTTTCACGCACGAGCGGGAGGCCTGCGTCGCTTTTTTTGATGATTTTTTGTTACGTTTTCCGCCGCCGTGCGCTGTTTGGCGCAGTGCACGGCACCCAATGGGCGGCTCGCCCGCGAACGGCGCCATAGCACATGTTTGTATCTGGCATATTTCTGCGGGCGGCCATTCCGCGATTCGCGCCGAAACGTCCAAAAAAAACGTGGCGGCTGCCACAGCGCCATGCTGGGCGGGGCTTGTGACGCGAAGGCGACATTCTTGCGCCGGTGCCTGTATCATCCATGCTGGCCGAGAAAGGATGATTTTCCAGGGGTATTTTTTTACTTAAAGGTGCGGTGTACTTTGCCGTAATTACCCATTGGGCTGTAGCTATCCTTACAAGTCGGTATTGTTTTCTTGCATACTTGCTTTCGAATTCCGGACGCCATTCGGTACTGCTGCTTTTAGGGCAATTATTGGCGTTTCCGGAACAAAGCGAGGGGTCGGCTTGCCGTTGCTCGGTTTGTTCCGGCAGGTGTAATGGTTCAAGCAGAGTGAAAAGAACGTGGCAACAAAAAAAATAGAACTCCCGGTCCATCCGAGGTGCGTGAGCGACAACAGGCGGAGCCGGCCGAGGGCGAATGTCCGGATAGCGGCGATGCCGCCGGCAATTCGGGCGCTGCTGTGCGGCGTCTGGTTCGCCTGCACGGTCGCGCACGCTTCCGATCAGCAAGTAATCGTCGACGGCGGGCAGCGCCTGGGCGGCGTCGTGCGCACGGGCGGCCACGACGTTCCGTTGCTGCGCGCGCTCGAGCAGATCATGCCGACGAGTTACAGCATCAATGTGCCGAACGCGGGCGCATGGGCCGACGCGTCCGTGAGCTGGCGCGCCGGCTCGTCGGTCGTGCACGCGCTCGGCGAGGTGCTGTCGGTCGATCCTGCGCTGCAGGCGCGCGTCGATACGGATATGCGTTTGCTCACGGTGACCGCGCATGCGCGGCGCGCAAACGTTGACGCGCCGCAGCCTTCCTCGCCGGCGGCCGGCGCGGTGTCGCGCATGAACAGTGCCGCCACGAATGCGTCTTCCACCTTGCCCACGGGCGCGGCGGCGATGGCTCCCGCGGCGGGACCTGCCATTGCACCGGCGCAGACCCTGGTGCAGGCGCGCGTTTCGACGTGGATACCCGCAACACCGGCATCGGCTCGCACACCGGCGGCAGCACTGGCGGTCCCGCCCGTGCCGGCACCGGCACCCGCACCCGCGCCCGCTCCGGTGATGTCGTCCGCACCGGCTGCCGGGCCGGCCATGCCGGCACCCGCACCCGCACCCGCGCCCGCTCTGGCGATGTCGCCCGCACCGGCAGCCGGGCCGGTCATTCCGGCATCGGTACCGGCACCCGCACCCGCACCCGCTCCGGTGATGTCGCCCGCACCGGCACCAGCACCCGCGCCCGCTCCGGTGATGTCGCCCGCACCCGCACCCGCACCGGCCATGCCGGCATCGGCACCGGCACTTGTTTCAGCACCGCCGCGAGCGCAGGTGCCCGCGCCCGCAAAGCGTGACGCCATAGAGCCCCCGTTGCTCGCCGCCACGCAACCGGCGTCCGGCCCGGCCTCCCCGGCGCCATCGTCGGCGCCCGCCGCGACTCCGGCGTTCGTACCCGCGGCGGCGCCCGAGCGCACGGAGTGGCAGATGCGCCTGTCGGACGGCTCCGTGCGCAATGCGCTCGCGCGCTGGGCGAGCGAAGCCGGCTGGCAATTCATCTGGGACGTGCCGACCGATTTTCAGGTCGACGCGACGGCCACGATACACGGCACGCTCGCCGAAGCGCTGCGTCAGGTGACCAATGCGCTCGCCGGCTCGCAGGTGCCGATTCAGGTGGTCTTGTACCAGCGCAACCACGTCATGCGCGTCGTTCCCAAAGGAGCAAGTTGATGAGCGTCCTCCGTCGTCCTTTCGTCGTCCTTGCCGCATGCCTGTCGCTGCTCGCGGGGTGCACCGGTCTCCTGGACAAGATCGAGCGCAGCTCGCAATCCGATACCGCGCGTGCGGGGCAATTGCTCGGCAAGCTCTCGAACGGCGACAACCGCGCGGTGCCGGGCAGTGACGACGTCGTCGTCAAAGACGAACTCTGGCTTTCGGGCAAGACGATCAAGATCGCGACGAAATCGACGCTGCCGAAGCTCTTCGACGAGCCGGCGAGCTTCGACGGCACGGTCGATTCGCTGCGCATGTTCGCCGATCGCATTTCGCGCCTCGCGCACCTGCCGGCCAAGGTTGCGCCGGGCACGAGCGAAGCGGCCGCGCGCGCGACGCAGACCGCGGTCGATACGGGGGGCGCGGGAGCCTATCCCGGCGTGCCGCCGCTGCCCCCCGGCCTGCTGCAGGGGCCCGCGCCGAGCACGAGCGCCGCGACGGTGGCCGCGCGCGTGCCGAGCGTATCCTCGCCCGTGCGCATCGCGTATTCGCGCGGCACGCTGCGCGGGCTGCTCGACACGGCGTCGGCTCGCTTCGGCGTCTATTGGAAGTACGAGGACGGCGCGATCGTCTTCTTCTACACGGCCACGCGCGTCTATCAGGTCGTCGCCATTCCGGGCGACTCGAAGCTGGATACGAACGTCGTGAGCGGTGCGAGCAACAGCGGCGGCGCCTCGAGCAACAGCACGGGGGCCGCGGGCGGATCGGGCGCCGGCGGCGCGGGCATCGGCGGCGGAGGCGGCGGGACGTCCGGTTCGCCCTCCGTGTCGTCGGACAACACCGCGAACATCACGATGAACGCGCAGCTCTCGGTGTACAACGGCTTGCAGACGGCGATCAAGGCGATGCTCTCTCCGGCAGGCTCGGTCATCACGTCGCCAGCCACGGGCTCGATCGCAGTCACCGATACGCCCGATGTGCTCGAGCGCGTGGGCGAGTTCATGGAGCAGCAAAACCGTGTGCTCGCGCGGCAGGTGCTCATCAACGTGACGGTGCTCTCGGTCACGCTTTCCGCGGCGGACAGCTACGGCATCAACTGGCACGCGGTCTATCAGGCGCTCGGCACGCAGTTCGGCATCACCACCGCGTTCACGAGCATGATCCAGAACCCGAGCGAGCTCTCGGCCTCGGTCATCACACCGTCTAGCCGCGCGTCGAGCACGACGGCCGTCATCGATGCGCTGTCGACGCAGGGGACGGTGCACCGCAAGACCTCGGCCTCGATCACGACGCTCAACGATCAGCCCGTTCCCGTGCAGGTGGCCGAGCAGCAAGGCTATCTCGCGCAGATCTCGACGACCAACACCGTCAACATCGGCAGCCAGACGTCGCTCACGCCGGGCACGATCACGACCGGCTTCAACCTCACGGTGCTGCCGCACATCCTCGACGACGGCACGATCATGATGCAGTTCTACAGCAACATTTCGTCGCTCGTGAACCTTGTGCCGTTCGGCCCGGCGAACCAGCAGATCCAGCTGCCGACCGTCGATACGCGCAACTTCCTGCAGCGCATCGCCGTGAAGTCGGGGCAGACGCTCGTCATCAGCGGCTACGAGGGGATCACCGATCAGGATAACCGGCAAGGCGTCGGCCATCCGTCGAACTACGCGATGGGCGGGTTCAACGCCTCCGGCACGCGCGAGGTGATCGTCATCCTGCTCTCGCCGATCGCGATCAACGGCGCTTGAAGCGCGCTCGGGCACAGGATCCTTCATGGCGACGCAAGTCATCCAGATCGGCCGGCAGCGTTTCATATGCGGCCTTTTCTGGCAATCGCTGTCGCGCCGGCACGCGCTGCGCGCGGAGGCCGTGGAACTCGCCGCGCGCCTGAATTTCGATGCGATGGTGCTGCGTATCGACCGCACCTTCGCGGGCGCGGGTTTCGCGAGCACGCGCGAGGGCGCGCAACTGGGCTTGCCGTCGCTCGGCGCGCTCGTGTCGAAGACAATCGCGACCGAAGGCGCGTTCTACGACGGACGCCAGCAGCCGGCGCCCAACTGGCTCGGTGCGTTCCATCTGCCCGACGGGCGCTGGGCCTACTTCGCCGTGCGCGACGGCGCATTCCTGCCGAACGGCGATCGGATCGGTTCCAGCGAAGAAGTGTTCGAGCGGCTGCACAGCGATTACAGCCTCGGCGGCTGGAACGTCGTCATCGGCGATCCGCAGCTGGAAGTGCAGGGGTTCCACAACTTCTACGCGCGGCGCATCGAGGACATGATCCCGCGCCGGGGCGGCAAGCCGCATTTGCCGCGCTGGCTGAATCTGTCGCGTGTCTCGCGGCGCGCACCGCGGCGCGAGGTGCTGCTGGCCGCCGTCGCGATCGTGGTGGCGGCCGCGGTTGTGGCCGGCATCGTCGCGTACCGGCGCCACCGTATGGAAGTCGAGCGGCAGCAGGCGTTCGAGCGGATGCGCGCGGAGCTCGCGCTGCATCCGCCCAAGCCCGCGGCACCGCCCGAAGCCGCGCACCCGTGGGCCGGCGAGCCGCGGCCCGATGCGTTCGTTCGCGCGTGCGTCGATCACTTCACGCACATCGCGCCGGGCGGCTGGGAACTCGACGACTACGTTTGCCGCGCGTCGAACGTCAGCTACAGCTGGTCGCGGGACGGATCGAACGTGGCGATGCTGATGGCGGCGGAGCCGCGCGCGACGATCGACGGCAACGGCGAGCATGCGAGCTACGTGGAGCCGCTGGCATTGCCCGCGGGGGGAGACGAAGTGATCGATGGCGTGCGCGGCGTGCGCTTGCGCATGCTGTCCGCCTTCCAGTTGCTGGGCATCGGCCTGACGTTCACGCTGCAGCCGGCAAGCGCGCCGCAGCGCAGCGTCGCTTCGCAAACGCTGGACCGGCTGCATCCGGGCGGCGGCCCGCCCCCGGCGCCGAGCTGGCAGACCTGGCGCATGTCGGCGCAACTGGGCGGCGTGCGGCCCGACAGCCTCATCAGGTATCTCGACGAGCCGGGCGTGCGCGTCGAGACGCTTTCATACAAATCCGGGCAGTGGACGCTCGACGGAGTGCTCTATGAGAAATGACGATGCATTGACTGTGCTGGTGCTCGCCTGCTGCTGCGCGTGGCCGTTGGCCGCGTCCGGCGCGGCCAGCACCGCGGCTGCCACGGCCGCCGCGCCCGCTGAAGCGGCGCCGCGCCTGAACGTCGTTCCGACACCGGCCGCCGTGCAGGCAGCCAACGAACTGATGCGGCTACAGGAGGAAACGATGATCCTCAAGGCCCAGCTGAAAAAGCTCGATGCGCAGGCGCAGGTGGCGGAGCGGCAAGAAGCGCTGCACCGGATGGGCAGTACCGTCTCCTCGTATTCGGACGTGTCGCTCGTGGCGACACAAGGGCTCGGCAAGAAGCTCAGCGCAACGGTGTCGACGAGCGACGGCGCGGAGTTCGACGTCGGGCCCGGCGATACGCTGCCCAACGGCATGCGCGTGGCGGCCGTTCGCCCGGGTGCGATCGTCCTCGCATCGCAAGACGGACGGCGCACGACGCTGACCGTCTCCGCGAGCGCGCGGCAGCAGCCCGCGCGCAACGTGGCGTCGACAGGCTCGCCCGGCGTGCCGCCGGTGCCGACGCTGCCTGCTTTGCCGATGCCTGCGAGGTGATGCCATGAGTTCGTCTCCGACACCTCCGGGCAAGACGCCCACAAGCGTGACGCCGCTGATTCTCTCGCGCGCCGTGAAGCCGGTCGAAACCGATCCGTCTGTTACGCAGGGTCAGCCGGCGGCCCCGGCCGGGCCGGCTCTCGCGCCCGTTGCGCGGCCACGCGAGCGGGTGCTGAGCGCCGTGGCCGCTGCCGCCGCCGCTTCGGTGCAGCCCGCGCAAACAGCGTCGCAAAGCCAGCCGCCGGGGCAGGCGCTGCCGCTCGCCGCAGTGGCGCGCCCGCTTTCCGACAGCGGCGAGTTCGCCGCGAGCGACGAGGAGCGCAAGTTTCTCTGTCTGCTCGACGACGGCACGCTGCTCGTTGCCGAAGGGCACGAAATGAATCCGTTCGTGCTGTCGTACTGCGCGAGGCTCGAACGGCTCAATTGCCACTATACGACGCGGCTCGTGACACTCGATGCGATCAGGCGCAGCTATCAGGGCCCGCGCCGCGACGGCAGTGCCGAGCGCATCGATCACACGCGGATGCAGGTCCTCGCGAAGAACCTGATCGCGCGGGCGTGCGACGAGCGTGCGTCGGATATCCATATCCGTGTGAACCGCTTCAGCACGGAGATTCTTTTTCGCATCCACAACGAACTCGTGCGCATTTCGGAGCAGACGCGCGAGTACGGCGAGCGGCTGCTCGCCACGCTGTATGCGGCGATGTCGAGCGTATCGGACAACACCTACAAGCCGAACGAACGCCAGGACGCGGCCATCGGCGATCGCGACAAGCTGCCGGACCGGCTGTTCGGCGTGCGGATCGCGACGGCGCCCACGAGCGTCGGCAGCGTCATGGTGCTGCGGCTGCTCTACAACGATGCGGGCGAGGCGACGGCCCTGACCGAGCTCGGCTTCACGGTGGCGCAGGCGAACGCGTTCGAGCTGCTCGCGCAGCAGCCGCACGGCATGAACATCATCAGCGGCCCGACCGGCTCGGGCAAATCCACGACGTTGCAGCGCGTGCTGACGAAGCAACTGCGCGAGATGGCCGGCTCGATCCACGTCATCACCGTGGAAGACCCGGTGGAGTACCCGATCGAGGGCGCCGTGCAGACGCCCGTCGTCAACGCGCCGACGGAAGAGGCGCGCTCGCTCGCGTTCGCCGCCGCGATCGCGAATGCGATGCGGCTCGATCCCGATACGATCATGATCGGCGAGGTGCGCGACCGCGCTTCGGCGCAAAGCGCGTTGCGCGCCGCGATGACGGGCCATCAGGTCTGGACGACGGTGCACGCGAACGGCGCGCTCGCGATCGTGGACCGTCTCGTCGATCTCGGCTTGCCGATCGCGATGGTGACGGACGAATCGCTCGTCACGGGGCTCATCAGCCAGCGGCTCGCCAAGCTGCTGTGTCCGCACTGCTCGCGCCCGCTGGCCGAGGCGATGGCGCAGCTCGACATGGGGCTCGTCGCGCGCGTGAAGCGGGCCGTCGGCGCGCGGTTCGACGCGGTGCGCGTGGCCGGGCCCGGTTGCCCGCATTGCAAGAACGGCACGGTCGGCCGGACCGTGGTGGCCGAGGTCGTGCGTACCGACGCGACGTTTTGCGAATTGCTGCGCGCCGGGCGCAAGCCCGATGCACAGGCGTACTGGCTCAGCGAGCTCGCGGGGCAGACGGTCGCGCAGCACGCGCTCGAAAAAGTGGCGGCGGGCCTCATCGATCCGCGCATGGCGGAGCGCGTGGTCGGCCCGTTCATGCCGGGCAGCGGGGGGCGGCCGCAGCCGCTCGGAAGCGGCTATGGCACTTGAACTCAACCGGCGCTGGGCGCGCCTGCAATTCACGACGCAGGCGCGCCTGCGGCTCTATCGCAAGATCGCGAAAATGCTCGCGAACGGTTTGCCGTTGCTCAAGATTCTCGAGGAGCTCGAGTTGCGTGCGTCGCACGAGGGCCGCAAGCCGAACGAGCCGCTGGCATTGACGCTCGCGGACTGGCGCAGCGTCGTGCAAAACGGCGGCATGCTGGCCGAGGCAATGGCGTGGTGGGTGCCGCATACCGAGCAGATGATCGTCATGGCCGGCGAGCAGTCGGGACGCCTCGAGGCCGCGCTGCTGAACGTGTGCACCGTCGTGCAGTACAGCCGCCGGATCCGCACGGCCATCGTCGGCGGGTTGACCTACCCGTGCGTGATCGTGGCGATGACGATCGGCTACGTGTACCTGTTCGGCAAGCTCGTGATTCCGCGCTTCGCGTCGATCGTGAGCCCCGAGCGCTGGCACGGCGTGGCGAAGTCGCTCTACGAGCTGTCCCGGTTCGTGCAGGGCGGCATGATCTACTGCCTCGTGGTGCTCGCGATCCTCGTCGCGGCGCTCTTTTACTCGATGCCGCGCTGGTCCGGCAACGTGCGGGTCTGGCTCGACCGCTACCCGCCTTACTCGATCTATCGGCTCATTACGGGCTGCGGTTTTCTCGTCGCGTTTTCGTCGCTGCAGGCGGCGGGCTTCACGGTCGAACGCTCGCTCGCGCGGCTGGCCACCGATGCGGAGCCGTGGCTCAGGCAGCGAATCGACGACATGCTCTTCGGCGTGAAGTCGGGGCTCAACGTCGGCGAGGCGATGAAGAACGCCGGCTACCGGTTTCCTTCCGAGGAGATCGTCGACGATCTGTGTGTGTATGCCGAATACAAGGGCTTCGCCGAGGCGCTGCACGCGATCGCCAGCGAATGGATGACCGACGGCGTGGAGACGATCGAGGCGCAGATGCGCGTGGTCAACGGCGCGGCGATCGTCGTGCTCGCGCTCGTGCTGTCGTGGCTCATCAGCGGCTTCTTCGGAATTCAGCAGGAAATTGCGGCTTTGGCTCGGAGTCTGCATTGAGCGTGCCGTGTAATGACGTGCAAGCGCAGTGCAAACGAACGGGTGTTGAAAGCAGATGGCACGTCTTTCTCTAGTGTCGATTGAGGAAACCAAGGAGAGCAACATGAATGTCAAGACCGTCGCATCGATTCGCGCCAGGGTGGGCAGCCGTGGGTCGCGGCGCATGCAGCGTGGCGCCACCCTGCTCGAGGCGATCGCCTATCTCGGGATCGCCGCAATCGTCGTCATCGGTGCCATTGCGCTGCTGCGCGGCGCATTCGGCAGTGCTTCGTCGAATCAGACGGCCGAGCAGGTGACGGCCATCCAGACCGGCGTCAAGAAGCTGTATATGGGGCAGACCAACGGCTACACCGGGTTGACGACCACCGTCGCCATTGCCGCCGGCATCATCCCGACTACGCTCGTCATCGACACCGCGGCAAATACCGTCACCGATGCCTGGGGGGGCGCAGTAACCGTTACGGGCGCTGGCACCGGTACATTCACGATCGAATTTGATTCCGTGCCGACGGACGTATGCATCAACGCGGCATCTGCTGGCGGCACCTGGACAGCCGTCTCGATCGGCGGCTCGGCGCAAACCGTGCCGGTAACGCCCGCCGCCGCTCAGGCAGCGTGTGCCGGTGATGCGAAGACCATCATCTGGACCTCCGCCTGATCGAGGCCCGAGTATCGGCCTTCGCTCCGATTGACGCCACGAGCCGCCCGCCATGTTCCTGATCTGGATCGTCGCCGCCTTCGCGATGCTTACCGGTGCCTACGCGCTGCTCGGCGCCGAGGCGGCGCCGGCGCCGCTCGCGCCGTCGGCGATGGCGCTCGCGGCGAACATGAGCGCCTACCGGCAGGCCGTGGTGGCCTTCGCGCGCGCCAACCCGTCGTTCGCCGGCAGCGTGCCGGCGGCGAGCCTCGCGCCCTACCTCGGGGCGACCATTCCCAATCCGATGTGGCGGAACTACGTGCAGCCCAATACCGGCTATGCGGGCAGCCTGGTCGTGGTCTATGCGGCGTCGGCGTCGGCGTCGGCCGCGGCCGCGGTCGACGGCATCGAGCAGATCGCGCAGGGCTCGGCGCTGGCCGGCGTGGCGCTCGGCGCCAATCTCGTGTCCCCCGGCAACCCGGCCGTGCCGCTGCCGGCCGCATTGGCGAACACGATCCCGAACGGCATGCCGGTATGGATGGCGCAAGCGTATGACTGAGTGCACCCGTACCCTTGCCCGCAACGGCATGCGGCGCCCCGGCCCCCGCGTGCGGCCGGCTCGCCGCATGTCCGGCTTCACGATGGTGGAGATGCTGGCCGTGCTTGCGCTCGCCGCATTGATGATGGCGGGCGTCGTAACGCTCACGAACTCGTCGCTCGACGATACGCGCGCGCAGCAGGCCGCGCTTTATCAGTCGCAGCTGACGGCGGCTGCCACGCGGCTCATTCAACAGAACTACACGGCGCTCGCGGCCCAGGCCACGACCACCTCGCCGGTGATCGCGAAAATGACCGGCTCGACGTATCAGCTGTCGACCTACCTGTCGAATGCGTTGAGCGGCACGAACCCCTATGGTCAGGTGCCGTGCCTGCTCGTCTACGCGGCCCCGGGCGGCGCCAATCCGGTGGCGTTGCAGGCGCTGCTTGTCACGGAGGGCGGCCGGACCATTGCCGATCCCGAACTCGGCTACATCGCGGCGAACGCCGGCCCGGGCGGCGGTTCGATCCAGGCGGCGAACAATGCGATCGGCGCGGCCATCGGCGCCTTCGGCACCTGGAAGATCGATACGCCCAACCCGGCGAATACCTCCTGCACAAGCTCGAAAACGGGCACGGGACATCTGGCGAGCCTGATTTTCTACGACGGCACGCAGGCGCAGAACGTCGACTATCTGTACCGCGTGGCCGTGCCGGGCAATCCGCAGGCGAACACGATGCAAGTGCCGATCGTGCTCGCGCGGCAGATCGACTATGCCGCCTGTACGCAGCCCGGCGCCATCGCGGCCGACGCTTTGGGCAACGTCCTGAATTGCGATGGAACGCAGAACCTCTGGGTGCCGCAGGCGGCCTATCACTGGCGCGAACCGGTGGCCGACGAAGCGGCGCTCGGGGGCGTTGCCGCGCATCAGGGCGACGTGCGGCTCACCACCGCGGCGAATCGGGCCTATGCGTACAACGGCGCCACATGGGAGGCGCTGGCGGTGGACGAAGCGGGCAATCTCGCGCTCGGCAACGCGCACACCGTCGGCGACCCATGCCCGCCCGCGCCGCAGAATTCGGCCATCGCCCCCGCGTCGGCGAGCACGACGCTCGTCTCCACCGATGCGAACGGGCGCGTGCTGTCGTGCCGCGGCGGCAAGTGGCAAACGCAAAGCGAAATCGAGCCGGCGTCATCGCTCACGGGCTGTCAGCTCGTGATGGCCAACCCGAACGGCGCGGGCGATTACTCGGCCTGCACGGGCCAGCCGGCGACGAACTTCCAATCGGGCGCCTATTCGTACAACGGCAGCAACGGTACGTACTCGTATACGTTCAGGATGACCGTCAACCTCACCAAGCCGGGGATCATCGTCGCGTCCACGTGGGCGCACCTGAACGACGGCATGTGCAACGGCCCCACCGGCAACCGGGCGCAGCTCTCGCAGAGCATCGACATCACCGACAGCGGCAACCACAACCTCGGGCATACGGAGAGCCAGACGCCGACGCTTCAGGACGATTCGGGCGGGATCAACAACGCGCTGTCCCAGGCGGGCACGCCTGGCACCTATACGATCGTCGTGACGACGAACTGGGCGACGTACGCCGGTATCACGACGCCGTGGGTCAGCAGCTTTTGCGGGGAGTCCGGCCAGACGGTCTGGAACACGCCCGTCGCGGCGGGCTGGACGATCAACTCCTACTACTGAGCGCCCGACCGTGAGCCCATCGACACCGCACACCTTCGCAGCACCGCCACGCACGGCGCGACGGGCGAAAGCGGCGCCATTGCGCCGGCACCGCCTTCGCGCGGGCTCAGTGCGGCGCGAGCGTCTGCAGCATTTCGTGCAGCTCGAGCCGGTTGTAGGTCGCGCGCAGCACGTCGCGCGGCAGGCATTGCTGCTTCGATACGAGGCTGAAGAGGTGGTCGTTGAGCATGCGCGACATGTTGTCTTCCTTGCGCTTCATGAACTCGGCAAGGTACGGCAGCTTGCCCGGATCGGTCAGCAGGCCGCTGATCTGCTGATTGTTGTTGAAGAGCAGTTCGCTTGCGAGCACGAAGTTCTCGCCATCCTCCGTCGGCACGAGGCATTGGCAGATCACGCCGATGAGGCAGTTCGCGAGCGCGGCCGCATAGCGCTCGCGCTGCTCGGCCGGAAAAAACGACAGCAGCCGCGTGAGCGTGCCGATCGCGCTGCCCGTGTGCATCGTCGCGAGCACGAGGTGGCCGGATTCGCCGGCCTGCAGCGCCGTCTCCGCCGTCTCGGGGTCGCGCACCTCGCCCACCATGATGACGTCGGGTTTTTGCCGCAGCGCCTCGCGCAGGCCGGCCGAGAAGCTCGGCGTGTCGGTGGGCACTTGCCGCTGCGAGACGATCGACGTGCGGCCCTCGAGTTCGTATTCGATCGGCTCTTCGATCGTGACGATGTGGCTGTTGCGCGTGCGGTTGATGTGCTCGAGCAGCGACGCGATGGTCGTCGTCTTTCCCGAGCCGGTCGGGCCCGTCACGAGGATCAGCCCCTTGGCGCTGTCGATCATCGAGCGCACGTAGGCGGGCAGGCCGAGCTTGTCGAGCGCGAGCGGCTGCAGCGGCAGGCGGCGGATCGAGATGACGAGCTTGCGGCCGCCATTGGTGCGGTAGATGTTGCAGCGAAGGCGGCAGCGCGTGAGCACGAACGGGCGATCGATCGCGCCGTGCTGAAGCAGCGCCTCCCAGTCCGGTTCGATCGAGGCCAGCGTGGGCAGCATTTCGTCGTGGAGCACGGGCTCCTCGCCGACGGCGAGCCAGCCGCGCGGCGCCTTGATCATGATCGGCCGGTCCTGCTCGATATGGATGTCGGTGAAAGTCTGCCGCAGGTCGATCAATTCGAGAATCTCGCGCGTCAGGTCGCGACGTTCGTGACTCGGAACGTTCATCGTCAATGCCCTTCCTATGAAAGATAGTCGGAACTTACATGAAAACTTTGTCTATGTGTCGGAGAAGCACCGGGCGGCGCCGCGTACGTTTCATCGCAGGCAGCGCGTCATGAACTGGGCTCGCCGACTGGGCACCGTGGCCCTCGCCGCCGCGCTCGCATTCGGGGCGACGGCCCCCGTCGCCGAGGCGGCGGCCGTGCGCTGGAAGGCGTCGATCGTCGATTACGAAGCGCAGGGCAAGGACATCAAGGATGTGCTGCGCGACTTCGGCGCGAGCCAGGGCATCCCCACGCGCATCGCCGCCGATGTGAGCGGCACCGTGAGCGGCAAGTTCCATCTGCCGCCGCGGCGCTTTCTCGATACGCTCGCGTCGTCGTTCGGCTTCGTGTGGTACTACGACGGCGAAGTGCTCGACATCACGACGGCCGCCGAACTGCAGAGCACGCTCGTGAAGCTCGATTCGGCCGATACGGGCGCGCTGCGCGATGCGCTCGAGCGCCTGCGCATCTCCGACGAGCGCTTTCCGATCGTCTACGACAGCGCGCAGGGCACGGCGCTCGTGAGCGGGCCGCCTCGCTACGTGCAGATGGTGACGAACGTGGCCTCGCGGCTCGACAACAACGCGGCGCATCGAAGCGGCACGCAGGTACGCGTCTTTCCGCTCTTTCACGCGTGGGCGCACGACCGCACGGTGCCAATCGACGGCCGGCAGGTCACGCTGCAGGGCGTGGTGGCCGTACTCAACGGCATCTACCACCCGCACGCGGCCAAGGCCGCCGACAAGCGCGGCGAGGGCGAGGGCGGCCGCCCGGCGGGCGGCGTGAAGCGCAACACGCCGATCAACGACGTGAACGGCAATGCCTACAACGGCCCGTACATTCCGCCGCCGGTGCCGTCGGGCGCGGCCGGCAAGGGCATGTTCGCCGGGCTCACCGGGCAGCCTTCGCCGGCCGTGGCGGCGGCGGTGGGCGAGCCGCCGCCGCCGCCGCAGAACACGAGCACGGCGCCGGCGAGCGACGATCAACTGCCCGTCATCGTCGCGGACCAGCGCACGAACTCCGTCGTGATTCGCGATACGGCCGACCGGATGGATCAGTACGGCAAACTGATCGATCGCCTCGACGTCAAACCGCAACTGATCGAGATCGAGGCGCACATCATCGAGATCGACGACGACGCGCTGCGTCAGCTCGGCGTCGACTGGACCGCGCACAACAGCCACATCGACGTGCAGACCGGTACCGGCACGCTCGGACAGAGCACCTACAACGGCACGCTCTCGCAGAACTTCGGCCAGACGGCGCTGGCGGGCAACGTGCTCGCGGCGGCAACGCCCGTGGGCGCATCGGTGGCCGCGGTGCTCGGCGACGCCGGCCGCTATCTGATGGCACGCATCTCGGCGCTGCAGGAGACGAAGGCCGCCAAGATCGACGCGAGCCCGAAGGTCGTCACGCTCAACAACATCGAGGCCGTGATGGACAACCAGACGCAGTTTTTCGTGCCGGTGTCGGGATACACGTCGGGCGACCTCTACAGCGTGTCGACGGGCATCTCGCTGCGTGTGCTGCCGATGGTCGTGGAGGAGGATGGGCGCACGCGTATCAAGCTCGACGTGGCGATTCAGGACGGCCAGCTCACCGATCGGACGGTCAGCAACCTGCCGGTGATCCAGAACAGCACGATCAACACGCAGGCGTTCATCGAGGAGGGGCAGGCGCTGCTCATCGCCGGCTATCGCGCCGACACCGCGACGATGGGCGTGACCGGGGTGCCCGGGCTCTCGAAGATTCCGTTGATCGGCGCGCTCTTCAGGACCGACAGCCGCCAGAAGAGCCACATGGAGCGGCTCTTCCTGCTGTCGCCGCGCGTCATCTCGCCGTGATTCACCGCAACCGCCCGCACCGGGGAATGCAGGAGGCCATGTGAACGAATCCCATACTCAGCCGCATTCGCTGCCCGGCGCGCAGCCCGGGCAGCAGTCCGAGCCGCGGCCCACTCAATCGGGCTTGCCCGCCGACGCATGCGGCGAGGGCGCCGCCGATCGCCGCCTGTCCGACGACGACGCGCGCCGCCTGCGCGGCACGCTCCACGGGCTGCCGTGCGGGGTGATCGTGCTCGATCGGGCGGGCGCGGTCGTTCACGCGAACGCGCGCGCGCTCGAGATGCTGGCGATGACGCTGCCCGCGGGCGTCGATTTCAGCGTGGCGCTGAGCGAGCGCTTCGAGATGACGGACGTGCCGCGGCTGCGCGATTTCGAAGCGGGCCGCGAGGTACGCGTGGACGATTCGACCTTCTGGATTCAGGCGGGCCCCGCCGGTGCGTGCGCCGGTGCGGGGGCGGGCGAATCCGTCATCGCCGTGACGGACGTGACGCCGTTCGCGCGCTCGCTCGACGAGCGGGCCATGTCGCTGCGCTTTTTGCTGCACGATCTGCGCTCGCCGCTCAATTCGATCAGCGCGCTCACGCAGCTCGATGCGAGCGACCCCGACGCGTTCGAGCGCTGCGGCGGCATGCAGCAGATCACCTCGCTCGCGCAGTACGTGCTCTCGCTCGGCGAGCAGTTCATCTTCTCGTCGGTGACCGAGCATTTGCAGGCGCGCGACTTCAAACGGTTCGATCTGCGCGCGACGCTGCGCCAGATCATCTCGCAGCTGGAGGTCACCGCCGTCTATTGCGGCGTCGCGCTACACTTGTGGCTGCCCGACAGCGCGCCGCTCTGGGTGAGCGGCATGCGCAACTTCGTGGCGCGCGCCGTCCAGAACGTCATCGACAATGCCGTTCGCGCGTCGCCGCGCGGCGAGGCGGTGACGGTGTCGGTCCGGCAGGCCGACGGTTTCGCCGAGGTGGTTGTCCACGATCGCGCGGGCGGGCTGCCGGGTCTCGTCGAGGGCGATCGGCTGACCGACTTCGAGAAGCTCGGCAAGCGGACGGCAACGGGCTTCGGTCTCGGGCTCAAGCTCGCCGTGCAGATCGTCAGCATGCACGGCGGCGCGCTTTACGCCGAGCTCAACGGACAAGGCGGTACCATGTTCGTGCTGCGTCTGCCGTGCCTGAATCCTGTCGCCGCGAAGCCGCACGCGACATCGCTCGTCGATGCCGACCGCGCGTTGCGCGCGGCGGGCCGCGAGTGAGGCGTCAGAGCGCGGCCCGTATTCGTTTGGCACGCGTTGCGCGGAGCGGGCGCCGGCTCCCGCGCGGCCGTCAGAACCAAAGGTTCACATGAAATCGCTTGCAGGCAAACCCGTACGCATTCTGTTCGTCGAGGACGACGTCGCGCATCACGCGCTCATCCATTCCTGGCTCAAGAGCGAGGGCTACCACATCGACGCTTTTCACAGCGGGCTCGACGCGCAGCAATTTCTCTCGGAGCAGTGGGCCGATCTCGCGATTCTCGACTGGGACCTCCCGGGCGTTTCCGGCGACAAGCTGCTGCAAAAGATCCGCAGCCGCTCGCAATCGATCATGCCCGTGATTTTTCAGACCGTGCACTCGGCGGAGTCCGACATCGTGCGCATACTCGATGCGGGTGCCGACGACTATCTCGTGAAGCCCTACGACAGGCAGGTGCTGCTCGCGCGCATGCGCGCCCTGCTGCGGCGCTTCGCGCCGATGAACGTGCAGGGCCGCAAGATGTTCGTCGACGACGAATGCGCGCTCGATCAGCAGGCGCGCTCGCTCGTGGTGGCGGGCGTCGCGCACAAGCTCGGCACCAAGGAGTTCGACATTCTCTGGCATCTCGCCCGGCACACGGGCGCCGTCGTGCTGAGGCAGGATCTGATGAGCGTGGTCTGGGGCTGGGATGCGGCCGTGCAAAGCCGCTCCGTCGACATGTACGTGAGCCGCCTGCGTGCGAGCCTGAAGGCGGCCGGCGTCGGCTGGACCGTGCAATCGGTCTATGCGACGGGTTACCGCCTGACCCTCAAGCCGGATGTGGATCAGTCGGGCGCCGATGCGTCGGGCGCCGGTGCGTCGGGCGCCGATGCGTCGGGCGCCGGTGCGTCGCCGGAAAGCGCCGCATGAGCGCGGCACGCATGCGAGCGCTCGCGCGCGGCGCCGTCGCTGCCTTCGCCTGCGTGTCCGCCGTGCATGCGCAGGCGGCGAGCATCGAGTGGGCCGGCGGCCCCGGCGCCCGCTTCGTCTACGTGACGAACGGCGCGGGCCTCGCGGAGGTCCTGAATGCGTTCGCAGCGGGGCAGCACGTTGCCCTGCGCATCGACGGTCAAGTGGAGGGTGTCGTGAGCGGCCGCTTCGCCATGCCGCCGCAGCGCTTTCTCGATGTCATGAGCCGTTCGTACGGATTCGTCTGGTACTACGACGGTGCGGTCCTGCATGTGTCGCCCGCGAACGAGCAGGCGCATGTCGCCATCCGGCCTCACTTCCTTTCCGCGAAAGCGCTGCGTGCGTCGCTCGAGCAGGCAGGTCTTGCCGATACGCACTTCCCGTTGGCGGTGGATGCCGCCGCGCAAACGGTGAACGTGCGCGGTCCAGCGACCTACGTGGAGCGTATTCGTGCCGCGGCCGAGCGCTTCGAGCGCGACGCGCAAAAGCGCGTGCGTTTGTCCGTGCGGGTGTTTCGCCTGAGTGCCGCGAATGCCGCCGACGAAACGCGCGTGGTCGATGGCCGCACGCTCGTCGTGCCCGGCGTGGCCACGCTCTTGCGGCGCCGTTTCGAGCACCCCGCCGTCGCGAGCGGGACCGCCGTTTCCGATGCACCGCGGATCGTCGAGTTCGATGCGGCGTTGCCGGCGATCGAAGCGGATGCGACCACGAATTCCATCCTGATACGCGATCGGGCCGAGCGCATCGACGCCGACGGCGCGCTCGTCGCCAGCCTGGACGTGCGTGCGCAGCTCGTATCGGTCCAAACGTGGGTGGTGGATGTCGACGGCGACGCGCTCGACGCGTTGCGGCCCGCGCTGCCGCCGGACATGGCCGACGGGGCAGGCGCGGCGCAGGCGACGGCGGACGCGCGCGAGCACCGCGATGCAGGTATCGCGCCCGACGGCGGCCGCGCGCTGCTCGCGCAGCTAAAGGCATTGGCCAGGAGCGGCCGCGCCGAAATCCAGGTGTCGCAAACGGCGCTGACGCACGACCGCTCGCCGGCCGTCATCGACCGCCACGAGGCACGTCTCGCACGCCGCGATGAGGATGGCCTGCCCGACGACGGCGCCCGCGATCTCTGGCTGTCGATTGCACCGACGGTCGAAGGCGCCGCGTCGATGTCGCGTATCGGCTTGCGCGTGGAACTGGGGCGCCCCCGCGATGCGCGCGGCTATCGGGCCGTCGACGAAAGCCTGGCGCCGGGCGAGTGCCTCGTCATCGAGGGACCGGCGCGGCACAGCGGCGATGTCGCGCGTCGCGCGGACGATACCGATGCCGGCGGTGCGGGAGAGGGCGGCATGCGCCGCCGCCTCGTCTTGCTGATACCGCGCGTGGCGGCATAGCGCCGATCGGGCGAGCGCCCGCGATGGCGCGAGTGTGAAGCGACGTGCCGTGTACGAACGGATGCGACGGCTGGTCAGGCATCGATGCGCGCGGATGCGCCCGTTGCCTGACGCGCGCTTGCGTTCACCGGGCTTACGCCCGTAGCCACATGAAATTGCCCGACGCGATGCCCTCGAACATTTCGTCGGGCGATTCGAGGATGTTGTTTTGCCAGTAGCGGCCGTGTTCGGCGTAGTGCGAGAAGAGATCGGCGAGATAATCGCCGGTGATCGTCGGGCCCATCGGCAGATGGACGAGCAGCACGACGTTGCCCGTATCGGATTCGAGGCACAGTTGCGCCTGGTCGTGCGCGTAGACGAGCAGGTTGGCCTCGAGCATGAGCCGGAAAACGACGAGCGACCGGCCGGGCGTGACGGCGCCGTAATGAAAGCTGACATAGACCGAATCGGGATCGGTCTCGTGGTGGTCGAGATGGACGTCGAACCCTTCGATCTCGAGCGTTTGCGTCTCGACGACATACTCGGCGTCGGGCAGCCCGACCACCGCGCAAACCTCGTGAATCAACTCGACGAAACGTTCCCTGCTCATGGGCGGCAATCTCCGGCGAAAGTATGGCGGCCCGGTTGCAAAAAAGCGGGGGCACGTAGCCGGAAAGCCGGGCTTTCCGCTTTCGTGCCCCTCGCGCAAACGGACTGCGGCAAGGCGAGTGGCTTACTGGCCCTTCGCGGCGTCGGCGATGTTCTTCGCGCCGTTGTTGCCGACGGACGCGAGTGCCGACGTTTCCTGCTGCTGCATGTTGATCTGCATGGCGGCCATCGTCATGGCGTTGTTCTGGTTGGCCATGGCCTGCATCTGGCCGACCATGTCGGCGTTTTGTGCACCAGCTTGCGAGACGCCCGAGCTTCCGATCGATGAAGACATGATGTATTCCCCTTAACAAGAAAGTGATGGAAAAAGCACTGCTGTTGGTTGATGCCTGATGCTTCGGTAAAAGGCCCTTGGCCGTGGTGGCCGCCGGTCCGGACCGGCTGACGCGCAGCCGGATGCTGCAACTGCAAACTGTTTAACCGTCTTCCGTATCGCCGCGGATGCCGTCAAAGCGCCGCGCCACGGGCGCTGTGGCGCTCCTGCAGCGTGAGCACGATGCGGCGCGCCGCGATCATCCCGCGATAGAGCTTTTGCAGATCGAGCCGCTCGCGCTCGTCGGCCGCGGACTGCGTGGCCGTACTGATCCGGCGCGCGGTTTCGTCGAAGGCCGCCGCGATGCGCGCGACCCGTTGCGCGCCGTCGGGCGCCGAGAGCGTGGCATCCAGCGCGTTCAGATCCTGCGCGATGGGAAGCAATGCGTCGTACATGTCGGTTCCTTTGGTGGTCGAGGTCAATTGTTTGCTTCGTCCTTGCTGCCCGCGAACAGATGTTTCGTGCCGTCGGGCGTCTCGATGTAACGCAGCCCGCCCGTGGCGATCACCGCCGTGTACTCGACATCGGGCGCGAGCGCCTGCGCTTCCTTGACATCGACGTCGACGCGCTTGACGTTGTCGCCGAGGTCGGCCCTGACACCTGCTATCAGCGTGCGGAAGGTCGCCATCGACTGCACGCTGCCGCTCACGCGGAAGATGCCGTGGCCTTGGTAACTCACCGCCGCGCCCGTGCCGGCGAGCGACTGCTGGATGTTGTCCACGTCTTGCTGCGCAACGTCGTATTCGCGCCGCACCTTGCCGCGCGCGAGGCTGTCCATGATCCGCTGTGCCTTCGCGCTTTCGTCGGCGCTCGTCACGATGCCGCGCACCGCCACACTGTCCTTGCGTGCGATTGCCTGTAGATCGCCGAGGCCTTCGCGGTGCAGGGCCTCCTGCAACTGCCGTGCGAGCGCGTCGGCGTCGAACCTCACGCTCGCCGCTTCGCTCGACTGCGTGCCCGCGAACATCACACCGGTCACGGCGATGCCGCCGATCGCAGCGGTGCAGGCGAGCGCCAGCACGGCCGTGCGCCAGGGCACCTTGGGCGAAGCGGCCGGCGCATGGCCGGTGCCGGGTTCGTCCGCATGGGCCGGGTCCCGATCCGGCGCGTCTCCATCCGCGTCGGCCTCCGCCGCGGTGTCGGCGGCAGGCGGCTCGGCCGTCTTCCAGAGGCCCGCCAGCAAATTGAGATCGCGCGGCCAGTCTTCGCCATCGGGGCCCACGCACAACACGACATCGCCGAACGGCACGGCCACGAAGTCCGCCACGAGCACCTCATCGCCGTTCGCCGAGCGGATCCGCGCCACACCGTCCTCGCCCACGCAAAGCTCGATGTCCTCGACCGTCCAGTCGCTGATGCAGACATCCGAGTGCTCGGTCGCGCCGATCCGGTAGGTGCCGCTCGTGAGCCGGACCTGGGCTCCGGCGTGGGTGCCGGTCAGTACTCGAAGCGCTTTCATGATCGTGGTATCCGTGTATCCGACGTGGGTCGTGCCGTGGGTCATGCGGTTGCTCTTGCTGGTCGCCGCTCCGGCGTTTCGCTGCTGCGCTGCTTCGCGCATCGGGCCGCCGGGCCTTGACCGTCAAAATCAGTTTAGGGCTTTGCCGTTGGCGCAGCCGGCGCCATGCGAACTTCGAACGTCTTATCCGAAGCGCCGACCGTGGGCTTGGCCGCCCCTTGCCGCGCGGCGGCGGCTTGACCACCGATCGCGCCGCCCGTGACGGCGGCACCGGCTTGTGCCGCGCCGGCCGGCAGCGCGGCTTGCGTGTCGAGAATGCGTTGCTTCACTGCCGCGATCGATTGATCGTCGTACGAGTATTCGATGCCCGCGCTCTGGCGCGCGAGCGTGTTGTCGAGCGATACGCCGAGAAGCCCCGCCACCGCGGCGGCCTTGCCCGGGGTCGCGGCGCTTTGCATCAGTGCCGCATGGCGGTGCGCGTGAAGCCGGGCAGCATTGCGCCGGAGCGCCATCGGCGAGCGCATCGCGAGCAGCATCGGCACCGCCAGCAAGGGCCCCAGCTCGATCTGCGCGGCAAGCCGCAGCACCTCCTTCGCGCACGCCGCCGCGAGTTCGGCCGGCAAGTCCGGCGCACCGAGCCTTTGCCTCGCGAGCAGCTGCATCGTGGCCGCGAGCGGCTGGCTGCGCGCGGCGGCCTTGGCCCGGCCCGCCTTGCCGATCGCGAACTTGCGCGGTTTGTCGCGGCCTTCGCCGGACTGACGGCCGTCGCGCCGAGGCTGCCCGTCGCGCGGCGCATTCTGCTGCGGCTGCCCCTGCCCCTGTCCGTGCTCTTCGCCCTGCGGATTCGAGCCGCGATCGTGCCCATGGCCGTTGCGATGCTGTTGCTGCCCGTCGCCGTGTTGCTGATCGCGCTCGCGCTTTTGCTGCCGACCCTGCTCGTGCTCGTGCTCGCGTTCGCGCTCGTGCGGGTGTTCGTGCTCATGCTCGTGCCTGGGCTCGAGCACGTGCTGGCCGTCCGGCCGTTCGCGAGCCGATGCCTCTTTGCCTTGCGCCTTGGCCGAGCCCGCCGGCCGCGGCCGTTGGCCGAGCTGGCGCATCAGCTTTTGCGCGGAAGGGGGCGGCGGCTTGTGCATGCCCTCGGCAAAACGCTTGCCGCGGTAGAAAGCGGCGGCGAGCATCTTGTTGTGCTGCATGCGCGCGCGCTGCATCTTCGTGTGCTGCACCTTCACGCCCGTGAAGCCGCGCGCTTGGGTCAGCTGCCCCATGTGCTCGGCGCCGGCCTGCGCCTGCTGCGCGAGATCGGCGGCGTGGTGGCCGTGGTTGTTGCGGATCGGCGAATTCATGATGGCACCGCGAGCGTGATGATCTGATTGGCGAAGCGCAGGATCGCGGCGGCGCCCCAGGCGCCGGTGATGAGCACGGTGGCCACGACGGCCACGAGCTTCACCGCGTACGAGATGCTTTGGTCCTGCATCGACGTGATGGCCTGCACGAACGAAATCGCGAGGCCGGAGAGCGCGGCGACGGCCACCACCGGCATCGAGACGGACAGGCAGAGCAGCAGGCCCTGCGAGGTGATGCGAACGAGCGTATCGGTTTCCATGGCGCGCGCCTCAGCGATAGGTCATGACAAGACCGTGAATCAATGTGGACCAGCCGCTCATGACGACGAACAAGAGCAGCTTGAACGGAATCGCGACGTTCGTCGGCTGGACCTGATTCAGGCCCATCGCCATCAGCACGTTGGCGATGACGAGATCGACGACGATGAATGCGATGTACAGCAGGAAGCCGATCTTGAAGGCGTCGGCCATCTCGGTCAGCGTGAAGGCCGGGGCGAGGACGATCAGGTCGTCCTCACGGATCTTCGCCGCCATGTCCTTCGGCCAGACCACGGTGGCCGAGCGCACGAAGAACCGCTTTTCGCGCTCGTGCGCGTGCTTCTTCAGAAAGGCGCGAAACGGCTCCTTTGCCGCATCGAAGGCATCGAGCACGACGAGCGACGTGTCGCTGCCGGGGGTACGGTGCATCGTCTGCATGGTTTGCATGGCCTGCATGCCGATCGGCGCCATCACGTAAGCGGAGACGAGGACCGCGATGCCGTTGAGCACCATGTTCGGCGGCACCTGCTGCACGCCGAGCGCGTTGCGCAACAGCCCGAGCACGACCACGATCTTCGCGTACGAGGTCGCGACCATGGCGACGAACGGGATCAGGCTGATCGCGACGACGGTGATCAGCAGCCCGGTGAGATCGCTAAACTGAACCATGGCCGCGCGACAGCTGAACGAGACGCACGCCGAGATGATCGCCGACGCTCACGAGTTCGCCGAAGCCGATCGTCTGCCCGTAGGTGACGAGCCGCACGCGCGCATCGGGCAGCGCGGTGGGAAGCTCGAGCACGTAGCCCGCGCGCAGCGCCGAGAGCTGGGCAACCGGCATCGAAACCGTGTCGATCTCGAGCTTCAGCGGCAGGTCCAGCTGGCTGATTTCGACGGGCGTGTCGATCGAATCGGTAAGCGGCGCGTTGAACTGCGTGTCATGGCTCATGGTGGGGTCCTCGCTCAAGGTCATCAGATGGTGGGTGACGTCTGCCACGGCGCGCAGTTGCCGCGTCCCGTAGCGGCCCCAGACAACTTGCATCGGGGCGGATGGGCGCGCGCTCGCGAAGAGCGCGCGGGTGGCTTCGGGTACGGCACGCAAGATGACGTCCCCCGTGCGCAGCGAATCGAGCGTCGTCACGTTCATCGTTTTCTCGCCGATCTGCAGCCGGCCGGGAACGGCGATCTCGCTGACGTGCGTGGCGAACGGCGTGCATTGGCGGGCCACGAGTGACTCGAGTGCGTCGAGCCAGCCACCGTCGATGTGCTCGATGGCCGCGTCGAAGCGTGCGTCGCCCACGCGGAACGTGAACGCGCAGCAAGGCGCATGCAGCGTCTGCGACGCGGCGCGTTCGAGTGAGAGCACTTCCACGCCGTCGAACCCGAGCGTCTGCAGCGCGCGTCGCACCGGCTCGAGCAGAATGGCGCACACGGCCTGGCGCAGCGGCTCGTTGGCGGGCTCGTCCGATGCGACCACGCTTGCGAGCCCCGCGTGCTGTCCGACGTCGATGCGCACCGCTGCCATTTCGATGCCCCAGCGCAGGCGCACGACGGCGGCGCGCGCCGGGTCCACGAGATCGCGCGCGCCGACGCCGAACGCAGAGACGCCGAGCGTGTGCGTGAGTAGCGCGCTCAAGCGCTCGTCGACGGCGAGCCGATGCTGGCGCGCGGTGGCGGCCGCAAGCGCGGGCAGCCGTGCGGGATCGAGCGAAACGGCAACCGCGTGCGGTTGGCCGCCTGCGGGAACGTCGTTGGTCGGTAGCGTTCGAGTGATGTCCATATTGGCTTTACGTGACGATGATTTCGACGCTGCGCGTGCCGTCGAAGCGGCTTTGCATCACTTCCTCGAGGCTTTCGCGCAACGTCGTCGCATGTTGTGAGATTAGTTCGCGCGACCGTTCGTCCGTGGTGTCGAAGCGAAGCGTCAATTGGAAATGCGAAAGCGCGAGGTTCAACGTACAGCCCGGCAGCAGCGCCGGATCGATGGGAATCGTCAGTTGCCAGTCGCCGCTTTCGAGGACGATCGGGTTCGCGCAGAAGTCGGACACTTCGGCGACGATCGAATCGACGAACCGGTTCATGTCGTGGCCCGTGCGCGCCGGTGCCCGCACGGCGACCACGGCGTGCGCGCCGCCTGCTTCGGGGCGCTGCGGCTCGCGCGTGGCTGGTACGCGCGGCATGTCCGGCGCAGCCATCGATGGCTGGGCGTTGGGCGGCCTCTGCGGGGAAAGCGGCGCCGCACCGCGCGCCGGCATCGGCGTCGGCGTCGGTGCGGGCATCGTCGAATATGCCGGCACATGCATGAGCTCATGCATCGTCGAATGCATGGGCGGATGAATCATCGCAGGTACCGGAGCCGGCACCGGCGCTGACGATCGAGCGTGCGCGGTAGCGTCATCGCGTTCGTCGCCGGAGCCGGCCGGTGCGTCGTCGTCGCGCTCGCCGCTGCCGGCATCGTCGCGATGTTCGTCCGCGGTGAACCCGGCGACCGGGTAGAGCGGATCGGCTTGCTCGGCGAATGGCGGCTCGGCCGGTGCGGCGCAGGGCTGCTCGTCGCCGGGCGTTTCCCACGCGTGGGCGCGGGCGCCTTCCCGCAGGCGCTGAAACAGGGCGGCCTGGCGGCTCAATTGCGCGGCCGGCATGTCGGGTGCCGGCTCGTCATGCTTCGTCGGCGCGACGATGATGCGTGCGCGATGATGGGCGGAGGTGTGCATGGCGCGGCTCGCTCGATCACATCGCCAGGCGGCCGACGGGCTGGAGATCGACGTGAGCGCCGAGCTCCTGGTACGAGTAGACGGGCAGCCAGGGCAGCCGCGCCTCGATCATGCGCTTGATGTAGCGCCGGATGTCCATCGACGCGACGAGCGCGAGCGGCTGGCGTGGCGTGTCGCCGACGAGCTCCGCGATTTTGCCGACGAGCCCGGCGATCTCGTCGGGCGGCAGCGCGAGGAAGTTGCCCGTGGGCGTCTGCTTGATCGACTGCCGGATGTGCTGCTCCAACTGAACGTCCACGAGCAGGACGGGCAGATCCCGTGGGCCGCCCGTCGCGCGATAGGCGATGAGCCGGCCGAGCTCCATGCGGATGTACTCGGTCAACATCAGCATGTCCTTCTCCTTCGGCCCCCAGACGATCAGGCTTTCGGTAATGCTGCGGATGTTGCGCACGGGCACGTCCTCCTCCAGCAGCCGGCGCAGCACGTCCGCCATCTTCTGCAGCGGCAGCGCCTTTTGCACCTCGGCGACGAGGCCTGGATAGTCCTCGTTGAGCTGATCGAGCATCCACTGCGCTTCCTGAATGCCGAGAAAGAGATGGGCATTGCGCCGCAGCAGGTCGATCGTGTGGCGAGCGATCAATGCTTCCGGTGTCGGCGCGGCGGCAGGCGCGCCCGCGGCGGCGCCGTCGGCCGCCGCGTGTACCGCGCCCGTTTCGGCGAGCGTGGTGCGCCCTTGCGGCACGTCGAAGATGAGCACTTCGTAACTGTCCTCGGGCAGCGTGCCGTCGGTCCACATCATGATGCCCGGGAACGGCAGACCGACTTCCGATTGCAGCGCATGGCGCTGTGCATCGAACGCGCGGTCAAGGGCATCGGCAGCGAGCCGGGCGCTGACGTCGGGCGCGAGCCGCACGCCGAGCGGGCAGGTGAACTGCGGCGGGCGCGGCAGGATCGAGGGCGCGTCGCCCCTGGCGCCGGCACGCTGCAGCGCGACGACGGGCTTGCCGCCGCCTTTGGACGTGCCGTGCTGCTTTTTCTGCAGACGGTAGCCGACGAAGCCGAGCAGCCCGGCGAGCAACGCGAAGAGCGCCGCCGGAAAGCCGGGCACGGCCGCGAAACCGAGCAGCAGCAGCGACGCGAAGTAGAGCGCGCGCGAGCTGCTCGTAAACTGGCGCCGGATGTCCTCGCCGAGCGAGGCGTTGCCGTGCTCGCCGCCTTCGTCCACGCGCGTGATCATGACGCCCGCGGCCACCGAGATCAGCAGCGACGGAATCTGCGAGACCATGGCGTCGCCGATCGAGAGGACCGAGAAGCGGTTGGCCGCCTCGCCGGCGGACATGCCGTGATAGGCGACGCCCACGGCAATGCCCGCGACGATGTTGATCATCGTGATCATGAGGCCGGCGATCGCATCGCCTTTCACGAACTTCATCGCACCGTCCATGCCGCCGTGCAGCTGGCTTTCGATAGCGAGCCGCGCGCGTTTGCTGCGCGCCTCCTCCGGTGTCAGGATGTTCGCGCGCAGATCGGCGTCGATGCTCATCTGCTTGCCGGGCAGCGCATCGAGCGTGAAGCGCGCCCCCACTTCGGCGACGCGTTCCGAGCCTTTGGCGATGACGATGAACTGCACGACCGAAATGATGACGAACACGACGAGGCCGACGACGAGATTGCCGCCCACGACGAGCTGCCCGAAGCTCTCGATGATTTCGCCGGCATCGGCATGCAGCAGGATCGACTTCGTCGACGCGATGTTCAGCGAGAGCCGGTAAAGCGTCGTGAAAAGCAGTACCGACGGGAACGCCGACAGCGTCGCGATATGGCCGACGTACATCGTCACCATGAGCAGCGTGATGCTGATCGCGATGTTGATGGCGAGCAAACCATCGATGATGGCGGGCGGCAGCGGCAGGATCATCAGCGAGACGATCGCGATCAGCAGGATGGCGATGCCGGCCTCGCCGATGCCGGGCAGCTTGATGGTCTTCAGCATGTCCACTACTCCGTGATGGCGGTTTGAGGCGCGAGGCCGTCCACCCAGCGAAGAATCGCGGCGACGACTTCGAACAGTTCTTCGGGAATCGGCTGATTGAGCGGTACCTTGTGCAGCATCCGCGCGACGGGCGGGTTCGCGACGATGGGCACGCGCGCGTGCATCGCCTGCTGGCGCAGCCGCAGCGCCTGCTCGTCGAGGCCCTTGGCGAGCACGACGGGCAGCGGAAACTCCGTCGGGTCGTAGCGCAGCGCGACGGCGTAGTGAACCGGGTTGACGACCACGACGTTCGCACGCGATACGCCGCCTTTCGGGCCTTCCTGCGACATTTCCCTGGCCATGCGCTTGCGTTCGCCCTTGACTTCCGGGTTGCCGTCGCTTTCCTTGTGCTCGCGCTTCACCTCGTCTTTCGACATCCGGTTCTTGCGGATGAAGAGCCACTTCTGCAGCTTGTAGTCGAATGCGCCGATGGCGATGAACACGCCGAGCGCGACGACGACGACATGCATGAGCACGGACCACAGCACGGCGATCAACTGGGGTACCGACCGGTCGAGCGCACTCGCGACGACGGGCATCGCGCTTTTGATCGTCTGCCACATGACGGCGACGAGAATCGCGGCCTTGACGACCATCTTGACGAGATCGATGGCCGAGTTCATCGAGAAGATCCGCTGAAAGCCGGACCCGGGGCTGACCGACGCGAGCTTCGGCATGACGGCTTTCAGCGAGATCTTGAGCCCCGTTTGCGGGGCAAGCGCGAGGAAGGCCGCGACGAGCGCGACGGCCGCGATCCCGCACAGCAGGCCGAGCGCCTGCAGGCCCATATGAACGAGCGCGACCGAGAGGTCCTGCAACTCGCGCGGGCCGCGCGTGAAATCGATCGCCTCCTTGACGACCGCGCGCAGCGTATCGGCAAGGTAGTGCTGGCCCGCCGTCAGCACGAGCACGATCGAGCCCAGCGACGCGACTTCGACGAGGTCGGAACTCTTCGCGACCTGGCCTTCCTCGCGGACTTTGTCCAGCTTCTTGTCTGTGGGCTCTTCGGTTTTCTCGTCGCTCATGACGGACTGTCCTTTGCTGTTCGCAGGCGGGCACCCGGGATGGGGCGCCCCGATGCAACGTTAGCGGCGCCGCCGCGGCCGGCGCGATGACGATGCGAAGCAAGGACAAGGGCTGCGAAGCGAGGTGACGGAAGGTCGCTTCACGGTAAGCGCGGACTGCGCGAATCGGGCAACGCACGAGGCAACGTGCAACGCGGCGCAGCGTGAGCGCGGACGGAAGCGAAAGCGACGCTGGCCGTCGCCTGTCGCTTGCGGCAGCTTCGCAATTCGTTGTGCGACTTCGTGCGCGGCACGCGGCACCCGCGTCGCGTTGCGTAACTTAGCGTCAACGGAAGGCCGCCCCCCATCGGGTGCGGCTCATCGGATCGAATCTGATTTCCTTGGGGGAAAGGATGGACGTTCTGAAGGATCGGCCGCAGTGCCCGTCGGGAGTCGTCGGCGCGATCGTCGACCTGGTCAGGGTCGCATTGGCCCGCGCCGGCACGCCGGAGCAAGTTGACATCGACGATCTGGAGCACCTCGTCGAAGGGCTGCATCTGCTGCGCCCTGATTCCGCCGAATTCGCGTTTTTCGACGGCTGGCTGCATATGGTGCGCCAGGAATGGAGCGAAGCCGAATGGCTCTTTCGAGACCTGGTCGAGCGTTCGGTGTGCGTGCCGGCGAGCAAGGGAATGTTGCTGCAGTGCCTGAAGGCCCGCCAGGAGTTCGGGTGGCAGGAGGAGGCCCGGACCCTGCTGGAGGAAGGCGGCAACAAAGACGTCGAGCGGCTCGCCAAGGTGTTGCTCGCGAGCGAGGAACTGAAGCAGGCGGTCGCGACGGCGAAGCGCACGGGGCACTTCGTTGCGCCGGATTCCGCGCTCGCGTTCGAGAACGGAGCGCATGCCGAGGACAGCGTGGCGGACGCGACGCCGTCGCCCTCATCCAGCGACATGCTGCTGACGATGCAGTACATGCGCGTCTGAGCCTGTTGCCGTTACCAGGAGAAACGAAATGAGCATCACGACAGCATCGCAACTCGAGTACGAACTGGCCCGCGTGACCGGCACGTCGTCCGCGGCGCCGAATGCGGACGCCGTGTCGCAACCACTCGTCGATAAATTCCAGGCGATGATGGCCTCGGCGCAGCCGCACGCGGGAGCCGTTCACCCGACCGAGCGCGCGGACCTCGTGACGAAAGCGGTCGAGGAGCAGGCCGACTATTACCGGCAGGTGCCGAACGACGTGCTCTACATGACCCAGCACATGAGCGCGCTGTCGATGGAGCGCCTCGCCGCCGCCGATATGACGATCCAGCTCGAGATCGCGAGCCTGAACGCCGACCTGCAGGTGAAGATGGCGACCGTCCAGTCGTCGAAGGACGCTGTGCAGACGCTCATGAAGAACCAATGACTTGACGTCCTCACCCGCCTAAAGGCAGGTGATTCCCACACCTGGCGATGCACGTCCGCATCGGAGAATGTTCAGCGCAGCGTTGGTATCTCGATCATGCTCGACACCACAGTCCTTCCCGCCATCCGCCCCGAAGGAAGTCCCCTCGGGGGAAATGGCGGGGTCTCTCGGAGCAAATTCTGATGAAATCGAACCTCGTGCCTTCAAGGCCGCGCGCTTCATGGCGGCTCGTCGCGGCGGCTGTGCTCGTGCTGTCGCTCGCGGCCTGCAAGCAGGAGCTGTACGGCCAGTTGAGCGAAAGCGACTGCAACGAGATGGTCGCCGCGCTGCTGAGCTCGGGCGTCGATGCGCAAAAGAGCACGCCGGACGGCGGCAAGACCTGGTCGGTCGGCGTCGACGAAAAGCAGATCGTGCATGCCGTGGAAGTGCTGCGCGCACGCGGCATTCCGCGCAAGAAGTTCGACGATCTCGGCTCGCTCTTTAAGAAGGACGGGCTCGTATCCACGCCAACCGAGGAGCGCGTGCGCTTCATCTACGGGCTGTCGCAGGAGCTCGACGATACCTTGTCGAAGATCGACGGCGTGGTCGTGGCGCGCGTGCAGATCGTGCTGCCGAACAACGATCCGCTGGCGCAGTCGGTCAAGCCGTCGTCCGCGTCGGTCTTCATCAAGTACCGGCCCGATGCGAATCTCGAGCGGATGACCCCTGCGATCAAGAACCTCGTCGTGCACAGCATAGAGGGGCTGACCTACGATCAGGTCAGCGTGACGAGCGTGCCGGCCGATGCACTCGATGCGCCTGCCCGCCCGCGCCGGCAGGGCGGGTGGATCGTTTATGCGGGCGGCGCGCTCGGCATGCTGTTGTTGATGATCGCCGGCGGCTTTGCGCTGTTGCGCGGCACCCTGCTCAAGGGCGGCGGCGGCCTGGCGGGCCTGCTCGCGCGCCGGACAGGGCGCGCGGCGAAAGCGCCGGCATGATGGTCGGCCCGCGCGATCGCACGACTGACATGGCAAGCAGGGTGAGCCCACGATGAGCACATACGACGCAACCGACGACAGCCTCGCCGCGGCAAGCGGCGCGACGGCGCTTGCCTGCGTCGGGGTGCCGGCGGCCGTTGCGGCCCGGCTGGATAGCCATCATCGGCGCCGGCGCACGCTATTCGACTGGATGCATCCTGCGCGCCGCGCGCAGGTGCCCTGCGCGGACCTGCTCGACGCATGTGGCCCGGGGCAGGTCGAGGCGCTTGCCGCCGCGCTGCTCGACGAATGGGGCATGCCGGTGCCGCCGCTCGCCGCGTTCGACGCGCCGGACTCGGCACTGACCGTGCTGCCGGCACAGGATTGCGTGACCGTGTTCCGCTTGCGCGCGCTCGTGGAGCAGGCCGACGCGTTGCGCACCTGGATCGACCGGCCGCGCCGCGAGAAATTGGCGAGCTGGATCGGGGCGCGCGGCGTGAAGCTGCTCCTCGCGCGCGGGCGCGACCTTGGCGGGGATGCCCGCTTGCGTGCCGCGCGTATGCATGGCACGTCATCGGCGATACACGTGTCGCTCGACTCGGTTGATGGCGATGCGCTCGCCTGGCTCGGTTTTCGGCTCTTCGAGCGCGACTGCCGGTGGGCGCCGAGCGGCCCGCTCGCGATCATGCAGTTGGCCATGCCGGCGCGCGACGACGCGGGGGCGCTGCCGCCACCTTCGTTGCCGCCTGCATTACTGCCTTCGGAGGGCTCGAACCCGAGCCTTTCGATCGTCTCGCAACTGCCCGACTTGTTTCCGGAGTGGTCATGGTGATCTGGTTACGTAATCCGCAGGCCGAAGGCACGGGCCTCGGCGTGGGTGTCGAAGGCGACGTGCTGCGTCATGCCGATCTCGCGGCGATCGTCGAGATCGATGCGGCGTATGCCGAGATGCATCGCCAATGCGACGAGGCGCTGGACGCGGCGCGCGCCCGAGCGCGCATGCTGCTCGACGATGCGCAGGCCCGCGCGGACGACCTCGTCGAGCGAGCGATGCGCGAGTTTGCGCAGGCGGCCGAGCGGGGTTACGACGACGGCTTGCGGCGAGGGCTGGCCGATTGGCACGAACGCGCGGCGGCGGCGCATGCCGAAGCCTGCCGGATCGAGCCCGGGCAGCAGAACCGGCTGGCCGAACTCGTGACGCTTGCGGTGGAGCAGATCATTGCGTCGACGGATCCCAAGGCGCTCTTCGCGCGCGCGGCCGCGACGGTCGAGCGCATCGTCGCGGACGGCAGCCCGATTCATCTGCGCGTTCATCCGTCGGATCTGGCCGCGGCGAGCGCGGCGTTCGAGGAAGCCGCGTTGGCATGGCGCGAGGCCGGCCGCGCCGTGCGGCTGCGCGCCGTGGCCGATGCGGCGCTCGCGCCCGGCGCGTGCATCGCCGAAACCGATCTTGGTGCGATCGACGCGAGCCTGTCGTTGCACCTGGCCGCGATGCGCGGCGCACTGGCGCGCGCGGTGCGCAGCGTGGCGCCGGCACCCGGGTGTGACGCGCCCGATGCGCGGCCGGAGGATGATGCAGAAGTCTCCGACGAACGCGATTTCGGCGCGTTGGCGGATGTCGCGGCGCACGCCGACACGCTGACGGGCGAGCACGCCATCGGCGCTGGCGCGGGCCGCGACGAAGCAGATGAACACGCTGGCGACGACGCGGGCGGGAACATCGGCGTCGAAGCAGGCTGGCAAGACGGTGGCGCCATGCAAACGGCGGCCGACCTGCCCGCCGACGGTTCGGCCGACGTCGCGCATGAAGACGCCGACGCGATGTCCGTCTGAGCGCGCTTCACACGGCACACGGAAGAGCACATGACAACGAAGGAAGCGCCATGATCGACAGCGCGGACGATCTCCGAACCGGCGAAGCGAGCGGGACGCCGGAAGCGCAACACCATGCCGTGCGCGGTTTTTCGGCGCTGGCGGATGCGATGGAGCGCGAACTGCGTGCCCGCGCGCAACCCGCGGCATGCGGCAAGGTGCAGGAAGTGATCGGCACGCTGGTACGCGTATCGGGCCTCGACGCGACGCTCGGCGAGCTGTGCGAGCTGCGCTCGCCCGAAGGCGCATTGCTGCAGCGTGCGGAAGTGGTCGGATTCTCGCGCGACGTCGCGCTGCTTTCGCCGTTCGGCCGGCTCGGCAGCGTGTCGCGGGCCACGCGCGTGGTGGGACTTCGGCGGCCGCTTTCGCTGCGCATCGGCCCTCGCCTGCTCGGCCGCGTGATCGACAGCCTCGGCGAGCCGATCGACGGCAAGGGGCCGCTCGAATGCGACGAGTGGCAGCCCGTGATCGCCGATCCGCCCGATCCGATGTCGCGGCCCGTCGTCGACACACCGATGCCCACGGGCGTGCGCGTCGTCGACGGCATGATGACGCTGGCCGAGGGGCAGCGCATGGGCATCTTCGCACCGGCGGGCGTCGGCAAGAGCACGTTGATGGGCATGTTCGCGCGCGGTGCGCGCTGCGACGTCAACGTCATCGCGCTGATCGGGGAGCGGGGCCGCGAAGTGCGCGAATTCTGCGAGCACATTCTCGGGCCCGACGGAATGGCCCGCTCCGTGGTGGTCTGCGCCACCTCGGACCGCTCGTCGATCGAGCGCGCGAAGGCCGCTTATGCGGCAACGGCGGTGGCCGAATACTTCCGCGACCGCGGCATGCGCGTGCTGCTGATGATGGATTCGCTGACGCGCTTTGCGCGCGCGCAGCGCGAAATCGGCCTCGCGATGGGCGAGCCGCCGACACGGCGCGGCTTTCCGCCGTCGATCTTCGCGGAGCTGCCGCGGCTGCTCGAGCGTGCGGGCCGCTCGGCGCTCGGTTCGATCACCGCGCTCTATACGGTGCTGGCCGAGGACGAATCGGGCGGCGACCCGATCGCCGAGGAAGTGCGGGGGATTCTCGATGGCCACATGATTCTGTCGCGCGAGATCGCCGCACAGAACCGCTATCCGGCGATCGACGTGCTCGGCAGCCTCTCGCGCGTGATGACGCAGGTCGTTTCGCGCGAGCACGTGGCGGCGGCCGGGCACGTGCGGCGGCTGATGGCCAAGCACAAGGAGGTCGAACTTCTGCTGCAGGTGGGCGAGTATCAGAGCGGCACCGATGCGCTTGCCGACGAAGCCATTGCAAAGATCGACGCGATTCGGGATTTCCTCGGGCAGCCGACCGATCTGCTCGTCGATCCGGACGACACAATCGCGGCCCTGGGCGAAATCGTCCAGTCCTGATGCCGGAGGCCAGCGATGAAAGACCGCCGCGTTGCCGCGTTCGAGCGCGTGCTCTCGCGCCGCCGCCAGCTCGATCGCAAGCTCAATGCGGCGCTCGGCGCTTTGCGCGGCGAGCTGCAGGCGCTCGCGGGCGTATTGGAAGAGTGTCGGGCGGCGGTGCGCGCGCATGCGGCCGAGCTGGCTGCGCACGACGGCAAGATCGACACGATGCTCGGCGGCGCATCGTTCAGGGCGGACGCGTATCTGAAGCTGCGCGAATTCCGCTCGCATGCGGCCGAGCAGCAAGCGATGCTCGAAGCACAGGCGGATCAGGCCGGGCAGGCGCTGGCGGCGAAGCAGGCGCAGATCGGCGCGATGCGCACGGACATTCTGCGCAACCGCGCGCGCATCGACATCTACGGCAAGCGGCGCGACGCGCTCGTCAAGGCCATCGAGCTGGCGATCGAGGACGCGCAGGACGAGGAAACATCGGAGAACCGCCGGCCCAGTCCGGCGTTTTGAAGCAGCGAGCTTGCTCGCAGGCAAACATCCTTTGAACGACAGACGACCGACATGAGCGAGATCACCTTTGCATCGATCGAATCGAGCCACCAACTGGTCAGGTTTCTGATCGTGCTCGGCCTTTGCAGCGAGCGATTGATGGTGCTGATGATGATCTTTCCGCCCACGTCCGACAACGTCGTGCAGGGCCGCGTGCGCACCGCGCTCGCGCTGCTGTGGGGCAGCTTCGTCGCATACGGGCAGCGCGGCCTGCTCGAGCAGGGGGATGCGACGATACTCGTCGGTATCGGCTTGAAGGAGGCGCTGATCGGCGTCGGGCTCGGCTTCGCGGCATCGACGGTGTTCTGGGCCGCGGAAAGCGTCGGCACGTACGTCGACGATCTGACCGGCTTCAATCAACTGCAGATGCAGAACCCGAGCCAGGGACAGCAGACGTCGCTCACGTCGACGCTCCTGAGCCAGTTCGCGATTGCGGCGTTCTGGTGTCTCGGCGGCATGACGTTTCTGCTCGGCGCGATTTACGAGTCGTACACCTGGTGGCCGCTCGGCAGCCTCGCGCCCGCGGGCGGCTCGGTACTCGAATCGTTCGTGCTTTCGAAGACCGATTCGCTGATGGAAACGGTGGCGAAGCTGGCAACGCCGATGATGCTGATGCTGCTGTTGATCGACATCGGCTTCGGCTTTACGGGAAAGGTATCGCAAAAGCTCGATCTGCCGTCGCTCGCGCAGCCCGTGAAAGGCGCGCTCACGATTCTGATGCTTGCGCTGATGGCGGCCATCTTCATCGATCAGGTGCGCGATCAGCTTTCGCTCGTGGGCGTGGCCGCCGAGGCACGGGCGATCGCGGGCGGCAGATAAAGCGCGCGCCACCGAAAGGGCAGCAGCTTGGAGAAGAATATGATCGAGACGTTGAAAGACGACCAGATCGCTACGGGAATGATGCACGTGCTGTGGGCTGGTGCGGCGCTCGATACGTTGTCCGACGTACTGGACCTGCTCGACGCCATGGTGGTGCTGCGCCCCGGGAACGGGGGGATGCGCGAGGTGCTGGCGTGGTGGCATGTGCGCGCGCGTGCGTGGGGCGAGGCGCTGAGCGAATTGCGCCGCGTCGAGCGCGGCGGCGTGCTTTCGTCGCGCGGCATGGCGCTCGCGGCCGTTTGCCTGTATGCGCTTGGCGATGCGGCGTGGCGCACCTATGCCTATGCGGCGGCTTACCGATCCGACGATGTCATGGCGACGCGCACCGCTCACGCCTTGCTTGCGGCGCCCGTCGTGGAGCGCGCGTAAAACGCAGAGCCGCTAACGGAACGCCCGCATCTGCCCCGTCATCATCTGCAGCATCTTGTTGGCGGCCACCGAGAGCTTGCGGCCCACGCGCGTGACCATGTGCGCCTCGGCGTTCTCGAGAATCGGATGCGCGATCTCGATCGCGAACAGTTCCTTGTTCTGCAGTTCGGCCGCCACCGCGAAAGCCGGCATCACCGAGATGCCGAGCCCCGATTTCACGAATTCCTTCAGGATCGCGAAGGAATTGGTGGTGATGATCGGCGCGAGCCGTACGCGCTCGGCGTATTCCACGGCCTCCATCATCTGCCGCGTGCCGTAGGACGGATGGGTGGCCGCCAGCGGGTAGGTGGCGAGCTGCTGCACCGTCAGCACCTTGTGGCTGCGGCGCGGGAAGTCGGGGCCGACGATCGCCATCATCGGCTGCCGCTTCGACGCGCGCGACACCAGCTTGGGCTCCGCGGGCGGGTTGTAGACCAGGCCGATCTCGCCCTCGTCGTTCGAGATTTTGCGGATCACGTCGTTGGTGCTGCCCACGTCGAGGTTGACACGGATCCCGGGGAACTGCCGGCAGAACTGCTGCATCGGCCCGGCAAGTAGATCCGAGACGAAGCCCTCGCCGAGCACCAGGCTGACCTGGCCGGTCTTGAGCCCGCGCAACTCCTGCAGGCGCGAGATCAGGTCGTCGCGGTGCGCGAGCTGCTCGCGGAAATACTCGATCACGCAGCGTCCAGCGTCGGTGGGCGTCACGCCGCGCGCGTGGCGCTCCACCAGGGTGGCGTCGAGCTCCTTCTCCAGCAACCCGATCTGGCGGCTCACGGCCGAGGGCGCCACGTCGAGCCAGTCGGCCGCGGCGCGGATCGTGCCGCAGCGCACGGCCTCGTAGAAATAGACGATCCGGCTGTCGGTAAGGGTGTCGCTCATGATCCCGGTGTTCTAAAAAAGAGAACAATCTCAATATTGGCGTTGATTGATTATACGGATCGCCGGACCGAACATCGTAGCCATGCAAGGTGGGCGCAAGCTGGCGCGCCGGCCTCGAACCAACAGCTATCAGGAGTCGTCGGATGAAAACGGTGGGCGTGATCGGTCTGGGCAACATGGGGCGCGGCATGGCAGGTTCGCTGCGGCGCGGCGACTACACGGTGCTTGGCTACGACGCGGCGCCGGGCGTGGCGCTCGCGCTGGCCGAACAGGAGGTGCTGTCGGCGCGCGATTCGGTGGCCGGGATCGCGCGCGACGCCGACGTGCTGCTGCTGTCGCTGCCGACGTCGGCGGTGGTCGAGGCGGTGGTGCTGGGCGCGGGCGGCGTGCTCGAGAACGCGAGGCCGGGCAGCATCGTGATCGACACCACCACGGCCGATCCGGACAGCACGCGGCGCGTGGCGGCGGCCCTGGCCGAGCGCGGCATCGGCTTCGTCGATGGCCCGGTGAGCGGTGGCCCGAAGGGCGCGGCCACCGCCACCATGACGATGGTGCTGGGCGGCTCGGACAGCGATATCGCGGCCATCGAGCCGATCCTCACGGCGATCAGCGCCAAGCGCGTGCATGTGGGCCCGGTGGGTGCCGGCCACGTCACCAAGCTGCTCAACAACCTGCTGACCGGCGTGCACCTGCTGGCCGCCAGCGAGGCGGTGCGCACCGCGCGCGCGGCCGGCGTCGATCCGGAAAAGCTGGTCGAGGCGCTCAACGGCGGCTCCGGCCGCAACAGCGCGACGCTGACCAACTACCCGACCTGGATCTTCAACGGCAAGTTCGATTCCGGTTTCACCATGAAGCTGATGCGCAAGGACGTGCGGCTCGCGCTCGGGTTGCTCGATCAGTTCGACAGCGTCGCTCCCGTGGCGCGCGAGGCGGCGCGCGTATGGGCCGCCAGCGAGGTATCCGTCGCCGACGGCGAAGACTTCAACCGCATCGTCGACTTCCTCGACCCCGCCTGAGGCCGGCAGCCCGCGCCACGATCCCGCTCGACCCACCGATACGGAAACCTGACATGACCCAGCACGCAGACCAGTTGCTCGCCGCCTTCGCGCATTTCTTCCCCGGCGCCGCCACGATCGGCTCGTATATCGACGGCGAGCTCGTCGCCGGCCAGGGCGATACGATCCAGCTTTACGATGCGGCGACGGGCGAGGCCACGCTCGCCTATCGCGACGCCGGAGAAGCCGTGATCGACCATGCCGCCGAAAGCGCGCGCCGCGCGCAACGCGAATGGTGGGCGCTCACGCATGCCGCTCGCGGCCGCGTGATGCAGGAGGTGGCGCGCGCGATCCGCGCCGAGGCCGAGGCGATCGCGCGGCTGGAGGCACTGGGCTCGGGCAAGCCGATCCGCGACTGCCGGGGCGAGGTGGGCAAGGTCGCCGAGATGTTCGAGTACTACGCGGGCTGGACCGACAAGTTCTACGGCAGCGTGATTCCGGTGCCGACCTCGCACCTCAACTACACGCGCCGCGAGCCGGCCGGCGTGGTGCTGCAGATCACGCCCTGGAACGCGCCGGTGTTCACCTGCGGCTGGCAGGTGGCGCCCGCGGTGGCGATGGGCAACGGCGTGCTGCTCAAGCCCTCGGAGCTGACGCCCTTCACCTCGCTGGCGGTCGCCCGGCTCGGCGAGCGGGCCGGGCTGCCGCGCGGCCTGGTCAACGTGCTGGCCGGCTTCGGTCACACCGCCGGGCAGGCCGCGATCGCGCATCGCGTGGTGAGCAAGGTGGTGTTCGTCGGCTCGCCGGCCACCGGCGCGCGCATCGCCGAGGCCGCCGCGCGCCGCGTGCTGCCGTGCGTGCTGGAGCTGGGCGGCAAGTCGGCCAATATCGTGTTCGCCGACGCCGACCTCAAGCGCGCCGCGCTGACCGCCCAGGCGGCGATCTTCGCCGGCGCGGGCCAGAGCTGCGTGGCCGGCTCGCGTCTGCTGGTGCAGCGCGCCGTCTACGACGAATTCGTCGCGATGGTCGCTGCCGGGGCGCAAAAGATCCGCGTCGGTGCACCGCTCGACGACGCGACCGAGGTGGGCCCGATCAACAACCGCAAGCAGTACGACCACGTGATGTCGATGATCGCGCGCGGCGTGGCGGCTGGTGCCACGCTCGCCTGCGGCTCGGCCGAGCGTGTCGGGGAAGGCCGCGGCGGCTACTTCGTGGCGCCGACCGTGCTGACCGGCGTGTCGAACGCGATGGAGGTCGCGCGCACCGAGATCTTCGGGCCGGTGGTGGCGGCCATCCCGTTCAACACCGAGGACGAGGCGATCGCGATCGCCAACGACACCGACTTCGGCCTGGCCGGCGCGGCCTGGACCACCGACGTGGCGCGCGCGCATCGCGTGGCCGCGCAGGTGAATGCCGGCACCTTCTGGGTCAACGGCTACAAGACCATCAACGTGGCCTCGCCGTTCGGCGGCTACGGCATGAGCGGCTACGGCCGCTCGAGCGGGGTCGAGGCGCTGTACGAATACACGCAGACCAAGAGCGTGTGGGTCGAGACGGCCGAAGCGCCGCCCACCGCGTTCGGTTATCTGTAACCACCGGCCCGCATTCGACGGCAGCCGGGCTTCAAGGGGAGATTCGTCATGGAACACGCACTGGGTATCGAGCGCCGCGAGCTTGGCGGCGCGGCCACCGCCAAGGTCCTGCTTTACGCGGCCGGCATCCTGCTGGTCGCCGAATGGATCGGCTCGTTCACGTTCAAGCTCGGACCGGGCAAGGTCGTGCTGCTGCCGATGATCTGGGCACTGCTGCTCGGCGCCGCGGTGGGGCTGGCCAGCGCGCGCTGGAACAGCAGCGCGCGCCTGAGCGTGCCCGACCAGTTCTTCGCGGCCGCGATCCTGCAGCCGGCGCTGCTGCTGTTCGTCTCCAAGCTCGGGCTGATGGTGGGCAGCGCGCTGCCCAAGCTGGCGTCGGCGGGCTGGGCGCTGGCCTTCCAGGAATTCGGCCACTTCGTCGGCACCATCCTGCTCGGCCTGCCGCTCGCGTTGCTGCTCGGCATCAAGCGCGAGGCGATCGGCGCGACCTTCTCGGTGGGCCGCGAGCCGAGCCTCGCGATCATCGGCGAGAAGTACGGCATGGATTCGGCCGAGGGCCGCGGCGTGCTGGCCGAGTACCTGACCGGCACCGTGTTCGGTGCGGTGTTCATCGCCGTGTTCGCGGGTTTCGTGAGCAGCCTCGGCATCTTCGATCCACTCGCGCTGGCGATGGGCTCGGGCGTCGGCTCGGGCAGCATGATGGCGGCCGCCTCGGGCGCGATCGCCGCGCAGCAGGACCCGGAGACGGCGAAATCGGTGCTTGCCTTCGCCGCGGCCAGCAACCTGATCACCACCACCATCGGTACCTACTTCACGCTGTTCATCTCGCTGCCGCTCGCGGTCTGGGGCTATCGCGTGCTGGAGCCGCTGATCGGCCGCACCACCAAGGCATCGGCGCAGCCCGAAGTGGCCAGCCCGTCGCTGGGCGACGTGCGGACCGAGGCGCCCGCGCTCGGCTACGGCGGCAAGCTGCTGGCCTGGATCGTGACGGCTGCGATGGCGCTGGTGTGCGACTGGATCGCGCACGGCACCACACCGCTGGCGGGGCTGCCGGGGATCGCGATCATGGTGTGCGCGACGATCGTCGGCGATGCGCTGGCGCGCGTGACGGGGCGCAGGATTCCGGCGGTCTGCTGGGTATCGGTGGTGGCGATGTTCCTGACCTCGCCGTGGTCCCCGTGGGCTTCGCAGATCGCCGCGCTCAGCTCGCACAACGATTTCCTCGGGGTGACCACGCCGATGCTGGTGTTCGCGGGGCTGTCGATCGCCAAGGACATTCCGGCCTTCCGCCGGCTCGGCTGGCGCATCGTGCTGGTGTCCTTCGTGGCCAATGCCGGCACCTTCATCGGCGCGACCCTGGTGGCGCAGCTGTTCCATATCTGATGCGTCGCGGCACGGCGGCGGGCGGCATGGGCTGGCCCGCCGCCGTGCCGCGCCGACCGACAAGAGCGCTTCCATCCGCATGACACTGATCGATTCCATCGTCGCGCACGCCGACGAACTGACGGCGCTACGCCGCGATATCCATGCCCATCCCGAGGTGGGCTACGACGTGTTCCGCACCGCTGAACTCGTCGCCGAGCGGCTCGAGCAATGGGGTTATGCCGTCACGCGCGGCGTCGGCCGCACCGGCGTGGTCGGCACCTTGAAGCGCGGCGGCAGCGCGCGCGCGATCGGCCTGCGCGCCGACATGGATGCGCTGCCCGTGCAGGAGGCCAACACCTTCGCGCATCGTTCGACGGTGCCCGGCGCGATGCATGCGTGCGGCCACGACGGGCACACCACCATGCTGTTGGGGGCCGCGCGCCATCTGGCGCGGCACGGCGAATTCGACGGCACCGTGCAGCTGTTCTTCCAGCCGGCCGAGGAGGCGGGCGGCGGCGCGCGCGCGATGATCGAGGACGGCCTGTTCGAGCGTTTCCCGGTGGATGCCGTGTTCGGGCTGCACAACTGGCCCGGCATCGCGGCCGGCGATTTCGCGGTGCGGCCGGGGCCGCTGATGGCCTCGACCAGCTTGTTCCGGATCAACTTGCGCGGTGCCGGCTGCCACGCGGCCATGCCGCACCTGGGCCGCGATCCGGTGTTCGCGGCGGGGCAAGTGCTGAGTGCTCTGCAGGGGATCGTCACGCGCAACCGAAATCCGATCGACGGCGCGGTGCTGTCGGTCACGCAGGTGCATGCGGGCGAGGCGATGAACGTGGTGCCGACCGATGCGTGGCTCGGCGGCACGGTGCGGACCTTCTCCGATGCGACGCTCGACCTGATCGAGACGCGCATGCGCGCCGTGGTGGCCGCGACGGCCACGGCCTTCGATTGCGAGAGCGAGGTGGATTTCCAGCGCCAGTATCCGGCTACCGTGAACGACGCCGAGCAGACCGCGATGGCGGTGGCGGTGATGCGCGAGCTGGTCGGCGACGCGCATGTGAACGCCGCCGTCGATCCGACCATGGCGGCGGAGGATTTCTCGTTCATGCTGCGCGAGAAGCCGGGTTGTTATGCGTTCCTCGGGAACGGGGCGGGCGATCACCGCGTGCATGGGCATGGCGGCGGCCCTTGCCTGCTGCATAACGCCAGTTACGACTTCAACGATGCGTTGCTGCCGGTGGGGGCGAGTTATTTCGTGCGGTTGGTGGAGCGGTTTCTGGGGCGGTAGGGAGGCGGTGCTGAAAACGGCGACAACCTTATTTCTATCTACGCGCGGCGCGGTCTGACACGGTAGCCCTGGCTACATCCTCACCGCGGACGGTTCGCCTTCTGCATGAGCGCCTTCGTTCGCGCCCGGTGCCATCTGAACGCGTGGCATCCGGATCCCGCCCATAGTCCGCATTAATCGGACGAATAAAAACTACCGATTGGCCGACGAATTCCATCAAAGACCACAATCCTCCGGCATTCCAACATTACGCCCAATTACGGAGGGGTCAATATGCAGAAAAAACGTATCGGAAAATCGGTCGTGGCCGCGCTCGCCATCATCGCGATGAGTGCCGGCACCGTTGCCGCGTGGGCCGACGGTGCGCCGCGCACGAATGACTTCTGGTGGCCGGAGCGGCTCGATCTTTCGCCGCTGCGTCAGCACGACGTCGAGTCGAATCCGTACGGAAAGGATTTCGACTATGCGCAGGCATTCAACAAGCTCGATATCGAGGCCGTGAAGAAGGATATCCGCGCGACCCTGACGACGTCGCAGGACTGGTGGCCGGCAGACTACGGCAACTATGGACCGTTCTTCATCCGGATGGCGTGGCACGGCGCGGGCACCTATCGCACGTACGATGGCCGTGGCGGCGCCGGCGGCGCACAGCAGCGATTCGAGCCGCTGAACAGCTGGCCGGATAACGCCAATCTCGACAAGGCGCGCCGTTTGTTGTGGCCGATCAAGAAGAAATATGGCGAGAATATTTCGTGGGGCGATTTGATGGTCCTCACCGGCAATGTCGCGCTTGAATCCATGGGTTTTCAAACCTTCGGCTTTGGCGGCGGCCGGGAAGACGACTGGCAATCGGATCTGGTTTATTGGGGCGCCGGCACGAAATTCATGTCGGATAACCGCGACAAGAACGGCAAGCTCGAGAAGCCGCTGGCGGCCACCCAGATGGGGCTGATCTACGTGAACCCGGAAGGTCCGAACGGCAACCCCGATCCCGTCGCCGCGGCAAAGGACATTCGCGACGCGTTCGGCCGCATGGCGATGAATGACGAGGAGACCCTCGCGCTGATCGCGGGCGGTCACACCTTCGGCAAGGCCCATGGCGCGGCGTCGCCCGACAAATGCGTGGGCGCGGCACCGGCGGGCGCGGGCGTCGAAGCGCAAGGCCTGGGCTGGGCGAACAAGTGTGGTACCGGGAAGGGCGCCGACACGATCACGAGCGGCCTTGAAGGCGCATGGTCGGTCGACCCCGTTCACTTCACGATGCAGTATCTCGACAATCTGCTCGAACACGATTGGGTGCTGACGAAGAGCCCGGCAGGCGCTCATCAGTGGATGCCGAAGGACGCGCAGGACATCGTGCCGGACGCACACGATCCGTCGAAGCGACATCCGCTGATGATGTTTACGACCGATATCGCGTTGAAGGTCGATCCCGCGTACAGCGCGATCGCCAAGCGCTTTCACGCGCATCCCGAGGAATTCAAGCTGGCGTTCGCCAAGGCGTGGTTCAAGCTGACGCACCGGGACCTGGGCCCGAAGGCGCGCTATCTGGGCAAGGATGTGCCCAAGGTCGATCTGATCTGGCAGGATCCGCTGCCCGTTGCCGGCTACCAGATGATCGGCGACGCCGATATTGCGGAGCTGAAGCGCAGGATCCTCGCATCGGGGGTGCCGAAGTCGGAACTGATCAAGACCGCGTGGGCGTCCGCGGCCTCGTTCCGCGCCACCGACTATCGAGGCGGCGCGAATGGCGCGCGCATTCGCCTCGCGCCGGAAAACGCCTGGGCGGTGAATGACCCGGCGAGCCTGTCGAAAGTGCTGAAGTCGCTGGAAGGCATTCAGTCCGGCTTCAACAGGAACAGAACGGATGGCAAGCAGGTGTCGCTGGCCGACCTGATCGTGCTGGGCGGCAGCGCGGCCGTCGAGGATGCGGCCCGCAAGGCCGGCTACGACGTCAAGGTTCCGTTCTCGCCGGGACGCGTCGATGCGTCGCAGGCGCAGACCGATGTCGCTTCGTTCGCCGTTCTCGAGCCGACCGCCGACGGGTTCCGCAACTTCTATCAGAAGAGCAATGAGCGGTCGCCGGCCGAGTTGATGGTCGACCGCGCGAGCAAGCTGGATCTCACCGTTCCGGAGATGACCGTTCTCGTGGGCGGGCTGCGTGCGCTGGACGCCAATGCGGGCCATTCAAGGCTGGGTGTCCTGACCAATCGACCCGGCACGCTGAGCAACGACTTCTTCGTGAATCTGCTCGACATGTCGACCCAATGGACGAAGTCCTCAAGCGCAGACGGGACTTACGAAGGGCGTGACCGCAAGACGGGCGCGCTCAAGTGGACGGCAAGCCCGGTCGATCTGGTGTTCGGTTCCAGTTCGGAGCTGCGGGCCGTTGCCGAAGTCTATGCGTCGGACGATGCGCACGAGAAGTTCGTGCGCGACTTTGTCCACGCGTGGACGAAAGTGATGAACCTCGATCGCTTCGATCTGAAGCGCAGCTGATACCGTGATCGGATTGGCCGGGGGAGCGATCCCGCGGCCAATCCGTCGGAGAACGAAATGAAGAAATCTGGATTGGCGCGGTTGATCGTCGGGATGGGATTGCTGTGGTCGCTCGGTGCTTACGCGGCTGAAATCGAAGTCAGGATGCTGAATCAGGCATCGGACGGCCAGCGCGGGTTCGAGCCGGCCCTCGTCCATATCAACGCGGGCGACAGCGTCCATTTTGTGGCCGCCGACAGCGGTCATAGCGTCGAAAGCATTCCCGGGATGGCGCCGGACGGAGCCCGGTCGTTTGCCGGAAAGATCAGTGAGGATCTGACCGTGAAGTTCGATACGCCCGGTGTTTATGGCTATCGCTGTCTTCCTCATCACATGTTGGGCATGGTGGGCTTGATCGTGGTCGGACAGCCGACGAACGAAGCCGCGGCCCGAAGCGTTGCACAACCGCGAGATGCAAAAGCGCGTTTCGATCAGCTTTTTGCGGTGCTGGACCGCGAGCAAACCGGGCAGAAGTAGCGCCCGCCGCTGGGGGCCGGATCGGCACGGACGCGATTCATCGTCAGATGAATTGCGATGGTCGTCCGTGCCGAGTCTCAGCCTCGCTCCCGATCGAATTCAAAATTTGTCTAGTCATCCTGGCGATTGGACCGCCGGAATTGCACCAAATCCGTGCCCGGATTCCCCTCGATGACGCACGTCAGAGCCCTGAAATTAGGGGATTTCCCGCGTTTACGCGGTTTTTTTTGATCGCTGCTTGTCTCGCTGTTTTTCTTCTTGCATGCTTGTATAGACAAATTCCTGAGGCGGCTTGCTGCACCGAAGGGATGGCGAACTTCAACGCAAGGAGAAACTCTCGTGAACGGCAAGCGCATCAAGTGGGCAATCAGGACGATCGGCGCCATCGCGGCCGCGGCGGCAACGCTCGCCGCACCGGTGCAGGCAAAGGAATGGAAGACGGTGACGGTCGCGCTCGAAGGCGGCTACGCACCGTGGAACCTCACGCTGCCGGGCGGCAAGCTCGGCGGTTTCGAACCGGAACTGCTCGCCAACGTGTGCGAGCGGATCAAGGTGCAATGCAACATGGTCGCGCAGGACTGGGACGGGATGATTCCCGGTCTGCAGGCCGGCAAGTTCGATGTCCTGATGGATGCGATCTCGATCACGCCGGAGCGCGAGAAGATCCTGCTGTTCTCGCGCCCGTATGCGGCCACGCCGGCGACCTTCGCCGTCACCGATACGAAGATCCTGCCGAAGGCCGCACCCGGCGCGCCGATGGTCAAGCTGACCGGCGACGCGAATGCCGACAAGCCGACCGTCGACGCGCTGCGCAAGCAGCTCAAGGGCAAGACGATCGGCATCCAGTCGGGCACCGTCTATACGAAGTTCATCAACGACAGCTTCAAGGACATCGCGTCGATCCGCGTGTACAAGACGTCGCCTGAGCGCGATCTCGACCTCGTCGCGGGCCGCATCGACGCGTCGTTCGACGACGTCACGTACTACGCGGCGAACAACACGAAGAAGGACAACGCGTCGATCGTGCTCGCGGGGCCGAAGCTCGGCGGCCCGATCTGGGGCCCGGGCGAAGGGCTCGCGTTCCGCAAGCAGGACGCCGACCTGAAGACGAAGTTCGACACGGCGATCGGCGCGGCGCTCGCGGACGGCACCGTGAAGAAACTCGCCGACAAGTGGTTCAAGACCGACGTCACGCCGTAAGCGCGTGTCCGGCCGCCGCCGCGTGAGCGGCTCGACCGACGCGCGGCGGCACGCATCCTGCGGATTCATTCAACACTTGCCGGGAGGCACGCATGGCGATTCTTGAAATGCTCGGCTTCGGTACCGAGGGCTGGGGCGGCGTGCTGTTGCTCGCCGCGCTGATGACGGTCGCGCTGACGCTCGCCGCGCTCGCGGTCGGCGCCGTGATCGGCGCGGCGATCGCGGCGGCCAAGCTGTCGCGCCACCGCAGCGCTCGCCTGCTCGGCGACCTGTACACGACGGTGTTTCGCGGCGTGCCCGAACTGCTCGTCATCTATCTGTTCTACTTCGGCGGCTCGACGCTCGTCACGACCATCGGCCAGTGGTTCGGCGCGGAAGGCTTCATCGGTGTGCCGCCGTTCGTGATCGGCGCACTCGCCGTCGGGATGATCTCGGGCGCCTATCAGGCCGAGGTGTATCGCGCAGCGGTGCTCGCGGTGTCGAAAGGCGAGCTCGAAGCGGCGCGCTCGATCGGCATGCCGCGCGCGATGGTGCTGCGCCGCATCCTGGTGCCGCAGGTGCTGCGTTTCGCGCTGCCCGGCATCGGCAACGTGTGGCAACTGAGCCTGAAGGATTCGGCGCTGATCTCGGTCACCGGCCTCGCGGAGTTGCTGCGCACGAGCCAGATCGCGGCGAGCTCGACGCATCAGTACTTCGTGTTCTTCGTCGCGGGCGGCGCGCTGTACCTGGTGATGACGGGCCTGTCGAACCGCGTGTTCAACCGGGCCGAAGCGATCGTCGGCCGCTCGTTCCGCCGCAATTTCGCGCGCAACTGACGGAGAGCACGCATGTCACTCGATTTCGATTTCCTCCTCGGCACGCTGGGCCAGCTGCTCGCGGCCGTGCCGACCACGCTGGGCCTGTTCTTCGCGTCGCTCGTGCTCGGCGGCCTGCTGTCGCTCGTGATCGTCACGATGCGCGTGTCGCCGCACTGGCTGCCGAACCGCTTCGCGCGCGCGTACATCCTCGTGTTTCGCGGCTCGCCGCTGCTGATCCAGATGTTCCTCGTGTATTACGGGCTCGGCCAGTTCGGCGTGATCCGCGAAAGCTTCGTCTGGCCGCTGCTGCGCGAGCCCTATGTGTGCGCGGTGCTGTCGCTCGCGCTGTGCACGGCGGGCTACACGGCCGAGATCCTGCGTGGCGGGCTGATGGCCGTGCCGGTCGGGCAGATCGAGGCCGGTTATTCGATCGGCCTGTCGGGCTTCGCGCTGCTGCGCCGCGTGATCGGCCCGATCGCATTGCGCCAGTGCCTGCCCGCGTATTCGACCGAAGCCGTGCTGCTGGTCAAGTCGACCGCGCTCGCGAGCCTCGTGACCGTGTGGGAGGTGACGGGCGTCGCGCAGCAGATCATCCAGCAGACCTACCGGACGACCGAGGTGTTCGTGTGCGCGGCGCTGATCTACCTGGGCCTGAACTTCATCGTCGTGCGCCTGCTCGGCGCGCTCGAATGGCGACTCTCCGGCCACCTGCGTGCGCCGAAGCCATCCGGTGCGTCCGCCGCGGCGGCACGCAATCCCCGGCGCGTTGCGTCCTGAGCATCCCCGTCCTTTCCCGGAGAATCCGATGAACACCGCTGCTCCCGTTGCGCTGTCGGTCAAGAACATCCACAAGTCGTTTGGCGATCATCACGTGCTGAAGGGTATCTCGCTCGACGCGCACGAAGGCGACGTCATCTCGATCCTCGGCGCGAGCGGCTCGGGCAAGAGCACTTTCCTGCGCTGCCTGAACCTGCTCGAAACGCCCGACGACGGCTCCGTCGCGCTTGCCGGCGAAGAACTGAAGATGAAGCGCGCACGCGACGGCAAGCTGCAGCCGGGCGACCGGCGGCAGGTCGATCGCATCCGCTCGCAGCTCGGGATGGTGTTCCAGAACTTCAACCTGTGGTCGCACATGACGGTGCTCGACAATCTCGTCGAAGGGCCGCTGCGCGTGCTCAAGCGCAGCCGCGCGGAAGCGGTCGAGGAAGCCGAGGCGCTGCTCGCGCGCGTCGGCCTCGCGGACAAGCGCGGCTACTATCCGGCGCACCTGTCGGGCGGCCAGCAGCAGCGCGTCGCGATCGCCCGGGCGCTCGCGATGCATCCGAAGGTGATGCTGTTCGACGAACCGACGTCGGCGCTCGACCCGGAGCTGGTCGGCGAAGTGCTGCGCGTGATGCGCTCGCTCGCGGAGGAAGGGCGCACCATGCTGGTCGTCACGCACGAGATGGGCTTCGCGCGGCACGTGTCGAATCGCGTGATGTTCCTGCATCAGGGCGAGGTCGATTCGGACGGGCCGCCCGACGCGCTGTTCGGCGGCCAATGTTCGGAACGCTTCCGCCAGTTCGTGTCGAGCCATCACGACCGCGCCGCGAATTGAGGACGTCATGACCGTATTCCGTTCTGCACGGCCGCTCGACTGGCGGCAGATTGCGGCCGTCGCGGCCGGCGAACCGCTGGCGTTGACCGACGATGCGCGCGGGCGGATCGCCGCGGCGCGCGATCTCGTCGACGAGATCGTCGCGCGCGGGATTCGCGCGTACGGCGTCAATACCGGCGTCGGCGCGCTGTGCGACGTGATCGTGTCGCCGGCCCAGCAGAGCACGCTGTCGCGCAACATCCTGATGAGCCACGCGGTCGGCGTCGGCATGCCGCTCGGCGCGCCCGAAACGCGCGCGATCATCGCGGCGGCGATCAACAACTTCGCGCATGGGCATTCCGGCGTGCGTGCCGAGGTCGTCGAACAGCTCGTCGCGCTGCTCGAACACGATTGCCTGCCCGAGGTGCCGGCGCACGGTTCGGTCGGCTACCTGACGCACATGGCGCACGTCGCGCTCGTCTGCATCGGGCAGGGTCATGCGCGCCATCGCGGCGAGCGCATACGCGGCGACGAGGCACTGCGCCGCATCGGTCGCGAACCGCTCGCGCTCGGTGCGAAAGAAGGGCTGAGCCTGGTCAACGGCACGCCGTGCGTGACGGGGCTCGCCGCGTTCGCGCTGGCGCGCGCGGAGCGGCTGCTCGACTGGGCCGACTGGATCGCGGCGGCGAGCTTCGAGAATCTCGGCGGACAGCTCGCCGCGTTCGACCCGGCGTCGCTCGCGCTGCGGATTTCGCCCGGCATCGGGCACGTCGGCGCGCGCCTGCGGGCGATGCTCGCCGACAGCCCGATGCTCGGCGCGGCGAGCGGCCGGCATACGCAGGATCCGCTCAGCCTGCGCACGATTCCGCACGTGCACGGCGCGGCGCGCGACGTGTTCGCGGTGACGGCGGAAGTCGTCGACCGCGAACTCGCGTCCGTCACCGACAATCCGATCGTCGCCGGTACGCGCGACGCACCGGTCGTTCATTCGCAGGCGCATGCGGTCGGCGCGGGCATCGCGCTTGCGATGGACAGCCTCGCGGCCGCGATGGCGCAGGTGGCGGCCATTGCCGAGCGGCGTCTGGACCGCCTCGTCAATCCGCTCGTGAGCGGGTTGCCGGCGTTTCTCGCGGCGCCCGGCGGCACGTGTTCGGGCTTCATGATCGCGCAGTACACGGCGGTCGCGCTGGTCGCGCAGAATCAGCGACTCGCGGCGCCGGCGAGCCTCGACGGCGGCATTACGTCGGGGCTGCAGGAAGATCATCTGTGCCACGCGACGCCTGCCGCGCTGAAGGCGCTCGACATCATCGAGAATACGACGCGCGTGCTCGCGATCGAGCTGCTGGCCGCCGCGCAGGCCTACGATTTGCAGGCGAGCGGCGCGGCGCGTGCCGCGTCGACCGACGCGCTGTGGCGACAGGTGCGCGAACGTGTGCCCGCGTATCACGACGACCGGCCGCTTGCCGACGACATCGCGATCGCGGCCGGGATCGTCGCGGGCGTGCCGCCGTCCGTGCTGTAGCGGTGCGAGGGTAACGGGCGATGGGCGGCGGGGCATCCAACCTTCAATCGGTCGAGGGCGCATGAACGAAACGGAACGATACACACCGGCGCGTCGGGCGGGCACGTCGGGCGACGACGTGCCCGCACGCGCGCTGCCGGCGTACCAGCAGATCAAGCGCTACGTCGTCGAGCGGATCGCGAAGGGCGACTGGAAGCCGGGCGGCGCGATTCCAACCGAGGCCGAGCTGGTCAAGGAGTTCGGCGTCGCACGGATGACGGTGTCGCGCGCGCTGCGCGAGCTGACCACCGAGCGCGTGCTGACGCGCATCCAGGGCGCCGGCACGTTCGTCGAGCGCCGGCATTACGAATCGACGGTGCTGGAGATCCGCAACATCGCGGACGAGATTGCGGAACGCGGTCATCGGCACAGCGCGCGCGTGTTGCTGCTCGAGCGCAGCGTCGAGCCGGAAGCGATCGAGGCGCTGGCGCTTCGCACGGGGCCCGTGTTTCATTCGCGCATCGTGCATTACGAGGAGGACGAGCCGATCCAGTTCGAGGATCGCTACGTGAACCCGGCCTTGTTTCCCGACTACCTGGAGCAGGATTTCACGCTCGAGACGCCGAATCACTACATGGTGCGGCTCGCGCCGATCCAGCGCGCGGAGTTCCGGATCTACGCGGAGAAGCCGAATGCGCAGGTGCGTCGGCATCTCGTCATGGAGATCGGCGAACCGTGCCTGCTATTGCGGCGTCGCACGTGGGTCGGCGAGCAGGTCGCCACGTCGGTGAGGCTGTGGCATCCGGCATCGCGGTTCCATCTGGCGGGGAAGATGTAGGGTTAACTGGTGCCGGTTGGCCCTGAATACCCGCGGAGAGTGGCGCATAATGTTTTGAGGTCGACCCTTGGCAGGAAGAGAGGGTTTTATGCGCTGCACACTATGCGGGTCCGAGAATCCTCCCGGTGCGAAGTTCTGCCAGGAATGTCAGGCCGTGCTGTCCCGCACGTGCCCGCAATGCGGACATGACGCCGATCCCGCGGCCCGCTTCTGCAGCAATTGCGGAGCGTCGCTCGAGACGACCGCTGCGGCGCCGCCGCCTTCCCGGCCATCACAGCCGGAGCCACCGCCAACCCCCGTTCATTACACGCCGGATCATCTTGCCGAGCGGATCCGTGCCGAACACGCGGCGATGGAAGCGCGCGGCGAGCCCGCCGGCGAGCGCAAGACCGTGACCGCGCTGTTTGCCGACATGGCGGGATCGACCGCGTTGATCCACGACCTCGATCCCGAAGTGGCGCATCGCCTGATCGTCCCTGTGGTCGAGCTGATGATGGAGGCGGTCCATTACTACGAAGGGTACGTAGCGAAATCGCTCGGCGACGGCATCCTCGCGCTGTTCGGCGCACCGATCGCCCACGAAGACCATGCGCAGCGCGCGCTCTTCGCCGCGTTGCGCATGCAGCAGGCGATGCGTCAGCATGGCGACCGCATTCGTCTGCAGGAAGGCATTCCTCTGCAGATTCGCGTCGGCGTTCACACGGGCGAGGTCGTCGTCCGGTCGATCCGCACCGACGACTTGCACACCGAGTACGATCCGCTCGGGCATACGATCCACATCGCGTCGCGGATCGAGGGCATCGCGGCGCCGACGTCGATTCTCGTCAGCGAATCGACCCACAAGCTGGCCGAGGGCTATTTCGAATTCAAGGCGCTGGGCGCGACGCAACTCAAGGGCATTCCCGCGCCGCTGTGCGTCTACGAGGTGCTCGGCCTGGGCGCGTTGCGCACGCGCCTGCAACTGGCGGCGCACCGCGGCCTCGCGCGGTTTGTCGGCCGCGAAACGGAAATGGAGCACCTGAACCGCGCGCTGGACACCATGCGGGCCGGGCACGGACGCGTGGTCGGCGTGGTGGGGGAAGCCGGCGTCGGCAAGTCGCGCCTGTTCCACGAGTTCAAGGAGCGTTCGCGGCGCGGCGCGCTGGTGCTGGAGACGTTCTCGGTATCGCACGGCAAGGCGTTTCCGAATCTGCCGCTCATCGAACTCCTGAAGAATTATTTCCAGATCACGACCCAGGACGACGAGCGGCGCTGCCGGGAAAAGGTCATCGGCAAGGCGCTTACGCTCGAGCGCAGTTTCGAGGACCTCGTGCCGTACGTCCTCTATCTGCTGGGCATCGGCGAAGGCAGCCCGGTGCTCGCCGAGATGGATCCGCAGATCCGGCGCGAGCGCACCTTCGACGCAATCAGGCAACTGCTCGTGCGCGAGAGCCGGAATCAGCCGCTCCATCTGCTGTTCGAGGATCTGCAATGGCTCGACCGCGAAACGGAAGCCTTCCTCACGTACCTGATCGACCACGTGCCGGACGCGCGCATCCTGCTGCTGGTGAACTACCGGCCCGAGTATCGGCCCGCGTGGGCCGGCGCGGCGCACTGGAGCACGCTGCGGCTCGAACCGCTGGGCCCGTCGGATGCGCAGGGGCTGCTCACGGCGCTGCTCGGCGAGGATCGCTCGCTCGTGCCGCTGAAGCAGCTCATTCTGGAGAAGACGGAGGGCAATCCGTTCTTCATGGAGGAAGTGGTCCAGACGCTCGTCGAGGAGAAGTCGCTGCTCGGCGAGGCCGGGCATTATCGGATCGATGAGACACCGGCGACGCTGCACATACCGACCACCGTGCAGGGCGTGCTGGCTGCGCGGATCGACCGGCTGCCGCTCGACGAAAAGGAACTGCTGCAGGCGCTCGCCGTGATCGGCCACGAGTTTCCGTTCAGCCTGATCCGGCGCATTTGCGGCGAGGCACCGGCACGGGACGACGAACTGCGGCGCCTGCTCGCGCATCTGGAAGCGGCGGAGTTCATCTACGAGCGTCCCGCCTTCCCCGAAGTCAATTATTCGTTCAAGCACGCGCTGACCCAGGAAGTGGCCGGGCGCTCGTTGCTCACGGAGCGGCGGACCACGCTGCACGAACGCACCGCGCAGGCGATCGAGATGCTGTTCCCGACGCGCATCGCCGATTACTGCAGCGAGCTTGCGCACCACTACAGCCAGAGCGGCAACATTCCGAAGGCGGTCGAATACCTGCATCGCGCGGCCCAGCAGGCGTTGCGCCATGCCGCCCATCACGATGCAATGAATCATCTCGGCGCGGCGCTGGCGTTGCTGAAGGGCTTGCCCGACACACCCGTGCGCGCGCATTGGGAACTGACGCTGCTGCTTTCGCTGGGGCCGGTCCTGATGGACGTGCGCGGGTATGGCGCGACCGAGGTGGGCGCAGTCTATACGCGTGCGCTCGAGCTGTGCGAGCGGACCGGCGAGGCATCGCCGCGCTTCGCGACGCAGCTGGGATTGCGGATGCATCACGTGGTGCGCGGCGAGTATGCGCTCGCGACCGAGCTGGGCAAGCAGATGCTCGAAACGGCCCGGGACGCGAACGATCCGGGCTTCCTCATCGAGGCACATAGCGCGCTGGGGTCGTGCTTCTTTCTGCAGGGCGAATTCGCTGCGGCTCGCACGCATCTGGAGCAGGCCCGGGCGATCTACGACCCGGAGCAGCATCAGGCGCACGTATTCGCGCACGGCGTGGATCCCGGCATCCGGGCGCTCAGTTTCCTCGTGCTGACCCTGTGGATTCAGGGGTATCCCGACCAGGCGCTCGACTGCAGCGTCGAGGCACTGGCGCTCGCGCGGAGCCTTTCTTACGGGCCTTCGCTCGCGTTCAGCCTGACCTACACCGCGCACTTGCACCAACTGCGGCGCGAGCCGCTGCTGGCCGCCGAGCGCGCGGACGCGGTCATCGCCGTATCGACCGAGCACGGGTTGCCGTACTGGCTCGCATGGGGAACGGTGCTGCGAGGCTGGGCGATGAGCGCGCAGGGAAACATCGCGGACGGCATCGCGCAGATGCGGCAGGGCCTCGACGCCCAGCGGGCAGCCGGCGGCGAGGACCAGCGTCCTTATTCGCTCGCGTTGCTCGCCGACAGTTACTGGCGCGCGGGCGACAAGCGCTCGGCACTGGGCATGCTCGAAGAGGCGAGGGCGATCGTCGAGCAATCCGGCGAGCATTGCTACGAGGCCGAGGTGTACCGGCTCACCGGAATCTATCTGGCGGACGGTGCGGGGAACGAAGGCGCGGCACCCGAACGCGACGACGAAGCCATCGATTGCCTTCACAAGGCGATCGCGCGGGCGCGCCAGCAGGGTGCCAGGGCGCTGGAATTGCGGGCGGCGTCCGACCTCGCCAAGCTGTTGCAACGACAGGGAAAGACCGTGGAGGCGACGCACGCGCTGTCCGAGGTGTACGCGTGGTTCACGGAAGGCTTCGACACGAGTGACCTGCGAGAGGCCAAAACGCTGCTGGATGCATTGGGCGCGCGCGCGGGATGAACAGGGCCGCGGCGCACGACGACGCATCGTGTGACCGCGTGCCGCGCGCGCCCCGCCGCTGCTTGAGGAGACGGGCATGACAATCACGCATACAAGACGTCACCGCGATGTCCCGCGCAAACCGGTCGCGCTGGCGTTGCAGGGCGGCGGGATGCACGGCGCCTTCACGTGGGGCGTGCTCGACCGGCTGATCGAAGACGGCAGGCTCGACATCGAGGGCGTCAGCGCCACCAGCGCCGGCGCGATGAACGCCACGGTACTCGCGTACGGACTGCTGCAGGGCGGCGAGGACGGTGCGCGTCAGGCGCTGCACGACTTCTGGGAGGCCGTCGCGAAATCGGCGGAGCACTACAACCCGCTGCGCTGGGCGCCGTGGCTGAAGGGCACGCACAGCTTCGGGCTCGATCATTCGCCGATTTATGCGTTCGCCGACATGATGCTGCGCATTTTCTCGCCCTATCAGTTCAATCCGAACAACCTGAATCCGCTGCGCGAGGTGCTCGAGCGCCGGGTCGACTTCGACGCGCTGCGCAAGCACTGTCCGATCCGGTTGTACCTGAGCGCCACCAACGTCGAGACCGGGAAGATCCGCATCTTCACGGGCGAGGATGTCAGCGCCGACGCAGTGCTTGCGTCGGCATGCGTGCCGACCCTGTTCCAGGCGGTGTCGATCGATGGCGAGTACTACTGGGATGGCGGCTACATGGGCAATCCGGCCATCTATCCGCTGATCTACAACTGCGCGACGCGCGACGTCGTGATCGTGCACATCAATCCGCTCGTGCGCCGCGGTGTACCGATCACGGCCGCGGAAATTCTCAACCGTATCAGCGAGATCAGTTTCAACTCGTCGCTGATGCGCGAAATGCGCGCCATCGCGTTCGTCACCGACCTGATCCGGGACGGCACGGTCAAGCGCGGCGACATGAAGGAAATGCTGATCCATTCGATTCGCGCGGACGATGCGCTGAGCGCATTGAGCGTCTCGAGCAAGTACAACGCGGACTGGGGATTCCTGAGCGAGCTGCGCGACCACGGGCGGCGCGAAGCGGACGCGTGGCTCGCGCATCATTACGGCAACATCGGCCAGCGGTCCAGCATCGACATTCGCAGGGAATTTTTCTGAGCGCATCGCGCTAATGTCGGCCTGGGGCGATCGTGCGCGGGCGCCCCGCGCCAAGGAGCGAACGTGAACCGGACGCAGGCGCGATTCGTTGCGTTGTGGTCATGCTGCGGCGGCGCACGTGCCGAGGATGTCTATCGCATGCTGGCGCGGTGCTATGCGGAGCCGGCGCGCCATTACCATACGCTGTTGCATGTACGGCGCTGCTTGCGCCATCTCGACCTCGCGCGCGGCGCGATTCCCGAACCGGAGGCGGTCGAACTCGCGCTCTGGTTCCATGACGTGATCTTCGTCCCTGGCGCGCAGGATAACGAGCAGCGTAGCGCCGACTGGTTCCGGCGCCAGGCGGATGGACGCATCCGCGCGTGCGACCTCGTCTGCGCGATGATTCGCGCGACCAACCACGCAGGCCTTGCCGCGGAACCGGATACCCGTTTCGTGTGCGACATCGATCTGGCCGTGCTCGGTGCGTCTCGCAGCCGGTTTCGCGAAGACGGGCGGCGCCTGCGCGCCGAGCGCCCGGATCTCGACGACCGCGCTTACGACCGTCTTGAACGTGCGATCCTGCGCGGGCTGCTCGAACGCCCGCGCATTTATCTGACCGATTTCTTCTACACGCGCTGCGAGGCGCGTGCGCGCGGCAATCTGAGCTGGCGGCTGGGTTTGCCGGTTCCGGCGTGACGGCGGGCGTTATCGAGGAGGTTGCGCAGCCCGCGCGGCCTATTCAGAACAATTCAGGATGCCGCCATGACATTCAGGCCCGCCTTCACTAGTCTGTTTCGAACCGCCACACGGGCAGCATGCCTGTCGGCAAGCTCAAGGAGAACTCGATGATTGCACTGAAGTTGCGACAGGTATTGCTGACGACGGCCGTATTCGGCGCCTTGCTGGCGAACGCGCCGGCCCACGCCGATACGACCCGTCTGGTCGAGTCCGCATCCGGGCGTGTACCGGCCGTCACGGTCGGCCCGCAGTACGACACCACGCACGTGTGCGTCGCGCCGGAAGATTTCGACCGCTTTACCGACAGCTTCGTCGCGACGTTCGGCGGCAAGAAGTCGAAGCAGGGTGTGTTCCAGGTCACGCCGACGCCGAGCCAGACGATGTCGCAGCTCGTGCTCACGCCGGTCGGCACGGTGTCGGTGTTCGGCTTCAAGACGCCGATTCCGTATCCGTTCTGCGAGGAACGCACCGGTTATCTCGTCACCGACATGGACGTCGCGGTGAAGTCGGCGCGCGCGCACGGCGCGGACGTGATCGTCGACACGTTCCCGGACCCGATCGGCCGCGATGCGATCATCCGCTGGCCGGGCGGTGTGAACATGCAACTGTACTGGCATACCGAAGCGCCGCATTACGATGCGCTGCAGACGGTGCCGGAAAACCGCGTGTACGTGTCGCCGGAAAGCGCGAACAAGCTGGTGCGCGATTTCGTCGCGTTCTCGCGCGGCAAGGTCGTGTCGGACGTGCGCCATGCGCCGGGCGTCGAGATCGGCCGGCCGAACGATACGTACCGCCGCATCCGCATCGAATCGGGCTTCGGCAAGATGACGGTGCTCGCGACGGATGGCCGCCTGCCTTACCCGTTCGGCCGCGAGATGACGGGCTACGAAGTGACCGATCTCGCCGCCACGCTGAAGCAGGCGCAGGCGGCCGGCGTGACCGTGCTGGTGCCGACATTTACGTCGGACGGCCGCGACGCGGCGCTCGTGCAGTTCCCCGGCGGCTATGTCGCCGAGATCCACGCGCGGTCGAAGTAATGGGACATCGGTCGACGCAACGTGCGTGGCGGGGCGTCCTGCCGACCGCCATGCTGGCGGCGGGCGCCGCGACGTACGCCGGTACGGCGGCCGGGGCCGACGCATCGTCGGACCCGGCCCCCGCCACGGCCGCGGCCCCCGCCGCCGGCACGTCGTGCACCGCGAAGCGGCCCACGGTGCTGTTCAATCGCTGGCAGGAAGACTGGTCGGTACTCGCGAATCCGTGCGTGCCGCGCAAGCCGCTCGACGCGTTGAAGTACATCCCGCTGGGCGGCGATCCGTCGACCTACCTGTCGCTCGGCGCGAACCTGCGCGAGCGCTTCGAGCTGAACAATGCGCCGCTGTTCGGGCTGGGCGCCGCGCATGACGACAATTACGTGATCCAGCGTGCGAACGTGCACGCGGATCTGCGCTATGCCGGGCATTTCCAGGCGTTCTTCCAGCTCGTCGATTCCCGGCCGTTCGGCAAGGATACGGTCGGGGTGGTCGATCGCGATCAGCTCGACATCGAACAGGCGTTCGTCGCGTATGTCGATCAGCTGGGCGGCGGCACCTTCAAGACGCGCATCGGCCGGCAGGAGATGGCATTCGACTTGCAGCGGTTCGTGTCGGTGCGCGACGGGCCGAACGTGCGTCAGGCGTTCGACGCGCTGTGGGCCAATTACGAAATCGGTAAATGGCGGCTGATCGGCTACGTGACGCGCCCGGTGCAATACCGCAACGACGCGGTGTTCGACGACGTGTCAAACCGGCACCTGAGATTCGACGGCGTGCGCGTCGAGCGCAGCGGCACCGGTCCGGGCGACCTGTCCGCGTACTGGTCGCGCTATACGCGCGACAATGCGCGCTATCTCGCCGGCGCCGGCACCGAACGGCGCGACGTGTTCGACATGCGCTACGCGGGCAAATCGGGGCAATTCGACTGGGACGCCGAGGCGATGCTCCAGACGGGGCACATCGGACCTGACACGATCGGCGCGTGGGCCTTCGGCACGCTCGCAGGCTACACGTTCAAAACGGCCGGCACGCCGCGCATCGGCATTCAATTCGACGGCGCATCGGGCGACAGGCATCCGGGCGACGGGCGCATGGGCACCTTCAACCCGCTGTTCCCGAACGGCTATTACTTCACGCTCGCCGGCTACACCGGCTACAGCAACCTGATTCACGTGAAGCCGTCGCTGACGTTCAAGCCGGCCAGCAACGTGACGGTCATGACCGCGGTCGGCTTCCAGTGGCGCGCGACGACGGCCGACGCGATCTACGGGCAAGGGATGTCGGCGGTGCCCGGCACGGCCGGCAAGGGCAGTGCGTGGACCGGCATGTATGCGCAGGCCCGCGTGGACTGGCTCGTCAATGCAAACGTCGCGCTTGCCGTCGAAGCCGTGCACTTCCAGGTCGCCGATTCGATTCGCGCGCTCGGCGCGCGCAATGCCGACTATGTCGGCATGGAGGCGAAGTTCGGCTGGTAACACCGCATGCCGTGCGATTCAGCACGGCGTGCGAGCCAGCGCCTCGACAAAATCGATGAACGCGGTGACGCGCTTCGAGCCGCGCTGATTCGGCAGGTAGAGCGCGGTGACGACCGAGCGTGCCGCGTCGGGCACGACGTCGTACTGTTCGAAGAGCCTGCGCAGGCGGCCCGCCCGGACGTCGGCATCGACCAGCCAGTCGGGCAGCAGCGCGATGCCGCCGCCATCGAGCGCGGCGGCGCGCAACACTTCGCTGTGGTTCGATTTCAGTCGCCCCGTGACGAGCACCTTCGTCGCGCCGTGCGCATCGACGAACGACCACGCTTGCTGATCGCCACCGAAGTGAAAGCGCAGGCATCCATGATCGACCAGCTCACCCGGCATCGATGGCGTGCCGTGCGCATCGAGATAGTCGGGGCTCGCCACGACATACCGCCGGAACGTGCCGAGCTGCCGCGCGACGACCTCCGCGGACGGCGCGGCTTCGCCGAGCCGGATCGCGACGTCGATCCGGCTGGTGACGAGATCGACGCGTGCGTCGGTGAGTTGCAGATCGAGATCGAGCCTGGGATAGCGTGCGAGGAATGCGCCGACGTGCGGTGCGATGCGGTGCATGCCGTATGCGACCGGCACGGACACCCGCAGCGGTCCGGACGGTTCGTCGCCGCGATCGGCGACGAGTGCATCGGCTTCCGCGAGCGCCTCGAGCAGCTGCTTCGCCCGTGCATAGTAGACGGCGCCGGCATCGGACAACGTGACCTGTCGCGTGGTGCGGTTCAGCAGCACGGTGCCGAGCGATGCCTCGAGCGCGTCCACCGCGCGCACCACCGACGAAGCGGCGAGATCGAGCCGGCGCCCTGCGCTGGAGAAGCCGCCGGCTTCCGCTACTTCAACGAACGCGCGCAGCGCGGAGAATTTGTCCATGTCGTCGTCGGGGTGCGTGTCGCTGTCGCGACGATGCGTTGCATGCCGTCCGCATTCTATCGCCGGCCGGCGGCCGTGGATCGCGCCGCATCCCGCGTTCAGAACGATTCATGCGGCGCGCAGGATTATTCCCGGTCCTGACCGTTAAGCTCGGTGTCACGGCATCACGTCCGTATGCAAACCTTGGATCGCACATGAAGAAGAACCTGAACTGGTGTACACGCGCGGCGCGCGCGGGCCGCATGCTGCTCGTCGTGGGGTGTCTCGGCATCGTCGCGTCGGCCGCGTTCGCGGACGAGCTGGGCGGCGGGCGCCAGCCGCCCGGATTCTATCGGCAGCAGCTCGGCAGCCTGCAGATCGTCGCGTTGTCGGATGGGACGCATCCGTTTCCGATCGACACGGTGTTTCGCGATGTGTCGAAGGAGGCCATCCGGCGCGATCTCGATCGCGAATTTCTCGAGCCGCCGGTTCAAGGGTCGATCAACGCGTTCCTGATCGACACCGGGTCGAAGCGGATCCTCGTCGACACCGGCGCCGGCGTGCTCTATGGCGACTGCTGCGGCAAGCTGCTCGCCAACCTGCGCGCGGCCGGCTACGAGCCCGGGCAGATCGACGAAGTGCTGCTCACGCATCTGCACAAGGATCATGTCGGCGGTCTGGTTTCGAACGGCAGGATGACCTTTCCGAATGCGACCGTCCGCGTGAACGAGATCGACGCGAAATACTGGCTCGATCCGGACGGCAAGGCCCAGGCGCCGGCGTTCCTCGCGTCGTTTTTCGATGCGGCGGCCGCATCCGTCGCGCCTTACGTCGCGGCCGGGCGCTTCAGCACGTTTCGCGGCGAAGCGACGCTCGCGCCCGGCATTCGCGCGGTGCCGATGCCAGGCCACACGCCGGGCCACACGGCCTATCTGATCGAGAGCGGCAACGCCGGGTTGCTCGCGTGGGGCGACATCGTGCACGTCGCGGCGATCCAGTTGCAGGACACCGGCGCCACTGTCCAGTACGACACCGATGCCGATGCGGCTCGCCGCACGCGGCGCGACACGCTCGCGCGCGTGGCGGGCAAGCGTTATCTGGTCGGTGCCGCGCACATCGCGTTTCCCGGGCTCGGGCATTTGCGGAAAGACGGCGAGCGGTACGACTGGGTGCCGGTGAACTACGACGAGACGCCGCTGAAATAGCGCCTGTTCACGCCAATCACGCAGATTTCGCCGTTGGAAAAAATCGTTCGTCGCGCCGGGCGTGGCCGGTGGCCGGCGCAAGCCCGTGCCCGGCGTGAACGGGGCAGCTCAGCGCGCCATGCCGCGCCGCCATGCGCCGGGCGGATGGCCGACGATGCGGGCGAACAGGCGGTTCAGATGGCTCTGGTCCGCGAAGCCGCAGGCGGCCGCGATTTCCGCGAGCGTCATGTCGGTCGTCTCGATCAGGTGCCGGGCGCGGACCACGCGCTGTTCGAGCAGCCATTGATGCGGTGTGCGTCCGGTCGCCCGCGAGAACGCGCGGATGAAATAGCCGCGCGACAGATCGCATTCGTTGGCGACTTCCTCGATCGACACGCCGAGGTCCGCCTTCTCCATCAGCAGCTCCTTGGCGAGCGCGACCTTGACCGGCGACAGCGTGCCCTTGCGCTCCAGATCGCGCGCCCGCGCATTGCCGTAACGGCAGGCCAGATGCGTGCCGATCGCGAGCCCCATCTGCTCGACGAACAACGCGTTCAGCGCGCCGGACCCGTCGAGGCTGTTGGCGACCGCTTGCGCGAGGTGGCCCAGCACCGCGTCCTGCACGTCGGGCGCGCAACTCAGGCCGCCGATTTCCAGGCCGTCGTGCTCGCGGCCGAGGTCGCCGAGATAGCGATGCGACAGCTCGACGAGGACGAAGTCGAACTTGCCGTAGAGGTCGGCGCGGAAATTCCGCGAAAAGTCGCGAATGTAGATGGAGTTGTGCTGAAACCGCCGCTCGGATTTGCCGGACCCGCGGTAGATCGTGCGCCGGTGGCCGGCGTTCAGCGATACGCCGATCAGGAAGCCGCGATCGCTGGCCGCCATCTCGATGCGCTCGAATTGTTCGTCGCGCATGCATTTGCGATGGAGCGTCAGGCCGCCCGCGGACCTTTCAATATCCTTGGACAGCAGGTTCGCGATGCAGCCGAGCGTGTCTTTCGGGGGTGCCGCGGGGGGCGCGGTGAGGGGATCTGCCATGGCGAAAATTCCTTCGGAGTCGGACGGCGGGCGAGCATCGTGGCGTCCGGTACATACAGCGGGCCCGATAGGCCGAAGATAACTTGAACAAATGTCCGCTGCTTGACGAAATGCTTGTCGCGGACGGTTTCGGGCGGTGCCGGGGCGCGACCAGCACGCGAACACGCTGGGGCGAATGATATCGCCGGATCCGCATTCCCGCCGGGCGGCGGCCGCCGGCGCGGCGCATCAGCGCATTTTCCTTCAAGATTTTTACGAAATCCGCGTATACACTCGGCCCGACATTTTCGAGACTTTGAACCCGCCCTGAACGGCAGGCCGGGTGCGGACTCCCGCCCCCGTGACCTGCTCCGTTCACATGGCGGTCATCGTGGGGAACCTGGAGGCGGCCATGATCCAGATCGGGGCTTTATCGGTGGATTTCGAGCAGCGGGACATTCGGCGTCACGGCGCGGCGCTGCGTATTGGCGCGCGCGCGCTCGACATACTTGAAGTACTGCATCGCGCCAACGGTTCCGTCGTGTCGAAGGACGACATCATGGATGCCGTCTGGCCCGGCCTGATCGTCGAGGAAAACCGGCTGCAGGTGCATGTCGCGGCGTTGCGCAAGGCGCTCGGCGCGAGCCGCGACCTGATCAAGACCGTCCCGGGCCGCGGCTACCTGCTGGTCGCGAATCCGCCGCTCCTGCACGCGGTGGCGCCGCACCCGGCTGCCGCGGCGCCAGGCGCCGAAGCCGTCCATCAGGCCCCGCTCGTCGGCCGCCGGGCCGAACTCGAGCAGATCGTCGACATGATCGACCGTGCGCCGGTCGTCACGCTCGTCGGCGCGGGCGGCATCGGCAAGACGAGTCTGGCCGACCGCGTCGCGCACACGTGGCGCGGCCGGGTCGGCGAGCGCGCGCTGTTCGTCGAACTGGCGCGAGCCACGACGCGCGACGACGTGCTGCTCGCGATTGCCGCGGAACTGGGGCTCGGTACGCATGGCGTGCCGGCCGTCGACCGGCTCGGCGACGCATTCGCCGTGTCGCGCAGCCTGCTCGTGCTCGACAACGCGGAGCACGTCGTCGATCTGGTGGCCGACCTCGTCGAGTCGCTGACGGCGCGCGCCGCGCCGCTGCGGGTGCTCGTGACGAGTCGCGAACCGCTTCATATCTCGGTCGAAACCGTGTTCCGCGTGAGTCCGCTGGCGGTGCCCGACGGCGCCGCAACGGTCGACGAAATCGCGCGCCATTCGGCGGTCGAGTTGTTTCTGGCGCGGGTTCGCGCGGCCACGCCCGAGTGCGTGATCGACGCGGCCGGTGTCCGGCTGATCGGCGATATCTGCCGGCGGCTCGACGGGCTTCCGCTCGCGATCGAACTCGCTGCCGCGCGCGTCGCGACGCTCGGGCTGGAGGTCGTCGCGTCGCGTCTCGACGACCGGCTGAACCTGCTCACCGGCGGCCTGCGCTCCGCGTTGCCGCGCCATCAGACGCTGCGCGCGACGTTCGACTGGAGCTACGTGCTGCTGGATGCGGCCGCGCGTGCGCTGTTTCGCCGGATGGCGTGCTTCGTCGGCCCGTTCACGTTCGATGCGGCGCGCGAAGTCGCAATGGATCCCGGCATGTCGCCCGCCGACATGATCGCCGTGCTCGGCGAGCTGATCGCGAAGTCGCTGGTGACCGTCGAATTCAACGGCGCGCAGGCACGCTACCGATTGACCGAATCGACGCGCGCGTATGCGCTCGAGAAGCTGCATAACGAGGGCGAGTTCGAACGCATCGCCGAGCGTCATGCGCGCCATGAACACGCGCAGGCGGAGGCCCGGCTGCCGGCTCCCGTGCAAGCCGAGCGCGAACCCGCGGCGGTCGAGCCGCCGGTGGCGGAAGCCGACGCGCTGGCGCTCGCATTGCGGGAGCCGGCGCGCATGCGCGACTGTTCGATCCCGGCGAGGCGCGCGCTCGACGCGATCGAGGCCGGCGCGCTCGGGGCCGTCGACGCGTCGAGCGAGATGCGGCTGCGCGCGGCCTATGCGTCGGCGCTGCTATATACGGACGGCGATACGCAGACGGCCGCCGCGATGTGGGAGCGCACGCTCGGCCTCGCCGGGCGGGTCGGCGACGACGCATTCGACGCCAGCGCGATGGTCGGGCTCTGGAACGCGACGCTGTCGCACGGCGACATTCACGAATCGCTGCGCTATGCGATGCGCTTCGAGCGGGCCGCCGAGCGGCGCGGCGACCGGCCGCAACGGCTGCTGGCGAACGCGATGGTCGCGACGTCGCTGCATTACTTCGGCGAGCATGCGCAGGCGCGCGAGCGGCTGGAGGCGGCCACGGCCGAGCTGGCCGTGGCTGGCGAACCGCCTTGCGCGGCAGCGGCGCTCGGCATCGACGTCGCGACGCTCGGCCGCACGGTGCTGGCGCGGCTCGTCTGGATGCAGGGCGACGTGGACCATGCGATGCGGCTCGCCGCGCAGGCGGTCGAATCCGCGCGCCGCAGCGGGTCGGCGCTGGCGTTGTGCGTCGTGCTCGGCGCGGCGGCCGTGCCGATCGCGTTGCGCCATGGCGATCACGACATCATCTCCGACTATCTCGCGACGCTGCGCTCGGCCGCCGAGGCGAACGGCTTCGATATCTGGCTCGACCATGCGGAATGTCTCGCGGGACAGTTCGACATGCAGGCCGGCCATCCCGGCGCCGGGCTGGCGCGGCTCGAACCCGCGCTGCGACGCATCGAGGCGAGCGGCTTCCGGCGCCTGCTCGCGCCGCTGGTGGTCGCGTATGCGGAAGGGCTCACGCGCACGGGCCGCGCGGCCGAGGCCCGCGTGAAGCTCGACGCGACGCTCGCGTGCTGCCGCGCGCAAGGCGAGCATCTGTTCGTGCCCGAGCTGCTGCGTGCCCGAGGTCTGGCGATGCTCGAACAGGCCCGCACCGCCGACGCGGAGCGCGCGATCGCCTGCGAAGCGGACGGGCACCGGCATCTGCTGATGGCGATCCATGCGGCGGACGGGCAGGGCGCGGCCATGTGGGCGCTGCGCGGCACGCTCGATCTCGCCGATCATCTGATCGAGCGCGGGCGTATCGGGCAGGCATCGTCGCTGGTGGCGAACCTGTCGGGGCATTTCGACCCGCAATCGCGCGCGGTCGACGTGCGGCGCCTGGCGCGGGTGCAGAGCTTCATCCGCTCGGAGACGGCGCGGCCGACCGGTCATGCGCACCTCCGCCACGAGACCCTCGATGCGATGCAATCGGCCGCGTGATGGCGCGCGTGGCACGCTCAGGACGCACCCGCGCAACGCGCCCGGCCGTCCGGTCGATCAATATTCAACGGAGGGTGGATGGTGCTTGTAACGTCAAACCGCCGGCATGCCGCGTGCGGCCGGTTGCCGGCCTGCGGCGCAAGCGGGGAGGCTGACGGTGCTTAAGGCGACGCAATCCGCGGAATCGGCGGATCTCATCGTATTCAACGGCAAGATCGCGACGCAGGACGACAGGCAGTCGTTCGTGACCGCGCTCGCGGTGAAGGACGGCCGGATTCTCGCGGCCGGCAGCGCAGCCGAGGTCATGCGCCATGCGCGCGGCGACACGCTTCATATCGACCTGAACGGCCGCACCGTGATCCCGGGGCTGAACGACTCGCACCTGCACGTGATCCGCGGCGGCCTGAATTTCAACCTGGAACTGCGCTGGGACGGCGTGTCGACGCTGGCCGAGGCGCTGCGCATGCTGCGTCGCCAGGTGCTGCGCACGCCCGCGCCGCAGTGGGTGCGCGTGGTCGGCGGCTGGACCGAATTCCAGTTCGCCGAAAAGCGCGGGCCGACGGTGGCCGAGCTCAACGCGATCGCGCCCGACACGCCGGTGTTCGTGATGCACCTGGGCGACAGCGCGCTCCTGAACGCGGCCGCGCTGCGCGCGATCGGCTATGGCCGCGACACGTGCGATCCGCCCGGCGGCGAGATCCAGCGCGACCGCGCCGGCCGACCGACCGGGATGCTGCTCGCGCGTCCGGACGTGGCCGTGCTGCATGCGGCGCTGGAGAAGGGCCCCAGGCTCGGCTTCGACGACCAGATGAATTCGATGCGGCACTTCATGCGCGAGCTGAACCGCCTCGGCGTGACCAGCGCGATCGACGCCGGCGGCGATTTTCAGGCCTATCCGGACGATTACGCCGCGCTCATGGCGCTCGCGAAGCGCGGCGAAATGACGGTGCGCATCGCGTACAGCCTGTTCGTCCAGCATGCGGGACGCGAAATCGACGACTGCGCGCGCTGGATGACGCTGGCCAAGCCCGGCGACGGCGACGCGTTCCTGCGGCTGAATGGCGTCGGCGAACTGCTGGTGTATTCCGCGGCCGATTTCGGCAATTTCCTCGAACCGCGCCCGGACCTGCCCGACGAGCTCGAGGCGGAACTGACCGCGGTCGTCCGGCTGCTGGTCAGCCAGCGCTGGCCGTTCAGGCTGCACGCGACGTACGACGAATCGATCGGCCGCTTCCTGAACGTGCTCGAAGCCGTGAATCGTGACGTCCCGTTCGACGGCCTGCGCTGGTTCTTCGATCATTGCGAGACGATTTCGGATGCGAACATCGCGCGCATCGCGGCGCTCGGCGGTGGCGTGACGGTGCAGCACCGGATGGCGTTTCAGGGCGAGTACTTCATTGCGCGCTACGGCGCGCAAGCCGCCACGCGCACGCCGCCGATCCGCGCGATGCTGGCGGCCGGGCTGCCGGTCGGCGCCGGCTCCGATGCGACGCGCATCGCGAGCTACAACCCGTTCGTGTCGCTGTACTGGATGGTGTCCGGGCGCACGGTCGGCGGCACGGTGCTCTATCCGGAGCGCAACCGGCTCAGCCGGATGGAGGCGCTGCGCCGCTATACGGTCGGCAGCGCGTGGTTCTCGAACGAAGACGATCGCAAGGGCGCGCTGTTGCCCGGCCGGTACGCCGATTTCGCGGTGCTGACCGACGACTACTTCACGATCGACGAGTCGCGCATCAAGCACCTGTCGTCGGTCCTGACGATCGTCGACGGCAAGGTCGTGCACGCGGACGACGAATTCGCGCCGCTGGCGCCGCCGCCGCTGCCGGTGAGCCCCGCGTGGTCGCCCGTGGCCGAGTTCGGCGGCATGGGCCGGTGGCGCCCGGTCGCGTCCGCGCAGCCGCGAGCCGCGGCCGACGGCGGCCGCGATGCCGGGTTCGCGCGTGACTACGGACGTCGTTTCGCGCAGCGCATGGATGCGGCCGCAACGGAACTCGCCGAGCCGTGCAGCGCGTTCGGTTGCCTCGGCGCCGCGTTTTAGGCGACGGGAGCCGGCGCGCGCGCCGCGAAGAACAAGCAATTTTTCGACCCCGGCACGGGGCAGAAGGAGACGACATGAATTCTGCGCACACGTGCGCATCGGCGAATGACGAAGTCGCCGGCGTTCGCATTCCGCGCACGCCGATCGCGATCGAGGCCGCCGAGGCCGCGCGCGCGTCGCTGCCGCGCGTGATCACCGACCACGCTTGCCGGGTATTCGTCCTCGCGTCGCTCGCCGCGCGCCGCGCCGGCGACACGTGCGATGCCGACGCGCTGTACGTGGCCGCCCTGTACGCGAACATGGGCCTGAGTGCCGCGTATTGCCGCTCGAGCGCGCGCTACGAGCTCGACAGCGCCGATGCCGCGCACGCATTCCTGTCGCGGCACCGCACGCCCCAGCCGATATGCGACGACGTATGGCGCGCGATCGCGCTGCATACGACGCCCGGCGTGGCCGCCCGCGTGTCGCCGCTGGCGCGCGCGCTGTCGAGCGCGGTATCGACGGACCTGATGGCCACCGACGCCGACGCGTATTCGGCCGACGAGCGCCGCGCGCTGCTCGCCGCTTATCCGCGCGGCGACGGGTTCGGCGACGCGTTCCTCGACGCGGTCGCCCACGGGGTCGCGCACCGGCCGGCATCGACGTTCGGCACCTGGAGCGCCGACGTGCTCGAGCGGGCCGATCCGGATTTTCACCGGCCGAATTTCTGCGGGCGCGTGCTGGGTGCGCATTGGAAGGATGCCTGACGGAACCTTTTCAAAGCGACGGGCCGCGTGGCCCGCCGGTCATGGCGCTGCCGTGTGACGCGGCTCAGGCGGTCGGCGCCGCCGCATCGTGCCGCGCATAGTCGACGTATCCCGCACGCTCGCCGCCGTACCAGCCGATCGACTTCGGCACGGCGAGCGGCGCATGCGTGGCGATGCGTTCGACGAGATCCGGGTTCGCGATGTACGCACGCGCGAACGCGATGAGATCGGCGTCGCCCGCATCGATCAGCGCATTCGCGGCGTCCGGCGTGATGCCGCCGTTGACGATCAGCGTGCCGCCGAAGGTCTTGCGCGTGTGCTCGATGATGCGCGGCAGGTCGGGCTCGCCGCTCCAGCCGTTGGTATCGGCCGCGTGCAGGTAGGCGACGCCCGCTTCGTCGAGCATGCGGCCGACGTATGCGTACGTCGCATCCGGATCCGCGTCCCGCACGTTGTTGTATTGCGCGTACGGCGAGATGCGCACGCCGACGCGGCTGAGCGGCATCACGCCGCCGATCGCGTCGACGATCTCCTCGAGAAAGCGCGCGCGGTTCGCGACCGAGCCGCCGTAGCGGTCGTCGCGGCGGTTCAGCGTCGACGACAGGAACTGGTGCGGCAGGTAGCCGTTGGCCGCGTGGATCTCGACGCCGTCGAAGCCGGCCGCCATCGCGCGGGCGGCCGCGCGGCCGAAGTCATCGACCGTTGCGGCGACTTCGTCCGTCGTCATCGCGCGCGACGGCGTCGCATGAATCTTCGTGTAATAGCCGTTCTGCAACCGGGCCCACACCTGCAATTGCTCGAGATCGTCGTTGACGCCGGACGGCGACAGCGGCGCGTCGCCGCCGAGCAGCGTCAGCGAGCTGACGCGACCGCCGTGCCACAACTGCGCGAAGATGCGGCCGCCGTTCGCATGGACTGCGTCTGTGACCTGCTTCCAGCCGGCCGCCTGCTCGTCGGTGACGAGCCCGGGCGTCAGTTCGAACGCGGCGGACGTATGGCTGACGTTGGTCGCCTCGGTGACGATCAGGCCGGCGGACGCGCGCTGCGCGTAATACTCGGCCATGAGCGCGGTCGGCTGGCCGCGCGAGGGTGCGCGCGAGCGCGTCATCGGCCCCATCACGACTCGGTTGGGCAGCGGCAGGCCGCGCAGATCGTAGGTGCTGAGCAGGGAAGACATGGTGGACTCCTTGTGCGTTGAGCAGGGGCGTCGCACATCGCACCGCCGCAAGCGGTGGGACGGCGAAACAGCGGCCCCGGTGGAAAGTCGGAGTGACATGCCGGCGGCGTTCCGGCGCGCACGTGCCGGTCGGCATGCGTGCGCGCGACCCGCGGCCGGCGCCGGTTCAGGTGCGTGCGTGGCGTTGCGCGTACGGCCGGCCGATCGCGAGGTAGTGCGCGAGCGCGACGATCGGGAAGGCGCCGGCGACCGCGGCGACGAGCGGCCAGCCGCCGTGCTCGTACAGCGGGCTCGCGAGCGCGGAGCCGATGGCGCCGCCGACGAAGATGCTGGTCATGTACAGCGCGTTCAGACGGTTGCGGCTCGTCGCATCCAGCGCATAGATCTCGCGCTGGCCGAGCACCATGTTCATCTGCACCGCGAAATCGAGCACGATGCCCGTGACGACGAGGCCGTACAGGCCGACGCCGTGAAGCAGCGCGACCGCATACGACAGTGCGCCGGCGACCAGCGCGATCAGCGTCGCCCGCACGGTATGGCCGGCATCCGCGAGGCGGCCGGCGACCGGCGCCGACGTCGCGCCGATCGCGCCGACGAGCGCGAACAGGCCGATGGCGGATTGCGACAACCCGTAGTGCCGCGTCAGCTCGACCGGCACGGCAGTCCAGAACAGGCTGAACGACGCGAACATCAGGCCCTGGTAGAACGCGCGATGGCGCAGCACCGGCATCGTGCGCACCAGATGCAGCAGCGAGCCGATCAGGTCGAAATAGGTCGCGCGATGATCGGGCTGGCGCGACGGAATCGTCAGCGCGAGCACGACCGTCACGAGCGTCATCACCCCCGCGGCGGCGGCGAACACGAAGCGCCAGCCGAACGCGTCGGCCACCACGCTCGACAGCGGGCGCGCGAGCAGGATGCCGAGCAGCAGCCCGCTCATGATCGTGCCGACCACCCGGCCGCGCGAATGATCCGGCGCGAGGTGCGCGGCGAGCGGGACGAGGATCTGGACGGCGACCGAGCTGAAGCCGATCAGCAGCGAAATCGCGAGGAACAGGCCGGGCGTCCGCGTGACCGCGGCCGCGGCGAGGCTCGCGATCGAGATCACGGCCGTGACGATCATCAGCTTGCGGTTCTCGAGCAGGTCGCCGAGCGGCACGATGAAGAACAGGCCGAGCGCGTAGCCGATCTGCGTCAGCGACACGATGAGGCTCGCCATCCCGCCGGACATGTGCAGCCCCGGCGCGATGAGCTCGGTGATCGGTTGTGCGTAGTACAGGTTCGCGACGATCGCGCCGCAACTGAACGCGAACAGCAGGATGAGGCCCTGCGTGAGCCTGGGCGCCTGCCCGGGGGCCGCGAGGGCGGGGGATTCCATTGACATGGTCGACTCCTTGAACGAGATGTCGGACGCCCGTTTGCCGGGCGGCGCAGTGCAATTTCGCAAGCGGCGAGCGATGCACGCCGCATTGCCGTCAAGACTATTGATCGAGCGATGACAACGGAATACGTCCGTCGCGCAATCGAGCATTGCGTGCCGCGCAAAGGCGCGCAGCGCTCGCGGTGTCAGGGGCGTGAAAACGGTCGGGACGCGGGGTCCGGGCAGGGCCGACGGTGGCGGCGTTCAGCCGCGCTGGCCCTGCAGCGTCGGAATCTGCGCGAACAGGCTCGTGAGCCAGTCGACGAAGATCTTGAGCTTGACGGGCGTATGCCGATTCGGCGGATACAGGATCGAGATCGGCCGCGGCGGCGCGTTGAAATCGGTCAGCACCTCGCGCAGCCGTCCCGATTTCAGATACGGTTCGACCAGGTACAGCGAGGTCTTGATCAGGCCGATGCCCGCGACGCCGCATTCGATGTAGGTATCGGCGTCGTTCACCGCGACCGTGCCGCACATCTGCACGATCCGCGTTTCGCCGTCGACGACGTAGTCCCACGGCCGCGGGCGGCCGGTATCGGCCGAGATGTGGCTGATCGCGACGTGCTGCGCGAGTTCGTCGACCGTTTCGGGCGCGCCGCATCGGTCGAGATACGCGGGGGCCGCGCACGTGCAGGTGGTCAGGCTGCCGATCCGTTTGGCGATCATCCCCGAGTCGTCGAGCGCGCCGATGCGCACCACGCAATCGACGCCTTCGCCGACAAGGTCGATCTGGCGATCGGTCACGCCGAGTTCGATCGAGATGTTCGGATGGGCGGCGAGAAACTCGGGCAGCGCGGGCACCATGATCTGCTTGGCCATCGCGGGCGGCAGGTTCACTTTGAGGCGGCCGCGCGGCACGTTGCGCGCCTGCGATACCGCGGCTTCCATGTCGTCGATTTCGCGCAGCACCCCGACGCAGCGCTCGTAGTACGCCTGCCCGTCCTCGGTCAGCGAGATGCGGCGCGTCGTGCGGTTCAAGAGCCGGCAACCGAGGTGCTGTTCGAGCGTGCTCAGCAGCGCGGACACGCGCGGTGTCGTCAGCCCGGTCGTGTCCGACGCGCGCGTGAAACTGCCCGTTTCGACGATGCGCGTAAACACGCGCATCGAAAGCAAGGTATCCATCGTTCAATCTCCAGCCTGTCGGTTGTCGGCGCCGGTTCGTGCCGGCGCGATCGGTTGTGTCGTGACGCTATGCGTCGATGCGTTTCCTCAGCCCGTCGCCGGCAAACGGCATTTCGCGCAAGCGCTGGCCGGTCGCGTCGAAAATCGCGTTGGCCAGCGCGCCGGCGGTCGGCCCCATCGACGCCTCGGCCGCGCCGAGAAACGGTGCGCCAGGGCGATTGATCAGATGGACCTTCACGCTTTGCGGCGCCGCCGAGAAGCGCAGGATCGGATAGCTGCTCCAGTCGAAGCTGCGGATGCGCTGCGTATCGTATTTCAACGCCTCGTACAGCGTCCAGCTCGCGGCCTGCACGATGCCGCCTTCGATCTGGTTGCGGATGCCGTCCGGCGACACGACCTGCCCGGCGTCGACGGCGACTTCCGCGTGCTCGAGCGTGACCTGGCCCGTTTCCGGCGCCACCGAAATCTCGATCGCCATCGCGACGTAAGCCATCAGGTTCTTGTATTTGCCGAACGCGAAGCCGACACCGCGGTTGCGCGCGCGCGGCGGACGCGGCCAGCCGAACTTGGTCGCGGCGAGCTTGATCACCTGCTGCGCGCGGTGATCCTGCATGTGACGCAGCCGGAATTCGACGGGATCGACGCCGGCGGCGTGCGCCAGCTCGTCCATGAAGCTTTCGATCGACCAGATGTTCGTGTGCGCGCCGAGCGAGCGCATCGCGGACGTCTGCAGCGGCATCGTCGGCGAGAAGTTGTTCACGATGTGCATGTTCGGCAGCGCGTACAGCGGGATCGCGTTGCGATCGCCGCCGCCCTCGGGCTGCAGCATCGGCGTCGACGGCGCGGGGACGAACGGCGGCTCGAGCATCCGCGCGGGCAGCAGCCGGCCGGCATTGACGATGCGTTCGTTGTGCGAGCTGCTCCACAGCGCGTACTTCCAGTCGACGATGCGCCCGCTTGCGTCGAGCGACGCGCTGAGCTCGGTGACCATCGCCGGCGTGAAGTGATCCCACGTATGTTCCTGTTCGCGCATCCACTGGACGCGAATCGGCTTGCCCGGCATCGCGGCGGCGATCAGCGCCGCATGCGCGGCCGCGTCGTCCGCGCCGTTGTGCCCGTAGCAGCCGGAGCCCTCGGTGTGGATGCAGCGGACGTTCGCCTTCGGCATCGACAGCATCTCGGCCAGCGCGTCGCGCAGCGGATACACGCCCTGCGAGTGGGTCCACACGGTCAGCATGCCGTTCTCGACACGCGCGACCGAGCAGGACGGCCCGATCGAGCCGTGCAGCAGGTAATTCTTCAGGAACGTGGCGCTCAGCGTCTTCACCGCTGGCGCGGCCGGCGCATGCGTATTGGCGATCTCGATGTGCTGCGTCGAGATCCGCTTCAGGTCTTCATGAACCGTATTGCGATCGGGCAGCGCCCGACCGGGCGACCAGCGGCACGCGGCGGCCAGCGCGCGCTGCGCGACGACGGCCTGCCATTCCCCCTGCGCGACGACGGCAAGCATGCTGCCGTTGCGCACGATCCGGACGACGCCCGGCATCTTCAGGATCGCGGCTTCGTCGAACGACAGCAGTTTCGCGTCGTACACCGGCGGCATCACGACGCGTGCATGCAGCATGCCGGGCAGTTCCATGTCCTGCACGTAACTGACGCCACCGGTGACTTTGTTCGGAATATCGACGCGCGGCAGCGACGTGCCGATCACGGCGAATGTCGCCGGCGGCTTCAGCGGCGAGGTCGGCGTCGCGTTGCGATGCAGGTCGACGGTGCGGATCGCGTCGCCATAGCGCATCGTGCGGCCGTCCGGCGCCTTGATCAGCGCATCGGCGACCGTGAGCGTGCGCGGATCGACGCCGAACTGCTTCGCCGCGCCGTCGACCAGCAGCGCGCGCACCTGGGCGGCCGCGTTCAGCAGCGCGGAGCCGCTGTCGGCCATCGTATGGCTGCCGGCGGTCAGGCCCTCGTCCGGCGACGCGCCGGTGTCGGCGGTCAGGAACGTGATCAGCGAGGGCTTCATGTTCAGCTCCTCGGCCGCGACCTGCAGCAACGCGGTGCGCACGCCGGTGCCGAGCTCGACCTTGCCGGTAAACACGGTGACCTTGCCGTCGGGCGTGATCTTGATCCACGCATCCAGCAGCGGGTTGGTCTTCAGGCTGCCAGCCAGCGTTTCGGTGGCGCGCGATACATGCACCGCCGCGCCTTCGTCCGCGATCACGACCTCGGCGGCGGCACGTGCGGCCGGTGCCAGGCTGAACGCGACGAAGAGCGCGCCGGAAACCATGAAGTGCCGGCGGCCTTCGTCGATATCGTCGGGTGCGTTCATCAGAGCCCTTTGCTGATCATGACCGGCGCGCCGGCCGGTTCCGGGTCCGGCAGGCCCGCCACCTGGCGCACGGCCGCCAGGATCCGCAGGTGGGTGCCGCAACGGCACAGGTTCGGTTCCATGTGGGTGCGCAGTTCGCGTTCGGTCGGTTTCGGGTTGCGTTCGAGCAGCGCCTGCGCGCGCATGATCATCCCGGCGATGCAATAACCGCACTGCGCGGCCTGATGATCGATGAACGCTTGCTGGAGCTTGCCCGGCCGCTCGGCGGTGCCGAGGCTTTCGATGGTCCTGACGCTGCGTGCGCCGATCGCGGCGACCGGGATCAGGCACGAGAACATCGGCTTGTCGTCGACGATCACGGTGCACGCGCCGCATTGTCCGAGGCCGCAACCGAACTTCGCACCGTGCAGATGCAGGTCGTTGCGCAGCGCATAGAGCAGCGGCGTGGACGGGTCGATGTCGAGCGTATGCCGCGCGCCATTCACGGTGAGGGTGATCATCGCGTGCGGTCCTCCTTTCTGAGTTTCGCCGCCAGGGTTTCGACGTCGCTCCATGCGGGGCGATCGGAGTACGTTTCGCGGATGTACGCGGCGAGATCCGCGATTTGGCGGTCGTCGTACTGGTCGAGGTATGAAGGCATGTAGTTCAGCGTGTCCTCGCCATGCCAGCCGATACCGTTGAACATCATCTGGATCGCGTTGCGCGGCGTGTCGGCGGCGACCGCCGTGCTGAACGCGAGCGTCGGCCGCTCGCCGATCGATTGCATCGGCGCCGCTGGCCCGTGACACTGCGCGCACGACGCCTGGAACAGCACCGCGCCGCGTTGGCCGGCGGGCGTCGTCGGGTTGTGTCCGGCGCCGGTCGTCGCCGGCCGCGCGCCGGCAGGCTTCTGGATCGACAGGATGTACGCGGCGATCGCCTCGACGTCTTCCGCGGGCACGGTCGCGAGATCGCGCGTGACGGGCAGCATCGGGCCGGCGGCCGCGCCATGCTCGCTCGCGCGGCCGGTGCGCAGATACGCGACCAGTTGGGCCTGCGTCCACGGGCGTGCCGCGTAGCCGAGCGTATTGAGCGGCGGCGCTTCCCATCCGTCGACGATGCCGCCGTCGAATGCCTTGCCCGCCTTCTCGCCGCCGATCGCATTCAGCGGCGAATGGCAGGACGCGCAGTGGCCGAGGCCGTCGACGAGCGCCTTGCCGCGATTCCACTGCGCGGATTGCGCGGGGTCCGGCGTGCTTGCGCCTTCGTGCAGGAACAGCACGTTCCAGAACGCGACGAGCGGGCGGAAGTTCAGCGGGAAGATCAGGTCGTTCTTCGGCGTGCTTGCTTGCACCGGCTCGCGGGTCATCAGGTACGCGTAGGCGGCCGTGATCTCGTCGTCGGACATCCGCGTGAAGTGGATGTACGGAAAAGCGGGGTAGAGCGGATGCCCGTCCCGGGCGATACCGGTGCGCAGCGCACGCGAGAACGCGTCCCGCGACCAGCGGCCGATGCCCGTATCGGCATCCGGCGTGATGTTGGTCGCGTAGATCGTGCCGAACGGCGTCGCGAGCGGCAGCCCGCCGGCGAACGGCTTGCCGTCCTTCGCCGTATGGCAGACGACGCAATCGCCGAGCGCGACCACGCGTGCGCCGGCCCGGACGAGTTGCGGATCGAACGACGCGCGTGCGGGCGGCTCGATCGGCGCGATCGACGGCCGGACCATGATGCCGACGGCGATCGCGAGGCCCGCGATCGCGACGCCGGTCGCACCGAGCCAGAGTCGTTTGTGCTTCATGCGTGCTCCACGCGAATCGGCCGGTCGTACCCGATTCGATGCGCGAGACAAAATGCACCGAAAATCATTCGTCACTCCAGGAAGGGCGCCGACGCGCGGGCAAGCGCCCGTACGTCGGCTCGTGAAACCAGTCTACGTGTGCGCGCTCGCCAATTCCTGAAGGCGCGCTGAAACGTTCTGAACATTCGGGTTCGCTCGACGCGGCCAGCCCGTTCATCGCGTCGACCGCGTGGGTGACCGCATTCAGATTCCGCTGCCGAACCTGCGTGCGATCGGCCATCACGTGGATGGCGTCGCAACGCAGGTCGACGCGCGGCGCGCCGTGCGGCGTTGTTTACGCCTTCAGGAACGCGAGCAGTTCGGCATTGATGCGCGCCGCATCGACGACGCACATGCCATGCGTGCCGCCCGGGATGATCTTGAGCTGCGCGTGCTTCACGATCTTCACCGACAGTCGCGCGGAATCGTCGATCGGCACGATCTGGTCGTCGTCGCCGTGCAGGATCAGCGTCGGGACGTCGATCTTCTTCAGGTCCTCGGTGTAGTCGACCTCGGAGAATTCCTTGACGCACAGATACTGGCCATAGGCGCCGCCCATCATCCCCTGTGCCCAGAATGCGTCGATCGTGCCCTGCTGCACCTTCGCATTGGGGCGATTGAAGCCGAAGAACGGCACGGCGAGATCCTTGTAGAACTGCGAACGGTTCTCCGCGACGTTCTTGCGGATGCCGTCGAATACGTCCATCGGCAGGCCGCCCGGATTGGTCGGCGATTTCACCATCTGCGGCGGCACGGCGCCGATCAGCACGGCCTTCGACACGCGCTTCGTGCCGTGACGGCCGATGTAGTGGGCGACTTCGCCGCCGCCGGTGGAGTGGCCGACGAGCGTCGCTTCGCGCAGGTCCAGCGCATTCATCAGCGCGGCGAGATCGTCCGCGTAGGTATCCATGTCGTTGCCTTGCGACGGCTGGCTCGAGCGGCCGTGACCGCGGCGATCGTGCGCGATCACGCGGTAGCCGTGCTGCACGAGGAACAGCATCTGCGGATCCCATGCGTCGGCGCACAGCGGCCAGCCGTGCGAGAACACGACCGGACGGCCGGTGCCCCAGTCCTTGAAATAAATCTGCGTACCGTCTTGCGTGGTGATGGTGTTCATCGGATGGGTTCCTTGATGGCCGGAAGACGCGTGTTTGGGGGCGGCAGCGGCGGCGGCGGCCGGCAGCGCGGCGGCTGCGACGGCGGTCGCGCCGGCCAGCAGCATGTCGCGGCGGCGTGCCGAGGGGACGGCGTCGAGGTCTGCGGGACGCATTGAGGCTCCTTGTACGTGCGGTGGAATGATGTCGTTTGGAATCGATGGTCCGGATCTGCCCGCAGGCGGCACGCTGCGCCGGCAGCCGGCGTGCGTTCGCGGTCGCGGGCCGGCAGGCGCCCGACGCGAGCGAACGAACGTCGACCGGAGCCTAGCGCGGGGCCCTGCGGCGTGTACTGAAATTCGGCTGAATTTTCATGAACCGGCCGGTCGGTGTGGCGCGCGAGCCAGGCCGCCAGAACAATTAAGCATCGGAAGCAAGACTCTTCAGCGGCCGCTCGCTATCGTCAGCATCAAGCCGTCCCGTCGCGGGTCGCTGCCGGTTCGCGCGAGCGCATGACGATCGTGATGCGCGCGGATGCGAAACGTCCGAATCTCTCGCCACTTGCCTGGATACGCCGTCATGGACACATTCGATCGCTGGGAGCACGTGATGACGCTGCTCGATCCGTCGTCCGGCGCAAGCCGCTGCGCGTCGCTGAATCTTCGCGACCGGGACGCGGCGCGCCGCCGTCATCGCGACGACGCGCGCGGCGCGTCCAGCGGTGGCGCACGTCGCGGGTGCGCGATCGTCGCGGTCGAGCGGCAGACCGATTCCTCGCTGCTGGTGTCGTGGAGCGATCCGACCCACTGCCGGTATGACGAGCAGCGCTGGATCAGCGCAAAGTGCCGCTCGCCGGGGCGCTGCGCCCTGACCGGCCTGCCGATTCGCCCCGGCGATGCGATCTACAAGCCGCAGTGGCGCGGCGCGAAGCGTCCCGCGAATTGCTGGGAGGCGATCCTCGCGTCCGAGCTGGACCGGTTCATCGTCAGGCTGTCCCGTTCCTGACCGGAGCGGTGCGCCCCATTCACCGGCGGCGGCTGGCGCCGCTGCCTCATCTTCGCCAAGGAAGCTTCATGAGTACGTTCACGACACGCGACGGCGTCTCGATTCACTACAAGGACTGGGGCGCGGGGCGCCCCGTCGTGTTCATTCACGGCTGGCCGCTGAATGCGGACATGTGGGACGTCCAGATGCATCATCTGGCATCGAACGGTTTTCGCGGCATCGCGTACGACCGGCGCGGTTTCGGCCGGTCCGGCCAACCGTGGACAGGCTACGACTACGACACGCTGGCGGACGATCTCGCGACGCTGATCGAGACGCTCGGATTGCGCGACGTGACGCTCGTCGGCTTTTCGATGGGCGGCGGCGAGGTGGCCCGATACATCGGCCGGCACGGCACGCGCCACATCGCGAAGGCCGTCCTGATCGGCTCGGTGACGCCGCTCATCGCGCGGCGCGACGATCATCCGGACGGCGTCGACGTCGCGATGTTCGACGGCATTCGCTCGGCGATCGTGGCGGACCGCGCCGCGTTCTTCGAGCAATTCTGGCCGTTGTTCACCGGCTCGAACCGGGCCGATTCGACGATCTCGCGCGCCACGCTCGACTGGACGTCGTTCATGGCGCTGCAGGCCGGATTGAAGGGCACGCTCGATTGCGTCCGCGCGTTTTCCGAAACCGATTTCCGGGCGGATCTCGACAAATTCGACGTACCGACGCGCGTGATTCATGGCGACGACGACCAGACGGCGCCGCTCGCGCTGACGGCGGCGGCTACCGCCGCGCGCGTGCCGGATGCGACGCTGAGCGTCTATGAAGGCGGCCCGCATGCGCTGTATCTGACGCATGCCCAACGATTGAACGACGAACTGCTGGCGTTCGTCAGCGCGTGACGTTGGCGTGACATAGCCGGGCGGCCACACAGCCGTCCGGCGTCCTTGCTGCGGCTCATCTCGAACCGCGCGTTCAAATACGGGCCGAAACTGCGGCTCGCCCAAATTCCCGCGTCAATCGAATCGCGGTTTAATCGTACGAAATCCAATTCATCGGTGAATCCCGGCTTCGCCGGTGGGGAATGAACGGCCCATGCCGTGTCATGCGCAGAAGATACGAAGCCCCCGGATTTCAACGATTCAAAAAATTTGCTCATTCCATTCTGATAATTTGAATCATCATACGCAGCAAATGCCGTAGCATTGGGTGTCAAATCGGTGTCATTTCGACTGACATCGATAAATGCCATCGATTAGACCCTCCCATGATCCGCATTGGAACGCTTCACGTTTTTCTCGACAGACGTGAAATTCGCGCGAACGGCGAATTGTTGCGCATCGGCAGCCGTGCATTCGAAATTCTCGAACTCCTGATTCAGGCAAATGGCGCGCTGGTCTCGAAAGACGAGATCATGCAGCGCGTGTGGCCGCACACGTTCGTTGAGGAAAATAACCTGCAGGTGCATATCGCATCGTTGCGCAAGGCGCTGGGCCAGGACCGGCATCTGATCGTCACGGTGCCGGGGCGTGGCTATCGGCTCGTCAGCGAACCCGCCGAAGGCGCAGCGGCCGTGCGCCCCGCGACGTCCCGGCTCGCGCCCGCGCCGACCGCGCTCGTCGGGCGCGAGCAGATGGTCGCCGATGTCCTCGCGGCGCTCGACGCGTCGCGCGTCGTGACGCTGGTCGGCGCGGGCGGCATCGGCAAGACGCGCGTTGCGGTCGAAGCCGCGCTCCGGGCCGAGGCGCGCTTTCCGGATGGCACGGCGTTCGTGTCGCTGGCGACGGTCGCGTGTCCGCAATTCGTCCCCGCCGCGCTGGCCGACGCGCTGGACCTCGCGCTGCCGGCCCGCCCGCTGACGCTCGAAGCGGTGCTCGCGAGCGTCGCGCATCGCAGGATGTTGCTCGTGCTCGACAATTGCGAGCATCTGCTGGACGCCGCCGCGCGGATCGCCGCCGTGCTGACCGAGTCCGACACCGGGCTGCGCGTGCTGGCGACCAGCCGCGAGGCGCTTCGCATCCACGGCGAGCGACAGTGTCCGGTGCCGCCGCTCGAGGTTGGCGACGAAGGGGCCGGCGCGGCCGACACGCTGGGCGCAAGCGCGGTGCAATTGTTCGCGGCACGCGCGTGCGCCGCCGATCCGCGCTTTCCGCTCGACGAACGCAGCGTGTTGCTGATGGCGTCGGTGTGCCGACATCTCGACGGCCTGCCGCTGGCGATCGAACTGGCCGCCGCCCGTGCGGCCGTGCTCGGCATCGACGTGCTGGCCGATCATCTCGACGACCATTTCCGGTTGCTGACCGGCGGCTTTCGCACGGCGTTGCCACGCCACCGGACGCTGCAGGCGATGTACGACTGGAGCTACCGCTTGCTGGGGGACACGGAGCGCGTGCTGTTGCGCTGGCTCGGCGTGTTCCGCGACGGTTTTTCGATCGAGGCGGTGCGGGACATCGTCGGCACGACGGGGCTGGCTGATGCGGACCTGCTCGACACGATCGCCGGACTGGTGTCGAAGTCGCTCGTGAACGTCGAGAATGCGCACGGCGTGCCGCGCTACCGGCTGTTGACCACGACGCGCGCGTATGCGCTGCAGCAGCTCGAGAACAACGGCGAAAGCGCGGCCGCCGCGCTCGCGCACGCGAACTACTTTCTTGCGTTGTTCACGCTGGCGCCCGACGGCGGCGATGGGCCGGCGGCCGAAGCGCGGCGCGATCTGGTACGCCGCGAACTCGGCAATCTGCGCGCGGCGCTCGACTGGGCATTTTCGCCGGACGGCCACGCGGAGACCGGCATCGCGCTGGCGGCCGTGGCGGTGCCGTGCCTGCTGGACCTGTCGCTCGTGGACGAGTGTCGCGAACGGGCGCGCGTGGCGCTCGACGCGATGCGGGATCTGGATGCGACGCCTTCGCAAGACGATGCGCGCAAGCGGCTGCTGGCCGCGTATACCGCGGCGCTTGCGCAGGGCGGCGGATCGAGCCGCGGCGTTCACGACGCGTGGCCCGAAGCGGATGCGCTCGCTTGCGAGACAGGCGACGAACCGTAACGACGCACGCGGCCGGCGCGATCACGATGTTCGGTGCGATGCGCAGATCCGGACGCGTCGTGACCCGAGAAGGAAATGAAGCGCGTTCGCGGCGGGATTTCCGGCAGGATCACGCAAGCGCGAGAAACCGGTCGACCAGATCGGGACGATCGAGCTGCTCGACCCACCAGCGCAACGCGCGGCCGGCTTCGTCGCTGCGCCACGCCATGTAGCAATGCGTCGTGTCGCGCATGCCGGTCACCTGGCGCGCGACGAGCTTGCCCTGTGCGATCGCGCGCGCCGCGATGCAGTCCGGCAGCGTGCCCACGGCGAGCCCTTCGCACTGCGCGGCCAGTTTTGCCGCGAGGGTAGGGACCGCGAGCGTCGGCTGCCCGGCATCGATCGCGACCGAGCGCGGCTGCAGTTCGCGGGACGTGTCGCTGATCACGGCGCCGCGATACTCGACGATCGACGCCATCGACAGCGGTTCGGGCAACGCCGCGAGCGGATGAGTGGGCGCGATCGCGAACACGTGCGTGAGCGTGCCGATCGGCCGCGTGACGATGCCCGGCAGCTCCGGCGGCTCGCCCGTCGCGCCGACGACGAGATCCGCGCGGCGCGCCACCAGCGCGTCCCACGTACCGCCGAGGACTTCGGTCGAGAGCCGCAGCCGCGTGTCCATTTCGAGCCCGTAGAACGCATGCACGTGAGGCCATAGCGCGTCGAACGGCAGGATCTCGTCGATACAGATGCGCAGCTCGGTTTCCCAGCCTTGCTGCGCGCGCTGCGCCTTGAGTTCGAGCTGCTCGGCCGCATGCAGCAGCCGCCGGCCTTCTTCGACGACGACGCGACCCGCATGGGTGAGCTTCGCGCGGCGGCCGCTGCGGTCGAACAGCGCGACGCCGAGGTCGCCCTCGAGCTTGTGCACGAGGTAAGTCAGGGCCGACGGTACGCGATGCAGCAGTTCCGCGGCTTCGGCGAACGTGCCGGTACGGTCGATCGCGTCCAGCGCTTCGAGCGCTTCGAATGACAGCTTCATGATGGATTTCACAGGCAGGGCGTCGGGCCGTCATGTTAACGCGCCGAGCCCCTTTGTCCAGTCAATAGCGATCCGTCAGGTCGGCGTCGACTCGTGGTGCTTCGCCGCGGCGTTGGATGGCTGCGCGCCGGGCAGCGAGCCGAACATGTGCTGCGTGCACTTCGCTTCGCTCCATGCGGCCTTCAGGTGGATGCCCGCGAGCATCCGGCGAGCGACCGGCAGGATCTGTTCGCCGGCCAGGATGCCCAACAGCCCGGCCAGCGCAATGGTGGGCGGCGCGGGCGCTTGCACGCCGATCAACGCGTAGACGGCGCCGGCGAGAATGCCGGCCAATAGCGACGAAACGTACGGTTTCATAATATAAATTGAAGTGGGTGACAACCGTGTGGAAGGTCCGAATAAATCCCCGCCGATGAACCGACGAAGTCGAAAAACAGCCTATCAGGTCATCGCGGGCGCGGCGCGAAAATTCCCCCGATTTAAGATCTTTTCAGGATCGGTTTTCAGCGTGTTTTTAAACAGAACGATTAATTGGCATTGCTTCGAGTTTACATGTTGAATGGAAGACGTTGGCAGGAAAAACCTCCCAGCACAGCACATCGGGCCCCCGGCTTGCCGGCGAGCCAGGCTTTATTTTTCTCCACGTCAAAGGACATGATCGCCATGAGCAATCCGAAGCTTGAAGTACTCACCCCCCAGAACAGCCAGCTGATCTTCATCGACCAGCAGCCGCAGATGGCGTTCGGCGTGCAGTCGATCGATCGCCAGGTGCTGAAGAACAACGTCGTGGGCCTGGCGAAGGCTGCGAAGGTCTTCAACATCCCGACCACGATCACGACGGTCGAAAGCGACAGCTTCTCGGGCCACACCTATCCCGAGCTGCTCGACGTGTTCCCGAACCAGAAGACGCTCGAACGCACGTCGATGAACTCGTGGGACGACCAGAAAGTGCGCGACGCACTGGCCGCGAACGGCCGCAAGAAGGTGGTCGTGTCGGGCCTGTGGACCGAAGTCTGCAACACGACGTTCGCGCTGTGCGCGATGCTCGAAGGCGACTACGAGATCTACATGGTCGCCGACGCATCGGGCGGCACGTCGCAAGCCGCGCACGACATCGCGATGCAGCGCATGGTGCAGGCCGGCGTGGTACCGGTCACGTGGCAGCAGGTGCTGCTCGAATGGCAACGCGACTGGGCACGCCGCGACAGCTACGACGCGGTGATGGCGATCGCGAAGGAGCATTCGGGCGCGTACGGGATGGGCGTCGACTACGCATACACGATGGTCCACAAGGCACCGCAACGCACCGCGACGCCGCACGAGTCGATTCCGCCGGTGCCGGCGAAGTAACGCGCCCACTCGGGACAGTATCGATGCCGCCGCGTCGTGCTCGATGAGCGCGCCGCGGCGGTGATACGTCAATGCGGGCGGCGTGACGCGGTTCATCCGCGCAGGCCGCCCGCGGAGCGTTTGCAGGGCATCCGCCTGCATTCCAATTTGTTCGAGAGATTGATCGTATGGAACCTTATCTGGTTTCCCTTGGTGCGGGCCTGCTGATAGGCGTGATCTACAGCGCTATCAAGGTTCGCTCTCCCGCACCGCCGCTGATCGCCCTGGTCGGGTTGCTCGGCATGTTGATTGGCGTGCAGGCGGTCCCCGCCCTCAAGCAGCTCATCGGCCTTTGATCGAAGTGAGGTGACGCAATGACCGCAACCGATACCCAACCGGATCTGATCCTGCACAACGGGCGCATCACGACGCTCGATCGTGCGAACCCCGTCGCCGCCGCGGTGGCGATCAAGGACGGCCGCTTCGTCGCGGTCGGCAGCAACGCGGACGTGATGCCGCTCGCGGGCCGCGCGACGAAGGTCGTCGATCTCGACGGCCGCGCGGTGCTGCCGGGCCTGACCGACAACCATACGCACGTGATTCGCGGCGGCCTGAACTACAACATGGAGCTGCGCTGGGATGGCGTGCGCTCGCTCGCCGTCGCGATGGAGATGCTCCGGCAGCAGGTCGCGATCACGCCCGCGCCGCAATGGGTGCGCGTGGTCGGCGGCTTCACCGAGCATCAGTTTGCCGAGAAGCGCCTGCCGACGATCGACGAACTCAACGCGGCCGCACCCGATACGCCGGTGTTCATCCTGCACCTGTACGATCGCGCGCTGCTGAACGCGGCCGCGCTGCGCGTCGTCGGCTATACGAAGGACACGCCGGAGCCGCCGGGCGGCACGATCCTGCGCGATGCCGCGGGCAACCCGACGGGCCTGCTGCTCGCGAACCCGAACGCGACGATCCTCTACGCGACGCTCGCGAAGGGCCCGAAGCTGCCGTTCGAGTACCAGTACAACTCGACGCGCCACTTCATGCGCGAGCTGAACCGGCTCGGCGTGACGGGCGTGATCGACGCGGGCGGCGGCTCGCAGAACTACCCCGACGATTACGAAGTGATCCGCCAGCTGCACGACGCAGGCGAGATGACGATCCGCATCGCGTACAACCTGTTCACGCAGAAGCCGAACGCGGAGAAGGAAGACTTCGTGAACTGGACGAAGAGCGTCAAGTATCACGACGGCACCGACTACTTCCGTCATAACGGCGCGGGCGAGATGCTGGTGTTTTCCGCGGCCGACTTCGAGGATTTCCGCGTCGCGCGTCCGGACCTGCCCGCGCAGATGGAGGACGATCTCGAAGGCGTGGTGCGTGTGCTCGCGCAGAACCGCTGGCCGTGGCGCATGCATGCGACCTACGACGAAACGATCAGCCGCGCGCTCGACGTGTTCGAGAAGGTCAATGAGGACATCCCGCTCGAAGGGCTGAACTGGTTCTTCGATCACGCGGAAACGATCTCCGAGCGATCGATGGACCGGATCGCGGCGCTCGGCGGCGGCATCGCGGTGCAGCACCGGATGGCGTATCAGGGCGAGTATTTCGTCGAGCGCTATGGCGCGCAGGCGGCCGAGGCGACGCCGCCGGTCGCGAAGATGCTGTCCAAGGGCATCAAGGTGTCGGCCGGCACGGACGCGACGCGGGTGGCGTCGTACAACCCGTGGGTGTCGCTCGCGTGGCTCGTGACGGGCAAGACCGTCGGCGGCACGCGCCTGTATCCGCAGCGCAACCTGCTCGATCGCGAAACCGCGCTGCGCATGTGGACCGAGTACGTGACGTGGTTCTCGAACGAAGTGGGCAAGAAGGGCCGCATCGCGGTCGGTCAGCTGGCGGACCTGATGGTCCCCGACCGTGATTTCTTCACGTGCGCGGAGGACGATATCGCCGACACGACCGCGTTGCTGACGGTGGTCGGCGGCCGGATCGTGTGGGGTGCCGGGCCGTTCGCGTCGCACGATTTGCCGATTCCGCCGGCGATGCCGGACTGGTCGCCGGTGCGCACCTACGGCGGCTATGGCGGCTGGGGCGCGACGCAGCGCGAGGGCGCGCCGCTGCAGCGAGCAGCAGCGGCCGCTGCCGCGTGCGCTTGTTCGACCGCGTGCGGGATGCACGGCCATGCGCATGCGAGCGCATGGGGCCGCACGTTGCCGACGTCGGACGCGAAGGGTTTCTGGGGCGCGTTCGGCTGTTCGTGCTGGGCGGTCTGACATGACGACCGTGACCGGCCGATGCAGCCCCGGGTGGATTCGCGCGCTCCTGTCGCAGGCGTGGGTCGGTGCGCTGGTCCGACTCGCGCTCGTTTCCGCGTTCCTGATCGGCGGGGTGAACAAGGCGATGCACTTCGGCGATGCGATCGCGGAGCAGGCGCATTTCGGCCTGCACCCGCCGGCGCTGTGGGCGGCGCTGGCGATTGCGGTCGAGATCGGCGGCTCGCTGTGCGTGGTGTTTCGCCGCTTCACGTGGCTCGGCGCGGGCAGCCTCGGGATGCTGACGCTGGTCGCGATGGTCGTGGCGAACGATTTCTGGAATCGCTCGGGCGCCGAACATTTCATGGCGCTGAACAGCTTTTTCGAGCATCTGGGCTTGATTGCGGCGCTCGTCCTTGTCACCATCGTCGGCGATATTCAACGGGGGGAGGGCGACGGCAATCCCTGAACGCCGGGTCGGCCCTCCCGCGAACGCGACGCGGCAACCGTGCCATCCACGGTCGCCGCGTCGCCCAACCTTTACTCAAACATCACGAATTGAAATCTGAAGACACCCTTCTTTCCGCGGTCGCCGGGTTCGTCGATACGCTGAGCTTCGTCTCGCTGTTCGGGTTGTTCACCGCACACGTGACGGGCAACTTCGTGCTGATCGGCGCCGGCGTCGCCGGATTCGGGCAGGGCCTCCTGCTGAAACTGAGCGTGTTTCCCGCCTTCATATGCGGCGTCATCGCGGCGAGCCTGATCGCGCGGTCGTTGTCCGCGCGGCCGGCATGGCAGGGCGCGCGTGCGCTGTATGCGGTGCAGGCCGTGATGCTGCTCGGCTTCTGCGCGGCTGGTGTGTGGGCGACGCCCGTCACGCAGTCCGACAGCCTGCCGGTGCTGGTGGCCGGCATCGTCGGCACGTTCGCGATGGGCGTGCAGAACGCGCATCCCCGCGTGATCGCGCGCGCAAGCGTGCCGAACACGGTGATGACGGGCAACGTCACGCAGGCGATTCTCGATGTCGTCGACCTGTTGTCCGCCGGCACGGCCGACAGCGCGCGCGTGGCCGCACGCGCACGGTTCGGCAAGATGTTGCCGGCGATCGTCGCGTTCGCGCTGGGCGCAATGGCTGGCGCGCTCGGCTTTCGCTACATCGGATTCTGGGCGCTGCTCGCGCCGGCCGGCGCGCTTGCGGCACTGGCATTGACGTCCGGCGCGCATGACGCGGCGCCTGCCGTGCGGAGCTGAGTTGGCCGACACGCCGCGCGGCGGCCGGCAGGCCGTCGGCGCAAAGCGGTCTTCCGTGGGATGAACGGGGGAATCGTTTGGGGCGCTGCTGGAGCGTGCGCGGCGGCGCGCTTGCTTACGCCATCGACTCGAGGTCGTACGACGGCGACGGATGCGCTACCGGTCGCCGTCTCTTGGGTTGCCCCAAAACAGGAAGACGATCACACAGCACAACAAAGCACCTACCAAAACCAGTTTCATGCTGCGCCTTGGGTGCAGTGGACGGGTTGATCCGCATTCAGGTAGCGCGGTCGAATCTCACCGCGCCGTGCTCCACTCGGAAATCCGGTTTCAGAGAACGGTCAGCAACCGCAGCTGATGCTCGGTTTCGGTCCCTTTCACCAATGCGTAGAACCGCGCCTGCCCACGCTCGAGTGTCGAGAGGTTTTGTGCGTCGGAAAACATGTTCCATTCGTCACCGTCGATACGCTCGAGTTTTCCACGCGTCCGCGCAAACGCCAGCAACAACCGGCTTGCTTCCCGCCGGATCACGACGCGTTCCATGTCCAGCACATAGGGCTGCCAGCCGCTCAGCAGGACGAGGTAGTGCGGTACGGATGTTGGGTCAGTGATCATCGCGGCGTGGCTTCTTCTCGGATGGCGTTGGCAAATCGGACTCCTTCCAGTCTGGTCCCTGCGCGGGGCGAGCGATGTGGAAGGAAGAGGCGTCAGCGACGTGCTTCACGTGCGTGCGCCGACTTTCCCATTTTCAGCCAAATTGCGCCGTCAACCAACCTTCTCCCCATTTCGCTGCGTGCGCAACTGCCTCGTCGCGGCGGTCGAAAGCGGCCAGATCGCCGCTGCAGAGGACCTGTCGCTCATCTCCGTCGACGAGCAAAGTGGTAATCCTCGCATGTGCGATGTACTGTCCATCGGCCCGGCGTGGTGTCGGATCGATTCGGAACCGTGTCGAATTGAAGAGCATGTGCTCCTCCAGGTTTAGGGTTGTCGCGGGGTACGCGGCCGTGCGCGCGCCACTGTCAGATATGCTCTCGAAGGTAGCGAATGCACTTTATCCGCAGGCCCGACCGATTGGCGATCGCGCCTCGGGGGCGGGCCGTCGAGTCGTCTTCCACGCCGGGAAGCCGCTCCGGGAGCGGAGGATCGTCCACGGCGTGGACCGACTTCGCGATCTGAAGAGACGCGTGCCCTATCCAGACACGATCGCGCCATTCGCATTTCGCGCGATGGACGACAAGCCATGCCTGCAGTGATTCCACGAGCTGAAACGGCGACAACCACTCGCGCGTTTTCCTTTTGGTGACCAGTTGAAGGGCAACAAGGAAACAGAGCAAGTCCACGTACCGGGTCGCGACGCGCATGGTTGGTCTTCTGCTTTTGATGCTTGTGAAGCGTCCGCGCCGGCGGCTCAGCCTTGAACGCTGAGCGCTTTCTCGATGGCTGCAATCAATTTGAAGGCATCGTCCCGGCCGATCAGGAGGCCGCGGCTGGTGTACTCACAGCCGAACGCATAGAAGCTCGGCAGTAGCGTCACCATGTCTTTCTGTCGATCGAAATCCACCTGGCATTTCGTCAACGGGAAAAACGGTGGGGCATCGGCCGGCAGGTTGGACACGATGCGCTCCTAGTACATTTTGCGCGGGGGCAACATGCGCTTCGCGCGCAGGCGCTGCCTGGCAACGGCACTGGCCTTTTTGCGCTTGCGTTCCGTCGTCGGCTTTTCGTAGCCGGTGCGACTGCGCAGCTCGCGAATCAACCCGGTTTTCTCGATGTCGCGGCGGAATCGGCGCAGTGCGACATCGATCGGTTCGTTGACTTTCAGTGTGACGGTTGTCATGGTTGCCCTGTTTGAGAAGGTTCGTATAAGAAGTTAGCCGAGCCGTGTCATGACGGCGCTCGCTATCTCGTCGGACTCGAATTCCGAGTGTCCGGCACCGATCGATAGCGCGCGTATCGCGCCGTACATTTGCAACTCTTGCTGGTGACACAGAGCCGAATCAGAGATTCCGGCAAGCGAGATCGTGTCGGCCCACGTAACCTCGTGCCGTCCGATCAATGCGAGTAGTTCGTCAATGACCATGTTGCTCTCCAGATTGCCGATGCATCGCATCGGCTGGGTAGCCGCCTCAGCCTGCGTTCGACAGGAACGCGTGTGTTTCGCGATTGTCGTCGATGATGTTCTCGGCATAGCGCACCGATGCGCGCCGTGCGTCACCGGCCGTGCCGAACGGCGCGTTGTCGCGAAGCCGGTACGTCTGGCTTTGCGTCTGCGTGTCCGTCGCACCGCGAAGACAAATCCTGACTGCTGCGTCGAAGCCGGCATCGTAGTTGTGCGGAGCACCATTCGCTGCCGGTACGTGCGGGTAAATCAGTGGATAGATCTCGAATCCACGGTAGGAATGCATGCTCATGACAAACTCCTGTCGTTCGGCCGCGGCGAAAAGCACGGTCGAACTCGTCCGGCCAAGGTCCGTCCATTGTCGGGCGGGCCGGCGGGGGTGAAAGGGACAAAATTGCAGCGCGGCGGAGGGGATGCAACAAGCGCGCGGTAGTGAAGGGGGAGCGTTCGGAGGGCGGGTGATCGCTCGGATAAGCCCATCATACGCGCATCGTTCGCCGGGCCTTCAACTTATTCGGTATTACGCGCAGCAACCGGCACGCGCGTGGTGACGGATCGTGACCGCCTTCGCCCCGCGCCGCAACAGGTTGCGCGATGGTCGCCGCTGCCTGTGCAGCCGCGATTCGACGCTATTGCGCAGACGTCGTGCGCTTTTTCTGCTGCGTCTTCGTGATCGAGGACTCTTTCGGCGGCACCCAGTTCAACGCCGTGCCGAGCTTCGGCAGCATCGGGGGCTGCTTGGTACGCGGAGGCGCCTTGTTGCCGCGGGACTGATATTGGGTCATGGAAATTCTCCTGCTGCGTCGCGTGCGCGATCCTGCGAGGATGGCTGGTCCGGGCCCGGATGCGCGGTCGAACACGCGCACCATGACGGGCATCTGCCTGCGCGCAGGTTCAATGTCTCCCTGCGAAGCGGACGGACCAGTCGAGCCGGCCTCGAGACGCGTGGCGCCGCGAGGCCGTGCATGACACAAGGAGCGGCGGCAATGCGCCGCTCCTTGCGCGAAGTCGAGGCTTGAGACGGTTACAGCGGGGTGATGTTCGCTGCCTGCAGGCCCTTGGGGCCGTTCTTGGTCTCGTAGCTCACCTTCTGGCCTTCGGCAAGCGTCTTGAAACCGTCGCCGCGAATTTCGGAGAAGTGCGCGAACAGATCGTCGCCACCTTTATCGGGCGTGATGAAGCCAAAGCCTTTGCCGTCGTTGAACCACTTGACAGTACCGGTATCCATATTAGATCTCCTGAGAATAGACGAACGGATGCGCCACGAATGGACGCGGGAAAATAATCAAGGAGGGAAAGGACAACGAATACCGCAGTTCGCGGTCGATGATGAGCAGCAGTCGCGCTTCTTGAATACTTCACGGCCGACAGTACGCGGCGGCGACAGAGGTGTCAAGCCTTTTCGGTCGAGGGTGAGAGATGGCCCGGGTGCGTTTCTGACGGATTTCGGGCCAGTTTGAGCGTCGCCGGTCCAGTAGACGGACAAGCCGTTGCGACGACCGTAGCCGCGGTGCGGGAACAGCGAATGCTCGACGTCTGATGAAATCAGCGCCGGCTCACTTGCGTATTGAGCTCGACGCAACACTGTGTGGGGAGGCGTCTGTGAGAACCGAACGAGAGCTGTTTGAGCAATGGTGGTTTCGCGATACGCCTAGCGAATATCGCGCCGACGTCGTCAACCGGGTTCGTGACCAGGACGGCTACGTCCGGGGCACGCGCGTGGCCGCTGCATGGGATGGGTGGCAGGGCGCACGCAAAAGCCAGAGCTGGATCAGGACGAGTCAGCACTGTCCGACGCGCCTGGATGCCGATCAGGCGCTTAACGTGCTGGCCTGGACTCCGGAAGGATTCGCGGTGGTCGCTTCATTCGAGGACGTGGCGAACGCGCAGTCCGGGTACACGCACTGGATTCCGCTTCCATCGGCGCCCGAGAATTAGGTGCCGGTCGGTGCGAAGGAGGGAATCGCCGTCCCGTACGCGCTGTCCGTCGAGCACGCGCCGGAATCGAAAACGCCACTGTAATTTGGACAGCGGTGGTCCGTGCCGTTGAAAGCGGCACCGCGGTGCTCGCGAGCGCCACGATAGGGCGCGACGCGCAGCTTCCCGCAGCGCGTCGCGCCGTGGCGATGAACTCAAGCCTCCCGGTATGTCCCCTTGGCTTTCGCCGTTTGCGTCGCGAGCGCATCCATCAGCGGCGGATTCAGGCAATCGTAGGGCTCGAGCCCTTTGGCGCGCAGCGTGTCGCGCACGTCCGCCATCAGTGACGGCGGCGTGCCGCTCTCGATGATCGACGACACGAATGCAGCGAAACCGGGCCCGTCCCAACCGGTATCCGGCGACAGCTCGGTATGAATGAAATCCAGACCGTAAAACGCATGGTCGGCATTTTCGATGCGGCCGAACAGATGCGTGCCGCAGGCGGAGCACGCATGGCGCTGAATCAACGCCTTGTCGTCGACGACGCGCAGTTTCTCGCCATGTGCGGTCACGGTGACCTTGTCGCGCGGCACGACGCCCACGACGGAAAACAGCGCGCCGGCCGGCTTCCAGCACTTCGTGCAGCCGCACGCGTGATTGAATGCGACCTGCGCATCGACCCGAACCTCGACCGGATCCTGTGTGCACTGGCAGCGCAGCGTACCGCCAGCGAAATCGGCGGCGCCCTTTTGAATGCCGCGATCGACGGCGGGATGAATGGCGACGGACATGTTCATGCTCCTTTTCGATGCTTCACTGGTGAACGACGGCTCGGATCGACTTCCCGTTGCGTATCGGAGCGAATGCTTCGTTGATGTCGGAGAGCGATTTCGCGTGTGTCACGAACGGCGCAAGCTGAACCTTGCCGTTCGTTGCGTCCTCGACCATGCCGGGTAATTGCGAGCGGCCCTTGCCGGAAAGATCGATCCGTATTCGGCGCGGTGCTCCGGCACGCGCGAACGCATCGATCTGCCCTTTTTTGCACGACGTGCGCGCACGCAAGAACACGCCACGATTCTGCGCCTTTTAGGTCGCCTCTCGTGGTTTGTCAGAAACTGGGGGGGAGTATATGGAGATACTGGTGGGGAGTATACCCGGTGATGTCCCGATTCCGGAATCATCGTGCTGGGAGAACGATGGTGGCCTGACGAAAGACGTCGCTGATGACGCACCGTGAGGCGGCGGCTGAGCCGGATTCCCGCGCAGCTCGCGCGCCGGATCGCGAGCAGGCTTCCGGTGCGCTGAGCGGGCCCGGCGTCGCCGGGCCTCCACGATGATCCCGCTATTTCACCGGTGTGAGGATCGGCGCACCCTGGTTCTTGATCATGAACACGACGAATTTTGCCGGCTTCGTGTTGCTGGCATTGCGTCCGACCGTGTGAATGTCCTTCGGGCCTTCGTGGTATGTGTCGCCGGCGTGAAGCGTGACCTCCTTCCCGCCGTTCAGGCCCATTACGATGCTGCCGTCGAGCACATAGACGAATGCGTGCGCGTCGTGACGATGAACGGGATCGACGCTGCCGGGCGGATAATCGACGACGATCATCTCGACCTCCTTGCCCGGATACTCGGGCAACGGCTCCGTGGTCAGCGTCGTAACCTTGGCTTGCGGGGCGGCCGCAGCCGGCTGGACGGGCATCAACAGCGACAGCGTAAGCGGCGCGAGAGTGAGCATGATGCGTTTCATGTCGTTACTCCAGGTTGGCCTTGTCGAGCCCGAACATCTTGTCGAACGATCCGGGCACGATGCGGAACGCGACATTCAGCCGGTTCCAGCAGTTGATCGCACCGACGAGGAAGGTCAGATCCGACAGCTCCTTCTCGGAATAGTGGGCGCGCACGCGTTCGTAGAGATCATCCGGCACGCCATCCGACTGAAGATGCGTCAGCGCTTCGGTCCATGCGAGCGCGGCGCGCTCGCGCGGCGAGAACAGCGTCGACTCGCGCCAGATCGCGACGTGATGCATGCGCAGTTCGCGCTCGCCGTGAATCCGGGCCGCCTTGACGTGCATGTCGACGCAGAACGCGCAGCCGTTCAGTTGGGATGCGCGAATCTCGACGAGCTCGCGGACCGGCACTTCGATCGTCGTCTTTTGAAACAACCCGTCGAGCTCGACGAGTTTCTTGGTGAATTCCGGCGATTGCTGAAAGTAGTTGATACGTTGCGTCATGATCCGTTCTCCTGATTTGTGGAAGCGGGTACCGCCGGCCCTGCGTATCGCGATCGATCGCACGACCCGCTTGGCAGCCATCGTAATCGCGCGTCTCGCGTGCCAGTAGTACCGGGCGCGTGCGCACTCTGTTGTCGCGTCGGCACCAATCGTCCGCCACGTATGTCGGCGTGAGTCGGTCACGCCGACACCGCGAGAATATTGCAGATGCCCTGCCGCGCCATCTTCGTATAGGGGCACAGGCGCTCCGTGTCGCGCACCAGACGTTCCGCGACCTGCCGGTCGATACCCGGCATGCGGACGGTGACATTCGCGATCAGCGCATATCCGCCATCCATCGGATCACGACCGAACGTCACTTCGACGGCCACGGTGGCGTCGCGAATATCGATCCGGTCGCGTTGCGCGAGCAGGCTCAGCGCGCCGTGAAAGCACGCGGCGTAGCCGGCGGCCAGCAACTGTTCGGGGTTGGTCCCGCCGCCCGGGCCACCGAGCTCGGTCGGCAACCGCAGATCGAGGACGAGACAGCCATCGTCGGAGCGCGCGACGCCGGAAGCACGGCCGTGCCCGGCTTCGCCGCCGGACACGGTGACCGTCGTCGTGTAGAGCGGGGCGAATTCCCGCCCCCGGTATTTGTCGAGCAGTGTCAGCGGCGGAGGTTGCAACCTCTCGTTCTCCATACGTCTCCCTGTCTGTAATCGGCGAACGCGAGCGTTCCGAACCTTGCGTGTCCGGACGGCGCGTGGTGCGTCGACGCGCATCGGCGCAAGGGTGCGGGCGTTGCCGGCAACTCGATCCCGATGACCGCCATTCCAACGATGGCCGACGCGCTCTTTGCCATGCTAGGCAAAGACGCGCCGCCGGACCAGATCAGCTTGGGATGCATGGTGTTGCCCACTCCGTACCAATACGGTGAGCGCGACGGGCGCGAGGGCGCATCGATCTTTTCCACGACTGCAGTGGCGCGACCGATTGGTGCCGATGAGGAACGGGAAAGTGTTTCGATGCAGGTCTATCTGCGCATGAACGCCGCTCCTAGTATTCCGGCACGGCAAGGCGGTCGAGGCATCCGGTTTTCGATGGCGCCACCCGCCACGCCCCCGCGCGCCAGCTGAACCGTCGACCCGGTGCGCGTGACGGTCGCGCGCCGGTCGATTCCATCGTCTGACCGGCCGGATCGATACGCCGGCGCGGTCGTTACTCCGGAGTGAAGCCAGATGCAGTCCTCAACGAAACCTTCACCGCCGCCGCTCACGGGCGGAAAGCTGATCCTTGCGACCCTCGCCGTCGCGCTCGCGACGTTCATGAACGTGCTCGATTCGTCGATCGCCAACGTCGCGATTCCGACCATCTCGGGCAACCTCGGCGTCTCCGTCGACGAAGGCACGTGGGTGATCACGCTGTTCTCCGCGGCCAATGCCGTCGCGATTCCGCTGACGGGCTGGCTCACGCAGCGCGTCGGGCAGATCCGGCTGTTCGTGGCCGCGATCGTGCTGTTCGTGTTTTCGTCGTGGTTGTGCGGTGTCGCGCCGAACCTGCTCGTGCTGCTCGCCGCACGCGTCTTGCAGGGCGTCGTCGCGGGGCCGCTGATTCCGCTGTCGCAAGCGATCCTGCTCGGTTCGTATCCGAAGGCGAAAAGCGCCACCGCGCTCGCGCTATGGTCGATGACCGCGACGGTCGGCCCGATCGCCGGTCCCGCGCTGGGCGGGTGGATCACCGACAGCTACAGCTGGTCGTGGATCTTCTACATCAACATTCCCGTCGGCCTGTTCGCGGCCGGCGTCACGTGGATGATCTATCGCGACCGCGAGACGCAGGTGCGCAAGGTCCCGATCGACAAGGTCGGGCTGATGTCGCTCATCGTGTGGGTCGCGACGCTGCAGATCATGCTCGACAAAGGCAAGGACCTCGACTGGTTCAGTTCGCCCGTGATCTGCGCGCTTGCCGTCATCGCCGCCATCAGTTTCCTGTTCTTCCTGATCTGGGAGTTCACGGAGGGAAACCCGATCGTCGACATTCGCCTTTTCGCGTTGCGCAATTTCCGCGGCGGCACGATTGCGATCTCGGTCGCGTACGCGGTGTTCTTCTCGAACCTCGTGATCCTGCCGCAATGGATTCAGGGCTATCTCGGCTATCGATCGGTGGACGCCGGCCTCGTGACGGCGCCGCTCGGGATCTTTGCCGTGATGCTGGCGCCATTGATGGCGAAGATCATGCCGAAGTCGGATGCGCGGGTGCTCGCGACGCTGGCGTTCCTGGGCTTTGCGGGCGTGTTCTTCATGCGCTCGCATTACACGACGGGCGTCGACCCCTATACGCTGGTGCTGCCGACGCTGTTGCAGGGTATTCCGATGGCGCTGTTCTTCACGCCGCTGACCGCGATCATTCTGTCGGGGTTGCCCGCCGAGCGCATTCCGGCGGCCGCCGGCCTGTCCAATTTCGTGCGCGTGTTCGCGGGCGGCGTCGGCACGTCGTTGATCTCGACCGGATGGAACGACCGGACGATCCTGCACCATGCGCGGCTCGCCGAGCAATCGAGCGTGAACAACCCCGCCTATGCGAGTGCCATCGCCCAGCTGCAGGCGACGCTCGGCGGCGGCGCGGATCAGGCCACGACGTTCTTCGAACGCACGCTGAATGCCCAGGCCGCGATGCTCGCGCTGAACGATATCTTCTGGTTGTCGTCGATCATCTTCATCATGATCGTGCCGCTGGTCTGGCTCACCAAGCCCGCCAAGGGCGGCGGCGGCATGGCGGGCGGCGCGCACTGAACGGGGCCGCCGGCAATCGTACGGAGGCGAACCGGGCATGGCGCCGCCTTCGGCGCCGATGCGCGCGAGCAACCGCCCGGTTCCCTATAGCGCGATGACCGTGTGGCCGCACGGCTGGCCGGCCGGTTCTCCGAGCATCGCTTTCAGATCGCGCTCGATCGTGCCGCACAGCGTCGAAATGGGAACGTCGTTCGCACCACCTTCGAACGGATTCTCGGTGCCTTCGCCGACCTGATCGAGCGACGTATACATCCACGACACCGCGACGCTGCATGGCACCACCAGCCATACCATGTTGCCGTGCATGAAGCCGGTCACGCCATCGTTGAGCCGGTTGAATTCGTTCAGAAGACCGAACGGAAGAGACAGGCAGAAGAACCGGACGAACAGCGAGCTGACGGTCGCGTACTGGCGCGGATACGGGAAGTTCTTGAAACGCTCGGATCTCGACTGGAGCGCGATGAAATCCCCGATCGTCTTGTGAAGCTCCATGTAGAAGCTCGTATTCAGCTGACCGGCCGCATGAAGCGTCCTGAGCGCACTGCATTGCAGGTTCAGCACGCATGTCGAAATGGACGCGGAAGAGAGCGCCTGTGCCGTTTCTGACGGCGACAGGTAGTTCGGCAACACGTCCGCGATGTCCTGTTCCCACTCCGGCACGCGATAGAACCGGCGGTATTCCGCGTTGTAGCGTTTGCTCGTGCTTTCCCAGACCCGCGGGCGACGCAGGTCGTAGCGCAGCGCGGTCAGCCATCCGAGGTGCCGATCGATCAGCGTGCGGGAAATCGCTTCGTCGCCGGCAAAATCGCGCGCGAGCTGCCCCCAGCGACGGCTCTTGCTCACGATTTCGGTCCAGATATCCAGCGCGTCCGTTGCGCGGTTGTACGTCTGCACGTTCTTGAAGCCGACGATGAACGACGTCGCGGTGCCGAGCAGCACCACGATCGTCAGCGGGATCGACAACCAGGTGACGCACAGGAACTTGTACAGAATGACCGGCACAGTCCCGAACACGAGAAGCTCGTAGATGTTCCAGCGAGTCCAGATCAGGAACTCCGACAGCTTGTACGATTTTCCGAGATGCATTTCATTTGCCTCATCGAGGACTCAGCGTGCCCCGAAGGCACAGCGCAGCGGCCACGCGCGAGGGAGCGGCAACGAAGGTCTTCAGCGGACAGATGCCGCTACCGCCCGACGGGCGTCGCGTCAGTCGACGACGGTCACGATATTGACGGTGCCTTGTCTGGCCATCTTGGCATACGGGCACAGGCGCTCCGCGGCTCGAACCAGCTCTTCCGCGATGCTTCGATCCACGCCGGGCATCCGCACCTGGACGTCGATGAGCAATGCATGGCCGCCGTCCATCGGATCGCGGCCGAACGACACCCGCACCTCCACGACCGTATCGGCGGGTTCGATGTCGGCGCGTTGCGTGAGCAGGTTCAGCGCACCGTGAAAGCACGCGGCGAAGCCCGCCGCGAACAATTGCTCGGGGTTGGTGCCGTTGCCGGGCCCGCCGAACTCGGCGGGCAGGCGCAGATCGACGGCGAGGTTCCCGTCGTCGGAGCGCACGACGCCGGATGCGCGGCCGTGTCCCGTCTCGCCACCGGATACTGTCACGCTCGTCGTATAGAGCGGCTGGAATTCCCGGCCCCGATACCTGTCGAGGAGGGAAAGCGGAGGGGCCTGCAGCTTGTTGTCATTCATGATGCGTGCTCGAGTTCAGCGACGCTTCGATCCCCGTCGTTCATTTGTCGAAGCGTGTTGCGAAAGGGGGCTGCATTGCCCGGGCAGATGGCCTCTTCACGAACAGGTGGAGCGAACGATCATATGCGGAGCGCGGCGATCTTCCGGTGCAGCCCGAATCCGGGTTCGTCCACGGAGAAGGACGCCTCCATGCTAGCGGAGCGCCCCGGGCGACGGTATGGCCGTCGCGGGCGATTCAATGTTTCCCGTTGGACACCAATCGGGCCGCTGACGCGCGACCCCGCCGCCCGTCACCGGCCGAGACAGGCGCGCAACGTGTTTGCGTGACGTTGCGCTTCGTCCGCGTCGACGATGTTCGCGAACCCGATGACGAGGCCGCGCGGCGTGAGCGGCGTGTGGCTGTTTGTATACCAGATCGACAGCGGCACGACCGCGAGCCCGGCCTCGCGCGCGCGTGCGGCGACGGCGACGTCGTCGACCGGCCCATCGGGCCCGTCGGTGAATCGCACCGCGAACTGGATGCCGCCCACCGGCAATTCGACGATCAGCCGCTCGCCGAACGCCTGACGCAATGCGTGCACGATCAGCATGCGGCGCTCGCCGTACAGCGCGCGCATGCGCTTCAGATGACGGGCAAAGTGCCCCTGTTCGATGAAATCGGCCAGCGCCGCCTGCAGCAGCGGCGGCGAACCGGCATTCATGCTGCATGCCACGCGTTCGACGCGCTCGACGGCGCGTTCCGGCACGACCGCATAGGCAAGCCGCAAACCGGGGTACATCGCCTTGCTGAAGGTACTGCAATAGATCACGCGATCGCGCCGGTCGAGACTCTTCAACGCGGGCAGCGGGCGGCCGAGATAGCGAAACTCGCTGTCGTAGTCGTCCTCGACGATCCACCCGGACATTTTTTCGGCCCAGTCGAGCAGCGCAATGCGGCGGGACAGCGACAGCGTATGCCCGAGCGGGCTCTGATGCGACGGCGTCACCAGCGCGAAGCGTGCCTGCGCGTCCAGCTGCATGCCGCGTTCGACGTCGATCCCGTCGGCGTCCACCGGCACGGGGACGAGTTGTATGCCGGTCTCGGACAGGAACCCGCGCGCGAGCAGATAGCCGGGATCCTCGAACCACACGCGCTCGTCCGCGCGTGCGAGGCTGCGCAGCACGAGTTCCAGCGTCGCGCGGTAGCCGCCGGTGACGAACACCTGTTCCGGCACGCAGGTGACGCCGCGCGACAGCGTCAGATAGGTGGCGATGTGTTCGCGCAGCGGCCGGTAGCCGGCCGGATTCGGGTAGGCCAGCAGTGCGCGTTCGCTGCTGCGCGCGCGCTGCGACACGAGCCGGTGCCAGACCTTGCGCGGAAACGCGTCGAGTGCGGGGAGCCCGGGTTGCAGCGGGCGCGGCTCGCCGCTCAGCGCGACGGCGATCGGCTGCGGGCGCCGCGGCGGCGGAGTGTCGTTCGGTGCGACCGACGCACGCTGCGGGTCGGCATGGTCGGCGCGCGCGGGCGGTGGCTGCGTCAGCGAGGCCGGCAGGGACGGCGCGACGAACGTGCCCGCCGCGCCGCGCATTTGCAGATAGCCCTCGTCGACCAGGATCGTGTAGGCCTGTTCAACCGTACCGCGCGCGGTGTTCAGTTGCGTCGCCAGGCCGCGCAGCGCGGGCACGCGATCGCCGGGGCGCAGATGACCGGCGGCGATCGCGGCCTTGAACCGCTCGCAAATCTGCAGATAGACGGGCAACTGGTGGTGCCGGTCGATTTCGATGGCAAGCGGGGGTGTTGGCGCGGACATCACGGTCTCTCGGGTAGCGCGAACAGGACAGGAACAGACGCGATATGGACCAGTCCGATCGACGATTCTTGGCACTTATGAGATAGGACATGATTCTTCCACAATTGCGGCACGTGATGCGAGGTTACGGCCGCCTTTCAGCGGATCCGGCGCCGTCGCGTACCTCTAGCAGTCCAATGCAATCCATTCGTCAGGAGATTTTGCGATGAAGATCGTTGTCATCGGTGGTTCGGGCCTGATCGGCTCGCGTGTCGTCACGCTGCTCGGCGAAGCCGGCCATCAGGTGCTGGCCGCGTCGCCGAGTACCGGCGTCAATATCATCACGGGCGAAGGCCTGGCCGACGCGTTGACCGGCGCGGACGTCGTCGTGGACGTGGCGAATGCGCCGTCGTGGGAGCCGCAGGCGGTGCTGGACTTCTTCCGCACGTCGGCACGCAATGTCGGCAAGGCGGAAGTGGCTGCAGGCGTGCGCCATCACGTCGCGCTGTCGATCGTCGGCTGCGACCGCATGCCGGAGAACGGTTATTTCGCGGCGAAGGTCGCGCAGGAACAGGCGATCGAAGCGGCGGGCGTTCCGTACACCATCGTTCGCGCGACGCAATTCATGGAATTCATCGGCGGCATCGCGGATGCCGGCGCGGCAGACGGCACGGTCCGCATCGGCGACGGGCTGTTTCAGCCGATCGCCGCGGAAGACGTGTCGGCATTCGTCGCACAGACCGCGCTCGCCGCGCCGCAGAACGGCACGATCGAGATCGCGGGCCCGGATCGCGCGCCGTTCGCGGAGATCGTCGCGCGCTATCTGAAGTCGATCGGCGACACGCGCACCGTGGTGACCGATCGCGACGCCCGTTACTACGGCGGCCGCGTCGAGGAAAAATCGCTGGTGCCGCTCGGGGCCGCTCGGCTCGGCCGCATCGGTCTCGAGCCGTGGCTCGCCGCGCGCTGAGTCGCGTTCGCACACGCGGCGGTTCGCCGACACCCGCCGACGGCGGGCAACCGGAATGATCGGCATCTCTTGGGGGCAGCGGAAATGAACCATTCGGAACCATCGGAGCACGGCGTGCGTCGCGACCTGACCGGTCGCGCCGATGCGCTGTCCGCGAGCTTTGGTGCCAGCTATGCAGGCATCCTTGCCTTCGTTGCCGTGGCGAGCGAAGGGAGCTTCACCAAGGCCGCCGAACGGCTCGGCGTCGGCCGGCCGGCCGTGAGCCGCAACGTGCAGAAGCTGGAGGCGCAGTTGAGCACGCGGCTGTTCCAGCGCACCACGCGCACGACCGAACTGACGTGCGAAGGCCGGCGATTCTACGAGAACTGCCATCAGGGCGTGGCACAGATCGTGGAAGCCATGAACGACATGCTGGAGTTGCGGCAGGGGCCGCCGCGCGGCCTCATCCGTATCAGCTCGGCCGTGGGGTTCGGCCGGAAGATCGTCGCGCCGCTGCTGGAAAAATTCGCGCAGGCCTACCCGGACATCATCATCGATCTGCTGCTCGACGACCGGCCGATCGACCTGGTGTCGGAGCGGATCGACGTGTCGTTCCGCAACGGGCGCATCGAGGATTCGAGCATCATCGCCCGGCAACTGATTCCGATGCAGATGGCGCTCTGCGCGGCGCCGTCGTACGTCGCGCGGCATGGCCTCCCGCAGCGCATCGAAGATCTCGACCGGCATGAATGCATCAATTTCCGCTTCGCGAGCGGTCGCGTGTTCGAATGGGAGTTCAATGTCGACGGCCGCATGCAAAAGTACCTGCCGACGTCGCGCCTCACGTTCAACGATGCGGATCTGGTGTTGCGCTCGGTGCTGAACGGAGCGGGCATCGCGCAGATGGCGGGCTACCAGATCCGCGACCATCTCGCGTCGAAGGAGCTCGTCGTCGCACTGGCGAAGCATGTGCCGGAGGATCGCGGCCACTACATCTGCTATCTGAGCCGGCAACACCTTCCGACGCGCATCCGGATCTTCGTCGACTTCATGACCGAGCAGATTCGGGCGCTCGATCTCAATTGCATGACTCGGTTCAATCCTGACATGCAGGCGGTTCCGTCCGCGGGGCTGGCGGCTTGAGGCATGCATGACGGACGGGCGGCCGTTCGCATCGCAGTGCGGGAAGACGGGCGTGCGTTGCTCGTTTCGGATCCTCCGGGGCTGGATCGGATAGCCTTGCCGGCATGGGCTCACGTCACGGGCGCGATTCAAACTTAAACGAATTGTGACCCCTGCCGCCGGCAAAATTTTGCACAATGGCGACAGCGCGGCGTTGTTGCCGCCATTCGCCTTCCCCGGCAGGCCGGCCTGCCGGCCCGGAGAGGGCGCCGGAAAGAACCTTCGCACCAACCGTGAGCCCCCGACCGACGTGCCGCCGCCGACCGCCATGGACCACCCCAAACGCATCCTGATCGTCGAAGACGACGCCGACATCGCCGACGTGCTGAGCCTGCACCTGCGCGACGAGCGCTACGAAGTCGTGCACAGCGCGGACGGCACGGAAGGCCTGCGCCTGCTCGAGCAGGGCAACTGGGACGCGCTGATCCTCGACCTGATGCTGCCCGGCGTCGACGGGCTGGAAATCTGCCGGCGCGCCCGCGCGATGGCGCGCTACACGCCGATCATCATTACCAGCGCGCGCTCGAGCGAGGTGCACCGGATCCTCGGCCTCGAGCTCGGCGCCGACGACTATCTGGCGAAACCGTTCTCGGTGCTGGAACTCGTCGCGCGGGTCAAGGCGCTGCTGCGGCGCGTCGACGCGCTCGCGCGCGATTCGCGGATCGATGCGGGCACGCTCGACGTGGCCGGGCTGTCGATCGACCCGATCGCGCGGGAAGCGAGCGTCGACGGCACGCGCATCGACCTCACGCCGCGCGAATTCGACCTGCTGTATTTCTTCGCGCGGCATCCGGGCAAGGTGTTCTCGCGGATGGACCTGCTGAACGCGGTGTGGGGCTACCAGCACGAAGGCTACGAACACACGGTGAACACCCACATCAATCGGCTGCGCGCGAAGGTCGAGGCCGATCCGGCCGAGCCCGTGCGGATCCTCACCGTGTGGGGCCGCGGCTACAAGCTCGCCGCGCCGGACCAGTGAGACGCATGATGAAACTGACCCTCACCCAGCGGCTGTCGTGCGTGTTCGCGGTGCTGCTGCTCGCGTGCTCGGGCGCGTCGGCATGGCTGCAGATCCGTGCGAACGACATGCGCGAGAAGGAAGTGGTGCAGGGCCTGTCGCGCGACCTCGCCGCGCACATCGCGAGCAGCACGCCGCTGATGGATGCGAACGGGCTGCGCCCGGACGCGGTGCGCACGCTGTTCGGCCAGCTGATGGGCGTGAACCCGAGCGTCGAGGTGTACCTGCTCGACAACGCGGGGCGCATCGAAGGCGACGACGCGCCGCCGGGCCACGTGAAGCGCGAGCGCGTCGATCTCGCGCCGGTGCAGCGCTTCATCGCGGGCGATCCGCTGCCGATCCTCGGCGACGACCCGCGCAGCCCCGACGCGCGAAAGGTGTTCAGCGCCGCGCCGCTGCAGCGCCCGGGACAGCCGCCGTCCGGCTACATCTACGTGGTGCTGCTCGGCGAAGCGCACGACCGGCTGGTCGCGCGCGTCGACGCCGGCAACGTGCTGCGCACGACGCTGTGGTCGATGGCGGTCGTTGCGCTGCTCGGCCTGCTCGCGGGCCTGACCGCGTTCAGCTTCATCACGCGCCCGCTGCGCCGGCTGACCGATGCGATGCGCCGCTTCGACGCGAACGGCGCGCCCGACACGCAGCCGCCGGTGCCGCGCTCGCCGCCGGGGCGGCGCGGTGACGACATCGCGGTGCTCGAATCCGCGTTCGCGCAGATGGCCGACCGGATCGGCGACCAGTGGCGCGCGCTGACGCGCCAGGACCAGCAGCGGCGCGAACTGATCACGAACATCTCGCACGACCTGCGCACGCCGCTGACATCGCTGCACGGCTATCTGGAGACGCTGTCGCTGAAGTCCGACACGCTCGCCGAGACCGAGCGCCGCCGCTACCTGTCGATCGCGCTCGCGCAGAGCACGAAGGTCGGCCGGCTCGCGCAGGCGCTGTTCGAACTCGCGCGGCTCGAATCGGGCGGCGTGCAGGCCGAGCGCGAGCCATTCTCGCTCGTCGATCTCGTGCAGGACGTGTTCCAGAAGTTCGAACTCGCCGCGCAGTCGCGCGGCATCGCGCTGCATGCGCGGATCCCGCCGCGCGTGCCGGTCGTCTCGGCCGATCTCGGGATGATCGAGCGCGTGCTGACCAACCTGCTCGACAACGCATTGCGGCACACGCCGCAGCACGGCGAAGTCGAAGTGGCGCTGACGCCGCAGGACGATCGCGTGGTGGTGACCGTGTCGGATACCGGAGAAGGGATTCCGCAGGCGCGGCGCGAAGGATTGTTTCAGCGGCCGCAGCGGCCGATGAGCGGCGGCGCGGCGACGAGCGGCGGGCTCGGGCTGCTGATCGTGCACCGGATGCTGGTGCTCAATGGAAGCGGGATCCGGCTCGTCGATCGGGACGGACGCGGCGCGGTGTTCGAGTTCGCGCTGCCGGTCGCGCATCCGGCGCCGGGCGAAACGCGTTGAAACCCGGCGGCGATCTGCCCGCGCGCTTACCGGCCGCGCTTGCGCCGCACGTCGCTCGGCGTCGTGCCGGTCCAGCGCTTGAACGCGTGGCGGAACCCGACCGCATCGCTGAAGCCGAGCGTCAGCGCGATGTCCTCGGTGCTGAGCGTCGTGGTGCTCAGGTAGTCGATCGCGAGCGCCTTGCGCACGCTCGTCAGCAGCTCGCTGTACGACGTGCCTTCGGCATCGAGCTTGCGGCGCAGCGTGCGCGACGTCATGCACAGCGTGTCGGCGATCGCGTCGATGTCCGGGAACTGCCCGGGCGTGCGCGTGAGTTCCTGGTACACGCGCCGCGTGACGCCGGCCTGGCTGCGCAGGTCGTCGAGCAGGCGCGCGCAGTGCGACGACACCTGCGCGGCGGTGATCGGGTTCGCGAGCTGCGGCGCGCGGGCGAGCCACGCGGCCGGGTAGCTCAACACATGGTGCGGCTGGTCGAACGCGATCGGGCATTCGAGCGCGTCGGCGAGTTGCGCCGCATGCGCCGGCCGCGGCTGCGCGAATTGCGCGCGGGCCGGCACGCACCACGCACCCATCACGTCCTTGATGACCGTCACGTGCAGCGCGAACTGCATGTCGATCAGGAAGCGGTACAGCGGCAGGTCGGGCTCGGGCAGCGCGGCTTCGTGCGGATCCGGAAACAGCCACGACGCGGTGTCGCCCTGTTCGACCCAGCGGATCGCGAGCATCCCGTTCGCGAGCTGGTGATATTTGACGGCCGAATCGAACGCATGCGCGAGCGATTCCGAGCACAGCATCGCGTAGCCGTACATCCCGTAGCTCGACGCATGCAGCCGGCGGCCGACGCGCACGCCGAGATCGGTGCCGTCGTAGCGGTCGAGCGCATTGCGCGCGGCGTTCAGGAACTGCCGCGACGACGTGAGCGTGAACGGATCGGTGACGGCATCCGGCGACAGGCCGGTGCCGTCCAGCACCGCGGCCGGATCGAGGCCGAGTTCCTGGGCGACGCCGACGAGCACGGCGAGCTTGGCCGGCGAGAAGCGCTTCTCGCGCGACGCCTGGGCGGGCGGGGCGTCGGGCAGCGACGCGGGGCCGGTGGCCGTCGGTTTCAAGAGCGCGCTGCGCGACATGGCGGGTTCTACGTCCGATTCGATATCGTTCCGGTGCGCGATTCTGCGCCGGAACGCGTTGAGGCGCCATAGGGTTCACCCTGATGCGCAGCGGTATGCACGGACGAATACGGCATGACCGATGCACGGGCGGAAGCGGCGACAGGCGGGCCGCCGCGCGCCCGCGTGTCCGTTTCGATCATCTTTTCGACCGCCCGGATCATTTTCAAAGCCGCGATGGCAGGCGATAGTCGCCGGTCAGGCGGCGGCTTTTGACCATACGGTGCGCGGGCCGCTGTGCGAACGGCGCTGCCCGGCGCCGTCCCCCGAGGAGCAGAACATGACGAAGAGACACTGGATCGGCTCGTATGGCTCGATCCCCGCCGAGATCGATGCCGATCGCCATCCTTCCGTAACCGCGCTGCTGGACGACGCGATGCGCCGCTTCGCGGCGCGCCCCGCGTTCCGCGCGTTCGGCCGCACGCTCACCTATGCCGACGTCGACCGCCTGTCGACCGCGCTGGCCGCGTACCTGCAGCAGGTCGCGGGCGTACGCAAGGGCGACCGCGTGGCCGTGATGCTGCCCAATGTGCTCGCCTTTCCGGTGGTGTTCGTCGCGCTCGCGCGGATCGGCGCGATCCAGGTCAACGTGAACCCGCTCTACACCGCGCACGAGCTCGAACATCAGCTCAACGACGCGGGCGTCGAAGTGGCCGTGGTGTGCGGCGGATCGATGGGCACGTTCGCCGACGTGGTCGGCAGGACGCGCATACGAACCGTGCTGAGCGTGGGCCGCGGCGATCTCGGCGTCGTCGATGCGCCGGCCGGCGCGTGCGATGCGCTGCCGCCGGGCTCGATCGCACTCGCGCATGCGCTTGCCGCGGGCGAATCGCTCGCGGCCGAGCCGGTCGCGCTCGGCCGCGACGATCTGCTGCTGCTGCAGTACACGGGCGGCACGACCGGGCTGTCGAAGGGCGCCGCGCTGTCGCATCGCAACCTGGTCGCGAACATCGAGCAGTTCGGCGCGATCGTGCCGGATTCGCGGCGGCCGGGCGAGGAGGTCATCGTCACGGCGATCCCGCTGTATCACATCTTCGCGCTGACGGTGAACTTCCTGTCCTACTTCGCGATCGGCGCGGAGAACTGGCTCGTCGCGAATCCGCGCGACATGGACGGCTTCATCGACGTGCTGAAGGCCGCGCGGCCGACGGTGTTCGTCGGCGTCAACACGCTGTATGCGGGGCTCGTGGCCCAGCCGCGGCTGAACGAAGTTGACTGGTCACGGCTGAAGCTGTCCGCCGGCGGTGGCGCGGCGGTGATCGACGTGATCTCCGCGCGCTGGAAGGCGGTGACGGGCAACTTCATTCGCGAAGGGTACGGGCTGTCGGAAACGTCGCCGGTGGTCACGTTCAACCCGCAGTCGATCGACGCGTTCACGGGCACGACGGGGCTGCCGCTGCCGTCGACCGACGTGAAGCTGCTGGACGACCAGGATCGCGAGGTGGCGATCGGCGAAGCGGGCGAGATCTGCGTGAAGGGGCCGCAGGTGATGGGCGGCTACTGGCGCAAGCCGGACGCGAACGCGGCCGCATTCACCACGGACGGCTACTTCCGCACTGGCGACATCGGTGTGTTCGACGCGGCCGGCTTCCTGAAGATCGTCGACCGCAAGAAGGACATGATCATCGTGTCTGGCTTCAACGTGTACCCGAACGAGGTGGAAGCGGTGGCGACGGCGTTGCCGGGCGTCGCCGAATGCGCGTGCATCGGCGTGCCGGACGAGCGCACCGGCGAGGCCGTCAAGCTGTTCGTGGTGCCCGCATCGGACGCGGCCTTGACCGACGCGCAGATCGTCGCGCATTGCCGCGCGAACCTCGCCGCGTACAAGGTGCCGAAGCTGATCCGCCTGATCGACCGGCTGCCGAAGTCGACGGTCGGCAAGATCCTGCGCCGGGAACTCAGCCGCGCGGACTGATGGCGCCGGCGCGCCGCGCTGCGGCCGACGTGCGGGCCGGCGTGCCGGCGCAAGCCCCGAGAGTCCGCGCCGGGCCGCTCAAGTACAATGCGGGCGGTTCGACCGACGGGGACGCGATGACCGGTTCAGACTCACCTTCCGCCCAGGCCGGGCGTGCGCTGCCGTCGCCGAGCGCGACGGTGCCGATCTCGCTCGTCAACGGTTTTCTGGCGAGCGCGGGCGCGCAGCGCGACGTGGTCGAGCGCTACCTGCGCGGGGCCGGCATCCCGCTCGAGCTGCTCGGCGAGCCGCATGCGCGCGTGACGGAAGAGCAGTTCTCGACGCTGTACCGCACGCTCGCGATCGACCTCGACGACGAGATGCCGGGCATCTTCTCGCGCCCGTTGCGCGGCGGCACGCTGAAGTACCTGTGCCTGAGCCTGCTCGATGCGCGCAACCTCGAAACGGCGCTGCATCGTTTCGGCCAGTTCTTCCATATCCTGCTCGACGACTTCTTCGTCGAATCGAAGCGCGACGGCCTGGTCGCGCAGGTGCTGCTGCGACCGAATCCGGCCATCGGCCCGATCGGCGCGCTCGGCCAGGAGCTGATGCTCAAGCTCGTGCACGGCGTGTGTTCGTGGCTGATCGGGCAGAAGATCCCGCTGCTGCGGATCGAGCTCGCGTGTCCGCGGCCGCGCCATGCGGTCGAACACCTGTACTTCTTCTCCGGCTCCGTGCAGTTCGACTGCGAACGCACGCTGATGCGCTTCAGCGCCGACTACCTCGACGCGCCGATCCGGCAGAGCAAGCGCAACCTGCGCAAGTTCCTCGCGCGCGCGCCGGGCGACTGGATCTTCGAATCATTCAGCGAACAGCTCGTGTGCCATCGCGTGCGGCAATACCTGTCGGCGGCGCTGCCCGACCTGCCGGTGATCGACGAGGCGGCCGAGCATCTGCATTGCTCGGTGCGCACGCTGAGCCGCCATCTGGCCGCCGAAGGCACGACGTTCCAGGCGCTCAAGGACGAACTGCGGCGCGACATCGCGATCCAGCGGCTCACCGACACGCTCGACACGATCGCGGCGATCGGCGCCGATATCGGCTTCGACGATCCGAGCGCATTTCATCGCGCATTCCGGCACTGGACGGGGAGTACGCCGGGGACTTACCGGCGGCGCGCGTAGCGCGGTTTTTTCAAACCCGCTCCCATAACCGGCATCCTTCGTGTGATCCCATGGACGGCTCCCGTTGGCGCGCGAATGATCGTGCATGGGGGCCGGCCACCACACGCGGAATTTGTCCGGCGCGCGGCAGCCGTTCATCGACGCACACCCCGCGGCCGACCGGCATGACCTGCCGGCCCGCTGAAATCACGAAGCGCTTCCTCGCCGCAACTGTCCGGTTTCGATCAGCTGCTGAAAGAAGTCGTTCATCGACTCGGCGAGCGGGCGGTAGTGGATCCCGAGTTCGTTGCGGCTGCGGGCATTGTCGGCGCGCCACGGCAGTCCGACGTTGCGGGCGACGACGCGGCGCGTCACGCCCTTGTTCACCAGCGGGCCGATCGACCACACGAGCCATTTCGGCAGGATACGCCGCGGGATCGGGTAGTCGGCGCCATACCGTTCGAGCAGCGTCGCCGCCATCGCCGGCAGGCTCGTGTTGTGACCCGACACGATGTAGCGGCCGTTCGCGTCCGGCAGGAACGCGGCCCGCAGGTGCGCGTCGGCGACATCGCGGACGTCGACCGCGCCCATGCCGAGATCCGGCACGCCCATTTTCATCGTGCCGTCGCCCATCTGTCGGACGATCTCGAAGCTCTCCGACGTCGCGTACGGATTGATGCCCGGCCCGATGACGAGCGACGGATTGATGGTGACGAGACGCCAGCGCTGCTGCGCGCCGGCGATCTGCCACGCTTCGCGCTCGGCTACCGTCTTCGAATACGAATACGGCTGGTGCGTCAGCGACGAACTGGTATTCCAGTTCGCCTCGGTGAACGCGCCGCTCGGCACCGCGTCGAGGTCGGCGTTGTCGCCGTAGATCGCGGCGCAGCTGCTGGTCAGCACGACGCGCCGCACCGACGGCGTGCGGTTCACCGTGTCGAGCACGTTGCGCGTGCCGAGCAGCGCCGGGTCGACGAGTTCTTTCTGAGGATCACGAACCGTGATGGTGAACGGCGACGCGGTATGGAACACGGTGCCGCAACCGGCCATCGCGTCCGCATACGATCCCGGTTCGAGCAGGTCCGCGCGGAAATAGCGGATCGTGCCGGGCTGGCCGGCCGCGATGCGCTGCAGATATTTGAGCTTGTCGGGATCGTCGGGATGACGAACGGCCGCATGCACCGTCACGCCGGCTTCGAGCAACCGTTGCACGAGCCAGCCCGCGACGTAGCCGGTTGCGCCGGTCACCATCACCGGCAGGTCGGTATCGATATTCATCATCTTGGGTTCCGTTACGGACGATGTCGAACATGATGCCGCCATTTTGCTGCCGGGGGAGCCGGCGCGGCGCGGGAGCGGCTGGCCGCCCGCTCCGCGCGCGAGGCCGCACTCAGGCTTTCAGTGCGCCGAAGATTTCAGTGAGCATCGACTTCGCGTCCCCGAACAACATGCGGTTGTTGTCCTTGTAGAACAGCGGATTGTCGACGCCCGCATAGCCGGACGCCATGCTGCGCTTCATCACGATCGACGTCTTGGCCTTCCACACTTCCAGCACCGGCATGCCGGCGATCGGGCTCGACGGGTCGTCCTGCGCGGCCGGGTTCACGATGTCGTTCGCGCCGATCACCATCGACACGTCGGCTTCGGGGAAGTCGCCGTTGATCTCGTCCATTTCGAGCACGATGTCGTACGGCACCTTCGCTTCGGCCAGCAGCACGTTCATGTGGCCCGGCATGCGGCCCGCGACCGGGTGAATCGCGAAACGCACGTCGACACCCTTTTCACGCAGCAGCTTCGTCAGTTCGAACACCGTGTGCTGGGCTTGCGCCACGGCCATCCCGTAGCCCGGCACGATGATCACGCGCTTCGCTTCGCGCAGCAGCTCGGCCGTTTCCATCGCGCTCACCGCGACCGCCTCGCCGGCCGGCTGCGCCGCGCCGCCGGCTGCCGCCGGTGCGCCCGCGCCGCTGCCGAAGCCGCCTGCGATCACGCTGATGAAGTTGCGGTTCATCGCGCGGCACATGATGTACGACAGGATCGCACCGGACGAGCCGACCAGCGCGCCGATCACGATCAGCAGGTCGTTGCCGAGCATGAAGCCGGTGGCTGCCGCGGCCCACCCCGAGTAGCTGTTGAGCATCGACACCACGACCGGCATGTCCGCGCCGCCGATCGCCATCACCATGTGCACGCCGAACAGCAGCGAGAACACCGTCATCACGACGAGCGGCAGCATGCCGTCCTGGATGGTTTCCGCATGCAGGAACGCGCGGCCGTAGTAGATCACGATCAGCAGCGCGGCCAGGTTCAGCCAGTGCCGCGCCGGCAGCAGCAGCGGCTTGCCGCCGATCTTGCCGGACAGCTTGCCGAACGCGATGATCGAGCCCGCGAAGGTGACCGCGCCGATCAGGATGCCGACGTAGATCTCCACTTCATGGATCGCCTTCTCGGCGCCGGTGAGCTGCAGCGACGTGTCGATATAGCTTGCGAAACCGACCAGGCAGGCCGCGAGACCGACCAGGCTGTGCATCAGCGCGACCAGTTCCGGCATCTGCGTCATCTGCACCTTCTTCGCGGCGTACAGGCCGACGGCACCGCCGACGACCAGCGCGGCGACGATGTACGGAATGCCCTCGGCCGAGACGCGCGGGCCGAGTACCGTGGCGAGCACGGCGATCAGCATGCCGATCATGCCGAGCAGGTTGCCGCGGCGCGCGGTCTCGGGATTGGCCAGCCCGCCGAGGCTGAGGATGAACAGGATCGCGGCGCCGATATAGGAGACGGTAGTCAGGTTGGAAGTCATTGTTGTCGTCCCCTTATTTGCGGAACATCGCCAGCATGCGACGCGTCACCGCGAAGCCGCCGAACATGTTGACGGCCGTGAGCGTCAGCGCGCCCACCGCGAGACCGAGGATCAGCCCGGACGGACGGTCGCCGGCGTTGGCCAGCTCGCCCAGCGGCGGCGCGACCTGCACGAGCGCGCCGATCGCGATGATCGACGAGATCGCGTTGGTCACGCTCATCAGCGGCGTGTGCAGCGACGGCGTGACGTTCCAGATCACCATGTAGCCGACGAAGCACGCGAGCACGAACACCGTGAAGTGCGACAGGAAGCTGGCCGGCGCGAACTGGCCGACCAGCAGGAACGCCAGTGCGCCGATCGCGAACACGATCGCGAGCGCCTTGGCCGACATCGGCTCGCCGCTGTGGCCGTGGCCCTTGGACTTCGCCGGCGCGGCCGCGGCGGGTGCGGCCGCCGGGGGCTTCGGTGCGACGACCGCCTGCTTGATCGGCGGCGGCGGCCACGTGATGTTGCCTTCCTTGATGACGGTGAGGCCGCGGATCGCGTCGTCGTCGAAGTCGACGTTGATCGTGCCGTCCTTGGCCTTGCACAGCTCCTCGATCACGCGCAGCAGGTTGGTCCCGTACAGCGTGGACGACTGCCGCGACAGGCGCGACGCGAGATCGGTATAGCCGACGATGGTCACGCCGTGGCGCACGACCGCCTCGCCGGGCACCGTGAGTTCGCAGTTGCCGCCCTGTTCGGCGGCCATGTCGACGATCACGCTGCCGGGCTTCATCGACTGCACCATCTCGGCGGTGATCAGCTTCGGCGCCGGCTTGCCGGGGATCAGCGCGGTCGTGATGATGATGTCGGCGTCCTTGGCCTGCTGCGCATACATCGCGCGCTGCGCCTGCTGGAAGCCTTCGCTCATCACCTTCGCGTAACCGCCGCCGCCCGAGCCTTCCTCTTCGTAGTCGACCTTGACGAACTCGCCGCCCAGCGACTTGACCTGATCGGCCACCTCGGCGCGCGTGTCGTTCGCGCGCACGATCGCGCCGAGGCTCGCGGCCGTGCCGATCGCGGCGAGGCCCGCGACGCCGGCACCGGCGATGAAGACCTTGGCCGGCGGGACCTTGCCGGCCGCCGTGACCTGGCCGTTCAGGAAGCGGCCGAACGCATGCGCGGCCTCGATCACCGCGCGGTAGCCGCTGATGCCGGCCATCGACGTGAGCGCGTCCATCTTCTGCGCGCGCGACAGCGTGCGCGGCAGCGAATCGATCGCCAGCACCGTCGCGCGTTTCGCGGCCAGCTGCTGCATCAGCTCGGGGTTCTGTGCCGGCCACACGAAGCCGATCAGCGTGCCGCCTTCGCGCATCAGCGCGACTTCGTCGGCACTCGGCGGGCGCACCTTGAACACGATGTCGCTGCCGGACCAGAGCTCGGCCGCCGACGCGGCGATGCTCGCGCCGGCCGCGCGGTACGCATCGTCGTCAAAATTCGCGCCGGCGCCGGCGCCGCTTTGCACGGCCACCGAAAATCCCAGCTTGATCAGTTTCTCGACCACTTCGGGTACGGTCGCAACGCGCCGTTCGCCGGTGGCTGTCTCCAGAGGAATCCCAATCTGTAGTGTCATAGTGTGAAAGATGGGTGATGGCCATTGCATTGCGCGCGGGCCGGTGCGTCAAGGTAACAGAATCATGTGCTCGTTTAGTGGCGCGCGCGACGGCTTGCGTTTAAAAAAGAACGATCGTTCGCTGTGCGCGAATAGAGTATGCCTCATAACGACGGCGCTATCGAGGAGGAGCGCATCGAGCGCGTGTTCCGTTCCACTGTTGCGTTTTATCCACGCGCGCGCAATATCGCGTCGGCCGAACGGATGTTGACGGGGCGGGCTCACTGCCGCTTTTTTTCCGGTGCGGCGGGGTTGCTCGAGCCGGCCTGCGCGCGGCGGCCCCGGACGGGTTTTCCCATAACCGGGTTCCTTTGCCGGTTCCCATGGCCGGCTCCCCTCGGCGGCCGCCTTCGCGTGAAATCGTTCACATCTTCGGCGGAGACGATCGGGCTGATCCCGAAACGCATATGCGCCTTTCAATAGCGGCCGGAAGCGATGCCGACCGGTCGGTAGGCCAATGACTGGCTGCTGACCGCCGGCGGCGCCGTCGGCACGTCGCGTCGAACGCCGGATCAATTCAGCAGGCACCAGATCGCGAGGAACGGCGCGTCGCCGGAGAGCATCGCATGCAGCGCTCCCGGCGGGTTGTGAATGCCGCCGCCGATGCCGGGATCGAACCACGCGCCGTTTTGCTGCCGGAATTCGCCGGCGGTCATCAGCACGTACGCTTCCTCCGGCGCATGACCATGATCCGGATATCTGACATTGGGCATCATCAACGAGAAGCCGAGCTGGATGTCGTCGCGGCTTTCCGCGCCGCCGGGCCCGCAGATCATCCCGTTCACGTGCCCGTCGATATAGTTCGGACTACCGTCCTTTCCCGATGTGCGACGCGACCATCCCACGTCGGGCTCGAGCGACTTGATCAGCTGCGCGACGGTGGCGAACGTCGGGTTGGCGCGTGCGACCGACTCGAGCGCCGGGTCGAGCCATTCGCATGCGGGGAATCGCAGCGCGAGCCGTTTGCCATCATCCGATGGTGTCTGCAGCCGTGCGAATACCTGCGGTGCGAACGCGCGCGCGGCCGGCGGAAGCTTGTCCGACCGAAACAGATCGCCGGCGATCCGGACGAAATCCGCGATGGGCTTCGGGCGTTCATTCATCTTCGTCGCTGCTCCCGGTCATGTGGCCTGATCAGATGAAAGTCTACGCAGAAACGCGCGGGCCCGGACGGCGAAAAAGGTCGGCCGATTTGCCAGCGACCGCCATGCAGTGGGTTCTTCGTGGATTTCCGTGGAGGTGCTTGCCGACCCATTTCGGCCAGGTGAATCATGTTGATGGCCGCATTTCGGATTCAAGCAGCCCACTGCTCAGACCGCGATCATTGTGTCACCGCCTCTGTTCCTGAAACACGCGTCGAGATGCGATCGCGAGGAACCTGCGACGCATGGCAGCGTGGTTGATGCCGGTTTGCCAGGCAGTAGAAGCAGCCGTAACGCGACGGATTCGGCCGGTGCTCACGTCGCGGTTCGAACAGCGTCGCCGGGCAAATCCGTCAGCGACCGCGCGTCACGCCGACCTTGGCCTTGCCACCCTTTGGGACGGGATGACGATGGCCAAGGAGTTCGACCAGCCGTGTTTCGCATTCGGAAAACGCGTACCCGCGCCGCTGGGAGATCATGAACGTGAGGGCGCGCATGTGCCACGCGCGCCGTTGGAGTTCGACGAGCGATCCCTTCGCGAGGTCTTCCTCGACCAGATGGCGCGGCATGTGCCCCCAGCACAAGCCTCCCCTGAGCAGATCGTGTTTCGCGCCGAGATCATTCACCCACCACTGGCGTTCACCGGCGACCCCCTGTTGGGTCTTTTCCGCATCGGGCTGATTGTCCGTGACGACGAGCTGGATGTGCCGGCCAAATTCCTCCCGCGGAATCGGCCCCATGATTGCCGCGAGCGGATGCGATGGCGCACAGACGGTCACCATTTGCGCGTCACATAAATGGTGCCGCTCGATGGAGTCTTGGCTCAGCTCGGGCACATCCGTGATCGTCACCGCCAATGCGCACGTGCCGTCGAGAACCAGGCGCTCGCCGCCCTGCATGGTCGTCATGCGCAGATTGATCGCGACCGTCGGAAAGTCCGCCTGCAGCGTGCGCATGCATTCGATCAGGTGCGCACGCGGAAAATAGGTATCCACGGCGACCGAAACCTGTGGGACCCCGGCTTCAGCGATCGCCACCGCGCGCATCTTCATTTCCTCGGTGCGCGCAATCACCCCACGCGCATCGGGCAGCAGGCTGCGGCCTGCGGCCGTGAGCGTCGCCTTGCGCGTGTTTCGCTCGAACAGCAGCACGTCGAACGCGTTCTCCAGCGCGTTGATCGCGTGACTGATCGCCGACTGCGCCCGCCTCAGTTCCCTTGCCGCCCCGGAAAAGCTCCCCTGGTCACACACGGCGACGAAGGCCCGCAGTTGATTGATGGTGACGTTGTCCAGCATATCTATCTAGAAAGTAGATGGTATTTATAGATATTCAGTCAATTGGCTTCATGAATCAAGAGCCCCAGAATCAAGTTTCTCGCTTTTGTTTCGAAGGGTGCATGACATGAACAGACTGAATGGAAAGACCGCCGTGATCACCGGCGGCGCTACCGGCATCGGCCGCGCCGCGGCACGACGCTTCATCGAAGAGGGCGCCTTCGTCTTCATCTTCGGCCGCCGGCAGGAAGCGCTCGACGCCGCGGTGGCCGACCTTGGGCCCCATGCCCGCGCGGTGAAGGGCTCGGTCTGCGATCTGACCGACCTCGACCGGCTCTACGCGGCGGTCAAGGCGGAGCGCGGAACCCTCGACATCGTCTTCGCCAACGCCGGGGCGGGAAGCCCGCTGCCTCTCGGCCAGATCACCACCGAGCACATTGACGACACGTTCGACACCAATGTGAAGGGGACGATCTTTACGGTCCAGAAGGCGCTGCCGCTGATGGGCGCGGGCGGTTCGATCATCCTGACCGGATCGAGCGCCGGCACCACGGGAGCCCCAGGGTTCACGGCCTACAGCGCGAGCAAGGCAGCGGTGCGCAACCTCGCGCGGACGTGGGCGGAGGACCTGAAGGGCACCGGCATCCGGATAAACGTACTGTCGCCCGGCGCGACCGCAACCGAACTCGCCAAGGAGGCATTGGGCGAAGAGGGGCAGAAGGCCTACGGGGCGATGACGCCGCTGCAGCGTATGGCCGATCCGGCCGAGATCGGCGCGGTGGCGGCTTTTCTTGCGTCGTCGGACAGCAGCTTCATGACCGCCAGCGAGGTCGCCGTTGATGGTGGCCTGGCACAACTCTGAGGAGAAAAATCAAATGACTCAATCCCTGAAGGGCAAGACAGCGCTCGTGACCGGGGCATCGCGCGGCATTGGCCGCGCCATCGCCGAACGCCTTGCAAAGGACGGTGCGACCGTCGCGCTAACCTACAACGCCAGCAAATCCGGCGCGGACGAGGCGATCGCAGCCATCGAGAAAGCGGGCGGCACCGCGTTCGCGATTCACGCGGATCTCGTTGATCCGGCGACCGTCCCGGCTTTGTTCGAGAGACTCGACGACGAGTTCAGCCAGCGGAACGGAAGCCGAGCCCTCGACATTCTGGTCAACAACGCCGGCAATTCCGGCTGGCTTGGCTTCAAGGACGCAACGCCGGAAAGCTGGGACACGCTGATGGCCGTCTACGCCCGCGCGCCGTTCTTCATCATTCAGGCCGCGCTGGATCGTCTCGCCGATGGTGCATGCATCATCAACATTTCTTCCGCTGCCGCCACGAAGCCTGTGACGGCCGCGCCCGTCTATTCAATGGCGAAAGCCGCCATCAATACGCTGACCCATACGCTCGCCATCGAGCTGGGGCCGCGTGGCATCACCGCGAACGCCGTGGCGCCCGGCTTCACGCGAACGGATGCGAACGCCGCCTTTCGGGAGAATCCCGAACTCGTCAAGGCGGCCGAGGCCCAGATCGCGTTGGGCCGCTTTGGCGAGCCTTCGGAAATCGCCGCCGTCGTGGCGTTCCTGGCCTCCGATGATGGCCATTGGGTGACCGGCCAGACGATAGAAGCGAGCGGCGGTTACAAGCTCTGACCGCGCACGGAAACGAAGGAGAAACATATGCGTTACGCAATCGTTGGCTTCGGCAAGATCGGCCACGCACTTGCCAGGGCGTTCGCCCGCAACGGCATCGAAGTGGCCGTTGCAACCACGCGCGACCCGGAAAGCTTTGCGGCCGATGCGGCCGCGATCGGCCCCACGATCATTCCCAAAACCCTGGCGGAAGCCGTCAAGGCGGACATCATCTTTCTGGCTGTCCGTTTCGAGTCGCACCCGGAGGTTGCAAAAGCGCTGCCCGACTGGAAGGGGAAGACTGTCGTCGACGCGATGAACACGCAGGCCCCGCTCGAGGAACTGGGCGGTCTCCCGTCCTCTGCCTTCGTCGCGAACGCGTTCAGCGGAGCCAGGCTGGTGAAAGGCTTCAATCATCTGGTGGCCGCCGTCCTCGGCCAGGACCCGGCCATACAGGGTGGCAGGCGAGTCGTGTTCCTCGCGAGCGACGATGACGGCGCTGCAGCGGAGATCGGCGCGCTTGCTGAAAAACTCGGTTTCGCGCCAATCAAACTGGGTGGGCTTTCGGAGGGCGGGCTGCTTGTGCACGCGCGCGGAAACAAGTGGGGACAACTGATCTTCAAGGACTTGATCACGTTCGACTGAGGACCACCCCGTTTCCGGCTATTTCCGCCGGAAATGACAATGAACGCTGGCGCGGCGCGCGCTGATGAAGCACCTGTCCTAGCGCAAGAGTTCGACAATCACGACATCCGTGTCGTCTTTCGCTGTCAACGTAACGCACGTTTCATCGCGAATGATGATGCCGTCGCGTCGCGCCAGCGTGATATGCCCCACGTCCACGCGCCCATGTTCCACCACCAGATAGGCAGAGCCGGACAGCGGCAAAGCGTGCTGCATCGCCGTGCCTTCGCGCAGCGTCGCGATACGCATCCGTGCGTCCGCGTGAATGGGCAATGCGCCGGCGCGGACATCCTCCGGATCGCCACTCGCCAGCGTAACGAATCGGCTATCGCGACATCCGAGCGAACAGACGCGCGTCGCGCAGCGCGACGTACTGGCCGGTGCGCGCGGACGTAGCCGTATCTGGAATTGCCGCGCGGGTACATTTTCGTCGTTGCGCTCTGCGCAATGGATCGCCGCGCCCGCACTCATCACGTGGACGGAATTGGCGACCATGCGCGCGCGATTGCCCGCGTCGTCTTCGTGCGTGATTGCGCCCGAACGTACCCACGTGACGATCTCGACATCGCGGTGAGCGCGCAGGCCGAAGCCCGAGTGCGGCGCGAACTCGACATCGTTCCACACGAGGAGGGGACCGAGCGGCGCTTCTCCTGCGTGCCCGGATTCGCTCACGCGGAAATGCTGGCGGACGTCGACACCGTCGCGCCGGATCGCGGCAAGCGCCAGAAAAGCGCGTCGTTCAATCATGACGGGACTCGGTACGCGTATGCCGGGTGCGGCGTGCGATCGTCGAAGACGCGTCCACCGCACCCGGGCCACGCTCAGATCTGTTGCTGGCCGCCATCGACAAACAATTCGATGCCGTTCACGAAGCTCGCGTCGTCCGAGGCCAGGAACAGCGCCGCGCTCGCGATCTCGCCCGGCTCGCCAAGGCGCCCCATCGGGATCTGGGCAGCCAGGTAATCGGCGAGCCCCTGACGCTGAGTCGCATCGTCACCGGCGAGATCGAGCAGGCCGGGCGTGCGCGTCGCGCCCGGGCTGATCGTGTTCACGCGGACATGGCGCTCCTTGAGGTCGAGAATCCAGCTGCGTGCGAAGGCGCGCACTGCCGCCTTCGAAGCCGAATACACGCTGAACGCAGCGGTACCCGCGCTGCCCGCGGTCGAGCCGGTCAGAATCACCGACGCGCCATCGGCGAGCAGCGGCAGTGCCTTCTGCACCGTGAACAGCACGGCCTTCACGTTGCGGTCGAAGGTTTCGTCGTAGTGCGCCTCGGTAATGCTGCCCAGCGGCAGCATCGAACCGCCGCCGGCGTTCACGAACAGCACGTCCAGGCGTCCGTGCTCTTTCTTGATTTGCTCGTACAGCGCGTCGAGTTCATCGAGCCGGGTGGAATCCGACCGTACGCCGGTCGCCTTTCCGCCCGCTTCGAGAATGCCCGTCACGGCAGCATCGAGTTCGGCCGGGCGCCGCCCCGTGAGATAAACGTGCGCTCCTTCGGCCGCGAAACGTTGGGCCGTGGCAAGACCGATGCCGCTGGTTGCGCCGGTGACGAGTGCGATCTTGTTGTCGAGTTTGCGTGCCATGGTATTGCTCCTTTAGTCAGGTCAGGGGTATTCGCGACGCTGTTGCGTGCTGCGATGTGAGGAGAATATCGACGGCTCCATCATTTCGAAATAGAATTAATCGCAATCAAACGTTGCAGATATGCAAAGATGAGGAGACATGGCGCAACTGCCTGATTTCGAGGGGCTCGCGATGTTCGCGAAGGTGGCCGAGCACGGGTCGTTTGCGGCCGCGGCGCGCGCGACGGGGGTGTCCGTCGCCACCGTCTCGCGCGGTGTGGCCCGTCTGGAGAGCCGGCTCGGCGCGCGGCTTTTCAATCGCACGTCGCGCCAGCTGTCGCTCACCGAGTTCGGTCGGACGATCAGCGAGCAAGCCGGCGAGATCTATCGCCGGGCCGAGGAGGCGGAAAGCTCGGCGCGCGAGATGTCGGTGCAGCCGCGCGGGCTGGTGCGTCTGGCTGTGCCGATGTCGTTCGGGCTGCGCTGGGTCGCGCCGTTGCTGCCGGGCTTCTTTCGCGCCTATCCGGAGGTGTCGATCGACCTGCATTTATCGGATGCGTCGGTCGATCTGATCGCCGATGGTTTTGACGCCGCGTTGCGTATCGCCGCACTGCCGGATTCGTCGCTGGTTGCGCGGCGCCTGTGCGCCGTCACGCAATTCGTGGTGGCGTCGCCGGACTATTTGCGGCGCGAAGGGCGACCCACGCATCCGCGCGAGCTGGCGGATCGTCCTTGCCTGTCGTACGCGTATCGCGCGCGCAGCGCCGTATGGCGCTTCACGAACGACGTGGGCGACGAGGAGCCGGTCATGCCGACGGGCCCGCTGCGGGTAACGAACGCCGATGCGCTGTTGTCCACGCTGCTCGATGGCCTGGCGATCGCCGAGCTGCCCGAGTTCATCGCGGGCGAATATCTGGCTGACGGCCGTCTCGAGGCGATCCTCACCGACTGGTCGCTGACGAAGGGCGGTCTTTACTTCGTTACGCCGTCGGCGCGGGCGCGGCCCGCGAAGGTGACGGCGCTGTCCGACTACTTCGCCGAGCATCTGAGCGATCCAGTCTGGCGATGGCCGAAGTGATGTTGCGGCAGGTGATCTGATCAGGCGCTTCATTGCGTTCATTCAACGATCGCGAAGCCGACACAATCGATCGCGTAGCCGACAGTCGACAGCCGGCAGCCGACTTCCGGTTCGCCGATCAGCTCGACCAGGGAAGTGGCTGTCCATCCGCGCGAGTTCGCGTTTCTCCGGACGGTCGGTACTGAACGGAGCCGGAATCGGCCGGTTCTACCACTCCGGCCCCACCAGCGCGAGCCGCTGCGGCACGCCAATTGCCCGCCATTTCTCCGAAAACCGACATCCACCATGCCGCCCCGGGCCGGTCGCCTCCGGCATCGCCCCGCGATCCCGTGGCCGATTTTGTCACCATGTGGGCCGGATATGACAATGAGAAACCGCCGCCGCGGCAGTACGATGGGGTCACGACGTCGCCTGACGCTGGCCGGTTTTGCCGCAGCCGCCTCGGGCCGCGCGCCTCATTCAACGCCTGATTGGAACATCGACCATGAGCTATAACGCCCCTGTCAAGGACATGCTGTTTGTGCTGAAGGAACTCGCGGGCATCGACACCGTTGCGCAGTTGCCGGGCTTCGAGGAAGCCGGCTACGACACCGCGCAGGCCGTGCTCGACGAATCCGCGAAATTCTGCGGCGAGGTGCTGGCACCGCTGAACGTGGAGGGCGACCGCAACCCGAGCAGCTGGAAGGACGGCGTCGTGACCGCGACGCCCGGCTTCGGCGCGGCGTTCCGCCAGTTCGTCGAAGGCGGCTGGCAGGGCCTGCAGCATCCGACCGAATACGACGGCCAGGGGCTGCCGAAGCTGATCGCGACGCCGTGCATCGAGATGCTGAACGCATCGAACCTGTCGTTCGCGCTGTGTCCGCTGCTCACCGACGGCGCGATCGAAGCGCTGCTGACGGCCGGCACCGACGAACAGAAGCAGCGCTACGTGCCGAAGCTGATCTCGGGCGAATGGACGGGCACGATGAACCTGACCGAACCGCAGGCCGGTTCGGACCTGGCGCTGGTGCGCTCGCGCGCGGAGCCGCAGGGCGACGGCACGTACAAGGTGTTCGGCACCAAGATCTTCATCACGTGGGGCGAGCACGACATGGCGGACAACATCGTCCACCTGGTGCTCGCGCGCACGCCGAACGCGCCGGAAGGCGTGAAGGGCATCTCGCTGTTCATCGTGCCGAAGTTCATGGTCAACGACGACGGTTCGCTGGGCGCGCGCAACGACGTGCACTGCGTGTCGATCGAGCACAAGCTCGGGATCAAGGCGAGCCCGACGGCGGTGCTGCAATACGGCGACCACGGCGGCGCCATCGGCTATCTGGTCGGCGAGGAGAACCGCGGCCTCGAATACATGTTCATCATGATGAACGCCGCGCGCTTCGGCGTCGGGATGCAGGGGATCGGCGTGGCCGACCGCGCATACCAGAAGGCCGCGGAATTCGCGAAGGAGCGCGTGCAGAGCCGCCCGGTCGACGGCTCGGCGAAGCAGTCGGTGACGATCATCCATCACCCGGACGTGCGCCGGATGCTCGGCACGATGCGCGCGCTGACCGAAGGCGCTCGCGCGCTCGCGTATGTGGCTGCCGCGCACAGCGACATTGCCCACCGCCATTCGGACGAGGCGACGCGTACGCGTCATCAGGCAATCTACGAATATCTGGTGCCGGTCGTGAAGGGCTGGAGCACCGAGATGGTGAACGACGTGGCGAGCCTGGGCGTGCAGGTGCACGGCGGGATGGGCTTCATCGAGGAAACGGGCGCGGCGCAGTACTACCGCGATGCGCGGATCCTGGCGATCTACGAAGGCACGACCGCGATCCAGGCGAACGACCTCGTCGGCCGCAAGACGCTGCGCGACGGCGGCGCGGTCGCGAAGGCGCTGATCGCGGAGATCGGCGACACGGTCGCGGCGCTCGGCAAGCTCGACGGCGCGGCGGCCGCGTCGATGAAGGCGCAGCTGGAGAAGGGCGCGCGCGCGCTGTCGTCGGTGGTGGACTACGTGCTCGCGAACGCGAAGCAGGATCCGAATGCGGTGTTCGCCGGCAGCGTGCCGTACCTGAAGCTGGCGGGCGTGGTGCTGTGCGGATGGCAGATGGCGCGCGCGCTGCTGGCGGCGCACGCGAACCGCGCGCACGACACGGCGTTCTACGATGCGAAGATCGCGATCGCACAATGCTATGCGGAACACGTGCTCGTGCAGGCCGGCGCGCTCGAAGCATCGATCGTCGGCGCGAAGGGCAACGAGAGCGTGCTCGCGTTGACGGAAGACCAGTTCTGACCGTAACGGTCGGGGCGCAGGAGGAGACAGGATTTTGACCACACAGGACTTGCTCGCGCAGTACGGCCCGCGCGAATCGATGGAATACGACGTCGTGATCGTCGGTGGCGGCCCCGCCGGGCTGTCGGCGGCGATCCGGCTCAAGCAGCTGGCCGCCGAGAAAGGCACCGAGATCGGCGTGTGCGTGCTCGAGAAGGGTTCCGAGATCGGCGCGCACATCCTGTCGGGCGCGGTGATGGACCCGCGCGCGATCAACGAACTGTTCCCCGACTGGAAGGAACGCGGCGCACCGCTCGATGTCGCGGTGACGGAAGACCGCTTCCTGTTCCTGTCCGAGACGGGCGCGGTCACCACGCCGAACTGGGCGCTGCCCGCCAACTTCCAGAACCACGGCAACTACGTGATCTCGCTGGGCAACGTCACGCGCTGGCTGGGCGCACAGGCCGAAGCCCTGGGCGTCGAGATCTTCCCGGGCTTCCCCGCCGCCGAGATTCTCTACAACGACGACGGCTCGGTGAAGGGCGTCGCCACCGGCAACATGGGCGTGGGCAAGGACGGCGAGCCGACCGAGAACTTCCAGCTCGGCATGGAGCTGCACGCGAAGTACACGCTGTTCGCCGAAGGCTGCCGCGGCCACCTCGGCCGTCAACTGATCTCGAAGTTCAAGCTCGACGCGAACGCCGATCCGCAGGCGTACGGGATCGGCATCAAGGAGCTGTGGGAGATCGATCCGGCAAAGCACAAGCCGGGCCTCGTGATCCACACGGCCGGCTGGCCGCTGAAGTCCGATACGTACGGCGGCTCGTTCCTGTATCACATGGACAACAACCAGGTGGTGGTCGGCTTCGTGGTGGGCCTGGGCTACACGAACCCGTACCTGTCGCCGTTCGAGGAGTTCCAGCGCTACAAGACGCATCCGTCGATCCGCGCGTTCCTGGAAGGCGGCAAGCGCGTGTCGTACGGCGCGCGTGCGATCACGGCGGGCGGGCTGCTGTCGCTGCCGAAGACGGTATTCCCGGGCGGCGCGCTGATCGGCGACGACGCGGGCTTCCTGAACGCGTCGCGGATCAAGGGCAGCCACGCGGCGATCAAGACCGGCATGCTGGCGGCGGACGCCGCATTCGACGCGGTGCAGGCTGGCCGTCAGAGCGACGAGCTCAATGCGTACCCGGATGCGTTCAAGCAATCGTGGCTGTACACGGAGCTGTACCGTGCACGCAACTTCAAGCAGTGGATGGCGAAGGGACTGTACCTCGGCACGCTGATGGTCGGGCTCGAGCAGAAGGTGATGGGCGGCAACGTGCCGTGGACGCTGCACCACAAGCATGCGGACCACGAGATGCTGAAGCCGGCATCGCAATGCACGCCGATCGAGTATCCGAAGCCGGACGGCAAGCTGACGTTCGATCGTCTCTCGTCGGTGTTCATCTCGAACACGAATCACGAGGAAAACCAGCCGGCGCACCTGACGTTGAAGGATGCGAACGTGCCGGTGAACGTGAACCTGCGCACGTACGCGGGGCCGGAAGCCCGCTTCTGCCCGGCGGCGGTGTACGAGTTCGTGAAGAACGACGACGGCGGCGATCGTCTCGTGATCAACGCGCAGAACTGCGTGCACTGCAAGACCTGCGACATCAAGGACCCGACGCAGAACATCGTGTGGGTCACGCCGGAAGGCGGTGGCGGGCCGAATTACCCGAACATGTAACGCAACGCATCCCCGCGCCCGCGGGCGCGAACGAACCGGAGTGAGACGATGAGCAATGCAGCGAAGGAAGTCGTGGTGGTGAGCGGTGTCCGTACCGCGATCGGCGATTTCGGCGGAAGCCTGAAGGATTTCTCGCCGACCGATCTCGGCGCGAAGGTCGTGAGCGAAGTGCTGTCGCGCGCGAACGTGTCGGGCGATGCGGTCGGGCATGTCGTGTTCGGCCACGTCGTGAACACCGAACCGAAGGACATGTATCTCGCGCGTGTCGCGGCGATCAACGGCGGCGTCGCGCAGCACACGCCGGCGCTGACCGTGAATCGTCTGTGCGGCTCGGGCCTGCAGGCGATCGTGTCGGCCGCGCAGACGATCATGCTCGGCGATGCCGACATTGCGATCGGCGGCGGCTCGGAGAGCATGAGCCGCGCACCGTACACCGTGCCGGCCGCGCGCTTCGGCCAGCGCATGGGCGACGCGAAGCTCGTCGACATGATGCTCGGCGCGCTGCACGACCCGTTCCAGACGATCCACATGGGCGTGACGGCCGAGAACGTCGCACGCAAGTACGGCATTTCGCGTGACGCGCAGGATGCGCTCGCGCTCGAATCGCATCGTCGCGCGGCGCGCGCGATCGCCGAAGGCCGCTTCAAGGATCAGATCCTGCCGATCTCGATCCGCACGAAGAAGGGCGAGGTCGCGTTCGACACCGACGAGCACGTGCGTCACGACGCGGGCCCGGACGATTTCTCGAAGCTGAAGCCGGTGTTCGCGAAGGAAGACGGCACGGTGACGGCCGGCAACGCGTCGGGGATCAACGATGCGGCCGCCGCGGTGCTGATGATGAGCGCGGATGCCGCGCGTGCGCAGGGCGTGAAGCCGCTCGCGCGTCTGGTCGCGTATGCACACGCGGGCGTCGATCCGGCGTACATGGGCATCGGCCCCGTGCCGGCCACGCAGAAGGCGCTCGAGCGCGCGGGCCTGAAGATCAGCGATCTCGACGTGATCGAGGCGAACGAGGCGTTCGCGGCCCAGGCGTGCGCGGTCACGCAGGAGCTCGGTCTCGATCCGGCCAAGGTCAACCCGAACGGCTCGGGCATTTCGCTCGGCCACCCGATCGGCGCGACGGGCGCGTTGATCACGGTCAAGGCGCTGTACGAGCTGAAGCGTATCGGCGGGCGTTATGCGCTCGTGACGATGTGTATCGGCGGCGGCCAGGGCATTGCGGCGATCTTCGAGAACATCTGATAATCGAACGCTCAGCACCCGAACATACAGGAATCGTCATGGCCATTGAAACAGTCGGCGTCGTGGGCGCCGGAACCATGGGCAACGGCATTGCGCAAACCGCCGCCGTTGCAGGACTCAACGTCGTGATGATCGACGTCAGCGATGCGGCGCTCGACAAGGGCGTCGCCGCGCTGAAGGGCAGCCTCGAGCGGCTCGTGTCGAAGGAGAAGCTCGCCGCCGGCGCACGCGACGCCGCGCTCGCGCGCATCACGACGTCGACCGATTACGCGAAGCTCGCCGCGGTCGACATCGTGATCGAAGCCGCGACCGAAAACGTCGAGCTGAAGAGCCGCATCCTGAAGCAGATCGAATCGGTCGCGCGGCCCGATGCGATCATCGCGACCAACACGTCGTCGATCTCGATCACCGCGCTCGCGGCGCTGCTCGCCGATCCGTCGCGCTTCGTCGGCATGCACTTCTTCAACCCGGTGCCGCTGATGCCGCTCGTCGAGATCATCCGCGGGCTGCAGACGAGCGACGCGACCGCGTCGGCGGTGCGCGCGCTCACCGAGCGTTTCGACAAGTCGCCGATCGGCGTGCGCAACGCGCCGGGTTTCGTCGTGAACCGGATCCTCGTGCCGATGATCAACGAAGCATTCTTCGTGCTGGCAGAAGGCATCGCGTCGGCCGAGGAGATCGACGCGGGGATGAAGCTTGGTGCGAACCATCCGATCGGGCCGCTCGCGCTGGCCGATCTCGTCGGGCTCGACGTGTGCCTCGCGGTGATGGACGTGTTCCTGAAGGACTTCGGCGACACGAAGTATCGTGCGTGCCCGCTGCTGCGCGAGATGGTGTCGGCGGGAAGGCTGGGGCGGAAGACGGGGCGTGGGGTGTACGACTACAGCTGACGTACTGCAAGTAGGCAGCGCGTCAACGCGGATGACGAGCCGCGCCGGAGATTGTGTCCGGTGTCGGCGGGTCATCCGCGTTTTCTACTTGGAGCGTGGGGAACGCGTATGTGCGGTGTTGACGGAAAGGCACGCGCGGATGCGGCGACTCGCGTGAGTGATCCCGTTCGTCTTCCGTTCATGTCCAATTGAATGATCGATAAAGCCGGACGATTGACGCTTTATCGCGGTTTGCCGGGCATGCCCTCTCTGCTATTTTTTCGCCCGCGGAGGCCAATTGCATGCCGTGACAATTCTTGACCGTCTCACGGTTTCGTCTGTGCAATGATCTGCTGCAAATACCCGATAGAGATTTCAGTCCGGCCGTGCTTCTGACGGCGGTCTCTGCGTTGCTCCGCGATGCCGTCGGCCATCACGCGGCGGCAGAGCGTTGTGGGCTTCAACATCGAATGAAGAACCGGTGAGTATTCAAATGAAAAAGAAAATTCAGGGGCGCTGTTCAGTGGCGATCATTGCGTCGAGCTTGATGCTCGGTGCATGTGCATCGAAACCTTTCGAGCTCGACACGCAACAAATGTCGTCGATCAAGACCATTGCGGTCGATGTGTCGAGGCCAACCACGTATTTTGCTGTGTCGGCCGGGGGGCCGGTGATCGTTCCGCTTCCCGGGGTAGGTCTGTTGGCGGCCGCCATCGGCGGCGCGATCAGCGGGGCGACGGCGATGTCGGCTCGTACCAACAAGGATTTCAACAGTCTCGTCAAGAGCGAGCTTGGCGATACCGGGCTGAACCGCAAGTACATCGACGCGCTGGAGGGCGAACTCCGGGCGCAAGGCTACCAGGTGACGGAGATCGATCTCACCCAGCCCGGCATGCCCAAGCTTGCAGGGGACTGGCTGCATCCGACGCTGAAGGGCGACGCCTATACGGGAGCGGATGCCATTCTCATTGCGCCGGCCAATACGGGTTATGGCGCAAACGGACTGGGTTGGCCGTACGTTCGATCGGTCAATACCCAGATCCGGATTTTTTCGGCGAAGACGTTTGAACCTGTTTTTTCGCAAAATATCTTCTATCCGATCCCCACTCATCTCAGCCCGACTTCGGGTGGTGGCGGCGTGAACAAAAATGCAGGCATCAGCTCCACTCAAGGCGCAAAGGCGGATGGCCCTTATGTCTATCCGTTCTATACCGATCTGGTAAAGGATTTGCCCAACGCGATCAAGGGAATCGACGAGGCGCTCATGAGCTTCGTGCCACAGTTTCGCAACGCGTTGTTGAGCGGTCGGGGTGTATCTCAATCGGCGAGTGCCGGCCAGAAGTAAGAGGTCAGTTCAAAAAAGGTGGGGGCTGTGCACTTCCACGGCGAGCCGTTAACCTTGGGCACCAGAACAACGGAAGCCCAAGCATGGAAGCGCCGATCATTGACGACGAACAAATGAGCGATTTGAGAAACGAAGTCTCTCTCGAGACACCGAATTGCCCCGATCCGTCCCGTCGCCGCTCGCTGATCGCCGCCTGCGGCGCGCACGCCGTGCACGACGGGTTGACTGACGTCATTTACGTGCTGCTGCCGATCTGGCAGGCGCAGTTCGCGATCAATTACGCGCAGATCGGCTTGTTGCGCGGGCTCTATTCCGGCGTGATGGCGAGTTTCCAGTTGCTAGCCAGCCGGGCAGCGCGGCGCTGGGGGCGGGAGCGCTTGCTGGTGGCCGGGACCGCCCTCGCAGGCGTGGCGTACCTGATCGCAGGTCAGGCCGGTGGGCTGACGGTCCTGCTGATCGCGCTGGTGTTGGGCGGACTGGGCGCAAGCACGCAGCATCCGCTCGCATCGTCGATGGTCACCGATTCCTATGAGGCAGGCGGAGGCGTGAAGGAGGCTCTAGCCCAATACAACTTCTCCGGAGACATCGGCAAGACGCTGATACCAGGCCTGATCGGCCTTCTGTTGACGGTCGTGACGTGGCGAACCGGCGCCACGCTGATCGGCGTGCTGGGCGTGGTTTCAGCGGGCCTGCTGTGGTGGCTGATTCCGTCGCGCGACTCGTCGCGATCGGCGCGCGACAAGACGCCGAAAGCGACCAGCGGCAGCGGTTCGTCCGGCGGCTTACGCGCGCTGCTCGCGACCGGCACCCTCGACAGTGCCGTGCGGATGGGCTTTCTGACGTTCCTGCCGTTCCTGCTCAAAAGCAAGGGGGCCGGCACCGCCGGTATCGGTCTCGCGCTGACGATGCTGTTCTTGGGCGGCGCGTTCGGCAAGCTGTTCTGCGGTTATCTGGGCGCGCGCATCGGGATGATGAAGACGGTGTGGCTCACGGAGTCCGCCACGTCGCTGTTGATCGTGCTCGCTGTGTTCTCGCCACTCTTCGCGATGATGGCGATGCTCCCGCTGCTTGGACTGGCGCTGAACGGGACATCGTCCGTGCTCTACGGCGTCGTGCCGGAGCTGGCCGGGGTCGGCAAGCGCGAGCAGGCGTTTGCCCTGTTCTATACGGGCACGATCGGCGGCGGCGCGCTGTCGCCGGTTCTGTTCGGCCGTCTGGGTGACATCGCGGGCGTCCCGACCGCGCTGGTCGCGCTGGCCGCGGTCCTGCTGCTGACACTGCCGTTATCGTGGTACGTGCAGAAGGGCCTGGAAGCCTAGGGCCTGTTCACGCTAATAACGGGCTTGCGCTGGCCCCCAGAAGGGCCGAGCGCAAGGAATGCGACGAAGCGAATACTCGACGTATTCGCGAGGAGTATGACGCGGCGATCGGCCCTTCTGGGGGCCAGCCCCACGAATGATTTTTCCAAACAGGGGAACGTGCCTTTCCGCCCGCATTGCGGCGTCGTTCGTCGTTGCAATAGCTACGGCTATTGCGCCTCCTCTCTCCTTGCCCTGCGGGCGGAAAGGCACGTTCGCAAGCCCGTTATTAGCGTGAACAGGCCCTAGCCGGCTGCGATCGACCTGGCGAACGCGATGAACTGCTCGACGCAGGTCGACGAGAACGGTTCGGACCATGTGACGACCAATTCGAGAACATGCGGCGTCGCCAGCGGCACGTAAGCGACGCCCGAGCGTTGCAACGTCGACGTGAAGCTGGGCACGATGGCGACGCCGCGTTCCGCTGCCACCAGCGACACCAGCGTCGTAATCTGCGACGCTGTAGGCCCTATCCGCGCCGCAACACCTTCATGGGCGCACAGATCCTCGAGCGCCGCGTTCAGCGCGGAACCGTAACCCGCCGGGAACGTGACGAAGTTCTCCCTGACGAGTTCACGGAACTCGATCGTCGTCTTACCCGCGTATTTGCTCTGGGCGGGAACCGCGGCGACGAGCGGTTCCCGCGAGACGACGAGGGACCGGCTGCGCTCCTCCGACGCCTTCGTCGCTGACCAGCCGAATCCGATGTCCATCGTGCCGTCGGTGATCTGCTGGCGCTGACTGGCGGTCGATACTTCCCGAAACGCCAACTCGACTTCCGGCATGCTGCGGCTCACGTTGCGGATGATGTCCGAAAACGCGTCGGACATCGGAATGGAGCTTGCATAGCCGATCACGACACGACCGACCATACCTTGCGCCATCTTGCGCGCTGTCGCCTCCGCCTCGTCGACCGCATGAATGACGCTCCTCGCATGTTCGAGAAACAGCGCGCCTGCAGGCGTGAGCTGCACCGCGCGTGTGGATCGCTCGAACAGCCGGATCCCGAGCTCGGTTTCCAGCGCGGCGATATGGCGCGTCAAAGGCGGCTGGGCGATCCGTAAGCGCAACGCCGCGCGTCCGAAGTGCAATTCGTCGGCGACGGTCACGAAATAGCGTAGGCGGCGTAGATCAAGCATTTTTGTCTTTTCGGTATCAATAGCCACAAAAACGGTATTGGCACGCGTGTCGCTCACTCGTCAGACTGTCACACAAACCAGATAGGGCGTCACCAGTGGGCAACAGAACGATTCGATTCGCATTTTTCCTGTGCGGGTTTGCGGCTTTTCTCAATCTTTATTCGACTCAGGGCATTCTGCACGAACTCGCTGCGGCATTCGACGTGAGCGCCGAACGGGCCGGCCAGGGCATCAGCGCCACCACCTTGGCGGTCGCCATTATCGCTCCGTTCGTTGGTGCGCTGGCCGCTCGCTTCGATCGCCGGACGGTCATTTCGTGCGCTGCCGTGGCTTGTGCGCTTCCCGTCCTCTGGTCTGCGCACGCGGCGAGCTTTTCATCGTTCCTCGCCGCCCGCTTTGCCGCGGGTATGCTGATGCCGTTCATCTTCGCGATCTCGATCGCCTGCATCGGCGAGATCTTCAGCAACGACGCGGCGACGGAGGTCAGTGCGCTCTTCGTCGCCGGCACGACACTCGGCGGATTCGCTGGACGCTTCGTGACCAATATCCTGACGTCCGCGTTCGGCTGGCGTCACGCGCTCGATTTCATCGCGTTCCTGTGTCTCGCAACGGGCCTCGCGATCCATGCGTGCCTGCCGGCGTCCGGCGCCGCGCCTGCGGACCGCGATGGTGCGTCGACGCCGCGCTGGAAGCTCTTGACGCGCGGCCCGCTGCTGGCGTCGTTTGTGGTCGGGACATGCGTGCTGGCATCGCAGGTCGCGACGTTCACCTTCGTCGGACTGCGACTCGCCAGTGCGCCATTTGGATTCAATACGGTCGAGATCGGCGCGATCTATGCGGTATTTCTCGTCGCGGTCGTCGTCACCCCGCTCGCGGGCCGCGTCGCGGCGAAGCGCGGCCCGCGCGATCTCGCGCTCGTGGCTACCGGCCTCGCGATTGTCGGCGCATTGCTGACGCTGTCGAGCAGCGTCATCACGATCCTGATCGGTCTCGCGCTCAGTTCGACCGCGGTGTTCGTCGAGCAGGCGTCGGCCAATGCGTTCATCTCGCGGGCGGCACCGGGTGCAAGATCGACGGCGATCGGCATCTACCTTTCCTTCTATTACTTTGGCGGAAGTCTCGGCTCGGTCCTGCCCGTTCCCGCATGGAATCGTTGGGGCTGGATGGGCTGCGTCGCATTCGTCGTCGGTGCACAGGCGATTGCAGGCGCGCTCGTGTTTTTCTTCTGGCGCGGAGTGTCTCCCGCCGGCGCAAGCAAACCGCGCTCACCAGAAGTGCGGATGACTCGGTAGTTCACTTCAAATCACAACTAGAACCGGAGAGAAAAGGATGGAAGCGTTTCAATCGCATGCGGGGTTGCTCGATATCGTCACACCTGTGCTTCACGAAATGAAAAGCGGAGTCCTGAAGGATGCGCTTGTTGCAGCCTTCTCGGCCGAAGAGGAGGCGCTTCGGGACATTGAAAGTGCATTTCACCGGTTGACGGAGCGCGGCTATCCGGCGCCGGCGCTTCGCACCTTTTTCGCCAGTTGGTCAAAGACCAACAATTCCGCGGCGAGCGTTTCCGGCCTTGCAAACCGGATCACGCTGCTCGCGCGCTCCGAAGCCGGTTCGGCGGCGTCGAACCAGCTTCATGACGTATGCGCCAGCCCCTCCCGGGGTTTTTGAACTGACCTCTAAGAAAACGCTGGAGGGGTTGGCGCAAAGCCGATGAAATCCGAGCGGGTCGTGCGCGCTTCTTTCTATGCTGCCCATGTTGAAGCGCGCACGATCGTCAACCGGTTCACGAGCAAAACGAAGCCGTCGCTGATCCCGGGAAATACCGGCAGCGTCGGCTTGAACATCGCCAGAATCTGCCGCGCCGCCCGCGTCGCGCGCCGCCGTTATCAGTAGTTTCCCCTACGCCCCCCTCAGGATTTTCCCCTACCGCACCATCCCGCGCACCGCACGCCCCACCTTGCCACAGTCACCGCGCCATCCCGCACATCCGCGCCGGCATTGCGTTTTCGCGTCGCTCGCACCATTCCGCGCCATCCCCGCTCTTCCGCACGTTTTCGATGCATTACCAAAGGTATGGAAAAGCGCACAGAAAATGTATCGGGACCGATGTAATTGGATTGATACGCTGCATTCACTGAATCAGCGCCGTCAACCAACGCAGGAGCGCATCGAGCCCACGCGGCAAGCGGGCAATCGAAGGCGACTCGTCTGAAGTTCGCGGTTTCCATCACCAGCTAGTCGGGATGACAGAATGGCCCCAAATCTGACGTTTGCGCCGGGCGACGTACTTCCCCCCGGAGCAATCCATACCGACGGTGCGCCGTCGATCGCCCGGTCGAGCATCGCGACCGGAACCGACATCCTGACCGTCAAGCACCTGTCGAAGATCTTCGGTCCGAAGCCCGAGCGGGCGATCGAGCTGCTCGAGCGCGGTGTCGGACGCAACGAGATCTTCGCGGAAACCGGCAACATGGTGGCGGTCAACGACGTAAGCCTGAGCGTCAGGGGCGGCGAGATCTTCGTGATCATGGGGTTGTCTGGCTCCGGTAAATCGACGCTGGTTCGACTGCTCAACCGGCTGATCGAGCCGACGTCCGGGCAGGTCGTGCTCGAAGGCCGAGACATCGCACCGATGTCGACGCCGGAGCTGCGCGACGTGCGGCGCCAGAAGATGGCGATGGTGTTCCAGTCATTCGCACTGCTTCCGAACCGCACCGTGATCGACAACATCGCCTACGGGCTCGAAGTCGCGGGCGTCAAGAAGGCGCAGCGCTACGAGGTGGCGCGTGCCGCGCTGGAACGCGTCGACCTCGGGTCGTACGAGAAGCTGCTGCCGAGCGAGTTGTCCGGCGGCATGCAGCAGCGCGTGGGGCTGGCGCGCGCGCTGGCGGTGAATCCGTCGGTCCTGCTGATGGACGAGGCGTTCTCGGCGCTCGATCCGCTGATTCGCTTCGAAATGCAGAACGAGTTGTTGCGCCTGCAAAAGGAAGAGCAGCGCACGATCGTGTTCATTTCCCACGATATCGAGGAGGCGGTGAAGATCGGCGGCCGCATCGGCATCATGAAGGACGGCTGCCTGATCCAGGTCGGCACGCCGGCCGAACTGATCCAGACGCCGGCGGATGCGTACGTGCAGGACTTCTTCCGCAACGTCGACGTGTCGCGCTTCCTGAAGGCGTCCAGCCTGATGACGACGATCGGGCGCGGGCTGCTTCGGTGCGATGCGGCGGCGCCGTCCGACCGCTATCTGAACCAGCTGATCGACAGCGGCGCGGAATGCGGTTACGTGTGCGACGAGGCCGGCCATTACCTGGGCTGCGTCACGCCCGCCACGCTGCATCGCTCCGGCGCGCGACCGATCCGCGAGGCATTCCTGCACGACTTCAACGCGGTTTCGATCGATACGGATCTTCATCGGCTCGCGTCGATCGCGCTGACCCAGGAGCACGACGTGCCGGTGACGGACGCGGCGGGACAACTGGCGGGCGTCGTGTCCTGCCGGACGATACTCAAGCAGATGATGCAACGGAGGGCAGCATGAATTCGTCGGTGATCGGGAAGTTTGCGGAAAATGTCGTCAACTTTCTGTTTCTGCATTTCCGCGTCGGCTTCGACACGTTCTCGGCGGGGCTCGGCGCGGTCGTGAAGCTGCTCGAGGACGGCCTGGCCGCCGTGCCGTTCATCGCGATGGTCGTGATCCTGGTCGGACTCGCGCTCTGGCGTCGCGGCATCGCGTTCTCGATTTTCGTCGGCCTCGCGCTGCTCGTCATCCACTACATGGGCTTGTGGGCGCAGACGGTCTCGACGCTTGCGCTCGTGACCGCGGCGACGTTCTTCAGCCTGGTGATCGGCGTGCCGCTCGGGATCTGGGGCGCGCGCAACAACCGGATCGGCATGATCCTGCGCTCGCTGCTCGACTTCATGCAGACGATGCCCGCGTTCGTGTACCTGATCCCGGCCGTGATCCTGTTCGGGCTCGGCCGCGTGCCGGCGGTGATCGCGACGATCGTATTCGCGATGCCGCCCGTCGTGCGGCTGACGACGCTCGGCATCCGGCAGGTCCGCGAGGAACTGATCGAGGCCGGCCGCTCGTTCGGCAGCACCGATTGGCAGCTGCTGTGGAAGATCCAGCTGCCGAACGCGCTGCCGTCGATCATGGCTGGCGTGAACCAGACGATCATGATGGCGCTGTCGATGGTGGTGGTCGCGTCGATGATCGGCGCGGGCGGCCTCGGCGAGTACGTGCTGAGCGGGATCCAGCGGCTCGACATCGGGATTGGCTTCGAAGGCGGGCTGGGCGTCGTGCTGCTCGCGATCGTGCTGGACCGGCTGACAGAGAGCTTCGGCGTGAAGGCGAAGAAAAAGAAGGCGCGGCCGGCCGCGCGTGCAGGCAAGGCCGGCCCGCAGGGCGCGGCACGCACCTGATCGAAGCAGCAGTCGAAGGCAGTCGACGGGCGATGAAGCGCCGCGGCCACGGTGCCGCGGTGGAACCGGTGTAGCAGTGCGTGGAGACCAGAAACGCCGATCGAGGCGTTCCTCATCCTTGAAAGACTCGCGTGATTAACAAGGAGTACTAGATGAATACCCATACGTTCAAATCGCTTCTGGCGAAACTTGCGGTGTCGATGATGGTGGCCTGCAGCGCCGGTGTGGGCGTGGCCGCGGCGGCCGAGCCGGTCAAGATCGCCGTGACCAACTGGGCCGACGTGATCGCGGTGGCCAACGTCGCGAAGTACGTGCTGGAGACGAACCTCAAGCAGCCGGTGCAGTTCGTCCAGGCCGACATCGGCATCCAGTACCAGGGCGTCGCCCGCGGCGATCTGGACATCATGGTCGGCGGCTGGCTGCCGGTCACGCACGCGACGTACTACGCGAAGTACAAGAACGACCTGGATGACGTCGGCATCATCTACACCGGCGGCAGGAACGGCTGGGCGGTACCGACCTACATTCCGGAATCGCAGCTGTCGTCGATCGCCGACCTGAGCAAGCCCGAGGTCAAGAGCAAGCTGAACGGCACGATCCAGGGCATCGAGCCGGGCGGCGGCCTGATGCAGGCGTCCGAGAAAACCATCAAGGCCTACAACCTGGACGGCTACAACCTGCAGGCGTCGAGCGAGGCCGGCATGCTGGCGAGCGTGTCGCGTGCGTACCAGTCGAAGCAGTGGATCGTCGCGACGGTCTGGAGCCCGCACTGGCTGTTCCAGAAGTGGCAGATGCGTTATCTGAAGGATCCGAAGGGCACGCTGGGCGGTGAAGAGCAGATTCACGCGTTCGCATCGAAGAAGTTCGCAGGCAAGTTCCCGCGCGCCGACGTGTTCTTCAAGCACCTGAAGCTGACGCTGGCCGACGTCGAGGCGATCGAGTTCGAAGGGAACAGCACGAACGACTACGCGACGGCCGCGAAGAAGTTCGTCGATGCCCATCCGGAGAAGCTGAAGGCCTGGCTGCAGCAGTAAAGCCGCGCCACCGGCGACGCACATCGCCCGATGCCGACGGCCTTGCGGTGTGCGGTACACGCAGTTCATGCAGTCCATGCAGCACATCACGAATCGCGCAGCGGAGTCACCAAGTGAACGAGAACGCCCGCTTTTTTTCCGAAACGCTCCAGAGCCGGGATCCGGTGATCGCATCGGAGATCGCACTGGAGCTGCGTCGCCAGCAGAGCCAGATCGAATTGATCGCGTCCGAAAACATCGCGTCGGCGGCGGTGCTGGAAGCCCAGGGCACCGTGCTGACGAACAAGTACGCGGAGGGCTATCCGTCCCGGCGGTACTCCGGTGGCTGCGACCATGTCGACCGGATCGAGTCGCTCGCGATCGACCGCGCGTGCGCACTGTTCGACGCCGCGCATGCGAACGTCCAGCCGCACTCGGGCGCGCAGGCCAACGGCGCGGCGATGCTCGCGCTCGTCAAACCCGGGGACACGGTGATGGGCATGTCGCACGACGCGGGCGGCCATCTCACGCACGGTGCGCGGCCGGCGCTGTCGGGGAAGTGGTTCAACGCGGTGCAGTACGGCGTGAGCCCGGACACGCGGCGCATCGATTACGACGACGTGCGCCGGCTCGCCGAGCGGCATCGTCCGAAACTGATCATCGCCGGTTACTCGGCGTATCCGCGCGCGCTCGACTTCGCCGCGTTCCGCGAGATCGCGGACAGCGTCGAGGCGAAGCTGATGGTCGACATCGCGCATTTCGCCGGCATCGTCGCGGCCGGCCGGCATCAGAACCCGGTGCCGTTCGCCGACGTCGTGACGTCCACCACGCACCAGACGCTGCGCGGCCCGCGCGGCGGCTTCATCCTGACGAACCATGCCGAGCTCGCGCAGCAGATCGATTCGGCGGTATTTCCGGGGCTGCAGGGCGGCCCGCTGATGCATGTCGTCGCGGGCAAGGCCGTGGCGTTCGCCGAGGCGCTGCGCCCGGAGTTCACCCGCCATATCGACCGGGTGCTGCGCAACGCGCAGACGCTCGCCAGCGTGCTGACGGCCGGTGGCCTCTCGCTCGTCACGGGCGGCACCGACAACCATCTGCTGCTGGTCGACCTGCGTTCGCGGCGCATGACCGGCGCGCAAGCCGAGAAGGCGCTGGAGCGCGCCGGCATCACCTGCAACAGGAACGGGATTCCGTTCGATACGGAACATCCGATGGTCACGTCCGGCATCCAGCTCGGCACGCCGGCCGGCACCACGCGCGGCTTCGGGCCCGCGCAGTTCGAGCAGATCGGCGAAATGATCGTCGACGTGCTCGCGGCGCTCGAGCGCGATCCGGGCGGCGACCCGGCGGTCGAGCGGTCGGTGCGGACCCGCGTGCGTGACCTGTGCAGCCAGTTCCCCATTTACGCACATGCGGAGGCGTTCGCCTGACACCGCATCGGTCCGGGCCTGAAAAATCGTTCGGATCACGTAGCGAATCGTTCGGCGTGGCTGCACGAATGCCGCGACGCGCCGACGACGTTTTTGTCGAATTGCCGGTTTCCCGCTCGACGGCGGGAACCCGGCGCATCCACCTGAGTGAGGAATCGAAATGAGCTTTGAGGGCGTACACACACCGCTGGTCACCCCGTTCGACACGGACGGCGAAATCGATCATGCATTGCTGGGCCGTCATGCGGCCGATCTCGCGGGCCGGGTGTCGGGCCTCGGTATCGGCGGGACGACCGGCGAGTACTACGCATTGAGCTTCGACGAGCGCGCGCGCACGTTCGACACGGTCGCCGCTGCGGCCGGCGGCAAGACGTTCCTGACCGCGGGCATCAACGCGACGACGACGAAGGAGGTGCTGCGGCTCGGCCGCGAGGCGAAACGCGCGGGACTGAACGCGTTGCTGGTGGCCGCGCCGTACTACGCGCAGCCGACCCAGCAGGAATTGCTCGCGCATCTGCTCACGGTCGACGACGCGCTCGACATGCCGATCATGCTGTACAACTTCCCGGCGCGCACCGGCGCCGAAATCGGCGACGACATTCTCGCGACGCTGCTCGAGCGCAAGAACTTCGTCGCGGTGAAGGAAAGCACCGGCGATATCGCGCATCTGCATCATCTGTCGACGCATTTCAGCGGCCGGCTCGTGCTGAGCTGCGGGATGGACGATCAGGCGCTCGAGTTTTTCGCATGGGGCGCGCGCAGCTGGGTCGGCGGCGCGTCGAACTTCCTGCCGGAAGCGCACACCGACCTGTTCGACGCGTGCGTGAAGCGCGGCGATTTCGCCGCCGGCCGCAAGCTGATGGCGCAACTGCTGCCGGTGCTCGAACTGCTCGAGCGCAGCGGCAAGTTCATTCAGTACGTGCGTTACGGCTGCGAGCTGGCCGGCCTGCCGGTCGGTGTGGCCCGCGCACCGCTCGGCGCGCTGTCGAGCGATGAGCGTGACGCGTTCGCGAAGCTCGTGAAGCCGCTGCTGCGCGACGCCCGGTAATCGATCATGGGCTCGAATCTGGAATTCGCGCGGTTTCCGGCGCCCGACGGGGTGAACGGATGGTGGGAGAGCCTGCCGCCCGCGCAGGACGCCCGCACCGTCACGTCCGACAGCCGGTTCGACTGGGTGGTGGTCGGTGGCGGCATCACCGGGCTGTGCGCGGCGCGCCGGCTCGCGGAGCTGGCGCCCGGTGCGTCCGTCGCGCTCGTGGAGGCCGACCGGATCGGCCGCACGACGGCCGGGCGCAATTCCGGATTCTTCGTCGACCTGCCGCACGACATCAGCAGCGAAAGCTACTCGCGCAGCATCGACGAGGATCGCGCCGATGTGCGGTTTCAGCGGCACGGGATCGACTATGTGCGCGAGATCGTGCGGCGCTTCGGCATCGATTGCGACTGGCGCGACGACGGCAAATTCCACGCGTCGGTCAACCCGAAGGGCGCGACCGCGCTCGCGCATTTCGCCGATGGGCTGTCGCGCATCGGCGAAGCATTCGAATGGCTCGACCAGGCCGGGATCCGGGCCGTGACCGGCACGGACTTCTATACGGGCGCGCTGTTCACGCCGGGTTGCAGCACGGCGCAGCCGGCCGCGCTGATGCGCGGCCTGGCGGCGACGCAACCGGACAACGTGACGGTGTTCGAACTCAGCGCGGTGACGCGCATTGAGCATCTCGGCGACACGCGCGTGCTGCATTTCGCCGGCGGCAAGATCGTCGCGAAACAGGTGATCCTGTGCACGAATGCGTACGCGGCGACCTTCGGCATGCATTCGAACGGCTTGCTGCCGGTCTACACGTTCGCCTCGCTCACGCGCGCGCTGAATCCGGACGAAGTGGCGACACTCGGCGGCACGCGTTCGTGGGCGCTGATTCCGGCCGACCCGATGGGCACGACGGTGCGGCGCCTGAGCAACGATCGTATTTGCGTGCGCAACCATTTCGCGTTCCGGCCGGACGTGAAGGTGTCGCAGGCCGATCTCGCGAAGTCGCGGCATCTGCATCAGCGTTCGTTCGAGCGTCGCTTTCCGATGCTCGGCGGCGTCGAGCTGGAATATACGTGGGGCGGGCCGCTGTGCCTGTCCGCCAACAACGGCGCGCTGTTCGGCAAGCGCGCCGACGGCCTCTACGAAGCGATCGGCTGCAACGGCCTCGGCCTGAGCCGTGGGTCGTCCGCCGGCAAGCTGATCGCCGAGTACGCGCTCGGCGAATCGAACAGTCTCGTGCAGCAGTTGCTGAAGCAGCCGCATCCGCGTCCGCTGCCGGTTCGACCGATCGTCGATCTGGCCGTGTCGGCGACGATCTGGGCCAAGGAGTTTTCGGCCGGTGCCGAGCTTTGATTATTGAGGAAACGACATGACGAACCATCAGGACTGGAAACAGAAGGCGAACGCGTTGTCGCTCGACGGTCGCGCGTTCATCGCGGGGCACCGCAGCGCGGCGGCGTCGGGCGAAACGTTCGCCACGCTCAACCCCGCATCGGGCAAGGCGCTCGCCGAGGTCGCGCGATGCAACGAGCGCGACGTCGACCGGGCGGTCGCGGCCGCGCGCGACGCGTTCGAATCGGGCGTCTGGTCGAAGGCAGCGCCTGCGCACCGCAAGACGGTGCTGCTGCGCGTCGCGCAACTGATCGACGAGCATGCGGAGGAACTCGCGCTGCTGGAGGCGCTGGAAGCCGGCAAGCCGATCGGCGAATGCCTCGGCCTCGATATTCCCGAGTCGGCCGCGTGCATTCGCTGGCACGCGGAAGTGACCGACAAGCGCTACGACGCGTTGTCGCCGTCCGGCGCGGGCGTCGTGAGCATGATCACGCGCGAGCCGATCGGCGTCGTCGGCGCGGTGCTGCCGTGGAATTTCCCGGCGCTGATGCTCGCATGGAAAATCGGCCCCGCGCTGTCGGTCGGCAACAGCGTGGTCGTGAAGCCGGCCGAACAGACGTCGCTGTCGACGCTGCGGATCGCCGATCTCGCGCGGGAGGCCGGCGTGCCGCCGGGCGTGTTCAGCGTCGTCACCGGGTTCGGCAGCGAGGCCGGCGAGGCGATCGGCCGCCATCCGGACGTCGATCTCGTCGCGTTCACCGGCTCGACCGCGACCGGCAAGCGGTTCCTGCACTACTCGGCCGACACCAACCTGAAGCGTGTCGTGCTCGAGTGCGGCGGCAAGAATCCGCAGGTCATCCTGCCGGACGTCGCGAACCTCGATGCGGTGGCGGAACAGGCCGTCGCGGCCGCGTTCTGGAACATGGGCGAGAACTGCAGCGCCGGCTCGCGGATCCTCGTCCCATCGAGCCGGAAGGCGGAGCTGCTGGAGAAGATCCAGGCCGTGCTCGCCGGGTGGAAGACCGGCGATCCGCTCGACCCGGATGTGAAGCTCGGCGCGCTGATCGAGCAGAAGCACTACGAGAAGGTGCTCGGTCATATCGAGAAGGCGAAGGCGGAAGGCGCACGCGTGGTATGCGGCGGGCGCGCGATCCTCGCCGAGACGGGCGGCTGGTTCGTCGAACCGACGATCTTCGATCAGGTGACGCCCGAGATGAGCATCGCGCGCGACGAGGTGTTCGGGCCGGTCGTCTGCGTCATCGAATACGACGATGTCGACGATGCGGTGCGGATCGCCAACGATACGTGCTACGGGCTGGCCGCGTCGCTGTGGACCGACAACGTGAACAACGCGCACAAGGTCGCCGCGCGGATTCGCGCGGGCACGGTCACGGTGAACTGCTTCGGCGAAGGCGACCTGTCGACGCCGTTCGGCGGCTTCAAGCAGTCGGGGTTCGGCGGGCGCGACAAGTCCGTCTACGCGCACGATCAATATTGCGAGCTGAAGACCACCTGGTTGAAGCTCGACTGAGCGTGCGGGCACTGCGGCAGCGCGGCATGCCGGGTCCGTGCGGCCCAGGCCGGCGCAATCCGCGCAAGCTGCGGCGCGTGTCAACCAACGGCCCGGCAACCTGGCATGACGGCCCCGCCGGGGCACGCGGTGCGCCGCGCAAATGCGCAGTGGGGCGTGGCATGACGGCCCCCGCCGGGGCCGCGGTTGCGCCGCGCAAATGCGCGGTGCGGGCGGCGGCGCGGCCGACGGGGCATGCCGGTCCGCCGCCCGCATTGCACAGCCCATCATCGCTTCCGATAATGGCGATGCGGTGCACAATCGATCGACAATAGCATCATCGTGCCGCCGCTTCGGCGGTGCCCACCGTTGCCAGCCGCCCGGCTGACTCGCAAGCCGCACTATTCTGACAATTGAAAGGTTTGCGATGACACGGCCCGCCGCCAACCGTCGGGCCGCGGACGACGGGTTCTCCGGCGCCGCGTCCGGCCTCCGTTTTGAGAGTGAAAGCCATGTTGAAGAAGCAATTGTTTGCAGACCGACTCCTCGCGCAGATGCCGTCGCTTCGGGCGCTGCGGTGTTTCGTGACGGCGGCGCGCTACGAGAGCTTCACGCAGGCGGCCGAGGTGTTGTGCGTGACGCAGGCTGCGGTCAGCCGGCAGATCAAGGAGCTCGAGGATTCGCTCGACGTTGCTCTGTTCGAGCGCACCGGCCGGCATATCGCGCTGACGGATGCCGGGCGGATTCTCTACAACGCGTCGTACCTGTCGATCATGAACATCGCCGAGGCGGCGGAGGCCGTGCGCCGCACCGACAAGCACGCGCTGATGATCTGCGTGTCGCACACGTTCTCGGCGCTGTGGCTGTCGTCGCGATTGCCGGCCTTTCGCGAGCGGTTTCCGGATATCCGGCTGAACCTGATCGTCACCGAGCACTTCATGGAGCTCGACGGGCTCATCGAGCCTGACGTGATCATCACGAAGAACCCGCCGCGCGAGCCCGAGTTCGAAGTCGAGCCGCTGTTTCACGACATCGTGTATCCGGTGTGCAGCCCCGCGTTTCACGAACGTCACTTTCATGGTCGGTCGCTGAAGCCGCTGGACCTGCTGTCGCGTCCGACCCTGAACCTGTCGATGCTCGGCCGCGCGCAGGTGTGCGAGCACGTCGACTGGCGCGTGTGGCGCAACTGGTTCCAGCAGGGCGACGGCACCGACACGCTGACCGAGAACAAGTATCTGGAAAGCAACGACTACCGGCTGCTCGTCGCGCAGGCCGAGGCCGGCGAGGGCACGCTGCTGGGCTGGCATCACCTCGTGCACCGGCAGATCGACCAGGGCATCCTGATGCGGCCGGTGCAGGACGTGCTGGTGTTTCGCGATCGCCATCACTATCTGATCACGCACCGGAATGCGCAGCCGCGCCCCGAATATCAGCAGTTCCGGCAGTGGCTGAACGACGAGGTCGGCGTGATGATGCGCGGCTGGCTCGATGCCGGCGTCGAAATCGAGCAATGACCGACTGGTCCGTCGGGTATTCGATGGGGCGTGCCGTTTGCATCGATGAGCGACAGTCTCCAGCGATATCTCTTAGTTGACCGGCCTTTCCGGGTGAAATGAACCGGCCGGTCGAGCGGCCCGCGAGCCGGTCCCTTATTTCCTGCTGGTCGGCTGGATGCTATTCGCCGTCGCGATGTCGATAGCGGCTGTCGCGCGATATGGCGAACATGTGGGCTGGCGAAAGCCGGGACGATGCCGCCGCGAACGACCGATGCGAAGCTCCGCATGCCGACCGGCGACGCGTGCACGTGGTGCGCGTGGCGGACGGCACATCGGCGCGTTCAATTCAACCCTTCACTATCCATGGCTGCCGTGATGCTTACCCCCATCCAGTCCATCCTGATTGCGAACCGCTCGGAAATCTCGATCCGCGTGATGCGTGCCGCCGCCGAGCTGAACGTCCGCACGGTCGCGATCTATTCGAAGGAAGACCGCCTGGCGTTGCATCGCTTCAAGGCGGACGAGAGCTACCTGATCGGTGAAGGCAAGAAGCCGCTCGCCGCGTATCTCGACATCGACGACATCCTGCGCGTCGCGCGGCAGGCGAAGGTGGACGCGATCCATCCCGGCTACGGCTTTCTTTCCGAGAACCCCGATTTCGCACAGGCCGTGATCGACGCCGGCATCCGCTGGATCGGCCCATCGCCCGACGTGATGCGCACGCTCGGCAACAAGGTGGCCGCGCGCAATGCGGCAATTGCCGCCGGCGTGCCCGTGATGCCCGCGACCGCGCCGCTGCCGGACGATCTCGATGCGTGCAAGGCGCTGGCCGAGGAAGTCGGCTATCCGTTGATGCTGAAGGCGAGCTGGGGCGGCGGTGGACGCGGGATGCGCGTGCTCGAAAACGATCAGGATCTCGAAACGCTGCTGCCCGTCGCGCGCCGCGAGGCGCTGGCCGCGTTCGGCAACGACGAAGTGTATGTCGAGAAGCTCGTGCGCAATGCGCGGCACGTCGAGGTGCAGGTGCTCGGCGATCTGCACGGCACGGTCGTGCATCTGTACGAGCGCGACTGCACGGTGCAGCGGCGCAACCAGAAGGTCGTCGAACGGGCGCCGGCGCCGTATCTCGATCGCGAAAGCCGGCACGCGCTATGCGAATCCGCACTGCGGCTGATGCGTGCGGTGGGCTACACGCACGCTGGCACCGTCGAATTCCTGATGGATGCCGACACCGGCCAGTTCTACTTCATCGAGGTGAATCCGCGTATCCAGGTCGAGCATACGGTGACCGAGATGGTCACCGGGATCGACATTGTGAAGGCGCAGATCCGCATCACCGAAGGCGGCCGGATCGGCCTGGCGGAGGACGCGACGGACGCCAATGGCGCGCTCGTCGCGCGCGCGGCCGGCGTGCCGGAACAGCAGGCGATTCCGTTGAACGGCAACGCGCTGCAATGCCGGATCACGACCGAGGATCCGGAGAACGACTTCCTGCCCGATTACGGGCGGCTCACCGCGTACCGCAGCGCGGCCGGCTTCGGCGTGCGGCTCGATGCCGGCACGGCCTACGGCGGCGCGGTGATCACGCCGTACTACGACTCGCTGCTCGTGAAGGTGACGACGTGGGCGCCGACGGCAGCGGAATCGATTCACCGGATGGATCGCGCGCTGCGCGAGTTCCGGATTCGCGGCGTCACGTCGAACCTGCAGTTCCTCGAGAACGTGATCAACCATCCGGCCTTCATCGCGGGCGACGTGACGACGCGCTTCATCGACAAGACACCGGAGCTGCTCGCATTCGCGAAGCGCGGCGATCGCGCGACGAAGCTGCTGCGCTATCTCGGCGAGCTGAACGTGAACGGCAACGCGGAGATGAACGGTCGCGCGCTGCCGGCGCTGCCGTTGCCCAAACCGGTGCTGCCGAAGATCGATACGGCCGTGGCGATTCCGGCCGGCACGCGCGATCGCCTGCGCGAGCTTGGGCCCGAGAAATTCGCGCGCTGGATGCTCGACCAGAAGCAGGTGCTCTTGACCGACACGACGATGCGCGACGCGCACCAGTCGCTGTTCGCGACACGCATGCGCACGGCCGACATGCTGCCGATCGCGCCGTTCTACGCGCGCGAGCTGTCGCAGCTGTTCTCGCTCGAATGCTGGGGCGGCGCGACGTTCGACGTCGCGCTGCGGTTCCTGAAGGAAGACCCGTGGGAGCGCCTCGCGCTGCTGCGCGAACGCGTGCCGAACATCCTGTTCCAGATGCTGCTGCGCGGCTCGAACGCGGTCGGCTACACGAACTACGCGGACAACGTCGTGCGCTTCTTCGTGCAGCAGGCCGCAAGTGCCGGCGTCGATGTGTTCCGCGTATTCGACTCGCTGAACTGGGTGCGCAACATGCGCGTAGCGATCGACGCGGTCGGCGAAAGCGGGATGCTGTGCGAAGGCGCGATCTGCTATACCGGCGACCTGTTCGACACGTCGCGTTCGAAATACGACCTCAAGTATTACGTCGGCATCGCGCGCGAGTTGCAGCAGGCCGGCGTGCATGTGCTCGGCATCAAGGACATGGCCGGCATCTGCCGCCCGAAGGCGGTCGCGACGCTCGTGAAGGCGCTCAAGGAGGAAACCGGGCTGCCCGTGCATTTCCATACGCATGACACGAGCGGGATCGCCGCGGCGTCGGTGCTCGCGGCGGTCGAGGCAGGCTGCGACGCGGTGGACGGCGCGCTCGACGCGATGAGCGGCCTCACGTCGCAGCCGAACCTGTCGAGCATCGCGGCGGCGCTGGCCGGCAGCGAGCGCGATCCCGGGCTCGACGCGGATCGCCTGCACGAAGCGTCGATGTATTGGGAAGGCGTGCGCCGCTACTACGCGCCGTTCGAATCGGAGATTCGCGCGGGCACGGCCGACGTCTACCGCCACGAGATGCCCGGCGGCCAGTACACGAACCTGCGCGAGCAGGCGCGCTCGCTCGGCATCGATCATCGCTGGACCGAGGTGTCGCGCGCGTATGCGGACGTGAACCGCCTGTTCGGCGACATCGTCAAAGTTACACCGACGTCGAAGGTGGTCGGCGACATGGCGCTGATGATGGTCGCGAACGACCTGAGCGTGGACGACGTGCGCAACCCGGACAAGGACCTCGCGTTCCCCGAGTCGGTCGTGTCGCTGTTCAAGGGCGAGCTGGGCTTCCCGCCCGACGGCTTCCCGGCGGAGCTGTCGCGCAAGGTGCTCAAGAGCGAGCCGCCGGCGCCGTATCGGCCCGGCGACCAGATTCCGCCGGTCGACCTCGACGCGGTACGCACGCAGGCCGAGGCCGCATGCGAGCAGCCGCTCGACGATCGGCAGCTCGCTTCCTATCTGATGTATCCGAAGCAGACGGTCGACTACTACGCGCACGTTCGCGCGTACAGCGACACGTCGGTCGTGCCGACCCCGGCGTTCCTGTACGGGCTGCAGCCGCAGGAGGAAGTGGCGATCGACATCGAACCGGGCAAGACGCTGCTCGTGTCGCTGCAGGGTCAGCACGCCGATGCGCAGGACGGCATCGTGAAGGTGCTGTTCGAGCTGAACGGCCAGTCGCGTTCCGCGCTCGTCGAGCAGAAGACGGTCGTGCAGGCGGGCAAGGAGCGTCATGGCTTGCAGCGTGCGGATGCGGCGAATCCGCTCCATGTCGCTGCGCCGATGCCGGGCTCGGTGGTGACAGTCGCCGTGCAGCCGGGGCAGCGCGTGACGGCCGGCACGACGCTGCTCGCGCTCGAGGCGATGAAGATGGAAACGCACATCGCGGCGGAGCGTGACTGCGAGATCGCGGCCGTGCATGTGAAGCCGGGTGAGCGTGTCGCGGCGAAGGATCTGCTGATCGAGTTGAAAGACCCGACGCAGTGAGTGTTGCCGTGATGCTGACCGTGCCGGGAATCGCAACGCGCCGGGCTCGCGGCAGGTCTCACACATGGCATCCGCGTGCCGGCTCGGAATGAATCGGTTTGCTCAAGTGTTGTCGATGGATAGAGCCACCGACCTTGTTCAGGACCGAAATGACCTCTCCGACCGAACTGCTGGATGCTTCCGTGGCCGCGTGGCACGCGTCGATCGACGCGTTTTGCCGCTTGCAGGATGTTGGCTTCGTGGAGCGCGGCGCGCATGGAACGAAGGCGATCTACAGTGGCGCGCCCGTGTCCGTGCTGAACGCGGTCATCAGCATGACGCGTCGGCCCGATGTCGACGAAATCAGGCTGCTTTCCGACGCGTTCAGCACGTGCGCAGTGCCGTGGAGCATTCAGACCCGTGATGCGAGCACGCACGCCGACGAGATCGCGCGGATCGCGGACGATCATGGCCTGACACAACGCGTCGCGCTGCCGTTCATGACGAAGCGGCTCGCGCGCGTCGCCGCGCCGGCGAACAGCGACGGGCACGTGGTCGTGCGGCGCGTCACGGCAGCGGACAGCGAACGGTACAACGGCGCGCTTGCCGCGGGCTATGAGGCGCCGGAGGGCGTATTTCGAAGACTGAGCGCGCCGGCCGTGCTGGAAGCGGACGGCATGATGGGCTTTTGGGTGGAGGTCGACGGGATGCCGGTCGCGACCTCGTTCGGCGTCGTGCGCAACGCTCAGGTCGGCGTATTCAATGTGTCGACGCTACCGGCCTATCGGCGACGAGGCTACGCACGGGCTGCGACTCAGGCGGTACTGGATGCCGCGTTCGAGACCGGCGCGCATACCGCGTTTCTGCATTGCACGCCGGCAGGGCGTCACGTGTACGAGTCGATGGGCTTTACCACCGGCGAGGAGTGGCAGGTGTACGTCGGTGGCTGAGTGACGCGGGCGGGCGCACGCGGGAATCGCTCGCGTCGTCCGGGCAGCGCCCGGCGAATTTGCCGGGCGTCGAACGACGCTCATTCCATTGCCGACCGTCAAAGCGATCGCGCTTTCGTCTCCGGCAACAGGAGCACGGCCAACAGCACGACGCCATAGGCCGCGCCCGAAAAGATCGCGATGGCCAGCGCCAGACCGAGCGAATGGCTCAGCATCCCGACGAGGCTCGGGAACAGCGCGCCGATGCCGCGGCCGAAGTTATACGTGAAGCTTTGCGCATTCGCGCGGAAGTTCGACGGATACAGTTCCGTCAGGTAGGCGCCGACGCCGCTGAAGATCCCGCATGAAGAAAAGCCGAGCGGAAAGCCCAGCCACAACATCTGCGCATTCGACAGCGGCAGCGTCAGATACAGGCACACCGACACAAGCGACAGCGCGGAGAACAGCATGAAGTTGCGCCGGCGTCCCCAGAAGTCCGAAAGGTACGCGCCGACGACATATCCGCAGAACGACCCCACGATGATCACGAACAGATAAGCGCTCGTGTTGAGCACGGACAAGTGTCGCTCGATCTTGAGGAAGGCCGGCAGCCAGGTCGACATCGCATAGAAGCCGCCCTGGATGCCCGTGCACAGCAGCGCGGCCAGGACCGTGCGCCGCATCTGCGAACGCGAGAAGATCGCCCACACCGACGGCTGGCTCGCGCCTTGTTTCCGGGCTGCGTCCGCCTGCACGAACACGTCGGGCTCCGGCACGTGCTTGCGGATGTAGAGCACGAGCAGGGCGGGCACGATGCCCACCCAGAACAGGCTGCGCCAGGCGAGCGACTCGGGCAGCACGGAAAACGCGATGCTGTAGAGAATCGCCGCGCAACCCCAGCCGATCGCCCAGCCGCTTTGTACCAGCCCGACCGCCTTGCCGCGATGGGCGGGCGCGACGATCTCGCCGATCAGCACGGCGCCCACCGCCCATTCGCCGCCGAAGCCGAGCCCTTGCAGCGCGCGAAGCACGAAGATCTGCTCGAAGTTCTGCGCGAAGCCGATCGCCAGCGTGCAGACCGAGAACCACAGGATCGTGCCTTGCAGTACCTTGACCCGTCCGTAGCGATCCGCCAGGATGCCGGCAATCCAGCCGCCCACCGACGAGAAAATCAGCGTCACGGTGCTCAGGAGGCCGGCCTTGCCGCGATCGAGGCCCCACAGGTCGATCAGCGAAGCCAGCACGAAGCTGAACACCATGAAGTCGAACGCATCGGTCGCCCAGCCGGCGAACGACGCCTTGAACGCGCGCTTGCCGGCGGGATCGAGTTCCGCGTACCAGGACGAGCCGGATCCGGCCCTGGCCCGCAGTGAGACTTCCTGGGCATTTCTTGTTGGCGTCATCATGTTGTTCGCTGGGTGGGAACGGCGCTATCGGCGCGCGGATGGCGAGTGGTGGGCCGCGAGCGCGACACGCACGACATCCGGCGTGGCCGGGGCCTGGCGGATGCGTACGCCGGTTGCGTGATGGATCGCATTCAGGATGGCCGCGGCCGTGGGCACCAGCGCCGGCTCGCCGATGCCTTTTGCCCCGTACGGGCCGACGGCCGTCGGCGCTTCGATGAAAATCGACTGCACGTCGGGCATGTCATGCACCGTCGGAATCAGATAGTCGTGCAGATTGTTGTATCGCCCGGGGTGGTACTTCTCCATCAGCGCCATGCCGATACCTTGCGCCACCGCACCTTCGATCTGTCCTTCGAGCAGCGTCGGATTGACCATTCTGCCGACGTCGTGCGCGGCCACGACCTTGAGCACGCGGACGCGACCGCTGTCGCAGTCCACCGCGACTTCGGCCATCTGCGCGCCGAACGCGTAGGTGGCGTAAGGCGAGCCTTGCCCCGACGCATCGAGCGACGTGGTCGGCGGATCGAAGCTTTCTTCCGCCGCGATGACGTAGCCGTGTGCATCGACCGGCAGCGCCCGGAGATCCAGTACCTTGCCATCGACGGCAACACCGCGCGCATCGGCCGAAATCCGCGCGTCGGATGACGCGCCGGCGAAGGCGAGCAGCCGGTGGCGCAGCGTCGTGCCGGCGAGGAACGCCGCTCGACCGGTAATGAATGTCTGGCGCGAAGCGGACGTGCGACCGCAATCCGGCGTGACCGACGTGTCCGGGCCGACGAAGCGCAGCCGATCGACCGGTACACCTAGCGCATCGGCGGCGATTTGCGGAATCACGGTATTCGCGCCCTGGCCGGCGTCCACCGCACCCTGGTGCAGCACGATCGTGCCGTCGGGCCGGATGCCGAAGCGCACGGTCGACGGGTTTGGCAACGCGGTGTTGCCGCAGCCGTAGAAGAACGCCGCCATCCCGACGCCATGACGCAGGTGGCCCGGCGCCGCCGCATTCAGCGTGGCGACGCGCGCGCGTGCGTCACGCCATGCCGGTCGCAGCGCATCGAGGCAGGCGACGAGCCCCACGCTGTCGTCCAGCACCTGCCCGGTCGGCAGCGTGTCCCCCGGCCGCAGCGCGTTCATCGCGCGGAATTCGAGCGGATCGATGCCGGCCGTGAACGCCAACTCGTCGATGAGCTGCTCCTGGGACATCGTCGTTTGCGGCACGCCAAAGCCGCGGAACGCGCCCGCGGCCGTCACGTGCGTATGAATCGCACGTGCCCGCGCCGCATAGTGAGGAATGACGTACGGGCCACCGGCATGCACCGGTACGCGGTTGGCGACGGCCGTGCCCCACGACGCGAACGCGCCGGTGTTGAAGTCGGCGTCGAACGTCACCGCATGGAGCCGGCCCTCGGCATCGGCGGCCATGCTGGACGTCATGCGGCCGGGATGGCGCTTGGTCGACGTTGCCATCGATTCCTCGCGCGACAACACCATCGCGACGGGCTTGTCGAGATGCCAGGCGGCGATTGCGAGCAGCGGCTGGACCGTCATGTCGAGCTTGCCGCCGAAACCACCGCCGACCGCGGTCGCCACGACGCGCACCTGCTCCGGCGCGACCGCGAGAATGCGGGCGAGATCGGCGCGATGCGGATGCGGCGCCTGCGTGGACGAATGGATTTCGATCGTGTCGCCCACGCGTCGCGCCCAGCCGGCCTCGGGCTCGAGGTACGCGTGCTCGACGAAACTGGATTCGAACGTTGCGCTCACGACGTGACGGGCGCGTTGCATCGCGCGTTCCGGGTCGCCGCGGCGCACTTGCCCCTCGATCAGCACGTTGCCGGGACGATCGGCGTGCAGCAGCGGACTGTCTTCCAGTACCGCATCGGCGATCGCGAGCACCGGCGTCAGCGGTTCCCAGTTCACCGGAAAGCAGTCGAGGTCGAGCGCCGCGATCGCGGCGCGTTCGCCGACCACCAGCGCCACCGCCTCGAGATGGTGGCGCGCCTCCGTCTCGGGAAGGACTGGCTGATCCATGTACGGTGTCGCGACACCGTGCAGGTTCATGCCGGGCACATCGGCGTGGGTGAGGACGCGGTGCACGCCCGGATGGGCGCGCACGAATGCGTCGAGGTCGCCGAACGCGAAACGCGCGCGATGATGCGGATTGCGGACCGCGCGCAGGAACAGGCTGTCGGCCGGATAGCCGTCGGCGCCGAAACGCTGGCTTCCGTCGACCTTTTCCGGGCCATCGAGGCGCGTCAGCGGTACGCCGACAGACGGCCCTTCGGACGGAGGAGGCGTCACGCATCGCGCGGCAGCGCCGCAGCCCGCCTCGGTCACCGCGTCGACGATCTTCTGGTAGCCGGTGCAGCGGCACAGCACGCCGTCGATGGCGGCCCGCGCGCTGGCGCGGTCGCTCACCTCGCCGGCGTCGATCGCCGCGGCCGCGGCCGTCAGCATGCCGGGCGTGCAGAAGCCGCATTGCACCGCCTGATGTGCGAGAAACGCGTGTTGCAGGCGGCCGCCGCAGCGGGTGCCGTCGGCGAGGCCTTCGACGGTGACGACACGGCGCCCCGCGACCTGTCCGACCGGAATCAGGCACGCGTAGCGCGCGTCGCCGTCGACGATCACCGTGCAGCTGCCGCAATCGCCCTGGCGGCAACCTTCCTTGGTGCCGAACTGGCGCAGGTCCGCGCGCAGATGGTCGATGAGCCGCTGCGAGTGGTCGGCCGGCAGGCTTCGCCGCGTGCCGTTGAGCTCGAACCAGTCGGGTTCCGGCGAAACGGGCGTGCTGCCGCCGGCGATGGTTTCGCGAGCGTCGGCCAGCTGATCAGGCAGTGGATGCGCCACGTGCGTTCTCCTCGATGCAGCATGTGAAAGCGCGCGTGACCGCCAGCCGCGCGAGATGAATGCGATGCAATGCGGTCGCCCGGCAGTCGTCGACCGGAGACAGCTCGGCAAGCGGTGCCGCCGCGATCGCGCCGGCCAGTTCGTCGAGCCGCCGGCCCGCGAGTGCCGCCTCGAGCGCCGGCATCCGGCGCGCGACGTCGGATGCGCCGCCGATCGCGACGGCGACCGCGTCGGCCGTGCCGTCCGCACCCACGCGCAATTGCGCGGCGGCCGACACGACGGCGATCGCCGAGCCGTCGCGATTCGTGCATTTGATGAACGACGTCCGGTCGTGCGGGTGTGGTGATGCAAGCAGCACGGCGACCAGCAGTTCGTCCACGTGCAGCGCGGTCCGGCCGTTGCCGAGCAGGAATTCGGCCAACGGCAGGCGGCGCACGCCGCGCAGGCTCGCCAGTTCGACGCGCGCGTCGAGCGCCAGCAGCGCGGGGATGCCGTCCGCCACCGGCGACGCATGGCACACGTTGCCGCCGATCGTGCCCTGGACGCGAATCTGCCGGGGGCCGACGCAAGCGGCGGCCGCCGTCAGCGCCACGGGCAGCCATGCCGTCCGCGCGATGGCGTCCCACGTGCTGGCCGCGCCGATGCGGATCATGCCGTCGTGCTGCTCGATCGCGCGCAATGCGTCGACGCGGCTGATATCCACCCAGGCCGAGCGGGCGGGCACGAGGCCGATATCGGCGAAGGCGTCGGTGGCCCCGCACACGATGCGCGGCCGCGGCTGTGCCGCCAGCCGGCCGAGCACTTCGTCGATGGTGTGGGCGCGAAGATAGTTCATCGCAACAGGGCGTGCATCTTGATGGTCACGAGGGTCGACAGCGGCGCCGGCACACGCTCAAGCATCGACTGACGCGTCCTTGCGGACCACCCGCAGCACGCTGTCGATCACGAACGTTTCCCAATGGCGCACGGCATCCGGCGCGTTCAACTCCTCTCCGAGGAACGCGGACAACGTATACAGGTTCGACGTATAAAAATACGCGGTCGAGATGATCAGCAGGAAAACGTCGCGCGCCCTGAGGCCCTGGCGAAACAGGCCTTGTTCGACGCCGTTCTCGAGAATCTTCGCGATGATCTCTACCGCATGCGACGAGTACTCGCCCCGGCGCTCGAGCTTGGACAAGTGCTTGCCCTTGTGCAGGTTCTCCGTGTTGAGCAGCGTGATGAAATCCGGATTGCGCCAATAATAGTCCAGCTTGAAGCGAATCACGGACTTGAGCGCTTCCACAGGGTTCGAAGCATCCGGCGCCATTTTGAGCTCGGCCTCGTCCATCCGTCGGTAGATGCCTTCGAGCACCGCGACGAACAGCCCCTCCTTGCTCCCGTAGTAGTAATAGATCATCCGGTCATACGACTTCGCCAGCCGCGAAATCCTTTCCACGCTGCCGCCTTCGTAGCCGTAGCGCGCGAAGACCTTGGTCGCCGCATGCAGGATCTTGTCGCGGGTTTCCTGCGCCGCCGCCTCCCGGACACCGGTTCCACGCACAGTCTTGCCTTTTGCTGCTTGAGCCATACCGTTCCTATGGCGGCCGCCAACCGGGCCGTGCCGCCTGAAAAAAACTTGCACTAGCGGCGTTCCCGCAAACTTTCGTACAGGGAACGCTACATGAACTTCGAATTCTACGGAACTCTTCTCGTGTCCGCAACCTGACATAAATTCATCGTAGATTCAATGGCTTGCATACGAACTATACGGCCGATCCCGCACCGTAACGAACGAATATCGCTATCTTCATATTTTTATTTCGAGAAACTGCTGCTAACATTCGTTTGTGGAGTACTCACTACATGAAACGTTAATTTCAGGTTGGCAGAGGCCGCAACCCGGTACGCAGGAGATAGACGAATGAACAACGAACTCGACGATTCCTGCAGCGCTTTCGCTGCGCGGACTACCTGGAAATCGCTCTCCGGCCCGAGCGGCCCTGAAATGACCCCGGTCATCGAGGAACTCATGTCTCAATCGCTTCTCGCACTGGACGTGCAGGTGTTGCGCCAGCTTTCCCACACGATGGCGGACGAGGTCGCGCCCGCGACGCGCGTCGGGACATTGCTCGAGGCCGCGATACAGGGCACGGCGGCGACGTGGGGCGTGATTGCGGTCATGCGCGACGGCGCCTGGGAGGCAGCCGCCAGCGCGACGGCGGCGCCTCCGTCGCACGTCGAGCGGCTGCCGGCCGACCGGTTGCCGGTGCCGATCATTGCCGCCGCCGTGCATCTGCGCGACGGGCTCGTGCTGCGCGACGCCTGCGCCGCCGACCATTGGCGGACCGACGACTATGTGCGCCGTCGCAAGCCGCGCTCGGTGATGTGCGTGCCGATCCGCTGCAATGGCGCATTGCTGGGTGCGCTGTATCTGGAACACGGGGACTTGCCGAGCATTTTCACACCGGCGAATACTGCGTTAGTCGAGATCCTTGCGCTGCATGCCGGGTTCGTTCTGGAGAACCAGCGTCTGCACGACGCGCTTGCCGCTCGGCAGGCCCGCGCGGACAGCATCGCGGCAAGGATCGGCGACACGCCTTCGGACGCGGATTGTGCGGATCGGCTGAAGGCGTACGGCGAGCTGGCGGCTTCGATCGTGCATGAAGTCGCGCAACCGATCACGGCCATCGATACGTCCGCGCGCGCGGGGCTGAAGTGGCTCGATCGCGGCACGCCGAACCTCGACGCCGCGCGCGAGATGTTTGCCCATATCTGCGCGTGCGCCGAGCGTGCGCGCACCATCATCCGCGCACTGCGCGCCAACGCACGGCACGAAGCGCCCGCCTTTGCGACGTTCGATCTCGCCGACGCGCTTTCCGAGGCGGCCGAGATCATGGCAAGCACGCTGGATGCGATGAAGGTGAGCTTGCGCGTCGACGGACTCGCGTCCCCGATGCCGATGCGCGGCGAGCGCATTCAGCTGCAGCAGGCCGTCATCGGCCTGCTGATGAACGGCGCGGAATCGATGCTGTGCGTCCCTGAGGAGCGCCGCGTCCTCGTGCTGGCGTGTGAAGCCGCTCAGGATGGCTTGCGGATTCGGATCGACGATAGCGGCGACGGCATCGATCCGCGGTTGGCGCAACGTATCTTCGACCCGCTGTTCACCACCAAGCCGCATGGGATGGGCATGGGCCTTTCCATCTGCAAGTCGATCGTGGACGCGCACGATGGTCAATTGGTACTGACGCCGCGCGCGGAAGGCGGCACGCGTGCAATGGTGACGCTCCCGCGTTTTGCGGTTGACGGTGCAGCGGCCGCGCCTCGGGCGGCGTGATGCGCGGCGCGCGTGCAGCCATGTCCGCAGCCTATACGAACGTATGCGGCCATCTATCCTGACGGGTTGTGCAGCTAGCTTCAGATGCTATGGATGCCGTCGACGCAGCGCCTTATTCTGATTCCACCGGTACACGAATCGCATCGGTGACGGCTCGGGCGACAGGGTGATTGTGATCGAGTCGGCTTCGCGATGCGGCCGGAACCTGCGTGCCATTCGATACCAGCAACCCAAGGAACCCATCATGAAAATTCGACAAGTCATCCTGAACGGCGGCCTCGCGGCCGTCCTGCTCGCTGGCCTGCAACTGCAGGCATTTGCCGACGAAAGTGCCAATGCGGCGGGCACGGATGCCGCGGTGACGTCCACCCCGACAGCCGCCCAGACGAAGAAGGCCACGCGCGCGGCCAATCGCACGTTCTCGCGGTCGATTCAGAGGACGCTGTCGCGGACGAAGGGGCTGCAGGGGCAAGCGATCACGGTTTTCGCCAATGCGGCGACCGGGCAGGTGACGCTGGCCGGCCAGGTGCAAACCGAAGACGAAGATCATCTCGCGGTCGAGTCGGCCCGGAAGATCCGCGGCGTCAAGTCGGTGAAAAGCGAACTGATGCTGCGTGAGAAAGGCGGCGCCTGAGCGAGGGCGCGCGCATCGCGGGGCCGAATGACAGGGTGTCGGTGATTCGTGCGTCCGCTTTCACATGATCGATCCGATTGATTGGGAGAAGAGGTGATGGGGATGCTGCATGAAGCGGACATCGTGGCTCGCACGTTGATCAATGTCCTGGATCCTTCGCAGGAACAGCGCAGCGTGTGCTTGCGAGCGCAGCGCACGCGATACAAGGCGCGACGCGTCGGGCTGCGTCAATGGAACGAGGACGACGCGCGTGCGCGCAGCGAGCCGCCTACCAGGATAGCCGTGATGGAGCGCCTGTCGTTGTCCATGATCACGGTTTCGTGGAGCGACTCGTGTTCAGGGCGGTATGCGGAGCAAATCTGGTGCAGGAGCCGCGCGCGCGTGCCGTCGATTTGCGCGCTGACGGGGCGCGCGATACAACGCGGCGATCCGGTGTTTCGTCCGCGCGGGAGCGATGTCTGTCTGCCCGGCAACCGGCAGCGGATGATTCTTGCCGCGACCGTTCAGCCGTGCATCGATGCGGCCGACGCGAATTGAGTCGGCCGGAGAACGGCGGAAGAACCGCGGACGAACGCGATCGCGCATCGTCCGCGCGTATCGATGCGCTGCGGCGCTAGGTCGACGCGACCGTGACGACGACAAGCGCCGCACCCGGTACGCGTTCGGCCAGATCGAAGTGAACGGGATGCTCGCGCCACCAGCGAGCGAACCCGGTGGGCGCGCGATAACCGACGACGATCATGTCCACGCAGGCTGTCGACGCATGCGTGGCGATGGCATCGGCCGCGCGTCCGAAGCGGACATAGCCGCGCGCGGCGATGCCGTGGTCCGTCAGGTTGTCGATCGCCCGTTGAAGATCGCGATGCGCGGATTCCGCCAGCCGCTGATGGGCGAGCTCGCTGAGCAGTCCGGCCGACCGGGCGTTGGCGGTGACATTGTCGACGATGGCGACGACGTCGACCGTGGCCGACAATGCGCGGGAAAGCGCCGCACATCGTGCGAGCGCGGCGTTGGCTTCGTGGGATCCATCATAGACGAGCAACATTCTGGACAGCGATGACATCTTCGATATTGGCGGCGGGGGAATGAGATCGCCCATGACGGGCACCGGTTGCGGGTACGTGCGCGGAAGCGGGCGCGACTGCTAACACTGAACACGCGATGGCGATCGTTTATTCCGATGCGATCCCTTTGGCCGGAGATCGTGTCGCGGTTGGTTCGCATCGGCAGGCGCGTGACGTCGCGCGTCGACGTCAGCTTCGCGCGTCGATGCGATATCCCGTCTTGTGGTGCACGTCATGCGACGCGTAGGTCACACATGCCGTGCGGAGGAATCCCGGCATCTTCGTGGCTTCGCCCGCACGCGGATGCGAGGCCGGCCGATGAAGCACGCGCACGAGCCGGCGAGCATTGCGCCTGCCCGTGCCGGACCTCCGGAAAAAGTAGGTGCTTCAATGACCGGAATAGAGTTTCCTGAGCGCGTCGAGCTCGCCGCTCTGGCGCGCGCGAGCGAGCTCCTGACGCACTTCGGAACGGGTCTTTCCCATCGGCATCGCGATGGCCGGTGTCCATTGGGTCGTGGCCACGGAATCTTGATTCGCCGTCAACGAATCGACGGGGGCCGCTGCATGGGCGCAGGCTGCGGTAGCAAACGCGACGAGCGCGAAGGTGATCCTTGAGGTCTTCATGTCGGAATCCGGAAGGTGAGTCGATCGAATGTTATGCACGGTATCTGGCGAACGCGGGAGCCGGATGCGCCGGCCGCGTCGCGAATGTCGTCAGAATCCGTCGCATGTGTATTGAGCGTCGCGAAGGTATCCCGCATGTGTCCGCGGCGCGGCGTTTTGCAATGTCATGTATCGATGCGGACACGCGATACATCCGGATACGAAAGCGCCGATCATGACGCGACGCGAATGCGCTTCGGCAACGCGCAGGCATTCGCCGGCGCGCGTTGTTGCATTGACGATATCGGGCTGGAATAATCGGCGGGTTCGCGTGTTATCACGGGTACCTGGAAGAAGGCGAGGCGGCCGGTGAGGTGCGACACCGCACGAGTGACATCGAGTGCGCCACGCGGCCTGCGTCACGACCGCGGGTTCGAACGAACGGATACAACCCGGCATCCCGCCGCAACACGTGGCCGGTGGCACGGGTGTCGCATGCCGTGCTCCACGCCGCCGTGCCCGCGGCGTTCGAGCTGATGAACGCCACCGTTTCCTTACTGCATTCGCATGATCGAACTTTCGACACGCCGCTTTATCGAATTGAGCCCCGGCCCGCCACGGCTGCACCGCGCGATCGACGACCATGCGCCGCCGGTGCTCGTCGCCGGGCGCGGCGCGGCGGCGCCGTCCGCGGTCGCGGCGCTGCAACGTGAATATGTATTGCGCTCGGCACTGCACGAACGCTGGTCCGCCGTGCCGCAAGCCATCGTGTCGCACGGTGGCGGCGCCGTGCTCGTCCTGGCCGATCCGGGCGGCATGCCGCTCTCCGTTGAAGCTATCCCGCAGCAGCGTTTGTCCGCGTTTCTGCGGCGCGCGATTGCGCTCGCGACCGCGCTGGGCGAGATGCATGCGGCCGGTATCGTGCATCGTGCGCTTGCGCCGCATCGCTTCCTCGTGGATGACGACGATCGTGTGTTCCTGACGGGCTTCGGCTATGCGCTGGGCCCCGATGCGACCGACCCGTTGCGCGACATCGCTCTCGAGTGGGACGACACGGATTTCGTCTATACGGCGCCCGAGCTGGGCACGCGCATGAACCTGCGTGTCGACGCGCGCGCCGATCTTTATTCGCTCGGCTGCATTCTCTATGAGCAGTTGACCGGTGTACCGCCATTCGATGCGACCGATGCGGCCGGGCTCGTGCACGCGCACGCCACGCATTCGGCGCGCGCCCCTCACGAACTCGTTGCGCACGTACCCGAGCAGATCTCGCGGATCGTCGTGAAGTTGCTCGAAAAGGCGCCGGAGCAGCGTTACCGCACAGCCGCGGGGCTCGTCGCCGACCTGCAGCGATGCGAGCAGTGCCTGCGCCGCGACGGTCGCATTCCGATGTTCGCGCTCGATGTTCACGCCGCGCTGCAGCGTCTTCAGCACGCCGATCACGTGGTGGGCCGCGAACCGGAGATCGACGCGTTGCGCGCACAGTACCGTGCCGTCGCCGACGGTGGCGAGATGCGCGTCGCATGGGTTTCCGGCTACTCGGGCATCGGCAAGTCGACGCTGCTGCTGGAGGCCGTCGCGCGCATCAGGCACGACGGCGCGCTGCTCGTGGCCACCAGCAAGGGCGAGGAAGGGCGTCGCGGCACGCCGTACGCGATGCTTGCCGAGGCGCTGGCGCCGCTGCTGCAGTTCGTGCTGGGTTGCGCGGACGACGAATTCGACAGGTGGCGCGCGCGAATCGGAACGGCCGTCGCGCCCGTCGGACGCACGCTCGCGAGATTCCTGCCGGCGCTCTCGGCGGTGCTGCGCCCGCAAGCGGGGCCGCCGGAGCAATCCGAACTGGCGCCCGGGCTGGAGCGCGAGCGCGTGCTGCAAGCGATCGCGCGGCTGATCGCATGTTTCGCGGCGCCGGAGCGTCCGCTCGCGCTGCTGCTCGACGATCTGCAATGGGCCGATGCGGGCACGATCCAGGTGCTGGAGCGGCTGGTGCAGCAACACCGCGACACGGCGTTGCTGCTCGTCGGCGCCTATCGCGGCAACGAGATCGATGCGGGTCACCCGTTGCGGGCCGGCCCGCTGGCCGACGTTCCCGATGCATTGACGGTGGAGCTCGGGCCGCTGAACGAGCGCGCGACGACCGAACTGATTGCCCACGCGCTGCATCAGGACACCGATGCGCTGCGGCCATTGTCCGACCTGATCGGGCAGAGAACCGGCCGCAATCCGTTCTTCGTACATCATCTGCTGCGCCTGCTGGCCGACGAAGGCATGCTCGATTACGACGCGGGTGCCGGCCTGTGGCGCTGGAACATGGCGCGCATCGCCGCGCATCGCGGCGGCGATGACGTCGCGATGATGCTGGCGCGGCAGTTCGAGCTGCTGCCGGACGCCGCACGATTCATGTTGCGCCTGCTGGCCTGCATCGGCCAGCGAGCGTCGACGCGCCTGCTGGCCACGGCGGCCGGCCTGAGCGAGCCCGATGCGATCGAGGGGCTGCAGGCGGCGCTCGATGCCGGCAGTCTCCAGCGCGACGGCGACGACTGGACGTTCTGGCACGATCGCATTCGCGAGGCCGCGTATGCGTCGATCCCGGAGGGCGAGCGCGCGCCGCTGCATCATGCAATCGCGTGCCGTTTGCTGGCGGCCGGCGAGGCCTGCCCCGACACGTTCGTGCTGGCCGCGCAGGCGAACCTCGCCGGCGCGGTGGTCGAGACACCCGCGCAGCGCCGCGCGTTCGCGCGCGTGAACCTGGAGGCCGGGCAGCAAGCCCGGGCCGCCACCGCGCATCATTCCGCGCTCGGCTTCTTTCGCGCGGCAGTCGATTTCCTCGGCGAGCGGGACACCAGCGACGACGGGCTCGACGCGCGCATGCTGTGCGGCGAGGCCGAGTTCATGACCGGTGCGCTCGAAGCCGCCGAAGCGCGTCTTGCCGAGCTCGAGCGGGTAGCCGGCGACGGCACGTTCGGCGCGGATCTCACGCGCCTGCGCGCGGCGTTGTACACGGCGCTGGGCCGCTTCGATCTCGCGCTCGGTGTCGGCCTTGCGTTCCTGAAGCGCGCCGGCATCGATATCCCGCCCCATCCGGACAGCGCGGACGTGCATCGCGAATACCTGCGCCTGCGCGGCTGGCTGGATCGCAACGGGATCGACGCGCTGCGCGACCTGCCGATCATCGCCGATCCGCTGCAGCGCGCGATCGTCGACATCTTTGCCGACCTGATCCCGCCGGCACTCTATTCCGACCAGGATCTGGTCGACATGATTCTGCTGCGCGCGGTGAATCTGGCGATCGAGCATGGCCATTCCGATGCATCGGCTGACGTCTACGTCTGCATGAACCAGATCTTCGGCGTACGTTACGGCGATTACGCCGCGTCGCTGGCATTCGGCGAGCTCGCGCTGCATCTGGTCGACGAGCGCGGTCTCGATCGGTATCGCGGCCGCGTATACATGGCGCACGGCACGATCGTGGTGCCGTGGGTGTTGCCAGCGCGCTCGGCGCGCGCGTATATCTCGCGGGCATTCGAGATCACGGTCGAGTGCTGCGACCATACGTTCGCGCTCTATTGCAAGCGTAACGAGGCGACCGGCATGCTGTTCGCCGGCGAATTTCTCGGCGACGTGCGCGATACGGTGACGCACGGGCTCGCGATCGCGCGTGATGCGAATTTCCAGCTCGTGATCGATGCGCTGCTCGCGCAGCAGATGCTGCTGAAGCAATTACAGGAAGGCGAGCGCGACGATCGCGACCTGTTGGCGCCGCCGGAGGGCCGGCCGCCGACCCTGGTCGATCTCGCGTATTGGGTCTACAGGCTGCAGGCCGCGCTGTTGTTCGGCGATCTTCCGGACGCGCTCCACGCGCGTCGGCACGCGGAAGCCTGCGAGCATGCGGCGCGTTCGTTTGCCGAGCGGGCCGATCTGCCGTTCTACGGCGCGCTCGCGCTGCTGGCGCTGCCCTGCCGCGATGCGTCCGACGAGGCTGCGCTGCAGCGCCATGTCGAGCAGCTCGACGTCTGGGCGCGGGCGTGCCCGGAGAACTTCGTCGCGCGACGCGAGCTGGTGCGCGCCGAGCACGCGCGCGTGAACGGGCAGCCGCTGGACGCGGCGGAAGCCTATGCGCGCGCCGTGGTGCACGCGGGCAGGCATGGCTTTACGCAGGTCGAGGCGCTGGCCGCCGAGTATGCGGCGCGCTTCCATGCCGGTCGCGACACGATTGCCGCGCACGCGTATTTGCGCCACGCGCTGAACGCCTGGCAGCGTTGGGGGGCGCTCGCGAAGGTGCGCGAGTTGCAGGCCACGCATCCCGATGTATTCGATGCCGGAGCCGGCAATCCGGTCGGAAGCCGGATGCACGCACTGGACGTGAACGCGGTGCTGCGCGTGTCGAACGCGCTGGCGAGCGACATCGTGCCGGCGCGTCTCGTGGAAACGCTGTTGCGCACGACGCTCGAAAGCGCCGGCGCCGAGCATGGCGCGCTCGCGGTGCTGCGCGAGGGCGTCTGGCATGTACCGGCGCGCGCGGACGTGATCGACGGCACGATCGTCGTGACGCAGGAGGCCGTGTCGTTGACGGCGAGCGTGCTGCCCGTCTCGGTCCTGCAGGCGGTCGCGCGGACGCAGGAGGGCGTGGTGATCGACGATGCGTCGGAGTCGCCGGTTCACGGTCAGGATGCCTACGTTCGCCGCCGACGCCCGCGTTCGGTGATGTGCGTGCCGCTGATGCGTTATGCAACGCTCGTCGGCGTGCTGTATATGGAAAACAATCTGGCGGCGCGGATGTTTACCGCGGCCAAGGCGGCGCTGGTGGAGGTGATCGCGTCGCAGGCCGCTTTCGCGCTCGAGAACGCGCGGCTCTACGAGGAGCTGCTCGAGCAGAACCGTCAGCGCGCGCATGCCGAGGAACAGTTGCGTGCCGCACTGGCCGGCCTCGAGCGCGCCAGCCGGCTGACCGCGATGGGCGAGCTCGTCGCGTCGATCGTCCACGAGATCGGCCAGCCGATCGCCGCCGTCGACACGTCGGCGAGCGCCGGGTTGCGCTGGCTGAACCGGGAACCACCCGACCTCGGCGAAGCGCGGGCAATGCTCGAGCACATCAACCGGAGCGCGGCGCGGGCCAAGAGCATCATCCAGGCGCTGCGCGCGAAGGCACGCAAGGCCGCGCCGCAGTTTGCGACGGTCGACCTCGTCGAGGCCGTGCGCGAGGCCGCGGCGCTCGTCGCGCGGCAGCTCGACACGCTGGACGTGGTGCTGGAGCTGCGCAGTCACGAGGGCCCCGTCTACGTATACGGCGACCGGATCCAGCTCCAGCAGGTCGTGATCAACCTGCTGACGAACGGCGCCGAATCGATGGCCGAACTCGAGACGGCGCGTCGTCTTTCGCTTGCGTGCGAAGCGCATGGCGTTGACAGTGTGTGCGTGAGCGTGGAGGATTCGGGCAGCGGCATTGCGCCCGATATCGCGGACCGGCTGCTCGAACCGCTTTTCACGACCAAGGAGAACGGGATGGGCATGGGCCTCGCCATCTCGCATTCGATCGTGGATGCTCACGGCGGAACGTTGACGCTGTCGCCGCGCGAGGGTGCCGGTACGCGCGCCACCGTGATGCTGCCGCGGGTCGATCCATGATGTGTCGTCCGTCGGCGCGATGCGCGACGCGCAGCGCGCAGGTGGCGGACAGGTTCTTCGCGTTGTTGTGTTTGAGCCGCTGAGCGGTGACTCCTGAAAATTCATCAGCGAATATCGATGCCGGAAACCAGAATGCCCCACGCGACACCTGATCGACACAGCCGCACCGTCTACGTCGTCGATGACGACGAATTCGTGCGCGCCGCGCTGATCAGCCTGCTGCGATCGATCGACCTGGAGGTTCGCGCCTTTGCGTCGACGGAAGAGTTTCTCGCGGCACCGAAGGGCGCGGGACCGTCGTGCCTCGTGCTGGACGTCAGGCTGCGCGGGCAGAGCGGCATCGCGTTTCAGACGTCGCTGGCGGAGAGCGGCGGCCCGCAGATGCCGATCATTTTCATCACGGCGCACGGCGATATCGCGATGACGGTGAAGGCGATGAAAGCCGGCGCGATGGATTTCCTGACGAAACCGTTCCGCGACCAGGACATGATCGATGCGGTGATTGCGGCGCTCGAGCGCGACGCGAAACGGCTGCAGGACGATCACTCGCTGCTCGATCTGCGCGCGTGTTGGGAATCGCTGACGCCGCGCGAATGCGAGGTGCTGCAACACGTCGCGACGGGCCTGATGAACAAGCAGGTCGCGGGCAACATGGGCATCGCGGAGATCACGGCCAAGATTCATCGTAGCCAGGCGATGCGAAAAATGAAGTGCCGCTCGGTGGCCGAACTGGTGCGCAAGATGACTGCGCTCGGCATCAACGTGCCGTCGCGCTAGCGGCGGCGCGGGCGCGAAACGCGTCGGCGCGGTGCACCGCGCGCCCGGCTTGGGAAAGCCCGAGCGTCACTCGTTTACCCGCATCCTTCATCGACCGGCCCAGGCACGCGCGCCGGGCCTACCCATACGTAGGTATGATGGCGATGCCGTGGCGTGACGGTATGCTGGCAACTTGGGTAACAGTGCTCGGGACGGGCCCGGTCCGTCCCCCTCGTCATTAAGCAGGGATGCCTTTTTCACTCTCAGCCTCCGATCTCGTGTCCATTGTCGACGACGATCCTTTCGTGCGCGCCGCCGCGGGAAGTTTCGTGCGTTCGCTGGGCGGAGAGGCGCGCGAATTCGCGTCGGGGCCGGCATTCCTGGCGTCCGACGTGGTGTCGCGCACGAGCTGCCTGATCTGCGACCTCCAGATGCCCGACATGGATGGCCTCGAAGTGCTGGCCCGGATGGAAGCGCGCGGGCTGCGCATTCCTACGGTGCTGGTCACGGCGTTCGTCAGCGCTCGCACGTCCGAGCGAGCGCGGGCCAGCACCGCGCTGTGCCTGCTCGAGAAACCGATCGACGCACAGGAGCTCGAAGGCTGGCTCGCCCGTGCGCTCGGATACGGCTGATCGCTGGCCCGCGCGCAACGGCAACCTAAACCTTCGTAGGGGGTAGATGGCCGCTTGTTTGATGGTGCGAACCCCCGCACGCATGTTTTCATGTTCCCTGTACCGTCCGCCGCGACGGCGACAGGAGAACGAAGATGGCCAACATTCCTACCTTATCGTCCGGAGCCTGGTTCGAGGCTCGGCTCACGCGCTCCATACGCAACTTCAGCCGCGCATGCCGCGAGCATGCACGCGGTCTCGTCGCGTGTCCGGCCCGACTGTTCGTCGTCGCTGGCGTGCTGTTCGTGGCGGCGGCGCTGTACGACGCTCGCGACCTGCTCGCGCATGCCTTGCTTCCCGCCGTCGACCGCGATCTTCTGATGGCGAGCGTGACGTGCGCGATGCTCGCGCTGATGGCGGCGGTGCTGTGGCTGCGTGCGCTGCGACTGGACGCGGCAATCCGGCAACTCGCCGCGGCACTCGAGGACCATGGACTGGAAGAGCTGCCTCGTTCGCTGGTCGAGCGCGGCACGCCGTCGATCGCGCGACTGGCCGCCGCGATCAACGGCGCGCATCACCAGCATGCGGATCGCGTGACGGAACTGCTGCATGTGCTCGCGGCCTATGCGCATGATCTGCGCACGCCGCTGACGCGCGTGATGCTGCGTAGCGGCATGCTGGAAGATCGCACGTTGCGCGATGCGATGGAGCGCGACCTTGCCGAGATGGGCGAGCTGATCAACGCGAGCCTTGCCTGCGCACGGCTTCAGTGCAGCGTGGCGGAGCCGCCGCGCAGCGTCGACGTGGATGAGTTGCTCGGCTCGCTGGTCGACAACTATCGCGACGCGGGTCTTGCCGTCGCGCTGGACGGGCGGCTGGACTGTCCGCTCGTGACGTTTCCGCATGCATTGCGGCGCGTGCTCGTCAACCTGATCGACAACGCGCTGCGTTACGGCCGCGATGTCCGCCTGTGCGTTCGCGTCGATGCCCGGCGCGTGATGCTTGCGGTGGTGGATTCGGGGCCGGGCATCGTGCCGGCGGAGATGGAGGCGGTGTTCACGCCGTGGTACCGGGCGCCGCAGACAGCGGCGCGTGCGCCGGGTTCCGGATTGGGGCTTGCGATCGCACGGCGGCTGACGCAAGCGATGCAGGGCGAGCTGCAGCTGAATAATCGCAGCACCGGCGGCCTCGAAGCGCGCGTGACGTTGCCGCTCGCTGCCACTGCCGGACACGATGCCGCGTGCGAGCCGGCACGCGCCTGTCGTTGCGGACGCTATCTTTCCTGACGCACGCAGCGGTCGTCCGCTCGCCGCGAATCTCGACGCGTGCGCGATGCTGGCCGATGTTCCGCGAGCGTCCGATTTCATATAGCCGCTCAACAACGCGCACGAAATCGTGTCGTTCTACATATGACTGGTTATGTGAAGGCCACTCATCAACTGCGCGACGTTCTTCGTGACAATTGCGCGATCACCGCGTCGTACTCACGGTATCGCCAGATACATTCCGATACGCGATGGACATACGCGAGATACATGGCGGGCTCCCAATGACGCATGACGTCGGGTTCGGCGAGTCCGCGATCCCGCGGACGCACGGCGAACACCCGTTTCCACGACATGTGCGGGACCGGACGTCGATCGCAATTGACCGGGAGTACGACAATGCATGACAGCAAGGTTTGGTTCATCACGGGCTGCTCCGGCGGCCTGGGTCTTCAGCTTGCCGAGGCGGTGCTTTCCGCCGGCCACAAACTGGCGGCAACGGCGAGGGACGTGACGCGTCTGTCCAGCCTGACGGACGCATATGGCGACCGGATTCTGGCGATCCCGCTGGACATCACCGATCCGGACGCGGCGCGCGGCGCCGTCAGCCTGGCGGTCGAGCAATTCGGCCGTCTCGACGTGCTGGTGAACAACGCGGGCTACGCCGATCTGGCGTCGATCGAAGACATCACCGACCAGGCGCTGCACGAGCAGATCGAGGTCAACTTCTTCGGCGTGTGCAATGTCACGCGTGCGGCACTGCCGTTCATGCGGCGGCAACGGGCTGGCCACATCATTCAGATCTCGTCGGTGGGCGGAAGAGTCGGCGGCCCCGGGCTCGCCGCCTATCAGGCAGCCAAATGGGCGGTGGGCGGTTTCTCAGAAGTGCTGGCGAAGGAGGTCCGCGATTTCGGCATCCAGGTCACGATCGTCGAGCCGGGATCGATGCGGACCCGGTGGGCGGGTTCATCGATGACCATTCCGCCGATCAGCGACGCGTACAAGCCGATCATCGAACCGGTAGCGGCACGCTTGCGCAGCATCGACGGCGCGCAACCCGGCGATCCCGCGCGGATTGCACGGGCGCTGCTCGGCATCGCCGGATCGCCGACAGCGCCTTTGCGATTGCTGATGGGCAGCGACGCGGTCGCGGTAGCCGGCGCGGCGGCAAGGTTCCGTGCCGAGGAGGACGCACAATGGCGCGAATTGAGCGAATCGGTTTCGTTTCCGCCGGCGCAGGCCGAATGAAGCCGGCTGCCGGAGACCGCCGATGACCACGCCGTCCGAAGACAATATCGTCGCGCGGGTGCTGCTGAATGTGCTCGATCCGTCCGCCGAGCAGCTCCACGCGTGCACGAAGAAGTGGGCCGTCGGCCACCGGCCGCGCCGTGCAAGCGCGGGCTCGCGCATGGCGCGGCGGCCCGTCAACGTCGTGATCGTGAGGCGCATCTCGGCCAGCGCGATCAGCGTTTCGTGGAGCGACGCGTGCCTGGGCAAGTCTACCGAGCAGATCTGGAGCCGGGGTTTTGCCGACGGCGCGGCGATATGTGCACTGAGCGGGCGTTGCATCGGCCGCGGCGACCCGGTGTTTCGCCCTCACGCGGGTGAGGCGCGCGTTCCGGTCAGTCGGGAGCTCACGATCCTCGCCGCCACCGTCGCGCAGCGTCCCGATCTGTCGCTCGCCGATACCTGAGCGCGTTGCGCGCACGCGTGGGGACGTGGGCTGTCGTCTGCGCCTATACGAACGTATGCGGCGCATCATCGGAACAGTTCATTTCGTCGATTGCGGATTGTGCGGATCATGTTGCGATGGCCTGGGGGCGGCGAGCTTGTCGCGCCGCCGCCGGAATCGACCGGAATCTTGAAACAAGGGGAAGCATGATGGCCGATCCACGCACGATGTCGCCGCGCGTCGCCGCGTTCGTGCTGCTCGGCGCGCTGCTGACTGCATGCGGCTACGGCGCGACATTTCTGCTGTCGATGCATTTCCGTGTGGCAGGCGGCAGCGACATCGACACGGGAGCCGCACTGGCCGAAGCGATGATCGGTGCGCTGCTCGGCCTGCCGCTGGTCGCGTGGTGCGCGCACCGGATCGGCGCCGCGCGGGCGACCGCGCTGGCGGCGCTGGTTGTCGGCGCGGGCGTCGTCGGCTTCGCGCTGATCGCGCGCACCGGCTCGCTGAGCGTCGTACCCGGCTTGCTGGTCGGCATCGGTTGGGGCGGCTTCTGCCTCGCGGCGCCGATGATGATCGCGGAGCGCACGGCGGATATCGAACGTGAGCGCTGGTTCCTGCGGTTCGGGTCGTTTCAGATGGCCGGCGTCGGCGGCGGTCCGGCCGTTGCGGCACTCGCGATTCGCAATTGGCACTGGACGACGGGCGCGGTGTTCTGCACGGTCGGCGCGCTGTGCGCGACGGCCGCGGTGATGCTGGAATGTTTCGGCCGCCTGTCGCCTGCGTCGCACGCCGTTGCGCCGCCGGTGCGGGATCGGTGGGTTCGCGAGATGGGCGCGATCGTCCGCACGCCTGCGATCTATCCGATCGCGATCATCGCGCTCGGCTCGAGCGTCTTCTCGGGGCTGATGACGTTCCAGATGTCGATGGCGCAGGGCCCCGGCGTGAAGGCCGGAACGTTTTTCGGTCTGTATTCCGCCACGGTGGTCGTCATCCGCGGGCTGCTCGGCGCGGTCGTGATTCAGATCCGCGTCAGCGCGACGACGCAGATCCTGCTCGGCTTCATGATCCTGAGCGTCGCCGTGACGTTCGCCGTGCCGCACAACGCACTGCTTCATTCGGCCAGCGCCGTGCTGCTCGGCACCGGGTATGGCCTCGTCTATCCGATCGTGCAGGCGCAGGCCGTCAACAGTGCCGACGCGCGGCATCGGCACGCGGTACTGACGTGGTTCGTGGCGTCGTATTTCGTCGGCGCATTCGGGTTCCCCGCGCTCGGCAGCATGGTGCTGGTCAGCATGGGCAAGACGATGCTGTTGATACTGATCGCCGCATGCGGCCTCGCGGCGCTGCTTCTGTCGATCGTCGAGCACCGCAAGCGGGTATTGCCGGTGGCGTGCTGAACGCACGCGCCGGCGTTCCGGAATCCGTCTGCCGCTGCGACGCGCGACGATGGTCGGCGTCGCGCGCATATGAGGCGAGCAGCCTCCGACGGTCAGCTCACGGCTTCCTCGAGAATCGCGCGAACTTCCTCGAGCAGTCCGCGTATCGCGCCATGACTCGTATGCGTGAGACGTAGCACGCCATCGATCGTGCACGCGCCGATGATCTGGTCGTCGGCGAAGCCCGACGTCACGATGGGGCCCCACAGCGCGTTGAGCGACACGCCTTCGTACGCGGAAGCAATCGGCTGATTGCCCAGATTCGACACCATGACGTCGAACGCGAGCACGGCCGATAGAAACCCGGCCGCATGCTCGACGCTCGGCCGCGCGGACATCACGGCATCCAGTGCCTTCAGTTCCGCCGCCACGCTCGCGCGCGCTTGTGACGGTGCAAGATCCTGTTTGATCTTGCGGGCGGCGGTCCATAGATCCGTACCGCGCGGGTGATCGTCGATCGTGATGGTCTGCGTGATGTAGACGCCGGCGGCGACACACGCGTCGTCGGAGAGACCGCGCAGGTCGATCGGCGTGACGGTCCTCAACGCGCGTTCGGTCCACGCGCGGGACAGACGCCGGCCGGCTTCGTGAACGGCCGCGGCAATCGCGCCGTGCACGGTGGTTTGCTCGGCACGTGCGCGGACCACGAGCCGGCGGGTGACGTCGGCGGAAAGCGCAAGGGCGTCGACATGCGGCGCTTGCGCGGCGTCCGGACGAAATGGCTTGGGCGCGGGCGCCGGCGACGGAGGCGGCAAGACGGCCGCGTGGCTCAGATCGGTATCGAGCACGGTCTCCAGCGACGGCACCAGCGGCAACGGCGCCAGTCGCTCGCCCGACAGGACGCTCAACAGATCCTCGATCAGCGATGCACTGCCCATGCCGTCGATCACGGAATGATGTGCGACCAGGATCAGCGTCGAGCTGCATTCGCCTTGCAGCAAGGTCGCGCGCAGCAGGGGCGCCGCGGACCCGACGAAGCGCGTGGCGATTTCGCGGGCCGCTTCCGCCTGCCACGCAGTCGGGTCTTGCTCGAGCACGCGCAACGGCACCGTGGCGTCAGTCACGCGATAGAAGCCTGAATGCTGTTGCGCGTCGATGGCGATACAGGTCGATAGCAGCGGATGCCGGTGCTGCAGCGCCTGAAACGCCGCGTGCCATGCGTCCGTCGCAAAGCGCCGGTCGATCTCGGCGACCATCGCGAAGTGCGTCGGCCGATTCTGGTCGAGCAGCCAGAACAGGTGTTCCGTGCTCCCGAGCGCTCGCACGAGCCGCTGATTGTCCTCGATTTCCTGCGATTGATTGCGCACCGCTTGACTCCCGAAGTGATGGTCTGCCTCAACAGAACAATCGAGGAGGGTGCGCTATTCCGCCATGGCCGAATTGCTCGACATGTGCCGGACTATTTTTTCCTGTCGTCGGGGTTGTAGGTCACATAGAGCTTCGTATAGCCGGGCGTATCGAAATGTCCGGTCCATCCCTTCGGAAGCGTGACGGCCTCGCCGGTCTTCACGAGCATCACCGAACCGTCCGAGGACGTGAGCTTCACGCTGCCTGCAAGAAAGTACAGGAACTCGTTGTACGGCAGCCCGTGCGGCCCCTTGATTTCCTCATGCGACGGCCCGGATCGATACACGCCGGTCTGGTAAGCGTTGTCGGTCGACGTGAACGTCGCGACGTCCGCGTTCGTTTCGCCGCCTTCGTCTTTTTTCACGGCATCGGCGCGATTGAATATCGCACCGGCAAGGTCGGACCTCGACGCCTTGATCGGCTTGATCGTTTCGGCGTGCGCGTCGACCGCAGTCATGACGCTGAACAGCAGCAGCGCTGCGAGGGCGTATCTGGACATCGGCTATCTCTCCGTTGGTTTTTTCGTGGCAGCGACGTGAAGGGTGAACGCGCTGTCGTGGCGCCATTTTGTCGGAAAAACCCGCCTTCGTTTGGCGATCGATCGAAAACGAGACGGCAGTTTTGTTTCTCAATGTGTATGAAACCGGTCTGGATACATGGCCTTGCAAAAGCCATTTGTCGAGACACACGTCAGATACGTCGTCTGGATTTAATGCGTCTCATGGATCGAATCCGATCAGGGCGCTCGAGACGGCTTCGCGAGATCAGCGACCGCCGAGCGCCCCGACAGATTCGCGACAGCCGAATTTATCAAGGAGAACGACATGAAAGTAAAGACGATCGCTTTGGTTTTCGCGGCGTGCGCCGCCGTTGCAGCCACCACTTCCGCTTTTGCAAGCAGCTCCGTCGACACGAGCATCAACGACCAGACCGTCGGGCAAGCGAGCCAATGGGCGCCGGGCGTCAAGGCACCGAAGGGCAAGACGCGCGCCCAGGTTCGCGCGGAACTGGTGCAGGCAGAGAAGGACGGCCAGCTCGCGGCGCTCGAACAGCTCTACCGCGGCAGTTGATCGCCGGCCTCGCCATTCACCCACCCTGTTCAACACGGTACCGACCATGAACCACGAAACGAAAATTCTGTACACCGGCGAGGTTCGCACCACCGGCGGGCGCGACGGCGCCGCGCACAGCGCGGATGGCCGCCTGGACGTGAAGCTCTCCGCGCCCGGCTCGGCCGCGCCCGGCACGAATCCCGAGCAGCTGCTGGCCGCGGGCTGGTCGGCGTGCTTCATCGGCGCGATGGGCCTGGCCGCGCAAAAGCTGAAGGTTTCGCTGCCGCGCGACACGCATGTCGATGCGCAGATCGATCTGGCCACGAACGACGGCGCGTACTTCCTGCAAGCACGGCTGAACGTCAGCGTGCCGGGCGTCGATGCCGATGTCGCGCAGGCGCTGGTCGATGCGGCGCACCAGACGTGTCCGTATTCGAAGGCGACGCGCGGCAACATCGACGTGGTCGTCACGGTGGCCTGATACGCGTGCGGCGCTCGACGCGATCGATGCGCTATTGGCAACTCTCCGGAACGTGCAATGACCGCATTGACGTGGTGTGCGATTTTTCTTGCCGCACTGACGGCGATCTCGAGGCTGCCGCGCGGGCTCACGCTGAGCCTGCTCGCCATCGGCTATGCGATCGCGTTCGCGTCGCGGCAGTTGCAGCCGATCGCGCTCGTGCCGATCGCGCTGCTGGTCGGCACCGGCGTGCTGTTGCAGCGGAATCTGCCGTTCGCCGGCAAGGTCGTGTGCAACGTCGTCTTCTGCGTCATTGCGGTTGGACTGTTTCAGCACTGGCTGCCGGGTTTCGACAATCTCAGGGTGATTCATGCGGCACGCCTGACGCCGGATGCGGCGCCCTACACGATGTATCTGAACTTCGACAAGCCGCTGATCGCGTTCTGGCTGGTGTTGGCCTACCCGTGGGTTCTGCCGGAGAAGCCGCTGTCGACACGGGTGATCGCGGCGATCGCCGCGTGCGCGGCGACATCGGTGGTCTGCTTCTCGATCGCGTGGTGGGCCGGTTTGATTGCGTGGGCGCCGAAGTGGCCGCATTTCGCATGGCTGTGGGTGCTCGACAACCTGCTGCTGGTCGCGTTCGCGGAAGAAGCGTTTTTCCGCGGCTATGTCCAGGCGGGCGCGACGCGGTTGATGCGTGCGCAACCGAATGCCGGCTCGCTGGCGCTTGTCGCGGGCGCCTTGCTGTTCGGGCTTGCTCACTATCAGGGTGGCGCATGGCTGGTTCTGCTGGCCGGCCTGTCCGGCATCGGTTACGGGCTCGCCTATCGCGCGGGCGGTTTGCAATCGGCCGTGCTCGCGCACTTCGGCGTCAATCTGGTGCAGTTCGGGTTGCTGACCTATCCATTCATCGCCCGGGCCTGAGCGAACGCGCGCTCTGGCACGAGGACCTGTGATCCGGCAGTTCGGGCAATACGCGACGGCGGATGGAATATCTGCGCCGTCCAGCTGTTTACGTGCACTGCAGGGGTGTTGCCCGCTTAATTTCGCCTAAACCCATGGATACACGTCAGATACTGCAGTTCGTCAACGTCGGCTTGGTTGCACCGCGGGAGGATCGACGTAGATGACCGCAGCCGAACTGTCCGCCATGCTCCCCGCGATGCTGCCGCGTCTCTGGACCTTCGCGCTGCGAATCTCCGGCGACCGGCACGACGCCGAGGATCTCGTGCAGGGCGCGTGCGTCCGTGCGCTCGAACGCGCGCATCAGCTACGACCGGGAACCGCGCCGCTCAGCTGGATGTTCTCGATCGTGCAATCCACCTGGCTCAACGAACTCCGCGCACGCAGCGTGCGTCGGCGCTCGGGCATGGACTGGGACGACGACCTGCTCGAAACCATCGCCGATCCCACCGCGCCGACCCTGGAGCAGCAGGCGCTCGATGCGCAGATCGTCAGGGCGGTGCAGCGGCTGCCCGAAGCGCAGCGCGTGGTGATGTTGCTGGTCGCGGTGGAAGGGCTCAGCTATGGCGAAGCGGCCGAGGCGCTCGGCGTACCCATCGGGACGATCATGAGCCGGCTTTCGCGTGCCCGTCAGACGATCGGCGCCCTGTTCAGCGATGGAAAGGAACGACCCATGAAGGGCGCAGCGAAGAGTGAGGATCAGGGGGCATGAAAATGGACGACATCCTGCTCATGGCATACGTGGATGGCGAACTCACGTCGCACGAGCGAGAGGAAGTCGACAGGGCGATCGACTCGTCGGCCGATATCGCCAGGCGGGTTGCCCTGTTCGAAGCATCGGTGTTGCCCTATCAGTATGCGTTCCAGCGCCAGGAATGGCCGCCGCTGCCGCAGAGCCTGATCAGCAAGGTCGCTGAAATCGCGCGGGCGTATACCGGGCCTTCGACTCCGTCCGCGGCCGGCGGCGTGCGTCGCGCGGATGCATCGGCGCCGGCGTCGCGGCCCGACGCGCACGCGCCGTCGTCCGCGCCGGTTCGCTCGCGCGTTCGCACGATGATGCCGTGGCTCGCTGCCGCGTTCGTCGCGGGCGCGTTCTGCTGCGGCGCCGTCCTGCACTTCGTGCCGCGTGACGCGCTGATGACCGCGCGGACGCAGATATCCCCGTGGATCATGGCGGCCGTGAACTATCAGCGGCTCTATACACGCGACACCGTTGCCTTCGATTCGTCGAATCTGGCGGCCGCCGCGCATATGGTTGAAAACATTCGCCGCGACGACGGGCTGCGGATCCGCATTCCGGACCTGCGCTCGGTCGGGCTGACCTTCAAGCGCATACAGCGGCTGAATTTCAATCACAAGCCGCTGGTGCAGATCGTCTATCTGCCCGAAAAAGGCTTGCCCGTGGCGCTGTGCGTGATGAAGGACGAACGGCCCGACACGGCGCTCGCCCGACAACAGGTCGGCAGCATGGAGGTCGTGACGTGGCGCCGTGCCAGTGTCACCTATGCGCTGATCGCCGCGCCCGGCGACACCGATCTCGGCGCGATCGGCAAGCGGATCGCCGACAACGGCATGGAAGAAGTGCTCGGTGAGCTGCAGCAGGCCGGCCCGGCGATCGCGAGCTGAGCGTTCGCGACGGCGACACCGTGCGCGCGTCGCGGCCGGCATGCCGATGCGTCACGGGCACCGCGGTGACGCCGATAGATGGCTTCTGTCGCCATCGGGCGCCGGCGTCGCTTCCGCCACCACGGGCGGATTCGGCGACGCGGCTGCGCTGTTGGCGAAGGCGACGGTGTATCCAATCTCTCGCGATATGCTGAATGTGTTCGTTCGCCTCGGTCGACCTGACTGCCTGCCCCGGTCGACCGCGCGCGATCGTCGCCCGTCACGCGCGCGCCGCGGCCTTGGCTTCCAGCATCTTCACGAGCAGATGGAGTGTCCGATTGACCGGCGTGCCGATGCGGGCGGCCAGACCGCGCCGAACGACCGCGCCGTTCAGATGGTCGATTTCGCCGGGCTTGCCGCGCGCCAGATCCTGCGCTGTCGACGAATACTGGCCCGGAGGAATCGTCGCTTCGATGTGCGCGACGATATCGGCCGGCTCGTCGTCGACATGCACGCCTTCGGCCGCGGCGACGGCGATGCATTCGGCGACGATCGCGCACATCGTTTCGCGCAACGCATCGCGATGCGGCATCTCGCCCAGCGGCAGGTGCACGATCGCGGAAATCGCGTTGTATGCGCAATTGAGCATGAACTTGCGCCAGAGTACCGCGCGCACGTCGTCGGCGATCCGGGTGGGAATGTCCGCTGCGCGCAGTACTTGTGCGAGCCGTTCGCTGGACGGCGACGCTTCGATCGCGAGATCGCCGCGGCCATGGTGGAGCAGATGCCCGGGGCCGGCCATCTCGCTCGCCACGTAGACGGCCGCGCAAATGACCGGCTGCGTGATCTCCGCCCGCAACAGCGCCGCGTTGTCGACGCCATTTTGCAGGCTGATCACGATGGCGTCCGGCGCCAGCACATGACGCAACCCGCGCGCGGCCTCGGCGGTATCGCCCGCTTTCACGCAGACGAAGACCACGTCGGCCGAACCGGCCGCGGCGATGTCGGTCGACGCATGGGCGGACACGCACGTGTCGAACGTGCGCGTCTGAATGCGCAGGCCGTGGTCGCGGATCGCGTCGACATGCAGCGGACGGCCAATGAACCCGACCTCGTGGCCGTGCAGCGCCAGCATGCCGCCGAAGTAGCAGCCGACCGCGCCGGCGCCGAGGACTGCAAACCGCATGATGTCTCCGAGGGAATCAATGAACATGGTATGCGCGAACCAGCCGCATGGGTGAAACAGGCACGTCGGCCCGTCCATGCACGTCAAACACGCGAGACCGCCGGTTTATTCCCGGCACCGCCGTGACGCCGATAAATCGGATGCGCGACGGAATGACGCGAACGCGTCGCGTGTTCTCGTGGGGTGGCACGTCATCGGATCGGCATGCCGATCGGAAACCCAACCTCTTCCAGGAATGAATTCATTGAACGCGTCTCAGATTCCGCTTGCGCCGCCCCGTCCGCTGACAGGCAGCGACCACCGAACGCTGGTGCTCGCCGCGCTGGGCGGCGCACTAGAGTTTTACGACTTCGTGATTTACGTGTTTTTCGCGACGGTCATCGGTCAATTGTTCTTCCCGCAGTCGATTCCCGACTGGCTGCGCCAGGTGCAGACGTTCGGGGTTTTCGCGGCCGGCTATCTCGCGCGCCCCCTCGGCGGCGTGATCATGGCGCACTTCGGCGATCTCGTCGGCCGCAAGCGCATGTTCACGATGAGCGTGATGCTGATGGCACTGCCGACGTTGATGATGGGGTTGCTGCCGACTTACGCATCGATCGGCGTCGCCGCGCCCGTGCTGCTCCTGCTGTGCCGCGTGTTGCAAGGCGCGGCCGTGGGCGGCGAAGTGCCCGGCGCGTGGGTGTTCGTGTCCGAGCACGTGCCGCCGCGCCATGTCGGCTATGCATGCGGCCTGCTGACGGGCGGCCTCACGCTCGGCATCCTGCTCGGCTCGCTGATCGCGGCGGGGATCAACCAGCACTACTCGCATGCCGCCATCGGCGAGTATGCATGGCGGATTCCTTTCGTGGTCGGCGGATTGTTTGGAATCCTGTCCGCATTTCTGCGACGCTGGCTCCATGAAACGCCCGTGTTCATCGACATGAAGCGCAGCCGGGCGCTGACCCGCGAAGTGCCGTTGAAGGCGGTGCTGCGCGATCACGGCAGGGCCGTGCTGGTGTCGATGATGCTCACGTGGACGCTGACCGCCGCGATCGTCGTCGTGATCCTGATGACGCCGACGCTCGTCGCGAAGCGTTTTCATATCGAGCCGGCGCTTGCGCTGCAGGCCAATTCGGCCGCGACGCTCTGCCTGATCATCGGATGTGTCGTCGCCGGTACGGTGGCCGGCCGCATCGGCACCGCCCGCACGATCTTCTGCGGCTGCCTGCTGCTCGGCGCATCGTATTTTTTCATGCTCCGGCAGCTCGCCGTCGATCCGTCATTGCTGCTGCCGCTCTACGCGGTATCCGGTTTCTTCGTCGGCGCGGTGGCGGCGATCCCGGTCGCCATGGTCAACGCGTTTCCGCCGGTCGTGCGTTTTTCGGGGATCTCGTTCTCGTATAACGTCGCGTATGCGCTGTTCGGCGGTCTGACGCCGGTGTTCGTGTCCGTGATGCTGAAGTCGAACCCGCACGCGGCGGAGATTTATGTGGGCGCGCTGTGCATCGTCGGCGCGCTCGCAGGCTTCGCGTTGCGCCCGGCGCGCTAGGCGGGGGCTGACAAGGATGGCGATCCGGCCGCGCGTCGTGCGCATCGGCGGCCGGGCCGCACGTGTGTGCCAGCCGCGCCGCCGGTGCCGGCATCCGCGCGGCGAGGTTCCGGCCGAACGCGGGTCGGGGCGCTCACCGGGCGCATGGCAATCTCGGCGAAGCAATGTTTTGGGTTGCGAAGCACGTCGATCCGGTGTCGCGGTTTGCGTTGTATCGGCACGCGCTCGTGCTTACCTTTCTTATCGACCCGCTCGATACTTTTTTGAAGACGGGACACCCGAAGGTGGCCAGCGACCGCTGCGCGGCGGTCAGGTGGCGCATGAAGCGAAAATCAGTTCAATCAGCTCGCAAAAGCTCATGTTGACGTCCTGAACCGCGTCGTGAGCAACTACGGCAAGCTCACTGACGTCACGGACCTAATCAATAGCTATCAGGTTGCATGGCCTCAGAATATTTCCGACCTGTTTACCGAACCTGCAATGCGAGGCGCGGAGGTCGCGGTATGGCAAGGATTGCTTCCCGGGAGGTGGAAGCTCATCGACTACAATCCCTTCTTTATGAATGGAAACCGAGAGGAAGTCGTTGCGATGTTTATTAACGTCCCATGGGCCTATATGGCGAGCGGGGAAGATGCTACCGAATGGGCGACCAAAGGCGGCTGGGTGACTGCGAGAGTATTGGGCAAAGAAACTCCCGCCCTCGAGCATTTGGGTCGTGAAAGCGTCCATCGACTATTCGATATCTTAAAGGTCGATCGGGATAGTCTGTTCAACGGGAAAGATGGATGGAGCTTAACTGGTCTTCCTCCTACGGCTGCGGAAAACCCGGTGAGGGAAATCTTCGGTGACTAGATCGTAACCGCCCGCGAATCCAACTGTTGAACTGGGTGCCGGCTAAAAATCCTCGCCGGGCCACCAGGGCTTCGGCGCGCGGTCGACGAGATAGTCGTCAAGATTCTTGCCCTCAAGCCATTTCGGGCGAGGCCCGAACCCAGACCACCGCTTTCCCGACGATGGGTCGTAGTACTTCGTAGGGGCCCGGCTTTTGCGCGGTTTGCGGAAACCTGCTGCCGTTAGAGGCTCCTCTCCGGAGATAGCGTAGAGCGCGACCTGGTCGCGGATCGTATCCAAGGCCGCACGCTTCTCTCCTTGCGTCGACAAGTCGATCGTTCAGCTCATGCAACCGCGCCTGGAGGGTTTCGATTTCGAGGGGCAAAGTGGTCCGGAACTGCGTGAAAGTCCGAGGATAGTAGCTCATAAAGTCGGCCCGATGAAACACCGTATCGGAGCGGTAGCTGCGCCGTGCGAGTCGGCACCGTATGCGGCACACGCACGCCACGCGCTGGCGCGGGGCGCCGAGCTAATCACGGTGCGCGACAATCTGCGCCATGCTTCCATCTCGATGACGTCGACCTATCTGTCCAGCGACGAAGTGGAGCGAGCCCGCACGGGATTAGGCAATTATTTTTGAAAGGCGAAGATCGGCTGGGAAAATCACCTGTCAAAAATAACAGCTACATTTTTACCTTCATATCGAGTGGAATACAAACAAGAGCCGCCTGCAGTTTTTTACAAAAATCATTCAATCTGAAGCTCGCAACAACCTTCCACGGGGGATACATGGGGCGAGGATCTCCAGCACACGCGATTCGGGGGACAAGGAATCAACCTTGGCCCCCGTTCTTGATCGCGGTCGAATACCGGGCTTGCGCCACCTTCGCATATCCACGTGGGTGATGGACAGAAAATTCAGATGGTGAGCGCACCTGTGGTACGAATGAGAATTCGATATACGAGATTCTCGCGTTTACCCTCTATCCGTTAAGAAATGCGATGCATTGGTCGGGTCTCCCAACTCGGCCCCGCGCTGGCTGATTTTGGTGCGGCTCTGAAATAGGGCCGGCGACGTCGCAGTCGAAGGCGACGGTGGCTTCACGTGCCACCACCCAAAGGAGGGTAGGTATGTTCGATTTGCCGACTGGGCCGCGCACTCGTTTGACGCGTGCCGTTATGTTGACTGCCGGTCTGATGTTTTCGGCAGCCTTTCCCAGAATTGGAGCATGCGCATGTCCTGGAGCGACAAACGACAGGATTCCGATCGTTCCGGGCCCGGGTTTTCCTACCGACATCCCGGGAGGCGCATCTTGCGCATCGCTGACCGAGGCGGCGAAATTCGCGTGGCAGGAATTTATTGCCTTGAACTGGCCAGCGGTGGCTCGCATCGACAATAATCTGCCGCGCGATACGGCAGATCCGTCCCAGCTATTTGGCAAACCTGGGTATACAGGTCCACTTGTATGGCACACCTTTCGAGGGAAGGTCGAAATCTTCCCGGGCCAGGGCCAGCCTCCGGGATATAACTCGAATGGGGCGGACGACTACGGCTACGACGCGCGGCCGGCTTACAATTACAACCGTGCGATCGCCGCATACCATGGAATTTCCTATGGCCCGACGCCGTGGATCAACCTCGACGAGAATAGCCAGATTGGCTTGAACCAGATCTATGCCGGGGTTCTGTCGCCAAACGTGAAGGCAAAGGACGCCCAGATTCTGTTCATGGCCAAGGCCAACCGCAAGGAATACGCCTATGTCGCGGGGAACCAGTTGTTGGGTGGTGTCAGCGACAAAAGAGTGGCGGACATATTCAAAGCAACGGCGAAATACATCTCGGCTTACGGGAACGATCCGCTCCCGACCTGTAGCGGCTTGATCTGCTTGCCCTACGGCTCGGTCGAGATCAAGGCGGCCTGGCGACGATTGACTGCCTCCGAGCGAGCATCCGGCCGCTTCTATACAACCCGCGTCCGTTATTACGTGAAGGGCGACGGCACGGACACGAATACATACTATGTCGACGACGATTTCGGGCTGATTGGCTTGCATATCATTCAGAAAACATCATCGGCTCCATATTTCATCTACGCAACCTTCGAACAGACGGACAACATTCTTGATGCGGCGGGCAAGCCAGTCGAGGATGCGGATGGAAAATATATTGCCAACCCCATCCCGCCGACCCCGTTATATCCAAATATCGTCTCGAGAAACGCTCAGCCCGGGACTCCGCAGCAATTTTCCTATTTCCCTCCAAATTTCAGCTCCTCGCCAGGCGCTCGGCTGTACTACCAAAACACAACAGAAACCGGACTCGTAGATGGTGGTCCGATCATTGTTAACAGAAGAATCAATCAGATTCCGGACGAAATTATTGCTGTCAATAAAATTGCTCATGACGCAATTTCCACGTACTCGCAGAAGAATTTCGGTGCGAAGAATTCGGTATGGTCGTATTACAAGCTTGTCAATGTCCAAAGCAAACCGCTTGCTGGAAAAATTCCAGGTATCGATTACAGCGACAAGAATAGATCGATGCAATCAACGTATTACCAGTCCAATGGTGTGATTGAAACGGATTACAATCTTCAGAAGTTCAGTGGGACTTTTATCAATTTCGACAAAGACAGCTTTCGTATTACGGATTTTTCCGAGGGAACGAAGAATCAATTCAATAACGTGACGTACAACCACGACTCCGTAAACATGGGTGGGTGTATGGGGTGTCATGGCAATGCACAAAAAGCCGGAACCGGGTTCAGCTTTATTCTGTTGCACGGAAGTGTGCCGATGCCGGACCAGGCAGGCCAGCCTGTAACGAAGGAGCAGATTGCGCGATTCTCCAAATATTTCGCGAAGTGAGCTTGCTCTAACCAAAGATGAAATTTTAAGGCGTTTTTTCGATAACGGGATCATTCAGTCCGCGGCGCTTTGCAAGACTTGTATGCAGCGTTTTTTCTTCGAATCGAATGGTCGCGCCATGCGAAGGGGGGGGTGTGAATATACTCAGAGAGCGGCATCGCTATTTTCCGATAACCGTGCCGGCGTCGATTTTCCTTGGCTTCTGCTGTTTGGCGATCAACGTCGATGTGGTCAAAGGCGCAACTGATGCTGCGGTGCAAGCCTCAAGGAATTGCGACACACCCACGACGCCCTTTTGCGACGCGCTGATGGAACCCATTGCCGGGTGGACAGGACACGTTTTCAAGCTAGCCCAACAGTATCCGTCCACGGTTCCGAACGACGCTCAACCATGGCTCGCATTCGATCCGACTCGCGAGCCCGAGAGCTACCTCAAGGCCGCACTGACCTATTTCTACGAAGGGAACATTCGATCGAACGTCGAAGAAAGCTTCGACCCTTCGCTGAACAAGGTCCGCCAATGGTACAACGCGCCATGGCAGGACTATGGCGTCAACGGGCGTGAGTTCATCCACGGCCTTACGCGCGAACTGGAATCGCGGCCGGGCACGCTCGATCCGCATCAGACGAAGTCATGGAGCACCTACGCCGTTGGCTTTTACAACGCACCTGGTGGCATGACGATCGGGAAAGTGTGGGCGAATCACGGTCTTTTCAACGAAGGCTATGCCATGTTTCCCGAGGGAACGGTTTCCGCCAAGTTGCTTTTCACCACCGCGCCGGTGGAGCAGGTTCCGTATCTGGCGGGTGCGCCGGAATGGAACGCCTATGTCTACGTTGAAGACCCGACGATCTCGCTTCGACGCGAGGTGAAGAAGGTCCGATTGTTGCAGATCGATATAGCCGTGAAGGATAAGCGGGCGAAGGATACCGGCTGGGTGTTCGGGACGTATGTCTACGGTGGAGGGCCCGGGTCGAACCGTCGGGGCGCCGGCTGGTACAACGTGTCGGCGGTGGGTGTAATGTGGGGGAACGACCTTTTCGATCCGGCAACGAATCAACAGAGTCAGACGTGGTTGAATGGCAACGTGCACATGACCCATTACGGTCACCAAGGACGCCTGGACGGCCCCCTCGACGATCCGCAGTCATCGTGCATGTCCTGCCATTCGACCGCCGAATGGCCGCCGGCACAGCACATGACACCGCCGATCGGCTCGTCTCCCGATGAAACCGCGAAATGGTTTCGCAATATTCGGTCGGACACGCCGTTCGATCAGGGGCACACCTCACTCGATTATTCGCTCCAGCTCAATGTGGGGATGCAGAACTTCTTGCTCGCTCACCCCAATCTGTTCAAAACAGTGCCGCTGGATACGATCAAGAGATATCAAGCCCATCCGATCTCCCGTTCCGGAAACGATTGAGCGCGGGAGTCGATTCGATGGCTGGGCGCACGGGGCCAGGGCACAGCCGTCGCGCGCGAGTCACTGCTCCGGAACGCTACGGGCGGGAAATGCGCGGTGCCGTGTGCGTGACGGTTTGATGGCGTCATGAAGCGGTCCGGGATCCTTATCGAATCTCCCCGCATGTCGTTCCAGGCACGGGAGCGTGAAGTGTTGGTTATGGGCAAGCGTGGCACGGAGCAACCCCTTCAATAAAGGTCCAGCGCTATGAACCAGGCAGAGGAAGACGCAGGCTTGCTGTTTTACTTGAACGGACGACGCGTTCAACTTCTCGACGTGGATCCGACGGCTCTGCTGGTGGATTATCTGCGCTCGCCGGAAGTCGGCTTGACGGGAACGAAGATCGGCTGCAAACAAGGAGGTTGTGGCGCCTGCACGGTGCTGCTGTCGCGTTGGAACGGCGCCACGCAGGAAGTCGAGCATCGCTCGATCAATTCCTGCCTGCGTCCGCTGGCTGCGCTCGACGGCATGATGATCACGACCGTGGAAGGTTGCGGCAGCGTGAAATCGGGCTGCATTAGCGGCGTACAAAATGGACTGGCGACGAACAACGGTACACAGTGCGGCTACTGCACGCCGGGCTGGATCATGAACATGACGGCTGCCGTGGCGCAGAAGGGACCGAAGCCGGGCACCAAGGCCGAGATCGAGGCGCTCTTCGACGGGAATCTGTGCCGCTGCACCGGATATCGCCCAATCCTGTACGGATTCAAGAAGGAATTCGCGTCCGATTGGGACGTTGCCGTCGACGAGAGGGGCTGCATGGTCTGCGACGTGGACCCCGCCGAAAAGGTGGACAGCGTTGCGCCGGTCAACGTTGCGTTTCCCGATGAATTGAAGCGAGCGCCGCGCGCCGTGCATTTCGAGCGCGACGGATATGTCTGGTGCCGGCCGTCGACGCTCGCGGGCGTGACGAGCCTGCTGCGCGAATATACCGATCGGAGCCAAGTGCGTCTGGTTGGCGGTAACACGTCGGCCGGTGTGTATCCGCGCACCGTCGAAAACCCGCACGTCTTCATCGACATCGCTCATCTGCAGGAACTGTGCGACCTGCGCATGGACGAAGGTACGCTTCGCATCGGCGGTGGGGTGAGCTACGCAGATCTGCTCGAGTTTCTCGATGTGCTCGTCGCTGAAAGGAAATCCGCCGACGATCCGGCTGCCGTCGGGTTGGCGGCCCTGCAATACATGGCGCGGCGCACCGCCGGCACGATCGTGCGCAATGCGGCAACGCTCGCAGGCAACACCATGATGGTTGTTCGACACTGCGCGCAAGGCGTGCCCTTTCCATCCGACTGCTATACCGCGATGGGGGCGCTTGGCGCAAACGTAACCATCAGTAGCCCACAGCATCCGGAACCCCAACAAATCGATTTGCTCGAACTGCCCGAGCATTGGCAACGTTCACCAGATATGCAGGGCGGGTGCATCGTGCTGCACTACGAGCTGCGCATGACGCGGAAGGACGAGTTCGCGCAAACCTACAAGACCGCATTACGCGAAGTGAATGCCCATTCGATCGTGAACGGAGGGTTTCGTGTCCGGCTGGATGCCGACCATTGCGTGGCAGACGCGGTCATCGTGCTCGGCGGCATCGCGCCGAGCGCGACGCGTATGATTCGAACCGAGACGATCATGCGGGATCGGCGGTGGGATTCGAGCATGCTCGCCGCCGCGTTGACGGAGCTCAGCCGCGAGATCGGCAGCCTGATGGAATGTTACGCGCCGCATTTCGCGAAGCTGCCCGACGAAGGATTCAGCCCCGAATACAAGCGGCAGCTCGCGCAATCCTTTGTCTACAAGTTCTTCATCGAAGTCTGCGAATGGCGTGGTCTGCCCGTTCCGCCGGACGTGCAGTCGGGCGGCTGTCGGCCGGTTCGTCCTGTTTCGAAGGGGACGCAAGCCTACGTCGATTATCCGGACGAGTATCCCGTCAACATTCCTTACGCCAAGATCGAGTCCTTTCTGCAATCCACCGGCGAAGCACAATATACGCAAGACATCGCGTTGCCGCAGACCGGATTCAACGGAGCGCCGGTACAGAGCACCGTCGCCAAGGGGTCGTCGGTATACAGCGTGCCGGATGTTTCGGGGCCTGCAACGCCGCAGGAAGTGCTCGTTGCGCTCAAGAAAATCTATCCATCGGTGGTCGACTATGTCACTGCCGTCGACGTGCCCGGGGCGGTTTTCGGCGGCATGGCGAACGACGATCCGGTGTTCGCGGTGAGCGTGCCGGACGCTGCCTGCGACCACGGGAAATTGCCGAGCGCTTACGACCCGCGGGCGCCCCTGTACCTGACTGGGTTCGGACAGTGCATCGGCCTGGTTCTCGCGGCAGACGAACGGACCGCGCAGGAGGCCGCCGAGTACCTGCAGCAGCATTTTTGCGCGTTCACTGCCGAACGGCCGATCATCGAATTACCGAACACGGACGCGCAACGCAACCAGTTGGTCTATCCCGACCAGCCCGCCAGCGCGCCGTGGTACAGCCATATCTGGAAGATCACGCGCGCCGGCACATCGCTCGACTGGGTACCGCAGCGCGCTCCCGCTCAACCTGATCTGATCCAGCCCGTACTGACTCGCGGGATCGCGCTATCGAGCGCCCATCATGGAAAGGTCAGTTGCACGCGAGTCTCCGGTAGCCAGCGGGCCGGGGGGCAGATTCATTTCTACATGGAAACGCAGTCTTGCTACGTGGAACCGCTCGAGGATCGGCAAGTGCGTGCCCATGCGTCCACGCAGGACGCGAACGCCATTCAGGGCGGTATTGCACGCGTGCTCGGGCTCTCTCTGAATAAGGTGGATGTGCGGGTACGCCGAATCGGCGGCGGGTATGGCGGTAAATGCGGGCAATCGGTGTTCGCGGCAAGCATGGCCGCGGTCGCAGCGTGGAAGCTGGGCCGGCCGGTACGCGTGGCCATGTCGCGCCAGGTTGACTCGGCGATGTTCGGTCACCGCCATCCGGTACTCGGCAACTACCATGTCGCGATCGGCGATGCGTCCGATCCTCGGACGCACGGAAAGCTGTTCGGTTATCAGGCGGACTACTGGCTCGACGGTGGACGTACCTACGATTGCAGCCTGGTCGTCAGCGACTGCCTCGCGCTGCGTAGCGACTCGGCGTATTTCATTCCAAACTGGAACTGCGTCGCCGACGTGTGCCGGACCGACAAGACGAGCAATACGTCCATGCGCACCATGGGCATGATCCAGGCGGCGATCATCGTCGAAGATGCGATTGAAGGTGCCGCGCACGGCGTCGGCCTGATCGGTGAGGAAGTGCGGGCGAGGAATCTGTATCGCCAGGGCCAGGCCACTCCGTATGGCGAGCCTCTCGATTCCTGCTACATGAAGGAAGTCTGGGACTACGCGATGGAAAAATCCGGATTTGCCGCCCGTGAAAAAAACGTCAGCGAGTTCAACGCCCAAAACCGCTGGCGTAAGCGGGGCATTTCCTTGATCCCCGTGAAATATGGTTCAGGCTTCAACCTCACGATGCTCGAACAGGGCGGCGCGTTGATCGAAGTCTATGAGCAGGACGGATCCATCCTCGTTCGGCACGGGGGCATCGAAATGGGGCAGGGCCTGAATACAAAGATTGCCCAGATCGTGGCCGTCGGACTGAATGTTCCGATCGGTACGATTCGCGTCGCAGAAAACGACACGGCGGTGGTTCCCAATCCGCAAGGCACTGGCGCTTCCACTGGTACGTCGTTCAATGGGGGCGCTGCGCAGAAGGCCTGTCACGAACTTCGCGAGCGCCTGGAGAAATTTTGCCTCGAACTTCGCGAGACGAACGGCGAGCAATGGTGCCGCGACAACAACGTCAATTTCTGGGATTACCCGGAAGGCTGGCGCGCAACGATACCGAACCATTCCGGCAAGACGCTGTGGCAATGCATCGTTTCGCTTGCATACAGTGCGCGCCTGAATCTCTCGGCGCAAGCGCGTATCCAGGTGCGCGGCGGCGAAAGCCCGGACTCTGGCCTCGAATTCAAACTGGTGAATGGAAAACCGGCTTCTGAACCTGTCGACTATTTCAACGGCTACACCTACAGTGCGGCCTGTACCGAGGTGGAGATCGATGTATTGACTGGCGAGGTGACGATTCTGCGTTCCGACGTCGTCTACGACGCTGGTCGGAGTCTCAATCCCGCCGTCGACATCGGGCAGGTCGAGGGCGGGTTCGTACAAGGACTTGGCTATGCTATCAGTGAGGAACTGACGTACCAGCCCGTTGATTCGACCACGATGCCGCAACCAGGTCAGCCGGCTCCGGGCGCGCTTTATACGGTCAATACGTGGGAATATAAACCCCCTGCAGCTCAAAGCATTCCGCAGGAAATGAACATCATGATGTTCCCGCGCGAACTCGCGGCGAGCGCACCGCCGGACAAGGGCGACCTCATGTCGTCGAAGGAAATGGGAGAGCCGCCGATGACGCTGGCCGTAACGGCGTTCTTCGCGATCAAGAAGGCGATCATGGCCGCGCGCAAGGACCGGGGGTACGATGAATGGTTCAGTCTGGACGCACCTGCAAACGCGCAGCGTGTACGTGACGCGTGTCTCGTGGCGGAGGGAAATCTGACGGTATAGGTGCAGAGGAGCCAGGGACTTGTCGGCGACGTGACATCGCCGGCAAGTCCCTGGTCCTGCGCTCCGAGGGCAACCGCCCCCCGGAGCGCAACGGTTGCGACTACTTTTGTTGCACCGTAGGGCTGCGAGCGATGAGCGAAGTGATATAGCCGGAGTCGTCGAGCAGGACTGTGATCGGGCCGATAAGGTTCGCCAAGCTCAGGCTGAGTATTGGCATGAATATTTTCGTGGCCAGATCGGCGTTCGCGAAAAGATGATCTCCAAGACTGTTCCCATTTTCATCAACGAATGAAACGAACGTGTTGTTCGGCGACCCACTTGGGGATGCATTGAGTTCGGAAACGTAGGCGTTCTGCAATGTCGTCGTCATGTCTTCACCCGAAAGATGACTGCATGTTGGATATCGAAGGCGCGTCTGGTGTACGCGTCGTGAAATTCAAATATTGGGAAGGGTACGAACTTCGCCTGCACACCCTCGCCGGCACTCTCGTGAAGTCTTTCCAAGGCCGATCAGCTGAATGTTTTTTAGATTCGCCGTTCTACATGCTAGGTACGGGTTAACTTGTTTTAAATCGATATTAGAACAACTGACACATATGCCGATACCTGTCAGTTCTCGCAGGAAGAAATCGGCGACGGCTGCACCACGCGGAAATCTTCGTTTCTTCCCGCCATGATAGGCTCGCCCTGGGCGCGCGAAGCGTAGGCCGAAATAGAGTCATCGCGTTTTTGGACTCGACTACGGTCGGCGCCTTTGCGCGGGCAACATTCGATGACAGTTGCCTGGATGGCGATGCCCGCACCGCGTCGTGGTGCGTGGCGCTATTTCTGCTCGCTGCGGGATGTCACCGGCATACCTCCCGCGAGGCATTCGGGTACGAGCAGGAGCGAGGACTCCGAGCGCTTGTCGAACAGTGTCCTGATCCGATCGTTCGCTACGACCGGCAGGGGGCGCCGTGTCTACACAAACGCGGCACATGCACGTGCGACGGGCGCGTGGGCCGAGCCGCGAATGCCGGCCGCCGGCTTTTCCGAGAACTTCCTTCAGAACCTGGATGTCCAGCGACTGCTCTGCCACCAACCGCTTGAGTTGCTGATTTTCCTCTTCCAACTACCGCAATCGTCGTGCTTCGGAGACATCCATGCCGCCGTAGCGACTACGCCAGTCAATGGTATGGACTGCTCCGGCAGGCGTATCGTAACTGCTGGCGTTCCCGTTCATAGGAGTATCGTCATGGACACCGTCCGCTTCCTTGCCATAGATCTCGCGAAGAATGTCTTTCAGCTGGACGTCGCGACAACGTTTACGCCGCTTATTTGATTAATGTAACCGTTTTCTCACAACCAAAGACCTCTTAACCACATGCGAAAGACTAAAAAAAATAGCCGAATTGGGGTGTTCGGAGTAAAGTCAAAAATTAAATCTAGCGATAAGCCATCACTAAAGGAGCAATGGGAAACGTATAACACCATCGCGTCACTGTTTTACAAGATTTCCGCAGCGATCGGCGCAATTGTCGTATTCGCTTACCTGTTTGAAATCGGATTCTTCCCGGCAGGCCTGACTGCGGCGGAAGTCATCTTTTTCGTTTTTGTGGCAATGGGCTTCGGCCTCGTCTACCTGATGCTGCTCGGCTTTGGTGCGGTATCGGCAATATGGCTGGTCAACCTGATAGTCTGGTTTCGGAATAGCCTTCGTTTCAGACGTCGGCGTGGAATGACGGGGTGGAGATCCTGGAGTATTCCGAAAAATTGGCAAATAAGGCGACTTCATCATGTCAGATTCCGCAGCACACGCCTTTCAAGGCGCGGCTTCCACCCGCTGCACCCAGAGCTGAGGCGCGTAGCCTACACGGCCGTCTCGATTCTGCTATTTATTTTTTTAGTGTCCCTTACGCTGACTACACGTGCGAGTTCTGTGCAGCGATTGATGGTGGGAATTTTCGTTGGCGGATTCATCTCCCTCGCTTTTTCTAACCCTGACACCGGGAGGGTAAAAAATCGTCCGTCGAAGAAAGATTACTGGACTTCGACGCGGTTTCGCCTGCTTCTCGCAGTGGTGATGCCACTCGTCATGCTAATTACGCTTCGTGGCGCAATGGGTCTTGTTCACGTTGTATTTCAGCAACTCGGTATCCGGATGATGAATGTTAGCGTTGAAGTCCCAGCCACCGAACTGAAGTCGGTGCAACGAATTTCTGATGCGTTGAATCGCCCCGTTCTAGACTGCCATCGGTCGGGCAAAGAGGACAGGCTTCTGATCCATCATGTGAATGTGCTTTGGACTGGCGTTGGCAGTACTACGTACCTTTCGTTCGTAGAGGACAATCCGGTGCACCCTGGATGGTTCGCGCCTGACCCGAAGCCATTGCAAGAGGCGATGCTCAGACTGGACACCAGCTCGGTACACATCCTTGAAGCAAGGCCTCCCCTGAAGCCATGCTTTGATCTGCCGAACGATATGCTGTTTGGGACGGCAAAGTACGAACTCGCGCCGGAGGCGGATACCACGCTAAAAGCACTTGTGTCTTCGATACAGGCCGATGATCCGGTTGCGCGGATCGTCGTGCGAGGACACAGCGATTCGCGCCATATCGGCGGTCAGATGGAACGCGAGGTGGGTGATAACCAGCGGCTCTCGGAGCGGCGGGCGGAAACCGTCGCTGCGGAGCTGAAGAAGCTGTTTAACAGCCCGGGACTCGACATTACCGCGGAGGGAGCGGGCAGTCGTGAACCGAAGGTGATCTGCCCGGTTGGAACTGCGACGACGCCTTATGAAGCGCAGCAGTGCAACGCCCCCAACCGTCGTGTCGAGATCCGCATTACGTATGCGGCAAATCCAAATCCCGTCGGAGGTCAAGCGCAGAAGAATCAACATTGAGTGGCTGTTCGGTGGCAGCGACTGTCTCAGGTGATCCTGGCTGTTCGCTGCCTTCGTGGGTAAAGAGTGGCGCACAGGCTACTTTTTCTCCGTAGCATTGCCGATCGGAAGCGCGTGGGCATGACAATGGTGAGCGTCGCGGGCTCACGAATCCCGGCGGATCCTCATGTGAGCCGCGCACTCGGCCTCGCTATGCGCGACGTAGTGGTCACTACCGGGCTGCGTAGACGGCTCGTCGCTCGGCACTTGGCCACATTGGATCGTCAGTTCGTACATGCTTCCTCCAAGTCATACTGCCCGTCGCAGTGTTGTGCTGATCGAGGCCCAAGATTCCGGCGTCCCGTCGTACTGGGTTTCGTCGAGTCGGCGGGCTGCGCTTCGCAGGTGCCGCTGTTCCCTGAGTTCATCGTCCCGCGAACGGACGAGCGACGGCCGGCGCCGGGTCGAGGAGAAAGGGCGGGGAGTGGGGCGGGAGGGAGCGAAGCGGACGACACGACCCCGGGTGCCTTGACGCGGCAGAGACCGGCGCTATGGTCGCGGAACAAGGACGACGAATTCAGGGAACGGAGATCTCGGAAGAGCCAGCTCGCGACGGGGCGGAACGCCGAGCGGCGAAGCTGAAGGAGATTAGGCGCCGGAGGTGCGGTTCACCATCGGCACCAAATCGACGGATATAGGAGCTTGTCCACTTCAAATTCAACGGTGCGAAGCGCAATCGACGCGTTCTACATGGGGGCACCGGGCACTTGATTGCGCATCGGTCCGCACACCAGCGGCTACATACCTACACGATTTCAACCATGCTCACTCCTTGTCACCGATCGGCTTTCCCGCCGCAGCCCCCTTCACGTTACCTATTCGACCTGTCGACGAACTAGTCACAAGGGCCTTAAAGCACTTGCCTGACCCCGTACATTTCTGTGGGGCATCAGAGGTTGACGCGCTATCTGCGGGTGCTGACACTGTGGATGTCGCAGATGCTGCGGAAGCTGGTTGACCTTGAGGCACCGTCTGCGACCAGCCCGCTACGGAAAGAGAGCACATCACCGTAACGAAGCCCCAGCGCATGACACGTTGCTTGGGGAATGTTTTACCTGAATGCGGCATGATCTCCTCACTTGGCCTGATTGGCCGGTGCGTGGTCGGTATCTGGATCTAAACCACCGATAGAGCGCATTGCAACGTATCGGTAACCAACCGCGATAGGCCGTTCGAATGTCTGAACAAGAGTGATTCCCCGCTCACTGATACTTCCGATGCTGAATGTGGAGCCAGGAACGGCTGATGAACCCAGCGACTGATTCAGTGTTTGCAGTGATGCGAGCAATGACGCTACCTGGCTTTGGATCGACTGCGTATCGCCATGATTTTGCTTGTCTGTTGCCACCGGCACGCTCGCGCCGGTTGGAGCCGACGTTTCCTGAGGTGCAGAAGCTGCATCCGGACTTGAGCCGGCCATGGAAGGCAATGCCGCCTTCTTCGCATCGGCTGGCTGCGAACCTCCATTTCCACTCGCGGCCTTTCCAGATCCCGCAGCCAGCAAACCTAGCAAGGCTTGCTGGTTAGACACGGCTTTCGCTAAAAGCACCGAAACCGATCCGGAAGCATCAGTTGCACTCGCATTCTCATAGGTGTAGTCAATGCTTCTGGCAAGGTACAGCCGGGTAACCATCGCAACTGCCGAGTACTTTGGTCCCGCGTCGCCGGTGAGCGTAGCCAACTCGCTTTCGACGTAACGATGATCGCAGATCGGCCCAGTATTATCATCGTGACAAAAATTGTAGAGCGCCAACTTCGCGTCAGAGCTTAGGATCCCATACGTCTCTGCGCCTCTCACTGAAATTGTCACCTTGTCATCATTTGAGTGTGAGGCACCAAACACGATATTGAAAAATCTCAACGGCACGGACGTTCCGAATGACTGGAGATTTCCACGTGCCAGCGTAAATCCCGGAAACGCAACGAGCGGAAGCTTCGTGAGCACTTTTGTCGGCGCAAAGACACTCCGGGGTGGCGGAGTCGCATCACGAGCCACAACGCCGGCTGCCGAGGGCGCCTGAGCCTTCTTCGTTTTTTCGTTCAGCGATTTTGGCGCTAAGGTCTGCGAATCTGATGCTGGTTCAGCATTCCCGATCTTGACCAGCGCGCCCGCTTCCTGCTGTCGCCAAATTGCGTTGTTGGATGGTGGATCAGTTGTTTCCGGAAAGACAGGAAGTGCAGAATAGTAATCCTCGAGCTCCCGGTTCATTGGGACGTACGCCAATTTCACGGACGCCCATAATTCTCCGCCATAGCGGTCGTGTGGCGGAGCTTTGGAACCATATGGATCAGTCGCAAGCCCGTAGACATCTCCAACGTGGACATCCTCAGTCGGCGGATAGATGGGCTTGATGTTGTACGTGTTCATCGACATAGCCCATTGCTTGGACAGCCACGCGGGATCGTATGGCTGTTGTGTGCACGCCGACGTCAATACCACTCCCGCGGTGGTGACCATCGCATTTCGGATTCGCATTTCGTTTTCCTTGTTCTTTCGCGAAAAAGCCACACCCCTGGTGGCTCGTCATTATTTGATAGGTGCCCACAAAATTTGTTGCAAGGGCTTAATTGGACCAATCCGCAAACCGCGTCCGTACGGAGCACATGGCGCACACATTGTCCGTGTCCTCGGACAGCTTGGGCCAGACGTCCGAGCCGCCGTTACCTAGCCGTAGGCAACATTTCGTAACGGGATGCGGCAGCGTCGCCCCCTCTCTACATCGATGCCTCGACCGCGGCATCATGCTAGCCAATTCGCGTGCCGCAGAGCTGGACGTGTCAATTGCCGAGGATGGTGAATGCGCTGCGGTGAGCGGCGCTGAAAATCGAAACTGGACGGGAGGCCAGCGCTGGGGTCGCGTCGGGCGCCCCTCGCGCAACGGGCTGCGGCACGTCAATGCGACGACACATACACCGCATCGTCGAATGCCGCCGGAATCGCGAACTGCGCGCGCATGCGCTTCGTCTCCTGCGCGGGCGTGAGCCCGAACAGCCGCTTGAATTCCCGGCTGAACTGCGACGGGCTCGTATAGCCGACCGCATAACCGGCCGCCTCCGCGGTCAGGTCCTGACGCACCATCAAGAGGCGTGCCTGATGCAGTCGCGTCGACTTCAAATACTGCATCGGCGACACCTGCGTGATCGCCTTGAAGTGGCTGTGGAAGCTCGGCACGCTCATCCCGGCCTCACCGGCCAGTCGCGACACGTCGAGCGCCTGCGCGTAGTCGGCGTGGATCACGCGCAGCGCGCGGCCGATCCGGCCGAACTGGCCGCGCATCGCCAGCGCGTTTCTCATCGCGCTGCCCTGCGCGCCGGTGAGCACGCGGAAATACAGCTCGCGCAGCAGCCCCTGGCCGAGCACCGCCGCTTCGAGCGGCCGATGCATCGCCTCGACGAAACGCAGCACGCTCGCCTGCATCGCTTCATCCATCGGCGTCGACATCATGCTCCGCGGCGCCTGCACGGGCTCCGCGATCCCCGCGCGATCGATCTGCGCGGCCAGTTCCGCGGCCATCGGGAAATCGAGGTGCAGATACAGCGCGAGCAGCGGGTGCTCCGCCGTCGCGTCGGTTTCCATGCTGAACGGCACGGGCACCGACACCGCCAGATAGTGATCCTCGTCGTACAGATAGCGTTCGCCGCCGAAATAGCCGCGCTTGCGGCCCTGGCACACGATCACGATGCCGGGGTCGTACAACACCGGCGTGCGCGACAGCGCGCGGTTCGAACGCAGGATGCGCACGCTCGGCAGCGCGGTCAGGTTGTAGCCTTCGTCGGGCGCCAACGCGTGCAGCAACGCGATCAGGCGTTGGCGGCCGCGCGCGGGGAGCGACGGCGATCGGGGCGAGGAGGGCGCGGCGCTCATAGTTTTGTGCAAGAAAATCAGCAGAATCTGGCTTATTTGGCGTAGATCGTCAGACTAGTATGCATGCTTCGATCGACATTTGGGAGAAGCTCACATGGCATCCGGCAACCTCATGCTCATCACCGGCGTCAGCAGCGGCTTCGGCCGCGCGCTCGCGCAGGAAGCGCTGGCCGCGGGTCATACGGTGGTCGGCACCGTCAGAAGTGAAGCGGCGAGGCAGGCGTTCGAAGCGCTGTCCCCGCATGCGGCGATCGGGCGCGTGCTCGACGTGACCGACTTCGAGCGCATCGACGGCGTCGTCGCGGACATCGAGACGAACGTCGGCCCCGTCGACGTGCTGGTGAACAACGCCGGCTACGGGCACGAAGGCATCCTGGAGGAGTCGCCGCTGTCGGAGATGCGCCGGCAGTTCGACGTGAACGTGTTCGGCGCGGTCGCGATGATGAAGGCCGTCGTGCCGTTCATGCGCGAGCGCCGGCGCGGCCGCATTCTGAACATCACGTCGATGGGCGGCCACATCACGATGCCGGGCATCGCGTATTACTGCGGCAGCAAGTTCGCGCTGGAAGGGATTTCGGAAACGCTCGGCAAGGAGTTGGAGCCGTTCGGCATCGCGGTGACTGCCGTTGCGCCGGGCTCGTTCCGCACCGACTGGGCTGGCCGTTCGATGACGCGCACGCCGCGCTCGATCGCCGATTACGACGCGATCTTCGATCCGATCCGCCAGGCGCGCGAGGAGAAAAGCGGCCGGCAATTGGGCGATCCCGCGAAGGCCGCGCGCGCGATGCTCGCGGTCATTGCGGCGGACCGTCCGCCGGCCCATCTGCTGCTCGGCAGCGATGCGCTGCGGCTCGTGCGCGCCAAATGGGCGGCGCTGGAAGACGAGATGCGCGCGTGGGAGGCGGTGACCGTGTCGACGGACGGTTGAAGGGCAATGGCTCGCGTGTGACGCATCCGCGGTTGGCTGCGTGGCGCGCGGATGCAGTCAATCGTGGCACGATCGAACGATCAGGCCTCGGGACGCGAGCAAACGGCTTCGATGTTGTGCCCGTCCGGACCGATGACGAACGCCGCATAGTAGTGCGCGTGGTACTGCGGGCGCAGGCCGGGTGCGCCGTTGTCCTTGCCGCCGGCCGCGAGCGCCGCGCGGTGGAACGCGTCGACCTGCGCGCGCGTGTCGGCCGCGAATGCGAGGTGAAGATGGGCCGGCTTCTCGTCGGTCTGGAACAGGCACAGCGTCGGCTTGCCCGGCACGCCGAGTTCGACGCCGTAGGTCGGCACGCCTTTGTCGAGGACCGCCACGCCGAGCGGTTCGAGTGCGTGGAGAAAGAACGCCTTGCTGGCTGCGTAGTCGCTGACACCGAATTTGACGTGATCGAACATGAATGTCCCTGAAGTGAGTGGGGCTGCACGGCGGATCCGACGCGATATTGCCATACGGCGGGGCGGCCCGCCGGGCCTCGTTCATGCCGGATTCAGTTCGTTTCATGACAGGGTCGCGGTTTTCCGTTACAACGCCTAAGTGCCGCATCGATCGGCGCGGTGTGCCGCCGCGCCGCGGTTCGTGCCGACACCCGCCCGGGTGCCCGGCCGGCACGCGTTCATCTACCCCAAAGGAGCCTGCAGCCATGCCTTACATCACCACGAAGGACAACGTCGAGATCTTCTACAAGGACTGGGGCGCGAAGGATGCACAGCCGATCGTGTTCCACCATGGCTGGCCGCTGTCGTCCGACGATTGGGACGCCCAGATGCTGTTCTTCGTCCAGAAAGGCTATCGCGTGATCGCGCACGACCGCCGCGGGCACGGCCGCTCGGCGCAGGTATCCGACGGCCACGACATGGATCACTACGCGGCGGATGCGTTCGCGGTGGCCGAGGCGCTCGACCTGCGCAACGCAGTGCACATCGGTCACTCGACCGGCGGCGGCGAGGTCGCGCGCTACGTGGCCCGGCACGGCGAGCCGGCCGGCCGCGTCGCGAAGGCAGTGCTGGTCAGCGCGGTGCCGCCGCTGATGCTGAAGACGGACGCGAACCCGGAAGGCCTGCCGCTCGAGGTGTTCGACGGCTTCCGCAAGGCGCTCGCCGACAATCGCGCGCAGTTCTTCGTCGATGTGCCGAGCGGCCCGTTCTACGGCTTCAACCGGCCCGGCGCGACGGTGCACCAGGGCGTGATCCAGAACTGGTGGCGCCAGGGCATGATCGGCAGCGCGAAGGCGCACTACGACGGGATCAAGGCCTTCTCGGAAACGGACCAGACCGAGGACCTGAAGGCGATCACCGTGCCGACGCTCGTGCTGCACGGCGAGGACGACCAGATCGTGCCGATCGCGGATGCCGCGCTGAAGTCGATCAAGCTGCTGAAGAACGGTTCGCTGAAAACCTATCCGGGCTACTCGCACGGGATGCTGACGATCAACGCGGACGTGCTCAACGCCGACCTGCTGGCTTTCGTGCAGTCGTAACGGTGTAAGCGGTGCATGCCCGCTTCGGCGGGCTGCGACGCCGATGTGCGGGCGGGATGGCGGCCACCGCGTTTTCGCCCGCTAGTCGTTGCGTAGAAATACGACGTAGCCGCGGAACCACGGATTCGCGGCGAGGTACGGCGGCGCGTCCCACTCGCCGCCCTGGATCACGCCGATGCGAAACGGCAGCTGCAGCCGCGCGACGCGCGGCAGGTAGGCCGCATGGTCGGGAATCGTGCTGCGCCCCTGGTAGGTCTGCACGACCACTTCATCGACGACCCCCCTGAGCTGGTTGACCTGGTCGGTATCGATGCGGCTGCTCCAGTCGAGCAGCCCCGTGATGCTCAGCCGGCAATCGGCGGGCAGCGTGTCGCGCAGCGTCCGCAGAAATTCGAGGTAGTCCTGCAGATGCCGCGTGCGCGCGTCGAAGTCGATCTGGATACCGGTGATCGTGCGGCCCGACGCCCGCCAGCGCTCGAGCTGCGCGAGCATGATCCGCGTCACGCGCGGCGTCCAGCGCAGCGTATGCGCACGATAGACGAGCCACACCCGCGCATTCGGCGCGGGCGGCAGCGCGACGCCCTGAGCGATGACGCGTACCTGCGACTCGTCGCGCGGCGACGCTTCGATCTGCCCTTGCAGCACGTACAGCGTGCGCGCGCCGCTGACGACCGGCTGCGGCTTCACGCCGGCCCACAGCCAGAACGCGTCGTACCGCGCGGCATCGACGGTGCCGGCCAGCGCGACGCGGCAGGCCAGCAGCAGCGCGACACACGCGATGCGCTTCACGCGGCGCTCACCAGTAGTAGCGGAGCTTCTGCGCCCACGGCGTGCCCGGATAGGCGGTTTTCAGCGTGTCGAACCAGCGCTTGCGCACGTTCTTCGGCACGTCCTTGCCGCCGCATTCGTTGGTGCCGCCCGGCGCATAGCACTTGATCGAGCGATAGAGCGCGTACGCGCGGTCGTTCGGGCTGGCCTGCGCATCGGCGATCACGGTCACGTAGCTCGACATCCGCTCGTACGGCTTGCCCGCGAACTGCGACGGCGCGCCGCCGAGCGTCGGCGGCACGCGTGCGGCGGCGGCCGCCGACGCGTTGCGCATCCACGGCGGCACCGCGTCGCCTTCGAGGCCGGCCGCGGGCGGATGAAGGCGCACGAAATCGGCGAGGCAGTTCAGCCCTTTCGCATCGGCGGGATTCTGCTGCAGCGCCGCGGCGATCTCGCGCGCGGACGGGCACACGTAGCCGTCGTCGTTTCGGGCGCCCGATGCGATGAACGGTTTCAACGGAGCGGCGGGCGCGCCGGATACCAGCGCGGTATCGGCGATGAAATCGGCGTAGTGCGCGCGCGTGAGCTCCTTGTACAGCAGCGTGTACAGCGCGGTGTCGCGCAGCGCACCGCCGCTCGCCTGGTTCTGCGCCTGCGTGCGCAGCAGGTCCGCATTGGCCGTGTGCTGCAGCAGGACGGCCCGGATCGCGGCGTTTTGCACGAGCGAATCGTCGGCGAACACGTCGTTGACGAGCCCGGCCTGCTCCAGGTTGATCGCGAGCGCGAGTTCCAGCGCCTCGCGCTGGAAGCGCAATTTCGCGAGCGGGATCAGGTCGCGCCACAGCTGGCGTGCCTTGTCGCCCTGGCCGCTATCCTCCAGCGCGAACGCGCGCAGCGCCTGCTGGCTCAGGCCGAAGTAGTCGAGCGGCGCGGCGGGCGTGGACGGCAGCAACGCGAGCGCGGCATCGGGCTTGCGCCCGATCTGCACATACCAGGTGGCAAGCAGGTAGTCGTACAGCGCGGGCGCGTTCGCGAAGCGCGGTTTCTGCGCCTGCAGGTCGTCCAGCGTCAGCGGCTTGCCGCGGCTCGACTCGCTGTTTTCCGGCGTACGCATGCGCAGCAGGTCGACGGTCGCGAGCACGGTCGGCGACTGGATCTGGCGCGCGTCGAGTTCCGATCCGAACAGCAGCTTGCTGTCGAGTTCGTTCGCCAGCTGGATCAGCGGCACGTTCGACGTCGCCGGCGACCAGCGCGCGAGCGCGTGACCGTAGAGGTCGGCCTGCTGTGCGACGTCCCCGCCGAGCCACGCGACGCGCCGCAGCAGCCCGTTGGCGGAAACCGCATAGCGCCCCTGCGGATACACCTTCAGGTAAGTGCGAAACACGGTGTTCGCGGCGTCGAGCGACACCTTCGTGACGCGCGCGCGCGACGGCGTCGGGCTGTCGTTGTCGAATGCGTTGGCCTGCGCGGCGTTCAGTTGCGCGCGCCCGGCCATATAGAGGCCGGTTTCCTTCAGCCACGGGTTCGCGCTGTGCGATGCGCTCGCGAAGGCGCGCGTCGCGGCGTGGAAGTCGGCGCGGTAGAACGCGTTCGTGCCGTCGAGGTATGCGGCGAACTGCTGGCCGAGCGGCGACTTGACCGGCGGCTTCGTCCACGCGGCGCTTGCGCCGCCCGCCGCACAGGTTTTCTGCGCGATGTCGGCGCGCGCCGCGCGCAGGCGGGCGGCTTCGTCGGGGGGAAGGCCGCCGGCACCGTCCAGTGCGTCGTTGAACGCGTCCGCGCCAGCGTCCTTGCTGCGACAGATGCTGCCTTCGCCGTCGGCGTACCGGTTCGACGGCGCATCGGCGTCCGCTGCGCCGCCGGCCGGGTCGGGCGCCTTCTGGCCGATATCGATCCACCCGGAAAAATCCATCGGGAACGGCACGATCATCTGGCTGATCCGGTCTTTCGGCGGGATGGTCTTCGGGTCCGGAAACACCCGCGCGACCTTGGCGCTGTCGACCATCATCAGCATCGCGTTGATGCGCGTGTCGTTGGCGGGGCTCAGCATCGGCACGTTGCCGCACGAGTACGTACCCTGGCGGAGCGTGGGCGGCACGTTGCAGCTGTCGTCCGAGCTGGCGTGGGCGGCGGGCAGGCAAAGCAGGCTGGTCGCCAGTGCGGCGAGCAGGTTTCGGTTCAGCGTCGGGTTTCTCGGCATTTTTCTTGTACTAGGTGGGGCCGCGAGGGCCGGTTCTCTCAGCGGGCATTTCGCCTCGGCGCGTATCGTACCTCACGAGCCGGTTCGGTCGCCGGCCCGGCGAGATGGAAGTCCACTCACTGTAGACGCAACGCCACCTTGAATCCGGAGCGCATGAATTAAGATGCAGCCGGCAGTGACGGACATCCGGCGATCGACGACAAGCCGTCGTCTTCGCTGTCCGACGGGGGTGGTCTGCAGAAGCGCGCGACGGAATCGATCCTGACGGGGACATGAAACGGCGCCGCGTTGCATGCCTATTCAATAGTATTGCTAATCGATCGGCCGACCGACGCAATGCGGCGGCGTTTCGGCCAACGGCAGACGAGAGCATGCCGGAAAAAGAAAACAAGAGGATTCCGATGAAACCCATCACATGGTTGGTCATGTCAGCCGTTCTCGCGCTGAGCGCATGCGGCGGCGACGACGTCGCCACGAACGGCGGCGCGTCGTCGGCGGCGCCGGGCAATCCCGGTTCGCCGTCCGGGACGACACCGCCCGGCGGCGGTTCGAGCGGCGGCCCGACGGGCGGCGGCACCGCGCAGCCGCAGGCCGGCTGGTCGACGGCCGTCGCGGTGGACGGCAAGGGACCGGAAGGCGACCCCAGCGTGACGATCGATGCGAGCGGCAATGCGCTCGCCACTTGGATGACCCTTGGCCCGGCCGGCGCGAACGGCGACGAAATGTGGGGTGCGCGCTATGTCCCGGGCTCGGGGTGGGCCAGCGCGACGCGGCTCGACACGAGCGACGGTTCGCACTCGATGAATGGGCTGACCGGCGTTCAGCCGCAACTGGTCGGCAACGCGAGCGGGCAAGCGGTCGCGTTCTGGACGGAATGGATGCCGGGCCCCAACACGTACGCACTGTGGGCGCGCCCGTACAGCCCGGTTACCGGATGGGGCGTGCCGCTCGAGCTGGCGGCGGACATGGCCGGTTCGTCCTATACGGCCGGGATCGACAGCCAGGGCAACGCGCTCGTTGCCTGGACGCAATCGATCAGCCTGCTCGATACGCGCATCGCATGGACACGCTATACGCAGGCGGGACAGTGGTCGCCGACGACGCTGATCCAGATGCCGGTGCAGACCGGGCCCGGCGCGGTGACCGGCGATACCGACAACGTGAGGCCGATGCTGTCGGTGCTGCCGTCCGGCCGCGCGGTGCTCGCATGGCGGCAGACCAACCATACGAAGTCGGCGCTGTGGACGGCGACCTACGACGCGACCAACGGCTGGACCGACGTCAACCAGGCCGTCTCGAACTCGAGCCTGTTCGCGACGATCATCTCGCCGGTGGCCGGCATGGACGCGAAGGGCAACATCACGCTGCTCTGGGGGCAGCTCGACGTGACGGGCGGCCAGATCCTCACGGCGACGATGTCGCAACGCTACGTGGCCGGCACCGGGTGGCAGCCCGCGCAGCCCGTCGCGCCGGCGATCGCGGAGCCGACGGGGTTCATCGCGACGCCGATGCTGACCGTCAACGAAAACGGCGTGGCCGCCGCGATGTGGGCTGAAGGCGGCGCCGTCCTGCAGGCGAGCGTGTCCGATGCGAGCGGCAACTGGGGGCCGCTGCAGCGGCTGACGGAGCACCTGAACGGGGCGGCCGCCCAGTATCCGCCGCTGGTGATCGACGCGGCCGGCAACGTGACGGCCGCATGGCAGGACACGGGCTTGCCGGGCGCGTCGGCCGTCATCGCGGCCACCTACCGGAAAGGGGCGTGGAGCGCGTCGACGGTGGCGGCGCAGAGCGCATCGTGGCCGGCGCTCGCCGTCAACGGCACGGGGTCGATGGCGCTCATCTGGCAGTCGTATGTCGCGAGTATCGGCAGCCAGCTGCAGTCCAGTTTCTATACCCCGGGCACGTAATCGCGTTGCGCGGGAAACCGAAGGAGAAGTGATGAAGAAAACCATGCATTGCACCGTACGGACCGCGCTGGGCGCCGCGGTCGCCGGCCTCGTGCTGTCCGCGTGCGGCACGACGCAGATGAACATGGTCGACGTGCAGACGTCGACCGCGAAGACGCTCGGGCTCGCGTCGTCCGACGAGATCACCATCGCCAACGTGCAGTACGGGAAGAAGGACGGGCTGGGCGGCCAGAAGGTGAGTTACAACGCGACGACGGGCAAGGGCCGGCGTTTCGGCTGTACGGTGTTCATGATTCCGGGGCTCACGCCGATCGATCGGCCGACGTACAACAACTGGGAGTGCCATCCGCAACGCTGATGGCTGCGATCACGACGACGCCCGCCGCAGGGCGTCGGTCGACCGCTTGTGGACGATATGCCGCGCCGGCCCTCGCGCCGGCGCAATTTGGTCCGATAATCGACGAACCGATTCATTCCTTCCCGTCGGCTCGATAAAAAACTGTCATGGATCAAGCGGCATTCGTCCCTGTTTTCAAGTTTCGCACGACCGATTATCCCGAGCCGGACCGGTTCCACGTCTGGGTCAAGGACATGCTGTGCGACTACCGGCTGGATGACCCCGGCGGCCACGGCCCGTTCGACGCGCAAGCGAGCGGCGCCGCGCTCGGCCCGCTGATCCTGTCGGGCCGGCAATGGCGCTCGCGCGCGCCCACCTATACGGTTCACCGGACCACCCGGCGGATCCGGCTCGACGGACAGGATTCGATCCGCTTCACGCTGCTGCTCGGCGGCCGGCTCGCGAGCCATACCGGCGGCCCCGAGCTGATCAAGCGCGCCGGCGACGTGTTCGTGTACGACGTCGCGCAGATCAACGACTGCCGGGTCGACGCCGGCGACGTGATCAGCCTGGTCGTGCCCAGATACCTGCTGCCGAGCCATGCGGCGCGGGCGCACGGGCAGACGCTGACGAGCGGCGTGGGCCGCCTGGTCGGCGACCAGATGCTGTCGCTGTTCCGGAATCTGCCGGACCTGCGCATGCACGACGTGCCGAGCGTCGTGCAATCGTTGTTGCTGCTGCTGGCGGCGGCGGTGGCGCCGAGCGCACAGGCACTCGACGACGCGCGCGGCCCGATCGACAACGCGCTGGTCGAGCGCGTGCGGCGCTACATCGACATGCACCTGCTGGAACCCGACCTGACGCCCGAGCGGATCTGCCGGGACATCGGCGTGTCGCGGGCACGGCTCTATCAGCTGTTCAAGGAAGAGGGCGGCGTGATGCGGCAGATCACGCGCAGGCGCTTGCGTCACGCATACCACGTGCTGGGCGATCCGCAGCGCCGGCATCGGCGCATCGCGGAAATCGCGTGGGCGCACGGCTTTCCCGACGAGAAGTATTTCCACCGGCTGTTCAAGGCCGAGTTCGGCCATACGCCGAAGGAAACGCTCGAGTGTGCGGCCGCGCCGGTGCTGCTGCCGTGCGATGCGGCCGACGATCGATGGGGCGACGGCGGCCGGCTGGCGGGATGGACGCTGCCGTTCGGCGTGCTCACCAACTGAGCGGGCAGCACGTTGCGCTCGTGCGGCGGCTCGCCTCGAGCATCACGCGCACGCGCTGCTCGCGACGCCGCCTTCGTCTGCGTCGTCGATCGCGGCGCGCAAGTCGTCGATTGCCACCATCAGTTCGCGCACCTGCCGCAACGACGGGTATTGATGCAGCACCGCATGCCATTGCGGCTGCGTCAGCAGCGCCTGCCAGATCACGCCGAGGCCGGCCGGATCGGCATCGGGCTGCCGCGCGAGCGCGCTCGCGTATTCGAGGCTCGCCTGCGCCGACAGCAACTGCATCCGGCTCGCGGCGCCCAGCAAGCGCGGCGTCGTGTCCGCGGACGCATCGCAGCAATAGAGTACTTCCCGCTGCAGCGCCGCGGCGTCGGTCGTCAATGCGCGCAGCGACGCGCCGTGCACGCGCACCGTGCCCTGGTGCGTCTCGAACGAATAGATCGTGTCCGCGTCGGCCTGCGCGAGCAGGTTCAGGCCGCGCAGCAGTCGCGGCAAATCGGTCGTCGCGGCATCCGCCGACGCCTTCGCCTCGACGAGGAAGCGCACGTTCCACACGGGCACCGCTTCGTCACCGCGCGTGCGTTCGAGCAGGATCGCATCCCATTCGGTCTTCGCGCGGTCGTGGCGGCCCGGTATCGATGACGGCACGCGCATCGACGTGACCACGCGGTACGTGCGCCGCTCGTCCAGCGCGTCGAGCCGGCGGGCCAGTGCGTCGAGCGCCTGCGCGGCCAGCGCTTCGACGGCCGCGCCGCGCTGCTGGGACGCGACGCCCTGCGCGACGGCCACCGTGCTGCCTTCGAGCGGACCTTGCCGGACCCACAGTGCGCGGTATCGACGGACGTGCTCGTCCGATGCCAGCGCGTCGAGACGCAGCAGGCGTTCGAGCGCGGCACCGTCCTTCAACTTCACGATGTCCTGCTCGAAAGCGGTGTCGGTCGCCATGCCGGGCAGCGCGAGCAACTGCTCCAGCGTGGCATGGAGCTCGCTCCACGATCCGGACGTTGCGGCCGCATGCAACCGCGCGAGCCCGTCGCGTTGCCACGCCTGCGCGCTGCGCTCGAGTTTGGCCGGGTGCGCGATCGCGTTGACGGCCGAGTGCAGCGCGCGCCGGTCCTGCTCGGCGTGCGCGTGCAGCGATGCGTATTCGCGCACGCTCGGCGCGTCGTGCCGCAGGACCGACGCCTGAAACGCGTGATCGCCGGCATGCGGATCCATCGCAGCGCGGATCATGTGCGCAAGGGCATCGATGAAGCGCTGCCGCAGCGCCGTGCCGGGAGACCGGCCGTCGGCCAGCATCCGGCGTGCGTCCTCGATCACACGCGCAAGGATGGCCGCCGGGTTCGCGGCATCGGCCGGCGTCGGCGCGCCGTCGAACGGCGGCAGTTGATAGCGGCGCGTGACGGCGAGCAGGATTTCGTCGAGCAGGGCGGGCAGCGGTGTCAGCGACATGGCGTATGGGCGTGAAAGCGGTTCGCGTGCCGGCGGTTCGAACCGCGGGCGACGATGTGCAACGTTATCACGCCGGACCGGACGAAGCCGGCCGGCGGACCACGCAACGCGCGCGGCCGGGCATGCAGCCGGCGGTGGCCCGCCGCCAACCCGCCGTCGTGGATCGGCTTCAGCTCGTGACGCCGTCGACGTCGTGCGCAGCGTGCTGCACGTTCACCAGGATCGCCGGGCCGCGTCGACGCGGCCTTCACGCCAGCCCGGGCAGCGGCGCCCGCGCCAGGTTACGCCGTCAGCGTCACCGACAGGCTGCCGAGCTCGCCAAAGCGCACGGTCAGCACGTCGCCGAGCGGCACGTCGATCGCGCCCGCATACGAGCCGGTCGTCACGATCTGGCCGGCGCGTGCGCCGTCACCGCGCGACGCGAGGAAATTCACCAGCCATACGAGCGGCTTGAGCGGATCGCCGTCCGGATGGCGGCCGTCGATCGTGCGATTCAGTGCGCCCTCGAACGACAGCGCGAGCGTCTCGAGCGGCACGTTCAGCCCGTCCGGCACGACGGGACCCACGCACAGCCCCTGGTTGAATTGCCCGTCGGCGAGCAGTTCGAACTTCGACGCGCGCGCGGGCTCCGCATAGCGGCAGCCCAATACCTCGAGCACGATGCGCACTTCGCGGATCGCGCCGCGCACGTCGTTCTCGTCGTAAGGCTGCGCGCGGGCCGGCAGGTCGCGCGCGAGCACGAACGCGATTTCCGGCTCGATCCGCACGATCGGGCCGCCGACGACGCGGTACGGCGCATCGGCTTCGCGGATCGTCGACGCGAAGATCGGCGCGACGATCACGCGGTCGGGCGGCGGCAATGCGCATTTCCATCCGCCGATCGTTTCGCCGAGCAGATCGGCGACGCGATGCTGGATCGCGAGCGCGGTGTCGACGTTCTCGGGGCGGAAGGCGTCGGGCAGCAGCGGGCCGGGCGCGCCGGCATGGCGGGCGGCGACGAGATGCTGGGCGGCGCCGTCCACGCGTTCGGTAGTCGTTGTCATGTCGGTTGAGCGAGTTGAAAGTGAACCGGCAAAAAGGGGCCGGACGAAGATCGCAGCTCTGATGATAGCGCCTTCGGCGGGCTGGCTGCTCGGTCGCGCGGCGCGGCCGCAGGCCCGGCACGCCGATTTCTCCGCGTGGCGCTTTGCCGCACGACGGGCTTCGGACGGACCTTGATCGCCGTCAACCCTCGAACCCGCGGTCCGCCGATGATGGGGGCATGGCCGCGCGCGACCGCTCGCGGCAACTCACCCCAGCGAGGTTCGTATGTACAAGAAGATCATGGTGGCCATCGACGGCAGCGCTTCGTCGAAACAGGCGCTTGCCGAGGCCGTGAAGATGGCAGTGGCGGCCGATACGCACGTCAGCGTCGTGTACGTGGTCGACAAGTCGGTGCTGTTTACGTACGCGGGCCGCTTCGATCCGCATGCGCTCATCGAGGAAATCCGCGACGACGGGCGCAAGGTGCTGCGTGAAGCCGAACAGATCATCGCGCTGGCCGGCGCGAAGGGCGAGGGCGAACTCGTCGAGACCGAGACCATCGGCGAGGACATCGCGGAACGCCTGCAGCGTTACGTGAAGGAGTGCGGCATCGAGCTCGCGGTGGTCGGCACGCACGGGCGACGCGGCATCCGGCGCGTGCTGCTCGGCAGCGTCGCCGAGCGCTTCGTGCGCGGCGCGACGTGCCCGGTGCTGCTGGTTCGCGGCGACGACGGCGACGTGCCGGCGTCCGCCGCGGCAGCCTGACGCGGGGGCGCGCGATGATACGTCGCCAGTCCCGGATCGTCGTCGCGACGATCGCCGTGTTCCTGTCGCTCGCGGGGATGATGGCCGTCGTGACCGGGCTGCTGTTCGACCAGGCGATCGCGCTGCGCGGCGGTGCGATCGCGTTGATCGTCGGCGTGGCCGGTTTCGTCGTGATGCTCAACCCGGGGCCCAAGGGCGAAGGGTGAGGCGGGGAAGACGCCGGTCTTCCCTTAACGGCGCGTGCCGGCGCCCGGCAGTGACCGCCGGGGCCCGACGATCACTGCCTGCCGCGTGCGGCGGGCCCGTGACGTGTCACGTGCCCGTCGTACCCGACGCCGACGCACCGGCCTCGGCAGGCTTCTCCTGCACATTCAGCCGCTTCAACGTTTCCGCCAGCTCCGTGTTCTTCGGCTGAATCTTCCTCGCCTGCGCGAACGCATCGCGCGCTTCATCCTGTCGGCCCAGCTTCCACAACACCTCGCCCTTGTGCGTCACGCCGGTCGCCCACGCTTCGCGCGTGTCGCTGTCGCCGTCACCATTTTTCTCGAAGATCGCGATCGAGCGGTCGAACCACGTGAGCGCTTCGTCGTTGCGGCCCAGCCGATACAGCGCCCAACCCTTGCTGTCGAGCGCATACGCATCGTCGGGCGATTTCGCGAGATGCGCGTCGATCATCGCGAGCCCGCGATCGACGGCGACGCCCGCGTCGACCAACCGATAGCCGGTGTCGTTCAGGCGGTCGTCGGGGATCTCGCCGAGATCGAGCACGGCGGCCACGCGGCCGGCGTCGCGTTCTTCGGTCGCGAGCGACAGCAGCTTGATGACGATCTGCTGGCGCAACTCGCTGCCGATCCGGTCGCCGTTGGCGACCAGGCTGCCGAGGTATTGCGTGTACAGGTCCGGCGAACCCGGTTCGTTCGCGCTGTTCGCAATCGCCGCGCCAGGGCCCGCGCACCAGTCGGTGTCGGCCGAATCACCCAGCATCCCGGTGTACAGATTGACGGTGCGCGGCGTGCGTGATTGTGCGTAGTACGTGTAGCCGTTCGCGTCCGAGTGGCCGCACGCCAGATATTCGTGCTCCACGTCCAGCAGATACGGGAAGCCGCGCAGCGGCGCGTCGCCGCCCGCATTGACGAGCCGGAACGATTCGCCCAGGTCGCCGTCGCCGATGACCGGGTTGAACACCCACTGCTTCTGCGGATGCGATTTCGGCAGCCGGATCCGCACGGTGCGGCCGGCGTCGTCCGTCGTGCCGAATACGACGCTGTCGTGCTGGCCCGGCTTGACCGGCAGGCCCGCGATGACCTGCCCCGGCAGGAACAGCCGGTAGCGCGCATTCGGCAGCGGCTGGTGCGTGACCGGGTCGCGCAGCACGAACTGATGGACGTAAGCGCCTTTGCCGAGCGACGTCGTCGGCGCGAGGTAGGTGCGGGCGTGAGCGGCGGGCAGCGTGGCGCAGCCGATCACGGCGGCAATGCATGCGGTGAAAAGGCGTGATGTCATGAAATGCGGTTCTTATAGGTAAAGGTGTTATTGACCGACGGCCGGTAAACCTTCGAATGCGTTGCGCAGTCTTCTATAAACAACGTGCTGCGGGCCGGCGATCGCCCGACGGGAATCGCCGTTCATTCAATGCCATTCGAGGCGGATTGCGCCCGACCGATCCACGGGGAAGCGGACGAGCAGGCGCAGCGGAGCGCCCGCGCGCAGCATAACAGGTGGTGCCGCTCAAGCGCCCTGTTTGCGACTGTTTCGGGCGGATGAACGGTATCGTGATTTGTATCAAATCGTGATACGTCGCTTCGCCCGACAATGGATTCGACCACGGTGAGAAGGACGCAGCGATCGAAATTCGATGGTCCTTTACAACCGGTATTTCACCTCCTTAAATAATCAGGGTCTGCGAACAGACCGGAAAAACGAGATCCCCATGAGCCATTTCCTGGACAGATTGCGTTATTTCTCCACCACGAGGCCGACCTTCTCCGACGGACACGGCGCCGTCACCGACGAAGACCGCAAATGGGAAGACGGCTACCGGATGCGCTGGCAGCACGACAAGATCGTCCGTTCGACTCACGGGGTGAACTGCACGGGCTCATGCTCGTGGAAGGTCTACGTGAAAGGCGGGATCGTCACCTGGGAAACCCAGCAGACCGATTACCCGCGCACGCGCCCCGACATGCCGAACCACGAACCGCGCGGCTGCTCGCGCGGTGCTTCGTACTCCTGGTATTTGTATAGCGCGAACCGTCTGAAGCATCCGATGGTGCGCAGCGCGCTGGTGAAGCTGTGGCGCGAACGCCGCCGCACGCTCGGCGCCGTCGACGCGTGGCGCTCGATCGTCGAGGACGACGACGCGCGGCGTTCGTACCAGAGCCGGCGCGGGCTCGGCGGCTTCGTGCGCGCGAGCTGGGACGAGGTCAACGAGATCGTTGCGGCCGCAAACGTTTACACGGTGGAGCGGTACGGGCCCGATCGCGTGGTCGGCTTCTCGCCGATTCCGGCGATGTCGATGGTGTCGTACGCGGCCGGCTCGCGCTACCTGTCGCTGATCGGCGGCGTGTGCCTGAGCTTCTACGACTGGTACTGCGACCTGCCGCCCGCGTCGCCGCAGACCTGGGGCGAGCAGACCGACGTGCCGGAATCGGCCGACTGGTACAACTCGACGTTCATCATGATGTGGGGCTCCAATGTCCCGCAGACCCGCACGCCCGACGCGCACTTCCTCGTCGAGGCGCGCTATCGCGGCACCAAGGTCGTGTCGGTGTTCCCCGATTACGCGGAAGGCGCGAAGTTCGGCGACCTGTGGCTGCATCCGAAGCAGGGCACCGACGCGGCGCTCGCGCTCGCGATGGGGCACGTGATCCTGAAAGAGTTCCACCTGGCCGGCAAGAGCGACTACTTCATCGACTACTGCAAGCGCTACACCGACATGCCGTGCCTCGTGCGCCTCGTGCCGCACGGCGACGGCTATGTGCCCGAGCGTCTCGTGCGCGCATCCGACTTCGACGACGCGCTCGACGAAGCCGCGCACCCGGACTGGAAGACCGTGATGATCGACGACGCGACGGGCGAATTCGTCGTGCCGGTCGGCTCGGTGGGCTTTCGCTGGGGGCAGCAGGCGGACGCGGACAAGGGCAAGTGGAACCTGCGCGGCGAGACGTCGAAGGGTGCGGCGCTGTCGCCGCGGCTGTCCTGCACGGCCGAGCACGACGACGTGGTCGACGTGCTGTTCCCGTACTTCGGCAACCAGCCACACGCGCACTTCAACTCGACCGACCACGGCTCCGAGCTGTCGCGCCGGATCGGCGTGCGGCGCGTCGCGACGCGCGACGGCGAGATGCTGGTCGCGACCGTCTACGACCTGTTCGTCGCGAACTACGGGCTCGACCAGGGGCTGGGCGGGCGCGACGTGGCCGCGAGCTACGACGACGATCTGCCGTATACGCCGGCGTGGCAGGAAACGATCACCGGCGTGAAGCGCGCGGACGTGATCTCGGTCGCGCGCCAGTTCGCGGAGAACGCGCACAAGACGCAAGGCAAGTCGATGGTGATCATCGGCGCGGGGATCAACCACTGGTTCCACATGGACATGTCGTACCGCGCGATCATCAACATGCTGATCATGTGCGGCTGCATCGGCAAGCCGGGCGGCGGATGGTCGCATTACGTGGGTCAGGAGAAGCTGCGCCCGCAGACGGGCTGGACCGCGCTCGCGTTCGCGCTCGACTGGAACCGCCCGCCGCGGCACATGAACGCGACGTCGTTCTTCTACGCGCACACCGACCAGTGGCGCTACGACACGATGGACCCGAGCGCGCTGCTGTCGCCGCTCGCCGACAGGATGCAGTTCCACGGCTCGCCGATCGACTACAACGTGCGTGCGGAACGGATGGGCTGGCTGCCGTCCGCGCCGCAGCTCGCGGTTAATCCGCTGAAGGTCGGCGCGAGTCTGGGCGACGCAGCTCAAGCCGGCGCCGACGTCGCCCGGCAGCTGAAGGCCGGCACGCTGCGCATGGCGTGCGAGGACCCGGACGCACCGGACAACTTCCCGCGCAACCTGTTCGTGTGGCGCTCGAACCTGCTCGGCTCGTCGGGCAAGGGGCACGAGTATTTCCTGAAGCACCTGCTCGGCACGACCAACGGCGTGCAGGGCGAGGACCTTGGCGCGACGGGCGGCGCGCGTCCCGAGGAAGTGAAGTGGCACGACGACGCGCCGCGCGGCAAGCTCGACCTGCTCGTCACGCTCGACTTCCGGATGTCGACCACCTGCATGTATTCGGACGTCGTGCTGCCGACCGCGACGTGGTACGAAAAGGACGACATGAACACGTCCGACATGCATCCGTTCATCCATCCGCTGTCGGCGGCGGTCGATCCCGCGTGGGAATCGAAAAGCGACTGGGACATCTTCAAGGGAATCGCGAAGCGCTTCTCCGAGCTGTGCGTCGGGCATCTCGGCGTCGAACGCGACGTCGTGCTCGCACCGATCGCGCACGACACGCCGGGCGAGCTCGCGCAGCCGTTCGACGTGCACGACTGGAAGCGCGGCGAATGCGAGCCGGTGCCGGGCCGTACGATGCCGGCGGTGATCGCCGTCGAGCGCGACTACCCGAACACCTATGCGCGCTTCACGTCGCTCGGGCCGCTGATGGACAAGCTCGGCAACGCGGGCAAGGGCATCGGCTGGGATACGAAGGACGAAGTGAAGCTGCTCGGCGAACTGAACTACACGGTCGCCGAGGGCGCCGCGCAGGGGCGCCCGCGCATCGACACCGCGCTCGACGCGGCCGAGGTGATCCTCGCGCTGGCGCCGGAGACCAACGGCGAAGTCGCGGTGAAGGCGTGGCATGCGCTGTCGGGCCTCACCGGCATCGATCACACGCACCTGGCCGTCGCGCGCGCGGACGAGAAGATCCGCTTTCGCGACATCCAGGCGCAGCCGCGCAAGATCATCTCGTCGCCGACGTGGAGCGGGATCGAATCCGAGCATGTGTCGTACAACGCCGGCTACGTGAACGTGCACGAACTGGTGCCATGGCGCACGCTGACGGGCCGTCAGCAGTTATACCAGGACCATCCGTGGATGCGCGCGTTCGGCGAGTCGCTGTGCGCATACAAGCCGCCGATCGACACGGGCAGCTACGAACACATGGTCGGCAAGCGCTCGAACGGCAACCCCGAGCGTGTGCTGAACTTCCTGACGCCGCACCAGAAGTGGGGCATCCACAGCACCTACACGGACAACCTGCTGATGCTCACGCTGTCGCGCGGCGGCCCGATCGTGTGGATGTCGGAGGACGACGCGAAGGCGATCGGCGCGGTCGATAACGACTGGATCGAATGCTACAACTCGAACGGCGCGTTGTGCGCGCGGGCGGTCGTGAGCCAGCGGATTCCGTCCGGGATGGTGATGATGTACCACGCGCAGGAGAAGATCGTGAACACGCCGGGCTCCGAGATCACCGGCACGCGCGGCGGCATTCACAACTCGGTCACGCGCATCGCGCTCAAGCCCACGCACATGATCGGCGGCTATGCGCAGCTGTCGTATGGCTTCAACTACTACGGCACGGTCGGCTCGAATCGCGACGAGTTCCTGATCGTGCGCAAGATGAGCAGGATCGACTGGCTCGACGGAGAAGAGACCGTAGTCGAACCGACAACGCAAGCGGTGCGGGCGGGAGAAACGTCATGAAAATACGTGCACAGATCGCGATGGTGCTGAACCTCGACAAGTGCATCGGGTGCCATACCTGCTCGGTGACCTGCAAGAACGTGTGGACCAGCCGCGAAGGGATGGAATACGCGTGGTTCAACAACGTCGAGACGAAACCGGGCATCGGCTATCCGAAGGACTGGGAGAACCAGGACCGCTGGCGCGGCGGCTGGCAGCGGCGTGCGGACGGCCGGATCGAGCCGCGCCTCGGCGGCAAGTGGCGGCTGCTCGCGCAGATTTTCGCGAACCCGCATCTGCCCGAGATCGACGATTACTACGAGCCGTTCACGTTCGACTACGCGCATCTGCAGGAAGCGGGCAACACGCGCGCGATGCCGGTGGCGCGGCCGCGCTCGCTGATCAGCGGCCAGCGGCTCGAGAAGATCGAGTGGGGCCCGAACTGGGAGGAAATCCTCGGCGGCGAGTTCGAGAAGCGCGCGAAGGACTACAACTTCGAGAACGTGCAGAAGGACATCTACGGGCAGTTCGAGAACACCTTCATGATGTATCTGCCGCGCCTGTGCGAGCACTGCCTGAATCCGGCGTGCGTCGCGGCGTGCCCGTCCGGCTCGATCTACAAGCGCGAGGAAGACGGCATCGTGCTGATCGACCAGGACAAGTGCCGCGGCTGGCGCATGTGCGTGTCGGGCTGCCCGTACAAGAAGATCTACTACAACTGGCAGAGCGGCAAGGCCGAGAAGTGCATCTTCTGCTATCCGCGCATCGAGGCCGGCCAGCCGACCGTGTGTTCGGAGACCTGCGTGGGCCGCATCCGCTACCTCGGCGTGCTGCTGTACGACGCCGACCGGATCAGCGAGGCCGCCAGCGCGGAGAACGAGAAAGACCTGTACGAAGCGCAGCTGTCGCTGTTCCTCGATCCGGAAGATCCGGCCGTGATCGCGCAGGCCGAGCGCGACGGCGTGCCGGCCGCATGGATCGACGCCGCGCGGCGCTCGCCGACCTACAAGATGGCGATCGACTGGAAGATCGCGTTCCCGCTGCATCCGGAATACCGGACGCTGCCGATGGTCTGGTACGTGCCGCCGCTGTCACCGATCAACGCCGCCGCGAACAGCGGCGCGCTCGGGATGAACGGCTACCTGCCGGACGTCGAATCGCTGCGCATTCCGCTGCGCTATCTGGCGAACCTGCTGACCGCCGGCGACGAGGCGCCGGTGAAGCTCGCGCTCGAACGGCTGCTCGCGATGCGCGCGTTCATGCGCGCGCGCCACGTCGACGGCATCGACGCGCGCGGCGTGCTCGATCAGGTCGGGCTGTCGCTCGCGCAGGTCGAGGAGATGTACCGCTATCTCGCGATCGCGAACTACGAGGATCGCTTCGTGATCCCGACCACGCATCGAGAATATGCGGAGAACGCGTACGACCTGCGCGCGTCGTGCGGCTTCTCGTTCGGCAACGGCTGTTCCGACGGCCGCTCGTCGGCGAGCCTGTTCAGCGCGAAGAAGGAGAAGGGCACCCGGACGATTCCGATCCACGAGGTATCGCGATGAGCACCGCACCCGATCCGACCTACGCGGCGTTCGCGGCGCTGCTCGACTATCCCGACGACGCGCTCGTCGACGTGCTCGACTCGATCGAAGCCCATCTGCGCGAGCGCATGCGCGTGCCGCAGGCGGTGCGTGCGGGCCTCGACAGGTTCTTCGCGTACGTGCGCGAGCGCGACCTGCTGACGCTGCAGGAGAACTACGTCGCGCTGTTCGATCGCGGCCGCGCGACGTCGCTGCACCTGTTCGAGCACGTGCACGGCGAATCGCGCGACCGCGGGCAGGCGATGGTCGACCTGCTGCAGATGTACGAGCGGCACGGGCTCGCGCTGAACCCGGGCGAGCTGCCCGACTACCTGCCCGTGTTCCTCGAATACCTGTCGCGGCTGCCGGCGCCCGATGCGCGCAACCTGCTCGCCGAAACCGGCGAGATCCTGCGCGCGCTGGCCGGCCAGCTCGCGCAGCGCGGCAGCCATTACAGCTTCGTCGTCGGCGCGCTGCTGCCGATGGCCGGCCTCGCGCCGGTCGATGCACCGGCCGACGCGGACGACGACGTCGCCGCCGAGCGTCCGACTGCGGACGACTACCGCGCGCTCGATGCGTCGTATGCGGACGAAGCCGTGCGCTTCGTCGGCGCGGCAACGCCGGCGTCGACGGAGCAGACCGTGCGGTTCCACGACAAGCGGCCGGCCCGCGGCGCGTGAGCGCGGGCCCAACTGGGGAAACACATGAACGCTTACTTGCATCAGTTCCTGTTCGGGATCTACCCGTACATCTGTCTCGCGGTGCTGCTGGTCGGCAGCCTGATCCGCTTCGACCGCGAGCAATACACGTGGAAAAGCGATTCGTCGCAGCTGCTGCGCCACGGCATGCTGCGGCTCGGCAGCAACCTGTTCCACTGGGGCGTGCTGGTCGTCGTGCTCGGGCACTTCGGCGGTTTCCTCGCGCCGCACTGGCTCGTGTCGCCGTTCCTGTCGGCGTCCGGGCACCAACTCGTCGCGATGGTGGCGGGCGGCGCGGCCGGTGTCGCGGCGATCATCGGATTGACGATCCTGATCTGGCGGCGCCTGGGCGACGCACGCATCCGCAAGAACAGCCGCACGTCGGACATCATGATCGTGCTGATGCTGTGGGTGCAGCTCGCGCTCGGGCTCGGCACCGTCGTGCTGTCGACGCGCCACATGGACGGCGTGATGTTCGAGCAGCTCACCGACTACGTGAAGGGCGTCGTCACGTTCCGGCCGGACATCGCGAGCCTGCTCGTCGGCGTGCCGCTGACGTACCGGCTGCATATCCTGCTCGGCTTCACGATCTTTCTCGTGTCGCCGTTCACGCGGATGGTACATATCTGGAGCGGCATCGCATCGGTCGCGTACCTGATCCGCCCGTACCAGCTCGTGCGTAAGCGCTGAGGAGGCCACATGAACGACGTTCTCTCCGAAGTCGCGACGATGCCGCTGACGATCAACGGCATTGCCATCGATGACGCGGCCATCGCGGCGGAAGCCGCGCATCACGGCGATGCGCGCGATCCGCTCGATGCGGCGCGGCATGCGCTTGCGGTGCGCGAGCTGTTGCGGCAGCGCGCGGTGGCGCTCGCGCTGATCGACGAACGCGCGCCGCTCGACGACGCGACGGTCGACGCGCTGCTCGAATGCGAGCTGACGCACGTCCCTGAACCCGATCGAGCGGATTGCGAGCGCTACTACGCGCAGCATCCGGCGCGCTTTCGCCGCAACGACATCGTTTATGCAAGCCACGTGCTGTTCGCGGTGACCGACCGCGTGCCGCTCGCGCCGCTGCGGCAGCGCGCGGAACGCGCGCTCGCCGACGTGGTCGCCGCGCCCGATACGTTCGAAGCAGTGGCGCGCGAATCGTCGAACTGCCCGTCGGCGCAAGTCGGCGGCAGCCTCGGGCAATTGCTGCGCGGCGACACCGTGCCGGAATTCGAGGCCGCGCTGTTCGACACTGACGGGCTCGGCGTGCTGCCGAAACTCGTCAACACGCGCTTCGGCTTTCACATCGTGCGCATCGAGCGCCGCGTGCCGGGCGACATCGTGCCGTTCGACGAAGCCGCCGGCCAGATCGCCGCATACCTGTCGGAACGCGTGCGGCAACGGGCGATGCGGCAGTACGTGGCGATACTCGCGGGCGGCGCGCGTGTCGAAGGCGTGACCTTCGACGGCGCGAACGGGCCGCTCGTCCAATGAAACGGGGTTTTACATATGGCAACTCAACAAGTTAACGTCGGCGTGGCTGCGGATCCGCAGACCATTCCGCTGCGCGCGTGGTCGGTGCTGGCCGCGAGCACGCTCGCGTTCATGGTGTGTTTCGTCGTGTGGATGATGTTCGGCGTGCTTGGCGTGCAGTTGCGCACCGATCTCGGCCTGAACAGCACCGAGTTCGGGCTGCTCACGGCGACGCCCGTGCTGACCGGCGCGCTGATGCGCTTGCCGCTCGGCACGTGGACCGACCGCTTCGGCGGCCGTATCGTGATGACGGTGCTGCTCGTCGTGTGCGCGGTGCCGGTCTACATCGTCAGCTACGCGACGCAGCTCTGGCAGTTCCTCGTGATCGGGCTGTTCCTCGGCTGCGTCGGTGCGTCGTTCGCGGTCGGCACGCCGTATGTCGCGCGCTTTTTCCCGCCGAAGCGGCGCGGGCTCGCGATGGGCGTGTTCGGCGCCGGCACGTGCGGCGCCGCGGTCAATCTGTTCGTCACGCCGCTGCTGCTCGCCGCGTACGGCTGGCGCTTCGTGCCGCGCGTCTATGCGGTCGCGCTGCTCGTCACGGCCGTGATCTTCTGGTTCGCGTCGGCGCCCGATCCCGGCGCGGGCAAGCGCGGCGGCTCGATGCTCGACTCGTTCAAGGTGCTGCGCGACCCGCGCGTGTGGCGGCTGTGCCAGTACTACTCGATCACGTTCGGCGGCTTCACCGCGCTGTCGCTGTGGATCCCGCAGTACCTGAAGAGCGAATACGGGATGTCGCTCGTGATGGCGTCCGCGTTCGCGGCCGGCTTCTCGCTGCCGGGCTCCGTGCTGCGCGCGCTCGGCGGCGCGCTGTCCGATCGCTTCGGCGCGCATGCGGTCACGTGGTGGGGGCTGTGGGTCGCATGGATCGCGCTGTTCCTGCTGTCGTATCCGGCGACCGACTTCGTTATCCACACGATCGACGGCACCGCGTCGCTGAGCCTCGCGATGCCGGTGGCCGGCTTCGTCGCGCTGACCTTCGTGCTCGGCGCGGTGTTCGCGTTCGGGATGGCGTCGACCTTCAAGTACGTCGCCGACGATTTCGCGGACAACATGGGCGTCGTCACGGGCATTGTCGGCCTTGCGGGCGGGCTTGGCGGCTTCCTGCTGCCGATCCTGTTCGGCATGCTGCTCGACTTGCTGCGCGTGCGCACGACATGCTTCATGTTCCTGTACGGGATCGTGTGGGTGTCGCTGATTCTCATCTACCTGTCGGAAGTGCGGCGCACGCCTGTGGCGGGCTGAGCGCCGTTGCGCGATGCCGGTGGCGCACGGCATCGCGCAGGTGTCGTACCGCGCGTCGGCCGTTTGCGACCGTGCGCAGTTCTGTCAAACTTGCGCCCATGACATCGCGCCTCACCCTGCCGCCTTTCTCCGATTCCGCGCCCGCGCTCGCGGGCTTTCCCGACGCCGACGAACTCGCCGCGCTGCGTGCGTGGTACGCGGGCATGACCGTGCGCCAGGCCGTCGAGCGCTACCTGTCAGGCCGGCTCGGCGAAGGGCGCTCGGCGCGCGGCGTGATCGGCGCAATTCGGCGTCGCCTCGTGCGTGTCGCGCGGCAGGCCGGACGGCCCGATCTCGCCGAGCAGCTCGGCCATGCCGACCGCGAGCGCGTGCAGATGGCGAAGGCCGCGACCGATGCGATCGGCGTGCTGCGCCATGCGCGCGCGCCGGTGCCGCAGATCAGCGACGACGTCGGCCTGTGGCTGCCGGCGCGTGCGGTCGCCGCGCTGCGTGCGCACGGGATCGCGACGCTCGCCGACCTGACCGTGCGGATTCCGCGGCGGCGTCAGTGGTGGCGCGCGATCGCGGGGCTCGGCGTGGCGAGCGCGCGGCATATCGAGGCGTTCTTTTCCGCGCATCCCGACCTGACCGAGCGGGCGCGCGCACTGATTGCCGCGACGCCGCGCGGCAGCATCGTGCCGTGGGAACAACTGAAGCTGCCGCACGAGGTCGACGGATCGGCCGGCACGTTCCGCGCGCCGCGCGCCACCAGCACGCTCGATGCGGACAACGACTACGCGGCCGTGCACGCATGGCTGTCGCTGCACGAATCGGCCGCGACGCGACGCGCGTACCGCAAGGAGGCCGAGCGGCTGATCCTGTGGGCGATCGTCGAGCGCGGCCGTGCGCTGTCGTCGCTGACGACCGAGGATGCGGTCGCGTATCGCGCGTTCATCCGGCGTCCGACGCCGCACGAGCGCTGGGTCGGCCCGGTGCGGCCGCGCGGCGCGCCGGACTGGCGGCCGTTTTCGGGCGGGCTGTCCGCGCGCTCGGCCGCGTACACGCTGTCGGTCCTCGGCGCGCTGTTCCGCTGGCTGATCGAGCAGCGCTACCTGCTCGCGAATCCGTTCGCGGGCGTCAAGGTGCGCGACACGCGCGGCGCGAATGCGCTCGACACGTCGCATGCGTTCACCGAAGGCGAGTGGCTGCTCGTGCGCACGATCGCGGACGGGCTCGAGTTTCGCAAGGACAAGCCGTCCGGCGCGCCGGCGTCCGGCTGGACGCCGGCCGCCGCGCAACGGCTGCGCTTCATCCTCGATTTCGGCTATGCGACCGGGCTGCGCGCGAGCGAGCTGGTCGGCGCGACGCTCGGCGACATCGACACGGACGCGCACGGCGACGCGTGGCTGAAGGTGATCGGCAAAGGCAGCAAGGCCGCGCGCGTCGCGCTGCCGCCGCTCGCGCGCACGGCGCTCGATCGCTATCTGGTCGCGCGCCGGCTGCCGGTCACGCCGGTGCGCTGGCGGCCCGATACGCCGCTGATTCCGAGCCTCGCGGAAGACGGCGCGGCCGCGATCACGAGCGTGCGGCTGTGGAAGGTGATGCAGCGGTTCTTCGCGCAGACGGCCGCGCTCGTCGATGCCGACAACCCCGCGCTCGCGCAGAAGCTGCGGCAGGCGAGCCCGCACTGGATGCGGCATACGCATGCGACGCACGCGCTCGCGCGGGGCGCCGAGTTGACGACCGTGCGCGACAACCTGCGGCATGCGTCGATCTCGACGACGTCGATCTATCTGCACGGGGATGACGTGAAGCGGGCACGGCAGATGTCGAGTGCGTTTTCGGCGGACAAATAAGCGGGGCGCGAGCGGATCGAACGGAACGACACGGCATCGATGACGGTCAGAACGGTTATTCGGTCACGGAGTGGGTGGATGGCATCGAGTCAGGGAACCGTCGATTTCATCGTCGAGCAGATGGCCTTGGCCGGCACGGTGTCGGCCCGCAAGATGTTCGGCGAATACGGAATCTACTGTGACGGCAAGATGGTCGCGCTGGTGTGCGACGACCGGTTGTTCGTCAAGCCGACGTCCGACGGGCGTGCGTTTGTCGGTGCCTGCGACGAAGCTCCACCGTATCCGGCAGCAAAACCGCATCTCGTCATTGGAGGCGACCGCTGGGACGAGCGCGAATGGCTGTCGACGCTGATCCGGATCACCGCCGCGCAATTGCCGGTCCCGGTGAAGCGAAGCCGATAGCGGTCGGCATCTTCCGTGAAACTGGCGCGCCAACCCGCACGCCGCACTGGAGCACAACAATGGAGACAACCCCACACCCGCAAGGCCCGCGATACGGTCGCCGCGCATGGCACGCGCTCGTCGCGGCGCTATGCGTCGGCTGGAGTGCGCTGTCGTTCGGCGCGGACGGCGCGGCGGCGCTGCTCGACCGCTATCACAGCCTCGGCGAGCAACTGAAGAACAACCCGTTCCACCGCCCGCTGTACCTCGAATCGTCCGAGGCATCGTCGACGCTGAAGGGTGATATCTACGCGGTCGTCGACTATCCATTCTCCGTCGTGAACGGCAAGCTCAACGATCCCGCGCAAGGCCCCGCCAACTGGTGCGCGGTGCTCATCCTGCATCTGAACACGAAGTATTGCCATGCATCGACCGGCAGCAACGGCCCGGTGCTCGACGTGAACCTCGGCCGCAAGATCGAGCAGAAGCTGTCGGATACCTATCGCGTGCAGTTCCGCTACGGCGTGGCCGCCGCGACGCCCGACTACTTTCAGGTCGACCTGACCGCCGACAGCGGCCCGATGGGCACGAAGGACTACCGGATCGCGCTGGAGGCCGTGCCGATCGGCGCGTCGCGCACGTTCCTGCACCTCACGTATTCGTACGGCTTCGGCACGGTCGGCCGCATGGCGATGAAGACCTACCTCGCGACGGCCGGCAGCGACAAGGTCGGGTTCACGGTCGCGAGCGGCGCATCGACGGCGCAGCCGCAATATATCGGCGGCGTGCGCGGATTGCTGGAGCGCAACACGATGCGCTACTACCTCGCGATCGACACATATCTCGCGACGCTCGACAAACCGCTCGAGCAGCGCCTCGGGCGCTGGTTCGACGCCACCGAGCAGTATCCGCAGCAACTGCACGAAGTCGAGCGGGGCGCGTATCTGCGGATGAAAGCGCAGGAGGTGCAGCGGCAGCAGGCGGCGCGATGACACGGGCTGCCGGGCGTCGATCAATCGATCAGTAACCCCGCCACGACATCGACGATCCGCTGCAGCAGCGCTTCGTCGTAAGGCAGCCACGGCACCGCGCGCAGCGGCGACGGCGGCGGCTCGATCGCGGGTTCGACGGGCTCGCCGTCGCGCGTCACGCGTCCGGTCGCGCAATGCACCGCCCACGCGCCGACGCGTACGTGGCGTTCGTCGATCGTGATCCTCCCTTGCGCAACCGGTTCGGCGAACACGAGCGACAGCACGTGCTGGCGATGGCGCGCCATCACGCCCAATGGAAGATCCGACAACCGGTTCAGGCGGTGCTGGCGCTCCGTGTCGAGCGCGCGCTGGCGGACCGGGTCCGTCGCGAGCGCCGCGGCGGCCGCGCGCGTTGCGTCGTCGTCGAGCGCGAACGCGGCCACGCTGACGAGCAGGTCGACCGCGCGTGCAATTTCAGAGAAGACGACGCGATCGATCTCGCCGATCGGCACCGGCGCCCAGCGCCGTTCGTGCCGGCGCTCGACGTACAGCCGACGCGACGTGCCGTGGCCTTCCGAACCGGGATAGAGCCGCGCGTCGACAAGAAAGGTGGCGCGCACGTCGCCGAATTCGCGCACGAGCCCGTCGTCGTACGCGCGGATCGACCAGCCTTCGCGGCGCGCGACGCCGAGCAGCGGCCGGCTCGACAGCACGTGACCTTCGAACATCGCGCAATCGCTGGCCGACGCGTCGTCATCGGCCGGCACGTAATACTCGCGGAAAGCCTGCCGGACCGGTTGCCGCAGCGAGCGGCCGACGATCGCACGCTGCCATGCGAGCCGCTCGTCCGCGTCGGCCAGCAGCGGGTGCCAGAGCCGGATGTCGCTGTCGGCCGCGATGTCGCATGCGCGGCCGGCCGCGTCGCGCGGCACGACCTTGCCCTTCGCGATCTCAGGCATGAACGACTGCGTCGCGCCATCGCGGCCGCGTGCCTGCCAGATCATCCGCGCGGAGAACGCGGCGCCGGCCGGCGCATCGACGAGCCGCTCGCGCCATTCGGCGTGGCCGAGCGACATCGGCTGCCAGAAGCCGGCTTCCATGCATGCGGCGAGCATCGCGAGCTGCTTCTTGTCGGGCTTGGCGTCGAGCGTCATCCGCAGCGCGGTGTGCGGCCGCTCGCCGAGCGCGCGTTCGGCCGGTTTCAGGTTGCGCGCGAGCTTCTTCTGCACGCCCGCATGACGCACGATGGCGAGCGCGTCGCGCAGCGCGCGCACGCTCTCGGGCGTCGGGATCGTCTCGACCGCGTGGCCGAGTGCGATCGCGAGCGACTGCGACGGCGCGGTCTTCGCGGCGGTCGGTGCGACGCACACGCCCGTCAGCAGCGGGCCGATCAACGGGCGCAGCCAGGCTTCGTCGCGATAGGCGGCCACGCGCGCGGCGCGCGCGACGACCTGCGCGTCGTCGGTCGTGAATGCGCGGTCGGCCTCGTACGGCACGGCGCCGGCATGAAGCGCCGCGACCTGCCGCGCGGCGTCGGTCAGCGCGTCGCGCGCGAATGCGACATACGCGGCGTCTTGCGCGAGCGTGACGGCCGGATCGCTTAAGTCGATCCACAGCCGCTTCGGCGCGAAATAGCCGTCGTTCGTCGCGGCCAGCGCGAGCAGCGCGGCCGGGCCGAGCTCGGGCAGCACGTCGAGTTCGCGCACGCGAAACGGCGAGTCCGCCAGCGCTTGCGTATACGCGGCGCGTCGCGCCGAGAAGTCGCGGCGGCCGGCGAACCAGTCGAGCGCATACGCGCCATACGCGGACACCGCGCGCAGCCTGCCTTCCTCCGGTTCGGCGACGATGCGGGCGAGTTCGGCCTGCAGCGCGGGCAACGGCAGCGCGTCCAGGCAGGGCAGATCCTCCAGCGCACGCTTCCATCCGCCGGCCGGGATGTCGCGGAACAGCTCGAGCGCCGCATCGGCGTCGACGAGCGGCACGAGGCCGAGCGCATCGATCTGCCGGCGCAGCCAGCGCGCGAATTCGGCGCGCGGGTCGTCGTATGCGTGGTCGCGCTGCATGATCTCGTGCTCGACGCGGCGCAATGCCGGCCAGACCGCGCCGAGCGCATGCGCATCGAGCGTCGACAGGTCGATCGGCGTGCCGGTGAAGCGCGGATGGTCGGCCGTGCCGGTCAGTCGTGCGACCAGCAGCGCAACGAGGGGGCGGTCAGTCATGCACTTTCCGATGGGTCGGTCGTTTCGTTCTGGCGCCATTTCGGTACTTGCCCGGCGGCGCGGGCTCCGTCGCCCGGGCCGGCTGTCTGGTCGATTGGATAGTGCATGGTCTGACTCCGGCAATGAAACCGAGCGGGCGCACAGTATTGCACCCCAATTGCGATAGCCGACGAACGCCCGCGCGGCGGGTGTGCCGGGCAATCCCGCCGCGCCGTGCGCAAGTTCTCCGGCCATTCGGCCATTTCATAAGACGTACAGTTGCCCCGCTCTGCGCGATCCGCGCCGAACTGTACTCTTGTTCCCGTGTTCGATGTGTGTACCCGCCACCAACTGTTCTGCTCTTAAGATTCATTCATCAAGTGCACAGTGCCGCGGATCCTGTTGTAACGGAACCTCCCGGCGCATTTTCAAAAGCGAGCCACTGCGATGGAAAAGGCAAAACCGGAGGGAGCAATCAGGCAGAACGACAGCCCGGTCGGCGGGCAGAACACGCGCGTATCGGACGCGCACGGGACGGCGGCGCGCATGCGCAGGCCGGCGGGGAGCGCGCGATGAAGCTCTACGAAAAACTCGCGGACGACATCGAGCGCCTGATCCGCCAGGGCGTGTACCGGCACGGCGACCGGATTCCGTCGGTGCGGCAGGCGAGCCAGCAGCACCGGATCAGCATCACGACCGTGCTGCATGCATATCTGCTGCTCGAAAGCCGCGGGCTGCTGGAAAGCCGGCCGCAGTCGGGTTACTTCGTGAACCTGCGCCGCGACGACAACCACGCGCCGGTGCGCGAGCTGCGGCCGTCGAAGCCGATCGCGATCTCGTCGTCGGTCGACATGAGCCGGCTCGTGCTGTCGACGCTGCGCTCGATCGGCACCGACGACGCCGTGCCGCTCGGCTCGCCGTATCCGGACCCGAGCCTGTTTCCGTTCGAGAAGCTGAACCGTTATGCGTATGCAGCCGGCCGCGACAAGTCGTTGTGGGGCGTGACGGACGGGCTGCCGCCCGGCCATCCGCGCCTGATCCGGCAGATCGCGCGACGCTATCTGGAAAACGGGATGTCGGTCGATCCGAACGAGATCATCGTGACGGTCGGCGCGACTGAGGCGATCAATCTGTGCCTGCAGGCGGTTGCGAAACCGGGCGACACGATCGCGGTGGAGTCGCCGACGTTCTACGCGATGTTGCACGCGATCGAGCGGATGGGGATGAAGGCGATCGAGGTCGCGACGCACCCGGAATACGGAATCGACATCGCGGCGCTGGCGGCCATTGCAAAGTCGCAGCCGATCGCCGCGTGCATGGTGATGCCGAACTTCCAGAACCCGCTGGGCTTCCAGATGCCCGACGAGCGCAAGCGCGAACTGGTTGAATTCGCAACGAAAGCCGACATGCCGATCATCGAGAATGGCGTGTACAACGAACTGTATTTCGGCGAGTCGCATCCGAGCGCGCTGAAGTCCTACGACCGCACCGGCATCGTGTTGCACTGCTCATCGTTCTCGAAGAGCCTGACGGCAGCCTACCGGATCGGCTGGGCGTTGCCGGGCCGCTATCGGGATCAGGTCGAGAAGCTGAAGTTCCTGAACACGCTGGCGACGCCGTCGCTGCCGCAGCTGGCGATCGCCGAGTTTCTCGAACGCGACGGTTACGAGCATCATCTGCGGCGCTTGCGCAAGGCGTATGCGCAGCAGGCGAACCTGATGCGCGCGATGGTGTCGCGGTTCTTCCCGGAAGGCACGCGCATCTCGAGCCCGGCGGGCGGTTACGTGTTGTGGGTCGAGCTGCCGGCACAGGTCGACGCGATGCGCCTGTACCAGCTCGCGCTGGAGCAGGGCATCACGATCGGGCCCGGCTACATGTTCTCGATCACCGACAACTACCGGAACTTCATCCGGCTGAACTACAGCAGCCCGTGGTCGCCGGAGATCGAGCAGGCGGTGATCGCGGTCGGGAAACTCGCGGCATCGTGCATGCAGTCGTGAAGTGAAGGCCGGTGCGCGTCGCACGCACCGCCTTCGCTCAGCCGGCCTTCACGCGTAAATACTCCGACACGCGCGCGAGCCCTTGCTCGAGCACCGTCCGGTTGTTGGCGTAACCGATCCGCACATAGCCTTCCATGTCGAGCGCGCTGCCCGGAGTGAACATCACGCCGGTTGCCTCGATCAGCTCCGTGCAGAACGCGCGCGACGGCATGTCGAACGCGTACTTGAGCAGCGCCGTCGTGCCCGACTTCGGCTTGACCCAGGAAATCGCCGGCTCGCGTTCGACCCATGCATCGAGAATCGCGAGGTTGGTGCGCACGATGTCGTGACTGCGCTTCAGGATCACATCGCGGTGCTCGAGCGCGAGCGTCGCGAGGTAGTCGTCGATCATCCCGACGCTGATCGTGTTGTAGTCGCGACGGACGCTCACCGCGTGGATCAGCTCGACCGGCCCCGCGATCCAGCCGAGCCGCAGCCCGGCGAGCGAGTACGTCTTCGACATGCTCGCCGTGCTGATTCCGCGTTCGTACAGGTCGGCGATCGAGGCGCTGTAGCCGCTGCCGGCCTGATCGGTGCCGCGATAGACCTCGTCGCACAGCACGTACGCGCCGCAGCGTCGCGCGATCTCGACGATCTTGCCGAGCAGCGCTTCGTCCATCAGCGAGCCGGTCGGGTTGTTCGGGTTGTTGATCGCGATCAGGCGCGTGTTGTCGTCGACGAGGGACGCGAGCGCATCGAGATCGGGCAGGAACCCGTTTTCCTCGCGCAGCTTCAGCACCTTCACGTTCGCGCCGTAGCTTTCCGGAATCGAGTAGTGCTGCTGGTAGGTCGGCAACACCGACACGACGGTATCGCCCGGCTCGACCAGCGTTTCGTAGATGAGTGCGTTGCCGCCGATCGCGCCGTGCGTGACGATCACGTTCGCGGCCGATTGGCGCGCGTAGGTCGACGCGATCGCTTCGCGCAGGCGCGGCGTGCCTTCGATCGCGCCATACGTGAGCTTCATCGGCCGCAGCTCGTCGAGCAGCGTGTCCTGCGTGCCGGTCATCGTCAGCAGTTGATCGACGGTCAGCGATTCGACGCACGTTTCCGCGAGGTTGTACGTACAGCGGTTCTCGTACAGATCCATCCAGCGTTCGACGCCGAATTCCTTGATCTTCATGGTCGTTCCTTTGTCCGGTTGGCCTGGAAAGCGATGCTGCCAAGTATCTGCCTTTCAAAACATAATGTCCAGAGTAGACTAAAAATCTATATTTTATGGACAGTGTGAAAGGAAGCCGAGCCCGTCGATCAAGTCGATTCCGTGCCGCTCAGCGACCGCCGCGCGCAACGGCCAGCATGATCCCGAAGCCGACGAGCAGAACACCGAAGGTGCGGTCGATCCAGTGACGTAACGACAACAAGCGATCTCGGACGGCATCGGCGGAGAAACAGACCGCCACCAGGCTGAACCAGCCTGCATGTGCCAGCGCGATGAACAGGCCGTAGCCGATCTGCACGTGCAACGGCGTGTCGGGCCGGACCGCCTGCATGAACAGGCTGACGATGAACACGGTGGTTTTCGGATTCAGCGCGTTGGTCAGGAAGCCGGTGCGCAGCGCCGCCTGATCGGACAGCGGCGCGGCCTGCGTCGCGGGCCGACCATCGGCAGGCCTGGCTGCGAGCATCCTCACGCCGAGGTAAATCAGATAGATCGCGCCGACGAGCTTGACGGCGTTGAAGAGCCACAGCGATTGGCGGACCAGCAGGCCCACGCCGAGCAGCGTATAGCTCACGTGAACCGTCACGCCCAGCGCGATCCCCCATGCGGTGAGCAAGCCCGAACGGCGCGACAGCATCAGGCTGTTGCGCGTGACCATCGCGAAATCCGGCCCCGGGCTGATCACGGCAAGCACAGTGATGGTGACTACGACTATCCATTCCGTCATTGCATCGTCCTTTCGATTTTCTTCGTGATGCGCCAATATTAGGGATCACGATTCGCCGGGAAAAGCGATGATTTCTGACCAGGATGGTGAGTTTGGCTCACAGAACGTCCGTGCCGCGCTGCCGTCGCTGATGGCGCTGCGCTGCTTCGAAGCGGCGGCGCGCCACGAGCATTTCAGCCGTGCCGCCGACGAACTGCACGTGACGCATGGCGCGGTCAGTCGTGCGGTGCGTCTGCTCGAAGACGACCTGGGTGTGGCGTTGTTCGAGCGGCGCAGTCGTCGCGTGTTCCTGACCGACGCGGGCCGCAAGCTCGCGCAGGCCGTCCATGACGGCCTGCACCTGATGAGGCGGGCCGCGCATGAGGTGCGGACCGACGCGGCCCGTGCGCAGCGTTGGGTGCTGTCGTGCGAACCCACGCTGCTGATGCGCTGGCTGATGCCGCGCTGGCGGGATTTCCAGGCGGCATACCCGGGCGTCGAGATTCATCTCGCGGCGGCGGGCGGCCCGTTCTCGTTCGACAACGGCATCGACATGGCGATTCGCCGGGATGATTTTACGTGGCCCGCCGGCTATCACGCGGAGCGACTGTTCGCGGAGAAGGTCGGTCCGGTATGCCGGCCCGACAAGGTAGATCCGTGGTTTTCCGACAGTCGCGATGGCCGCGCGTTGAAGCGTGGCGCGCCGCGACTGCACACACGCACGCGGCCGGACGCATGGAAGGAATGGGCGGCGGTCGCGCATCAACCGGCGGGCAGCGGGCGCGGCCAGATGTTCGACCATTTCTATTTCAGCCTTCAGGCGGCCGTCGCGGGGCTGGGTGTCGCGATCGGCCCGTGGCACCTCGTTCGCGACGACCTCGCAAGCGGGGTGCTGGTCGCGCCGATGGGTTTCGTCGAAGACGGCTCGCACTATTGCCTGCTGACGCCGGAGCCGGTGAAGGACGGAAGTGCGCAGTCGGCGCTGCTCGACTGGCTGAGGACGATGGCCTGACGCGTGAGCCGAGTCGTTGCACGACGTCGGCGACCTTCAAAAAAATGGCGCCGCAGGCATTCAGCCCGCGGCGCCATTGCGTGTCGCCACGGCGGGCATGACCCGCCGCAGCTCGACCGCATGCTTAGATCTGCACGGTGTCGGCGACTTCCTTGAAGTCTTCGATCTGGTCGAAGTTCATGTACTTGTAGATCTTGTCGCCGTCCGCGGTGAGCACGCCCATATCGGCCATGTACTCTTCCTTCGTCGGGATCCGGCCCAGACGCGAGCAGATCGCCGCCAGTTCCGCCGAGCCGAGGTACACGTTCGTGTTCTTGCCCAGGCGGTTCGGGAAGTTGCGGGTCGACGTCGACATCACCGTCGCGCCTTCGCGCACCTGTGCCTGGTTGCCCATGCACAGCGAGCAGCCCGGCATTTCGGTGCGGGCGCCGGCCGTGCCGAACACGCCGTAGTGACCTTCTTCCGTCAACTGCTTCTGGTCCATCTTGGTCGGCGGGGCGACCCACAGCTTGACCGGGATGTCGCGCTTGCCTTCCAGCAACTTCGACGCCGCACGGAAGTGACCGATGTTGGTCATGCACGAGCCGATGAACACTTCGTCGATCTTGGCGCCCGCGACGTCGGACAGCGTCTTCACGTCGTCCGGGTCGTTCGGGCACGCAACGATCGGCTCGTGGATGTCGGCCAGGTCGATCTCGATGACGGCCGCGTATTCGGCGTCGGCATCCGGCGACAGCAGTTGCGGGTCGGCCAGCCACTGCTCCATCGCCGCGATACGGCGCTGCAGGCTGCGCGGATCCTGATAGCCCTGCGCGATCATCCACTTCAGCAGCGTGATGTTGCTGTTCAGGTACTCGATGATCGGTTCCTTGTTCAGGTGCACCGAACAACCGGCCGCCGAACGCTCTGCCGACGCATCCGACAGCTCGAACGCTTGCTCGACCTTCAGGTCGGGCAGGCCTTCGATTTCGAGAATGCGGCCCGAGAAGATGTTCTTCTTGCCTTGCTTGGCGACCGTCAGCATGCCCTGCTTGATCGCATACAGCGGAATCGCGTTGACCAGGTCACGCAGCGTGACGCCCGGCTGCATCTTGCCCTTGAAGCGGACCAGCACCGATTCCGGCATGTCCAGCGGCATCGTGCCGGTGGCGGCCGCGAACGCGACCAGGCCCGAGCCTGCCGGGAAGCTGATGCCGATCGGGAAGCGCGTGTGCGAGTCGCCGCCGGTGCCGACGGTGTCGGGCAGCAGCATGCGGTTCAGCCACGAGTGGATCACGCCGTCGCCCGGGCGCAGCGCGATGCCGCCACGCGTGCTGATGAAGTTCGGCAGCGTCTGGTGCGTCTTCACGTCCACCGGCTTCGGATAGGCGGCGGTGTGGCAGAACGACTGCATCACGAGGTCGGCCGAGAAGCCGAGGCACGCCAGATCCTTCAGTTCGTCGCGGGTCATCGGGCCCGTGGTGTCCTGCGAGCCGACCGAGGTCATCTTCGGTTCGCAGTACGTGCCCGGACGCACGCCCTGGCCTTCCGGCAGACCGCATGCGCGGCCGACCATCTTCTGCGCGAGCGAGAAGCCCTTGCCGCTGTCGGCCGGCTGGTGCGGCAGGCGGAACAGCGTCGACGGCGCGAGGCCCAGCGCTTCACGCGCCTTCGCGGTCAGGCCGCGGCCGATGATCAGCGGAATGCGGCCGCCGGCGCGCACTTCGTCGAACAGCACGTCGGACTTGACCTGGAATTCGGCGATCACGTTGCCGTCCTTCAGCGCCTTGCCTTCGTACGGGCGCAGTTCGACCACGTCGCCCATTTCCATCTGCGACACGTCGAGTTCGATCGGCAGCGCGCCGGCGTCTTCCATCGTGTTGTAGAAGATCGGGGCGATCTTGCCGCCGAGGCACACGCCGCCGAAGCGCTTGTTCGGGACGAACGGGATGTCTTCGCCGGTGAACCACAGCACCGAGTTGGTGGCCGACTTGCGCGAGGAGCCGGTGCCGACCACGTCGCCGACGTAGGCGACCAGGTGACCCTTTTCCTTCAGCGATTCGATGAACTTGACCGGGCCGCGCTTGCCGTCTTCTTCCGGCGTGATGCCGGGGCGCGCGTTCTTCAGCATCGCGAGCGCGTGCATCGGGATGTCCGGGCGGGTGGTGGCGTCCGGCGCCGGCGACAGGTCGTCGGTGTTGGTTTCGCCCGTGACCTTGAACACGGTGATGGTCAGGCTTTCCGGCACTTCCGGACGGCTCGTGAACCATTCGGCGTCGGCCCAGCTCTGCAGCACGGCCTTCGCGTGGGCGTTGCCCTTGTCGGCGAGTTCCTTCACGTCATGGAACTGGTCGAACATCAGCAGGGTTTTCTTCAGCGCGTCGGCGGCGACGGCCGCGACGGCGTCGTCCGACAGCAGCTCGATCAGCGGCTGGATGTTGTAGCCGCCGAGCATCGTGCCGAGCAGTTCGGTCGCGCGCTCGCGCGAGATCAGCGGGCAGGCCGTCTCGCCCTTCGCGACGGCGGCCAGGAAGCCGGCCTTCACGCGGGCGGCTTCGTCGACGCCGGCGGGGACGCGGTAGGTGATCAGGTCGAGCAGCGTCTGCTCTTCGCCTGCGGGCGGGTTCGCCAGCAGTTCCACCAACTCGGCGGTTTGCTGAGCCGTCAGCGGCAGAGGGGGGATACCGAGCGCGGCGCGGGCGGCCACGTGAGCACGAAAGTTTTCAAGCATGGGGGGACCTGCTGAGATTGCGTTTCAGGGGAAGGGCTTTCCAGGCACGCCGAGGCTGCTGTTCCGGACACTGCTTCACTGCTTTCGACGGGATTCTAATCGCAATACGGTCAGGCGTCAAATGTCTTATGTCTTATATAAGAGTTGGGTTTGAGACTTCCCGTTGGCGGGTCGCGGCGCGGCGGTTGAGTGGAAGCCGACCGGGCCGCGAACCGCGAAGACATTCATTCCGGGGCAGACGCGGAATCGGTCCCCCTTGCATCTGCGCGAGGCTGCGGCTTCCACGTTTGGAGCTTCGTTCAGTGCACTGAACCGGTGCTGGGCGTCGTGTCAGATCGGTAGCGGTCGCTCGAAGATGCGAATACGATCTCCCCGACCGTTTGCCGAACGCTCGCGCTGGATGAAAAATCGATGCACGATATCAGCCGCCGGCATGGTCACGGTAGCGCCGACGCGTTGAGGAAGGCTCTTACGCGACGCTTCGGCGTGAGGTCCCACCGAAGATGCGCGGCGTCTCGCCGAACGAACGGCGCCGACCCGCACGAAGCGTCCGCGTGACCGTCACGACGTGAAAACCCATGGAGGAGCGACAGATGAAAATCATCACCGGTCCGCTGAGCATGTTCGGCGCGAAGGTCGAGATCGCGGCGCACGAGAAGGGCATCGCCTTCGAGCGCGTGCTGGCGCCGTTCAGCCAGCAGCGCGGCTACGACCCGAAGCATCCGGACGTCCTGCGCATCAACCCGAAACGCCAGGTGCCGGTGCTGATCGACGGCGAGCTGGAGATTTTCGATTCCACGCAGATCTTCGAATATCTCGAGGACGTGCAGCCCGATCCCGCGTTATGGCCGGCGCAGCCGAAGGCTCGTGCCGTCGCGCGTCAGCTTGAGCACTGCAGCGACGAGATCTATTTTCCGCACGTCATCCGGCTGATGGGCCTCGAAGCGACGCCGGAGCATCCCGACGCGCAGGCCGCGCGCGACGCAGCGAGGCAATACTATCGGCGCATGGAAAGCGTGCTGGCGGACCGGCAATATCTGGCGCAAACCTATTCCTATGCGGACATCGCGTTCTACATGGCGCAGTTGTTCGGCGCGCGCAAGGGCGCGCCGATGACGGCCGAGACGCCGCATCTGCTCGCATGGCGCGAACGGATGACCGCGCGTCCGGCCGTGCGGAAAGTGGCCGGCGCGATGGCCGGTTATCTCGCTTCGATCGATCATCCGGTTCCGGACTTTCTTCGCGGGCTCGACTAGCGATCCGTTTCGCATCGATCGGCGGCGATCGCCGCTCGCCGCTCGATGCGAACGGGATCACCCGCCCGTCACCGGCGGAAAGAACGCCACCTCGCTATCCTCGCGCACGACGAACCCGCCCGTCACCATCTCGAGATTCACGGCCGCCCGCACTGGCCGATCCATTCGCAGCGCTTCTCCACTACGCGCGTCGCGTGCGGCGAGTGTGCGGCGCAGCGCGTCGACTGTGAGCTCATCCGCATCGATCTCGACGACTTCCTCGTCGGTATGCAATTGTTCGCGAATGCTCGCAAAGTATTTGATCGTCAGTTTCATCGCGATGTCTCGGGCAGAAGCAGCGGAAGTGGAAAAGGCATGGCCGGCACGTTCATCCCCATCGCCGCATCGCCTGATCGTCATGCGCCTTCGGCTCGACCCAGCCGGACACGCCGTCGTGCCGGATCTCCTTCTTCCAGAACGGCGCGTGCGTCTTCACGAAGTCCATGATGAACTCGCACGCGTCGAACGCCGATGCGCGATGCGCGGCGGCGACCACGACGATCACGACCGGCTGGCCGAGCGGAATCCGCCCGACGCGATGCACGATCCTGACCGCTTCGAGCTGCCAGCGCGCGCCGGCTTCCTCGACGATGCTCCATAGCGCCTGCTCGGTCATCGTCGGATAGTGCTCGACTTCGAGCGCGATCACGTCGTCGACGTCGCCTTCGTTGCGCACGACGCCGAGGAAATTCACGACCGCGCCAACATTCGGATTGCGAACGATCGGCGCGATCTCGGCGCCGGCGTCGATCGCCGCGTATTGCACCCGCACCTCGAAGCCGGCGGCAATCGCCGGCGGCGGTTCGGTGTGCAGCGCGGATGGCTCGGGATGGCTGTCGTCACGCGACGGATCGTCGGGTGGCGCGCCACGGGATTCGGTGAAACTCGTCATGACGGGGTTCTCCTGTAAGCGGTGCGCGCCGCTTCGCGCGGCAGCCGTCAGCCGCCGACGAGCGACATGCGCACGGTCGGATAGGTCTTGCCCGACGGCCGCGCCGCACGCGTCGCCCGCCGCTCGGAATAGCGGTCGTCGCGCTGCATCCAGCGCGCGCGCACGGCGTCGGCGAGCTGGCCGGTCGATGCGTTGTCGTCGAGCCACGGCCGCAGATCGGTGCCCTGCGTGGCGAACAGGCACGTATAGAGCTGGCCGTCGGCCGACACGCGGGCGCGCGAGCACGTGCCGCAGAACGGATGCGACACACTCGCGATGAAGCCGACCTCGCCCGCGCCGTCGATGTGCCGGCAGCGGATCGCGGTGGCGTCGTGCCCCGGTTCGCCGACGAGCACGAGCGGGTAGCTTGCTTCGATCAGCTCGCGCATCCGCGTGGCCGGCACGACCTTGTCGCCGGACCATGCGCTCGCGCCGCCGACGTCCATGTATTCGATGAAGCGCACGGCCACGCCGCTATGTCTGAAGTGACGCACCAGCGGCAGGATCTGGTCGTCGTTCACGCCGCGCTCGATCACCGCGTTGACCTTCACCGGCGCGAGCCCGGCCGTCTGCGCGGCTTCGATGCCGGCCAGCACGCGCGCAACGGGCACGTCGGCATCGCTCATCCGGCGGAACACGGCATCGTCGATCGCGTCGAGGCTCACCGTCACGCGCGACAGGCCCGCATCGCGCAGCGAGCGTGCCTTGGCGGCGAGCAGCGAACCGTTGGTCGTCAGCGCGATTTCGACGGGCTTGCCGTCGACGGTCGTCAGCGTCGCGAGCCGTTCGATCAGCGCTTCGAGGTTGCGGCGCAGCAGCGGTTCGCCGCCGGTGAGTCGGATCTTTTCGACGCCGAGCGAGATGAACGCGCGGGCGATCTTCTCGAGCTGCGCGAACGACAGCCGCTCGGACGACGGCATGAACGCGTAGTCGGGCCCGAAGCTGTCGCGCGGCATGCAGTAGCCGCAGCGGAAATTGCACTGGTCGATGACGGACAGCCGCAGATCGCGCAGCGGCCGCGCGAGCGTGTCGAGCGGGCGGGAGAAGGCGCCGGGCGATGCGCCGCCGGAGGCGGCGGCGGCCGGCGCGGAAACGATGGCATTCACGATCGGTTCGTCGGCCTGCATGAAGTGAGCGGAATGGCGTCGCCGAGCGGCCGCGTATGCGCCGACGTATCAGCGCACAGGTCGTGACGAGCGTCATCGTGAGGATAGTCTGCCGGACTTTTCCGGCAGAGGCACAATCCCGCCCGAAATGCAGGAATACAGTTCGCGATCCTGCATGCACGAAAGACGGGCATCGCATGCATGCTCATGCTCATGTTCACGCGAGCCAGTGTGCGAAATCGTAATACGGCACCGCGTCGCCGCGCGCGATGCGTCGACCGGCCGGCAGCCGCGCGAGCCCGCTCGCCTGCACGAGCGATTGCAGCGTGCCGGCGCCTTGCTGCCGCAGCGTGTCGAGTACGGGTGCGCCGTGGGCGTCGATGGTGCGGCGCACGCGCACGAAGCGTTCGCGCTGCGCATCCGGCTCGACGTCGATATCGATCGGCAGCGACGGCACGGCCGGCACGCAATCGTCGCGCCCCTGCAGGCGGCGGATCAGCGGCGCGACGAACAGCGCGAACGCGGTCATCGCGGCGCCCGGATTGCCGGGCAGCAGCACGACGGGCCGTTCGTCGAGGCGCGCGAGCGCGACGGGCTTGCCGGGCTTCATCCGCACGCCGGAGACCACGAACGACGCGCCGAGCGCGGTCAGCGCGGGGCGCAGCAGGTCCTTGTCGCCGACCGATGCGCCGCCGACGCACACGATCACATCGCAGCGCGCGGCCATCGTGCGCAATGCCTGATCGACGGCGGCCGCGGTGTCGGCTGCATGCTCGCTCGCGGCGACGATGGCACCGGTTCCCGCCACCAGCGCGGCGAGCATCGGCGCATTGCTGTTGTAGATCTGCTGCGGCGCACGCGGCTGGCCGCACCGGACGAGCTCGTCGCCGGTCGTGAGGATGCCGACCCGCAGCGGCGGCCGCACATCGATGTGCGCGCAACCCTGCGCGGCGGCGACGCCGACGTGCATCGCGCCGAGCCGCACGCCGGCCGGCATCAGCAGATCGCCCGCGCGTACTTCCTCGCCGCGGCGGCGGATATGCGATCCGGCGCGCTGCGGCGCGTCGAACGCGACCCAGCCGTCCTGCTCGTGCGCGTGCTCCTGCATCACGACGGTGTCGGCACCGGGCGGAATCAGGCTGCCGGTGAAGATTCGCGCGGCCGTGCGCGGGGCGAGCGGCGACGGCGCGTCGCCCGCATAGCAGCGCTGCGCGACGCGCAACGGCTCGCCGTGCGCGAGGTCCGCGTGCCGGACCGCGTAGCCGTCCATCGCGCTCTGGTCGGCGGGCGGCTGGTCGAGCACGGCGGCGAGCGGCGTGGCGAGCACGTGGCCGGCCGCTTGCGCGACCGGAATGGAGACGGCCGCAGGCGGCAGTGCGAACGCGCCGGCGAAATGCCGTTGGGCGGTATCGAAATCGGTCAGGGGTGTCATCGAGCGGTGAGCGCATGCGGTTGCGCATGCGCGGGTTCGGGTAACGGGAGCGAGTCGGGCGACACGTATTCGACGAAGCCGTCGTTGCGGCAGAAGCCGAGCAGCCGCACGCCGGCTTTGCGGGCGACGTCGATCGCGAGCGACGTCGGCGCGGAGATCGTCGCGATCATCGGGATGCCGACGCGTGCCGCCTTGCGCACGAGCTCGTAGCTCGCGCGGCTCGACAGGAACACGAAGCCCGCGCGCAGGTCCGCGCGCTGCCGCGCGAGCCGGCCGATCAGCTTGTCGAGCGCATTGTGGCGGCCGACGTCCTCGAAGACTTCCAGCACGGCGCCGTCGCGGTCGCACCACGCGGCTGCATGGATGCCGCCGGTCGCGCGCATCAGCGGCTGCCGCGCCGGCAATGCGCGGGCGGCGCGTGCGACGGCGTCGGCGCCGATGCCGGCCGCCGCGCCCGCGGCCGCGATGCGGGGCGGATGCAGGTCGAGCTGCGCGATGCTTTCGATCCCGCAGACGCCGCAGCCGGTGCGGCCGGCCAGCGCGCGCCGGTGCGCCTTCAGCGCCATGAACGCCTGCTGCGACACGGTGAGCCGCACTTCGGCGCTGTCGGGCCGGCATTCGGTTTCGATGTCGAAGACGTCGGACGCGCGCTCGACGATCCCTTCGCTCAGCGCGAAGCCGAGGCCGAACGCGTCGAGGTCGATCGGCGTCGCCATCATTACCGTGTGCGCGATGCCGTTGAATACGAGCGCAACCGGCGTCTCGTCGACGACGCGATCGACGGCGCCCAGCGCGTCGCCGGCACGATGACGCGTCACATGACACGCGCGGCTGCCGGCCGGATCGTCGGGGCGGTCGCTGGGCTCCATGCGGTTTTCTCCAGGGGGAAATCGGGAATCGGCCGGCGCGGGCGCCGGGCGACGGAAACGGATGCTGCGAAGGGCGGTGCGCGGCGTCGCGCCGGCTCGCCACGGGCAGGCTTCGAGCCGATGGTACGGGCGTTCGGCCCGGGCGCGAATGCACAGCGTCGCGATGCGCAAAGCAGTACAGCTGACGGCCTCCCGGCGCCGAAACGGGTTTTCCGTACACACATCTTTGGACCGGGGGAAAGCACAGTTTCAGCGCACGTTCGCGCGATTGCGAGTATCGTCCGAAACGCGATATCGTCATTCACGCTTCGTTGCCGTGCCCCGCGATCCGTTCCAGGTTGGCGCGTGCCGTCGCGAAGCCGTCGCGCGATTTCCTGCTTCGAGCTGACGTCCTCACAACCACGAGCAAATTACGGTCATGGAAATCTTCGATGCGTTCCATCTCGCACGATTGCAATTCGCGTTCACGGTGTCGTTCCACATCGTGTTTCCGGCGATCAGCATCGGCATGGCGAATTTTCTGGCAGTGCTGGAATGGCGCTATCTCGTCACCGGCGACGCCGCCTATAAATCCATGTTCCAGTTCTGGTCGAAGATCTTCGCGATCGGCTTCGGGATGGGCGTCGTCTCCGGCGTCGTGATGGCCTACGAGTTCGGCACGAACTGGGCGGGCTTCTCGCGCGTCGCGGGCAACATCACCGGCCCGCTGCTCACTTACGAAGTCCTGACGGCCTTCTTCCTCGAAGCCGGCTTCCTCGGCGTGATGCTGTTCGGCTGGCAGCGCGTCAGCCCGCGCGCGCACTTCTTCGCGACGCTGATGGTCGCGGTCGGCACGCTGATCTCGACGTTCTGGATTCTCGCGTCGAACAGCTTCATGCAGACGCCGCAGGGCTACAAGATCGAGAACGGCCTCGTCGTGCCGGTCGACTGGTTCAAGATCATCTTCAACCCGTCGTTCCCGTATCGCCTCGTGCACATGACGATCGCGGCGTTCATCGTCGCGGGCTTCATCGTTGCCGCGTGCGGCGCGTGGCATCTGCTCAAGGGGCGTCGCGACGAGCCCGTGAAGCGCAGCTTCTCGATGGCGCTATGGATGCTGCTGCTGCTCGCGCCGATTCAGATCGTCGTCGGCGACGCGCACGGGCTGAACACGCGCGAATACCAGCCGGCGAAGATCGCGGCGATCGAGGGGCTGTGGGAAACGGAGAAGGGCGGCACCGCGCTGAACCTCGTCGGCCTGCCCGACATGCAGGCCGAAACGACGCGCTATGCGATCCAGGTGCCGCACCTCGGCAGCCTGATCCTCACGCACAGCTGGGACGGCGAGATCCGCGGGCTGAAGGAATTCGCGCCGCAGGACCGCCCGTATTCGCCGATCATTTTCTGGACGTTCCGGATCATGGCCGGCCTCGGGATGCTGATGCTGCTCACCGCGCTGCTCGGGCTGCTGCTGAGAAAGGGCGGGCGCCTGTATGAAACCCGCTGGTTCCAGTGGTTCGTCGTGTGCATGGGGCCGTCGGGCATCATCGCGCTGCTGGCCGGCTGGATCACGACCGAGGTCGGGCGGCAGCCGTGGACCGTGTACGGCGTGCTGCGCACCGTCGATTCGGTCTCCCCGCTTACCGCGCAGCAGGTCGGCGTGTCGCTGCTGGTCTTCGTGGTCGTGTATTTCCTGGTATTCGGAACGGGTATCTACTACATGATGAAACTGATGAAGCGCGGGCCGGCAGCCCAGGCCGGCTACATCGAACTGCACCGGCATCCGGGGCTGCGCAAGAGCGCGCTGTCCACGCCGCTGAACGTCACCGAGGCGGAGTAACCATGCACATCGATCTTCCTGTCGTCTGGGCCGCAATTATCGGCCTCGGCGTATTCATCTACGTGATGCTGGACGGCTTCGATCTCGGCATCGGGCTGCTGTTTCCGTTCTTCGATGCGAAGGCCGAGCGGCAGGTGATGCTCGACACCGTCGCGCCGGTGTGGGACGGCAACGAGACCTTTCTCGTGCTCGGCGGTGCGGGCCTGTACGGCGCGTTCCCGGTCGTCTACTCGACGCTGCTGCCGGCGAACTACCTGCCGCTGATCCTGATGGTGGTCGGGCTGATCTTCCGCGGCGCCGCGTTCGAGTTGCGCGCGAAGGCGAACCGCACGCAGCACCTGTGGGATCTCGCGTTCATTGGCGGTTCCGCGCTTGCCGCGTTCTGCCAGGGGATTGTGCTCGGTTCGCTGCTGCAGGGCATCCGGATCGTGGACCACCAGTTCGCGGGCGGGCCGTTCGACTGGCTGTCGCCGTTCAGCCTGTTCTGCGGGATCGGCGTGCTCGTCACCTATGCGACGCTCGGCTGCGGCTGGCTGATCCTGAAAGTCGATGGCGAACTGCAGCGCAAGATGCGCGTGCTGATGAAGCCGCTCGCGGGCGTGCTGCTCGCCGTGATGGGCGTGGTCAGCCTGTGGACCGTGATCGGGCTGCCGGCGGTCGCGCACCGCTGGTTCGGCAGCGGCTACCTCGGCTGGTTCCTGCCGGTGCCGATCCTCGTCGCCGCGTGCGTGTGGGGCATCTTCCACACGGTGAAGCGCCAGCACGAGGCGACGCCGTTCCTGCTGACGCTCGCGCTCGTGTTCCTCGGCTACACCGGGCTCGTGATCAGCATCTGGCCGAACATCGTGCCGCCGTCGCTGACGATCTGGGAGGCGTCGTCGAGCCATTCGAGCCAGCTCTTCGCGCTCGTCGGCACGGTGATCGTGCTGCCGGTCATTCTCGTGTACAACGCGCTGCAGTACCGCGTGTTCCGCGGCAAGGTGCGCGAGGGCGACATCGGCTATCACTGAGCGATGCACCCGGTATCGCTCCGACAGCGGCCCGCCACGCGCGGGCCGTCGCACATCGGGCGCAGGCATTGCGTATTTCCTTGGCAGTCGAGACCACACCATGATCGTCAGACCACGACAAAACTGGCTCAGGATGCTGTTCGTATGGAACGGCTCCGTGCTGCAGTCGATCATTCCGCAACTCGTGTTCATGGCGATCGTCAGCACGCTGGCGGTTTTCACGAACGGGCGCATCTTCGGCGAGAAGATTCCGCTGAACACCGCGCCGTTCACGCTGTTCGGGCTCGCGCTCGCGATCTTCCTCGCGTTTCGCAACAACGCGAGCTTCGAGCGCTTCAAGGAGGCGCGGCTTCTGTGGGGCAACCTGCTGATCGCGGCGCGCACCGTCACGTCGCAATTGCACCGCTACCTGCCCGACAGCGTCGGCGACGCGGAGCGCAACCGGCTCGCCGATCTGCTGATCGCGTTCACGTATGCGCTGAAACATCAGCTGCGTCATACCGATGCGACGCAAGACCTGCAACGCATCCTCGGCCCGGAACGTGCCGCTGCGTTCGCGCACAAGTGCTACCAGCCCGTGGCGATTCTCGATGAACTGCGCGGCGGAATCGTCCGGGTGCTGGGCCGCGGGGCCGGCCACGACGCGACGTGCTGGATGTTCGATGCGCAACTGGTCGAGCTGGGCCGGGCGGTGGGCGGCTGCGAGCGGATCCTCACCACGCCGATTCCGTTCTCGTACAGCGTGCTGCTGCATCGCACCGTCTATGCTTATTGTGTGCTGCTGCCGTTCGGTCTCGTCGATTCGACGGAGTTCTTCACGCCGCTGATCTGCGTATTCATTTCGTACACGCTGATCGCGCTCGAAGCGATCGCGAACGAGGTGGCCGAGCCGTTCGGTCTCGCACCGAACGCGCTGGCGCTCGACGCGATGGCGCGCACGATCGAACGGTCGGTGCTGGAGCTTGGGGATCGCGCGATGCCGGAGGAATTCGTGCCGGCGTCGACGTATCAGATCACGTAAGCGCCACCGCGCGGCGGCTCGCAGGATCAGGAGGACATGTCATGCGTATCTACGTGACGAGCATCTTTGTCGACGATCAGGACAAGGCACTCGCGTTTTACACCGACACCCTCGGCTTCCGGCTGAAGAACAACGTGCCGGTGGGCGAGTACCGCTGGCTGACGGTCGTGTCGAAGGACCAGCCCGACGGCACCGAGCTGATGCTCGAGCCGAGCCATCATCGCACGGTCGCGCCTTACCGTCAGGCGCTTTACGAGGATGGCATTCCGGCGGCGTCGTTCCAGGTCGACGATCTCGACGCGGAGTTCGCGCGGCTCGATGCGCTCGGCGTGCGCTTCACGCTGGCGCCGATCGACGCGGGCCCCGTGCGGATCGCGGTGCTCGACGATACGTGCGGGAATCTCGTGCAGCTCATGCAGATGAAGTGACGCGAAGGCGCGGATATCGGCGCGCTCATCGGCACGCCGCGACCGGCGGCGCGTCGTGCGTGCGGCGCTGGAGTACCAGCGCCCGCCGTCGTCACCGCTCAATCGAAATACGTGAGCCCCATCGCGCCTTTCACCTCCGCCAGCGTCGCGCCGGCCACCTCGCGCGCATGCAGCGTGCCGCGCTTCAGGATCGCCATCACCTCGGCCTTGTCCGCCTCGAATTCGCGGCGGCGTGCACGGATCGGCTCGATCAGCGCCTGCAGCCGCTCGTTCAGCACGCGCTTCACGACGCTGTCGCCGAGGCCACCGCGGCGATAGTGCGCCTTCAGTTCGTCGACCTTCGGCACGTCGGGTTCGAATGCGTCGAGGAACGTGAACACGACGTTGCCCTCGACCTGGCCGGGATCGCTGACGCGCAGGTGGTTCGGGTCCGTGTACATGTCCTTCACGGCCTGCGTGATCTCGTCGGGCGTCGAGCCGAGCGTGATCGCGTTGCCGAGCGACTTGCTCATCTTCGCCTTGCCGTCGATGCCGGGCAGCCGCGTGACGGCCGAGAGCACGGCCTCGCATTCGACCAGCACCGGCTTGTCGACCGTCGCGTTGAAGCGGCGCACGAGTTCGTTGGTTTGCTCGATCATCGGCAACTGGTCGTCGCCGACGGGCACGTGCGTCGCCTTGAACGCGCTGATGTCGGCCGCCTGGCTGACGGGGTAGGTCAGGAAGCCGGCCGGGATGTCGCGCTCGAAGCCGCGCAGGCGGATCTCTTCCTTGATGGTCGGGTTGCGCTCGAGGCGCGCGACCGTGACGAGGTTGAGCAGGTATTGCGACAGCTCGGCGAGCTCGGGCACCTGCGACTGGACGACGATCGTCGAGATCGCCGGGTCGATGCCGACGGCCAGGTAGTCGAGCGCGACCTCGATCACGTTCTCGGTGACGCGCTGGCGGCGGCCCATGTTGTCGGTCAGCGCCTGCGTGTCGGCGAGCAGCAGGAACTGCGTCGCCTCGTGCTGCATCTGCACGCGCGCGCGCAGCGAGCCGATGTAGTGGCCGAGATGCAGCGGGCCGGTCGTGCGGTCGCCGGTGAGGATGGTCGGTCGGGTCGGGTGCGTCATGGTACGGGTTGGCTCCGGGTTATCGAAGCCGCCAGCCATGACGTAGGCGCAGAAACGACAATGCCGCCATGGCTGGCGGCATCACGTTCGGGACATGCAAAAGGAAACGGGCCGCCTGGGTCAGGCGCGCCACCAGCGATGCACGTTCGGCGAGGCAGGTTTGATTTCCATGGCGCGAGTATAGCGCAGCGCGCGGGCCGCCGTGCGCGTCAGCGGATCACCGACTCCATCGCGAGGTAGGCGGTTTCGGCGGATGGCCACAGCAGGTACAGCAGGCCGGCCATCAACAGCAGCGCGCCTGCGCGTACCATCGGCGTTCGGTCTTTCCCGCTCAGGGTCATGATGTGCTGCTTCAGTTTCTTCATGCTTGCAGGCGCGACGTGCGCCACTCCAACGGTTGCTGCAACGGCGCCGGGTGGGGCGGCGCCGAGATGCTACGGGGTTCAACGAGAGGCCGGGCCGGCGATTCGGCGCGGCAAGAGGCGCGCGCGGGGGATCGAAAAAGGGAACGATCAGGCGTCCCCGGGCGCATCGCATAGACGACGCGCATCGTACCAGTTCGGGCGCGGGGGGACAGTCAACAATTGTCGCGTGATGGTCGGATCAAGGGTCATCGCCTAAAATCGGCGCAGCGTTGGCGAGGTGCTTTTTCGGTTCGGCGCCATTGCCGAGGGGCGGTGAAATTACCCGGAACAAGGGCTTGCCGTCCGGGCTTTTGTATCCGCATCCCTGGTGCGCACGCCAGCAGTCCGTTCATTTTTCCTGTTCAGGTATTCGATATCGTGCGAACTCAATTGCGTCCGATGGCCGCCGACCGTATCGGCTTGATCCGATGGGCTTCCGTTTTTCTGCTCGTCGGGTGTGCGGCCTGCTCGCGGACCGATGCGCTCCCCCGCAACATGTCGCTGACTGCCTTCAACCCTCATCGCGCCGCATTCGAGTGCAAGCACGAAGCCGACGTTGTTCCGCCGATCGATCAGGAGGCGGATCGATGGAACCGGCAAGCGATGGCGCTCACCAGTTCGCTGTTGTGGCCGAACCAGCGCGACTACAAGGGCGCTGTCGATCTATGGACGAAGGCCGCCGAGCGCAAACACTGGAAGGCGATGTTGAATCTGGCGAATGCGTACGCTCAGGGCGATGGCGTGGATCGAGATTCGGAACGTGCCGTGCAGATTGTCGAGCAGGCAATGAAACTCGGCGTACCTGCGGCCTATGACCTGATGGGCACGTATTACATGAACGGGACGGGCGTGAAGCAGGACGCGAGCCGCGCGTATGGGTTCCGGCAACTCGCTGCCGATATGGGCAACCCGAATGCGATGGCATATCTGGGCGGCAAGATGGATGCCGTGTATGACGATCCCAAAGCGGGCTTCTGGGGTAATCGCAAGATTGCGCTTCAGATGCTCGAGTGTGGATTTGCGCAGGGGAATGGAGATGCAGCGTATGCGCTCGGGACAACACTCGTTGGGTCCGACAAGTCGCTAGGCGAAGACAATGAACGCGCCCTCAGAATTCTGCATGACGGGGTGAAGTACGGCAGCGCCAGGAGTGCAGCATATTTGTTCGGCGCGTTCGATGATGGTGATCCGGTGGCCGGTAACGCAAAGGATCGCGCCCGCGCCGAGCGCTACATCATTCTCGCCGACCGCCTGGAGCGCGATCCGGACCTTCGTCTGCCGAACCTGGACAAGGTGTTGCCGTTGCCACCGTCCAGATTGCCCAAGTGGGACGGCAACAAGGAGACGCTGATCAATGCGGCTAGGGCTGTGATGTCGGTACCCGTGCCGCCTTCCCAACCCGGCATGCATCCGGTCTCGCTGCGTACCGGTCGTGCGCGTGTGCCCGATGGCTACATGTTGCCGGAGAAGCCGCACGTCACAGTGCCTCCGGGGCCCACGCGCGTGCCCGGTGACGGGCATCTGGCAGGCCAGCATGACAGAGAACCATCCTCGGGCCGCGACGTTCAATCAGTGGTACAGCCACGCCAATGTCGCACAGCGTGATGCCTTCCCCGATCCGCGGGACATGCACCATCCTTGCTTTTCGGTTCGCCTTACCTTAAAGTAAGGAATATCGGAGGAATCACCATGACAGCAGCAACTATCACTTCCAAGGGCCAGGTCACGATCCCTGTGGACGTGCGCAATCAGCTTGGCCTTGCGTCGGGAGACCGGATTGAATTCAGTTTCAACGAGACGACCGGCCGGTATGAGATCTACCCGGCCACGCGTTCGCTCGCGTCGCTCAAGGGCATCGTGAAGAAGCCCGCCAAACCGGTGTCGATCGAAGACATGAATCGGGCCATCGCCGAGCAGGGAGCATCCGCGCGATGATCGGACTGGATACGAACGTGCTGGTCCGCTACTTTGCCCAGGACGACGTCGTTCAGTCGAAGAAGGCGACGGCATTGATGGAGTCCCTGTCGGCCGAATCGCCGGGGTACGTTTCGCAGGTCGCATTGGTCGAGGTCGTGTGGGTGCTCGGGCGCTGCTACGGCGTTGAGCGAGAGCAGATGAAGGACATCATCGACTCGATGATCGGCACCAAGGAATTGATGGTTGAAGGCGCGGACACGGTGCGAAAGGCACTTCGCGTTTTCGCTGCATCCGCGAAGGCGGATTTCGCGGACTGCCTGATCGAGCGTTCAGGGCATGTAGCCGGCAGCGAGTACACGGCTACTTTCGATGTGACAGCGTCGAAGGTCGCGGGGATGCAGTTGATCAAGTAATCATTCGACTGCACAAGCTCATGGAGGCGCGCGGCCACTTCGGACACACGCGCCCCCGGAGGCTGTTCGCTCGTCATTCCAACCCCGCCTCACCGCCCCCAGCTTTTTTCTCGTCAACAACGACAAAAATGATCGTTTCGCCCTAGCCTGCCTGTCAGCAGAATGTCTCCATTCCCCCTCGCGCGACGACCCGAGCATCGCCGCGAGCCGCACTTCAAGGAGACAGCCGTGGCAGTGGAAACAACCTCAATCGATACGCTGGTCGTCGGTGCCGGCCAGGCCGGCGTGGCCATGAGCGAGCACCTGGGCAAGCTCGGCGTGCCACATCTCGTGCTGGAGCGCGATCGCATCGCCGAGCGCTGGCGCACCGGGCGCTGGGATTCGCTGGTCGCGAACGGCCCCGCGTGGCACGACCGCTTTCCGGGGCTCGAATTCGATGGCCTCGATCCCGATGCGTTCGCAACGAAAGACCAGGTCGCCGACTACTTCGAAGCCTACGCACGCAAGTTCGGCGCGCCGATCCGCACCGGCGTCGAAGTGAAAACCGTCGTGCGCAACACAGGCAAGCCGGGCTTCATCGTCGAAACGTCGGACGGCACGATCGAGGCGAACCGCGTGGTCGTCGCGACGGGGCCGTTCCAGCGTCCTGTCATTCCGCCGATCGCGCCGGACGATGCCGGCCTCGTGCAGATCCATTCCGCCGACTATCGCAACCCGGCGCAATTGCCGGACGGTGCGGTGCTGGTGGTCGGCGCGGGTTCGTCGGGCGTGCAGATCGCCGACGAGCTGCAGCGCGCGGGCCGGCAGGTCTACCTGTCGGTCGGCCCGCACGATCGCCCGCCGCGCGCCTATCGCGGCCGCGACTTCTGCTGGTGGCTCGGCGTGCTCGGCGAATGGGACAAGGAGGTCGCGACGCCCGGCCGAGAACACGTGACGATCGCGGTGAGCGGCGCGCGCGGCGGCCATACGGTCGATTTCCGCGCACTCGCGCACCAGGGCGTGACGCTCGTGGGGCTGACGAAGGCGTTCGACGGCGGCGTCGCGGTGTTCGAAAACGATCTCGCGAACAATCTCGCCCGTGGCGACGAGAACTACCTGTCGCTGCTCGACGCGGCCGACGCCTATGCGGCGCGCAACGGCCTCGACCTGCCCGAGGAACCGGAAGCACGCCGCATCCTGCCGAATCCGGACTGCGTCACGCAGCCGATCCTCGCGCTCGACCTGGCCGCCGCAGGCGTCACGTCGATCGTCTGGGCGACGGGCTACGCGCTCGACTACAGCTGGCTGAACGTCGACGCGTTCGCCGCGAACGGCAAGCCGCAGCATCAGCGCGGCGTGTCGAAGGAGCCGGGCATCTATTTCCTCGGACTGCCGTGGCTGTCGCGACGCGGCTCCAGCTTCATCTGGGGCGTGTGGCACGACGCGAAACACATCGCCGACCACATCGTCACGCAGCGCAAGTACCTCGATTATCACGACGCGTCGCAACGCCGCGCGCAAACGCGCACCGGGCACGGCGACACGGCACGCACGGCGCAGGCCGATGCCCGCCCGCTGGTCGACGCGATCGGCTGATACGGATTCGGCATTCGGCATTTGCGCCGCTACCCGCACCCACGAACACTTATCAGCACCCGCTGCACCGCGACCGTGACCGCGTCGGCGCGGCGAGCGCAACACACCGACCTTCGAAGGACTTCGATGAGCCAGCCTACCCATACCCGTATCCGCATGTTCAACACGAAGGATACCTACCCGAACCAGACGCTCGACAACGACCTGTGCCAGGCCGTGCGCGCCGGCAACACCGTCTACGTGCGCGGCCAGGTCGGCACCGATTTCGATGGCAAGCTGGTCGGCCTCGGCGATCCGCGCGCCCAAGCCGAGCAGGCGATGAAGAACGTGAAGCAGTTGCTCGAGGAAGCCGGCAGCGACATCACGCACATCGTGAAGACGACGACCTACCTGATCGACCCGCGCTATCGCGAGCCGGTGTACCAGGAAGTCGGCAAGTGGCTGAAGGGCGTCTATCCGATCTCGACGGGGCTCGTCGTCTCGGCGCTCGGCCAGCCGCAGTGGCTGATGGAGATCGATGTGATCGCGGTGATCCCGGACAACTGGCAGCCGAACCGCGCATAGGAGGCGACATGACTTTCTCCATCGTCGGGCGCTGCCCGGAAACGGGCCAGCTCGGCATCGCGATCAGCTCGTCGAGCATCGCGGTGGGCGCGCGCTGCCCGTGGGTGCGGGCGGGCGTCGGCGCGGTCGCGACGCAGAACATCACGCTGCCGGCGCTCGGCCCGCAGATTCTCGACCTGATCGAGCACCAGCAGCTCGCGCCCGCCGTCGCGCTCGACCGCGCGCTCAGCGCGAACGGCTGGAGCCAGTACCGGCAGGTCACGGTGATCGACGGGCAGGGGCAGACGGCGTGCTTCACCGGCAAGGAGGCGCTCGGCACGCACCATGCGGTGCGGGGCGAGCAATGTGTGGCGGCCGGCAATCTGCTGGCCGCGCCGGCCGTGATCGACGCGATGGCGCGCGCGTTCGAGCAGGCGCCCGGGCTGCTGGCCGACCGCCTGCTGGCCGCGATGCATGCGGCGATGGCGGCGGGCGGCGAGGCGGGGCCGGTGCATTCGGCCGCGCTGAAGGTGGCCGGCGACGTGACCTGGCCGATCGTCGACCTGCGCGTCGACTGGGCCGACACCGATCCGATCGGGCAGCTGGACGCGCTGTGGCAGGCCTATCGCCCGCAGATGCAGGATTACCAGACGCGCGCGCTGAACCCGACCGCCGCGCCGAGCTACGGAGTGCCCGGCGATGAGTGACACGTCGAGCCGCGCGTTGCTCGAGCGGCTGATCGGCTTCGCGACGGTCAGCCGCGATTCGAACCTCGCGATGATCGACTTCATCCGCGACTATCTCGACGGCTTCGGTGTCTCGAGCGAGCTGTTCTACAACGCGGAGCGCACGAAGGCGAGCCTGTACGCGACGATCGGGCCGCGCGATCGCGGCGGCATCGCGCTGTCGGGCCATACCGACGTGGTGCCGGTCGACGGACAGGCGTGGACGGTCGAGCCGTTCCGGCTGACCGAGCGCGACGGCCGGCTGTACGGGCGCGGCACGGCCGACATGAAAGGCTTCATCGCGTCGGTGCTCGCGGCCGTGCCGGCATTCGTGTCACGGCCGTTGAACCTGCCCGTGCACCTCGCGTTCTCGTACGACGAGGAAGTCGGCTGTCTCGGCGTGCGGCCGATGCTCGACGCACTGACGACGCGCGAGCACCGGCCGCGCCTGTGCCTGATCGGCGAGCCGACCGAACTGAAACCGGTGCTCGGTCACAAGGGCAAGCTCGCGATGCGCTGCCACGTGAAGGGCGCCGCCTGCCACTCGGCGTATGCACCGCTCGGCGTCAACGCGATCGACTATGCGGCGAAGCTGATCGGCCGCCTCGGCGAGATCGGCGCGTCGCTCGCGCGGCCGGAGCATCACGACAGCCGCTTCGATCCGCCGTTCTCGACCGTGCAGACCGGATTGATCAAGGGCGGCCGCGCACTGAACATCGTGCCGGCCGAATGCGAGTTCGATTTCGAGGTGCGGGCGCTGCCGGCTTTCGATGCGTATGATGTGCCGAGGAAGCTGCAGGATTATGCGGAATCCGAACTGTTGCCGACGATGCGCGCGGTGCAGCCCGATACCGACATCCGTCTGCAGCCGCTCGGCGCGTATCCGGGGCTCGCGACTTCGCCGGACAGCGAAGCCGCGCGGCTGCTCGCGATGCTGAGCGGCTCCGACGCGTTCGGCACCGTCGCATTCGGCACCGAGGGCGGGCTGTTCGGGCAGGCCGGCATTCCGACGGTGGTGTGCGGGCCGGGCAGCATGGACCAGGGGCACAAGCCCGACGAGTTCGTCACGCTCGAACAGCTGCACGGATGCGACGCGATGCTCGGCCGTCTCGCGATGTATCTCGCGTCGGCTGGCTGATCCGGCTTTCCAACCGCATGCCGCACGCCGCCGTTCCGCGGCGCGTGCGGTTCTTTCGTTGCTATCGCGCCGATTCCGCGACGATCTGCGCCAGCCGCTCTCGGCAGAACTCGACGAACGACTGCGCCTGTTTCGTGAGCTGCCCGCGCTTCAGCCGCGCGCTCACGAGCCCCGACGGGCTCACCGTTTCGCTCAGGCCGATCGTCACGACGCGCCGGCCGTCGTACGTGTATTCGGAATGCGGGCGCGTGACGAGCAGCGAGAAGCCGAACCCCTGGCCGACCATCCCGCGCACCATCTCGATCGACGGCGAAGCGAACACGATGTTCGGCGTGAGCCCGAGCTCGTGAAACAGGCTGACGAAGTACGTGCGGCTCGGCAGCACGTCGAGCAGGATCATCGGCTCGACGCTGAGCTCGTGCAGCGACACGTGCGACTGGCCCGCGAACCGGTGGTTCTCCGGCAGCAGCACGTACGGCTGCTGCGCCGGCATCAACGGCTCGGTCTCGATGGTGCCGTCGAGGTCGTGGTCGTAGAGGAACGCGAGATCGAAGGTGCCGGCCGTCAGGCCCTGCACGAGCTCCTGCTGGTCGCCGTCGCGCAGCCGGATGTTGACGCCCGGATAGCGTTCGCGAAAGCCCGCGATCAGTTGCGGCAGGTAGAGCGGCGCGACGGTCTCGAAGCAGCCGATGTCGATCTGCCCGCTGATCACGTCGTTGTCGGCGAGCGCGTTCTGCTCGAACTCGTGCGCGATGCGCAGCAGCTCCTGCGCCTTCCGGTAGAAACGCGTGCCGCTCGGCGTCAGCGACACGCCTTGCGCGTGATGGCGGATGAACAGCTTCACGCCGAAGCTTTCCTCGAGCCCCTTGATCGCACTGGAGATCGACGGCTGCGCGATGAAGAGCTGGCGCGACGCCTCGGCGACGCTACCGGATTCCACCGTCGTCACGAAATATTTCAGTTGCCGCAAAGTGTAGTGAGCCACGAGCACCTCTGATGCCGGCCCCGCGCGCGTGCCGCCGCGGGGCGCGTTCTGTCCGCTGTTTTGCGTAGCACCTTACCCGAAGACGCCCGGCGCCGGAATTTCCGCTGCAGAGCTTTTTCGTATGTCCCGAAAATATTTTTAGTATTTTCCGGTCGCCGCATGCGTGGCGCACCATCGTCTGCAATCCGGATCGCGACAAAAGCGCGCATGCGCCGGCGGGGCACGGCATCCGCCTCCGCCCGCATGCGGCAAACCGTTGCCCGCGTATCCGGACCCGATTGCAGGCGCGCGCATCGTCGCGCGCCGGCGGAAACGGCACGCGCGCCTCGCCGCGCAGGACAGGAGACTTAGCCATGACGACCGCGGATCGCAACGCGTCCCCCATGATAGAGAAACACACGATCGGCTACGTGCCGCCCGCAGACCGCCACGGCAAGGTGCGCGACCTGTTCACGCTCTGGTTCGGCGGCAACATCGCGCCGCTGCCGATCGTGACCGGCGCGCTCGGCGTGCAGATCTTTCACCTGAACCTGATGTGGGGGATCGTCGCGATCGTCGTCGGCCAGGCGGTCGGCGGCGTGCTGATGGCGCTGCATTCGGCGCAGGGGCCGCAGATGGGTATTCCGCAGATGATCCAGAGCCGCGCGCAGTTCGGCTCGTGGGGCGCGCTGCTCGTCACGGTGATCGCGGCGGTGATGTACGTCGGCTTCTTCGCATCGAACATCGTGCTGGCCGGCAAGTCGGTGCACGGCATCGCGTCGTCGGTGCCGGTGCCGGTGGGCATCGTGATCGGCGCGGTGGGCTCGGGGCTGATCGGGATCGTCGGCTACCGGTTCATCCACATCCTGAACCGGATCGGCACGTGGGTGCTCGGCATCGGCATTCTCGTCGGCTTCTGGATGATCCTGTCGAACGTGAGCACTACCGATTTCCTCACGCGCGGCGGCTTCGACTTTGCCGGGTGGCTCGCGACGGTGTCGCTGTCCGCGTTGTGGCAGATCGCGTTCGCGCCGTACGTGTCGGACTATTCGCGCTACCTGCCGGAAGATGTCGGCGTCGCGTCGACGTTCTGGGCGACCTATCTCGGCTGCACGATCGGCTCGACGCTCGCGTTCATCTTCGGGGCGGTCGCGGTGCTCGCGGTGCCGGCCGGCGCGGACACGATGGACGCGGTCAAGCAGGCGACGGGCCCGCTCGGCCCGCTGATGCTGCTGCTGTTCCTGTTGAGCGTGATCAGCCACAACGCGCTGAACCTGTACGGCGCGGTGCTCGCGGTCATCACGTCGGTGCAGACCTTCGCATACCGGTGGATTCCGACCGCGAAGACGCGCGCGGTGGTGTCGGTGGTGATCTTCGTCGCGTGCTGTTATGCGGCGATCGGCGCGTCGACCAACTTCGTCGGCAATCTCGTCGATCTCGTGCTCGCACTGCTCGTCGTGCTGGTGCCGTGGACGGCGATCAACCTGATCGACTTCTACGTGATCCACAAGGGCAAGTACGACATCCAGTCGATCTTCATGGCGGACGGCGGCGTGTACGGCCGCTTCAATCCGCAGGCGCTGCTCGCGTATGCGATCGGGATCGCCGTGCAGATTCCGTTCATGAACACGCCGATGTATGCGGGACCGATTCCCGCGCATCTCGGCGGCGCCGACCTGTCGTGGCTCGTCGGGCTGGTGCTGACGTCACCGCTGTACTACTGGCTCGCGACGCGCGACAGCGCGTACCGGCGCCGGCAGACGGGCGCGCAGCTGCCGTCGTCGGCGGCGCGGTAAGCGGATCGTCGTTCGACGCGATCAACGAAAACGGTCGCCTCATCGATAGCGATGCGGCGGCCGCGAGAGGAGAGGGTGGGGCGATGCGCGGGCGTGTCCTATCGAGCCGTGCGTCGCCAGCCTGTTTACCCGCGGGTCAGACGACCGCCGAGCGCGCGACGCGCACCGGCACCGACTTGTACGACGGCGTGCCGCTTTCCTTGTCGATGTAGTCGAGCGGCACGAGCACGTTCGCTTCCGGGTAATACGCGCCGACCGATCCCGGCGCGATGTCGTACTCGATCGCGGTGATCTTCTCGAGGCGCAGCGTGCGGCCCGACGCGGTGGCCGTCTCGATGTCGACGAGGTCGCCGTGTTCGAGCCCGTACTTCGCGAGGTCCGCCGCGTTCATGAACAGCACGTCGCGTCGTCCGAACACGCCGCGATAGCGATCGTCGAGCCCGTAGATCGTCGTGTTGTACTGATCGTGGCTGCGCAGCGTGATCAGCCGCAGCACCTGCTCGGCGCCGAGCACGTCCGCGTCTTCCTTCACGCCCTTGTAGATCGAGAACATCGCCTTGCCGGTGGCCGTGGGCCATACGCGCTCGGTCGGCGGCAGCGGCAGGCGGAAGCCGCCCGGCGTGCGGATGCGCTCGTTGAACGCCTCGAAGCCGGCCACCGTGCGGTCGATCAGGTCGCGGATGCGGTCGTAGTCGGCGATCAGGTCGAGCCACGCGACCTTGCTGGCCGGCAGCGTCGCGTGAGCGATTCCGGCGACGATCGCGGGCTCGGAGCGCAGCTGGTCCGACGCCGGCTTGAGCTTGCCGGCCGACGCGTGGACCATCGACATCGAATCCTCGACGGTGATCGACTGCCGGCCGCTCGCCTGCATGTCGAGCTCGGTGCGGCCGAGCACGGGCAGGATGTAGGTTTCCTTCGCGACGAGCAGGTGCGAGCGGTTCAGCTTCGTGCCGAGATGCACGCTGAGATCGAGCTTCGCCATCGCGGGGAACGACTGCTCGGGATCGGGCAGCGCCACCGCGAAGTTGCCGCCCAAGCACAGCAGCGCCTTGGCCTGGCCGTCGATCATCGCCTGCATCGCCTGCACGGCGTCGTGTCCGTGCTGCGCGGGCGGCTTGAAGCCGCACACGTCCTCGATCTTCTGCAGGAACTCGGCCGACGGCTTCTCGGTGATGCCGACCGTGCGGTTACCCTGCACGTTCGAGTGGCCGCGCAGCGGGCACACGCCCGCGCCGGGCTTGCCGATGTTGCCGCGCATCAGCAGCAGGTCGGCGATCAGGCGCACGGTGGCGGTGCCCTTGTTGTGCTGCGTGACGCCCATCCCGTACGTGACGATCGTCGCGTTCGACTTCGCATACGCGAGCGCGACCTGTTCGAGCTGCGCCTGGCTCAAGCCGCTCGCGCGCTCGATGTCGTCCCACGACGTGGCCTCCAGGTCGGCGCTGAACGCGTCGAAGCCGCTCGTGTGCTGCGCGATGAAATCCTTGTCGAGCACGTCGCCGCGCTCGGCCTCGAGCTGCAGCAGCGCCTTCATGATGCCCTTCAGCGCGGCCGCGTCGCCGCCGGCGTCGACCTGGTAGTACGTCGACGCGATGCGCGTCGAGCCGAACGACGCCATCTCGATCATGTCCTGCGGATCCGCGAAGCGTTCGAGCGCGCGCTCGCGCAGCGGATTGAAGACGATGATCGGCACGTTGCGGCGCGAGCACTCGTGCAGCGTGCCCATCATCCGCGGGTGGTTGGTGCCGGGGTTGTGGCCGATCGAGATGATCAGCTCGCAGTGGTCGAAATCCTCGAGCGACACCGTGCCCTTGCCGATCCCGATCGACTGCGGCAGGCCGACGCTGGTCGGCTCGTGACACATGTTCGAGCAGTCGGGGAAGTTGTTGGTGCCAAGCTCGCGCGCGAACAGTTGATACAGGTAGGCGGCTTCGTTCGACGCGCGGCCCGACGTGTAGAACTCGACCTGCTCGGGCGGCAGCGCGCGCAGCACCTCGCCGATGCGCGCGAACGCATCGTCCCACTCGACCGCGCGGAACGTGTCGGTCGCGCGATCGTAGACGAGCGGATGCGTGAGCCGGCCCATGTTCTCCAGCTCGTAGTCGGACATCCGCAGCAGCGACGACACCGGGTTCGCCGCGAAGAACTCGGGCGTCACGCGCTTGGTGGTCGCTTCCCACGTGACGGCCTTCGCGCCGTTCTCGCAGAACTGGAACGTCGACTTGTGTTCCTTGTCGGGCCACGCGCAGCCGGGACAGTCGAAGCCGTCGGGCTGGTTGGTCCGCATCAGCACGATCGGCGCCTCGATGGTTTCCATCTGCGTGCGCACGGCCTCGGCTGTCGCGCGAAGCGCGCCCCAACCGCCGGCGGGCCCATCGTACTTCCTGATGCCTGGCACTTCGCGTCGATTTGTCATGTGAATCTCCATCAGCCGGCCCGCTGCGGGCCGGCTCGGGTTGCGCCGCGTCGCGGCGTTGGGGGGCAAGCGGGCCCGTGCATGCGGGCCCGCGTGTTATTACTGCGCGTCCTTCTTCGCACCGGACGACTTCTTGCCGGATGGCTTGGCTGCGGGCGCAGGCGCGGGTGCAGGCGTCTCGTCCTTCGCTTCGTCATCCTTTGCATCGGACGCTGCCTTCGCCGCCTTGCCGTTCGGCCGGGCCTTGCCGTCGGCGTTCCTGGTCGCGTCCTTGGTGTCCTTGGCATCGGGCCGCGCGAGCTTGTTGAACGTCACCGCGTCGCTCGCGTTGTCGTAATCGACTTCGACGCGATCGCCGGACTGCAGCTTGTCCGCGAGAATCTCCTTCGCGAGCTTCGTCTCGATGATCTGGCGCACCTGCCGCTTCAGCTCGCGCGCGCCGAATTCCGGTTGATAGCCGGCTTCGGTCAGGTGTTCGACGAGCGCGTCGCCCATCACGAGCGTGATGTCCTGCGCGGCGGCGGTGCGCACCACGCGGTCGAGCTGGATCTGCACGATCGAGCGGATGTTCTCCTTCGACAGCGCATGGAACACGATCACCTCGTCGATCCGGTTCAGGAACTCGGGGCGGAAATGGCCCTTCAGCACCTGCATCAGCTGCTCGCGGATCGCCTTGTCGGTCTTGCGCGCGGCTTCCGGCTGCGTGAGGTTGTCCATGATGATCGCGGCGCCGAGGTTGCTCGTCGCGATGATGATCGTGTTGCTGAAGTCGACCACGCGGCCCTTGCCGTCGGTCAGCCGGCCGTCGTCGAACACCTGCAGCAGCACGTTGTAGACATCCGGATGCGCCTTCTCGATCTCGTCGAGCAGGATCACGCTGTACGGGCGGCGCCGCACGCGCTCGGTGAGCTGGCCGCCTTCGTCGTAGCCGACGTAGCCGGGCGGCGCGCCGATCAGCCGCGCGACCGCGTGCCGTTCCATGTACTCGGACATGTCGATGCGGATGATCGACTGCTCGTCGCCGAACACGGTCTCGGCCAGCGCCTTCGCGAGCTCGGTCTTGCCGACGCCGGTCGGCCCGAGGAACAGGAATGTCGCGATCGGCCGGTGCGACTGGCCGAGCCCGGCGCGCGACAGCCGCACGGCGTCGCTCACGGCGACCACGGCATCGCTCTGGCCGATCACGCGCTCGCGCAGTTGCTCTTCCATCTTCAGCAGCTTCTGGCGCTCTTCCTGCGTGAGCTCGGACACCGGAATGCCCGTCAACCGCGACACGACCTCGGCGACCGATTCGACGGTCACTTCCAGCGTCTCGGAACCGGTCTTGCGCTGCCACGCCTCCATCTTTTCGTCGAGCGACTTCTGCTTCGCGTTGATCTGCTCGTCGAACTGCTTCGCCTGGTCGAAGCGCTTGCGCGACGTTGCATAGTCCTGCTCGCGCTTGAGCTGCACGATCTGCGCTTCGTCTTCCTGGATGTCGGCGGGGCGGGACGTCGCGCCGATCCGCACGCGCGCGGCGGCCTGGTCGATCAGGTCGATCGCCTTGTCGGGCAGGAAGCGCGCGGTGATGTAGCGGTCGGCGAACTCGGCGGCCGCGACGAACGCGTCGTCGGCGAACGTGACCTGGTGGTGCGCCTCGAGGCTGTCGCGCAGCCCGCGCAGGATCACGATCGTCTGCTCGACGCTCGGCTCCGGCACGAACACGGGCTGGAAGCGCCGTTCGAGCGCCGCGTCCTTCTCGATGTGCTTCTGGTATTCGTTGAGCGTGGTCGCGCCGATCAGGCTCAGTTCGCCGCGCGCGAGCGCCGGCTTCAGCACGTTCGCGATGTCGAGCCCGCCTTCGCCGCCGCCCTGGCCCGCGCCGACGATCGTATGCAGCTCGTCGATGAAGAGGATCAGCTCGTCATGCTTGGCCGTCACTTCGTCGATCAGCTGCTTCGCGCGTTCCTCGAATTCGCCGCGATACTTCGCGCCGGCCACCATCGAGTTGATGTTGACCTCGACGAGCCGCTTGCCGCGCAGCACTTCGGGCACGTCGCCGTTGACGATCCGCTGCGCGAGGCCTTCGACAATCGCGGTCTTGCCGACACCGGGCTCGCCGATCAGCACCGGGTTGTTCTTCTTGCGGCGCGCGAGCACTTCGATCGTGCTCTCGATTTCCTGCGCGCGGCCGAGCACCGGGTCGAGCTTGCCCTGGCGCGCGATCGCGGTGAGGTCGCGGCCGAACTTGTCGAGATTCGGCGTGCCGGTCGGCGCGTCGACGCGGCCGTCTTCCGCCCCCTTGCCGACGACCTTCACGACCTTCTGGCGCAGCGCTTCCGGCGTCACGCCGTATTTCTTCAGCAGCGTGCCGGCGATGCTGTCCGGCACCGCCGCGAGACCGATCAGCAGGTGCTCGGGGCCGATGTACGAGTGGCCGAGATCGCGCGACGCCTGGAATGCGTACTGCACGGCCTTCTTCACGCGCGGCGAGATCGACAGCCGGTCGAGCGACGCGTCCGCGGCCGCCGTGCCGGTGTGCGCATGCTCGTCGATGTAGGCCTTCAGGTCCTGCGGCGACAGCTTCAGTTCCTTCAGCAGCGCCGCGCACACGTCGGTATCCGCGAGCGCGTACAGCAGGTGTTCGGTGTCGAGCTCGCTGCGGCGCAGTTCGTGCGCCTTCTCGGCCGCATGCTGCAGCAGTTCGAGCGTCTGCTCGCTGAACGCATCGGTCGGGTCGACCGATTCGCGCGGAATCTCGGCGGCCAGCGGCGACGCGTCGCCGTCCTCGCCGAACAATGAGGACGCGCCACCACCCAGCAGCGAATCGAACGGGTTCAGCATGCTCTGATGCCGCATCAGCTGACGGAAGTGGTAGTCGCAGATCGAGATCGTCTTGCGCTCGCCGTCCTGCATCACGGTGGCGCGCGCGACGGCCGGCCGGGCGTGACAGATATCGCAAAGTGCGGGCATGGTGGTCTGGCTCCTGTCAATGAACGTGGATCGAAAGGGAAATCCCGATGCGCGACGGCACGGCAACACCGGTGCGTCGCTCAGCCCGCGGCATCACTTCGACTGCGTTCAAAATAGCGAATTGGCCGAACGCCTCCAAGACACAGTTCCGCACCGGCCCGGCCGGGAATTGCACCCTCACATGCGCGCGTGCGTCCGGTGCAAGGAGTACAGACGAGCGCGCATGCGGGTGCGGCGTGCGGAATCGGGAAACGGCGCGGCGCGCCACGCGCGCAAAGCGCGGTGCGACATCGGCGCGCAGGGCGCCGGCAGGCGGCAAACGGGAAGGGGTACGTGTGGTGAAACGCGGCGCACGCGCGGCGGAGCGATCGCGTGGGGCGGTGAGGTATGCGGGCGGATTACGCCGGGCCGCGCCCGCCCGCCAACCGATGCGTGGCGCGGGGCCGATGGCGAAGCGGGCGAGTTGCACGGTGCGGGCCGGATCAGGCGCAACCGTGGCGAACCGGCGTCAGTCGGAGAGTTTCATCGCGAGGCGCTGCCGGGCAATCTGCCTCACGTCGGTCGACAGTGCCGCATCCTGCAGACCATTGGCCCACACGGTGAACGAATCCTCGATCAGGTTGCGGGTGTCGGGCGGCAGTTCGGCCAGCATCAGCGACACCACGGTGAACAGGACGGCGGTGTCGGCGGCCTGGCGGCTCGCGTTCGCGTCGATGGTTTGCTTCAGGCTGTCGACCGATGCTTGCAACGACTGCAATGCTTGATTCGAATCGCTCATGTCACGCTCCATGCAGGAGGGTTCAGCCGGCGACGAACGTGCGGCCGGCAACGCGGCCGGCGTGCGCGACGCCCGGCGGGCATCGCGCGCGGGCAGGCCGTCAGGCGGCCGTGCTGGCCTGCGGCGCCACGGCCACCGATGCCTCGCTCGTCAGCATCAGGAACGTGAACGTTTCGCGCAGGTACAGGCGGACGACCTTGTCGGTATGGCTCGTATAGCCGATCGACACGTCTTCGCCGAGGTGCAGCTCGTAGTCGCCGCCGCGGGTGGACAGCACGCAACCGCCGCTGATCGCCGGCGCCCACACGATCTCGCCGCTGACGATGCGCTTGATGTGGCCGAGCACCGGGTAGCCCTGGTCGCGCGCTTCGCTAAGCGCCGTGTAGGCGTCCGAGCCGAGCACGACCGTGTACGGGCCGTCGACGCCCGCGAGCCGCAGCGCTTCCAGCGCGTCGCTGATCGCGTCCGGGTACGCGCTGACGTCGGTCGGCAGCGTGAGCTTGCGATTCGACGTGCCTTCGCGGATGCCGACGATGTCCGCGGCCAGATAGCCGTCGAAGATCGCGCCGTCTTCCGCGAACGCCAGGCGCTGCGCGGCATCCTTCGCCGGCTGCCAGTCGGCGTCGCGCGCACCGCGCTCGACGCTGTCGATCGCGTCGCGGCTCAGCTCGAACGGCACCGTCAGCTCGACGACGTTGCGGACCTCGCGCAGTCGCGCGCTCACCTGTTCGCGCGGCGCGGTGACGTCGCGCAGATGCCCGGTGCCGACGGCCGACAGCCCGGGGCCGGCCGGCCCTTCGACGTCGACCACGCGGCGCCCGGCCACCGAGCGCTTGAAGGTGCGGGCGACTTCTTCCTCGATCTGCGCCCACGCGGACGAGGCAATCGGCGCGAGTTCGCGGTGCAGGTTATTCATAGGCTTTGACTCCTTTCAGCGATCCGATATTCAGCGAGCCGTCACGACGCGGCTCGGGCGATGAGGGTGCGGGCTGCGCGGCGTCGGTGTCGGCCGGTGCGGCGCGATCGGCGAGCGCTTCGAGCAGGTCGGCCGACGGCACGAAGAACAGCGAGCCCGTGACCGCGCGGCTGAAGTCGAGCAGCCGGTCGTAGTTGCCGGGCGGGCGGCCGACGAACATGTTCTCGAGCATCTGCTCGATCGGCGCCGGCGAACGCGCGTAGCCGATGAAATAGGTGCCGAATTCGCCGGAACCGGGGCGCCCGAACGGCATGTTGTCGCGCAGGATCTTCACTTCCTGGCCGTTTTCGTCGAGCGTGGTCAGCGAACTGTGCGAGCACGACGGCTTCACGTCCGGCGCGAGCTCGATGTCGGACAGCTTGGTGCGGCCGATGATGCGCTCCTGCGTCTCGACCGCGAGCGCGTTCCAGCCGGCCATGTCGTGCAGGTACTTCTGCACGAGCACGTAGCTGCCGCCCGCGAATTCGGCGTCCTCGTCGCCGATCACCGTGAAGTCGACCGCCTCGCGGCCTTCCGGGTTCTCGGTGCCGTCGACGAAGCCGATCATCGCGCGCTGGTCGAAGTTGCGGAAGCCGTGCACCTCGTCGACGACCGTGACCGCGTCGCCGAGCGCGGCGAGCAACTGGGTCGCGAGTTCGAAGCACAGGTCCATCGCGTCGGCGCGAATGTGCAGCAGGATGTCGCCCGGCGTCGCAATCGCGACGCGCTGGCCGGCGCCGAATTCGCGGAACGGATGCAGCGACGCGGGACGCGGATCGCCGAACAGCGCGTCCCATGCGTCGGAGCCGAAGCCGCATACGCAGGACAGGTTGCCGCCCGGCACGCGCTTGCCGACCGAGCGCACGAGCGCGGCGATGTCGCCGCACCACGCGCGGATCGTGTCGGCGCGCTCGGCGCCGGGGTTGACGGTGGCGACGAGGAAGATCGCGCTGCGCGTGATCGGCTCGTGAACGGCCTGGGAAAGCGGGGGACGGGTTTGCATCGCGGCCTGCCGGTCAGTCATGTCGGGACGGACGGGCCGCGGCTGCCGCGGCGCGCGAAGACGAGCGGGTGGACTGTGTCATGCGACTGTTCTCTTTGTGACATGCGGATGAAGGACGTTGCGCGGGCATCGCGCAACGGGCCGCAGCGGCGGCGGCCTGCCGTCCGGGCGCGAAAGGGAAGGCAGGCAGGAGGGCCGCGCGTTCGCCCGGCGCGTGACCTCTCCGCACCGCGTAACGTCGTCGAGCCTGCAATCTAGCAGCTTCGGCGGGTCTTTGGAACACGTATCGACGATCTGTCATTCGAATCGGTTGATCAAGGTTCGATTTTGCATCGCATGCGTGCAGCTGTACTCCTGAAGCGCGTGCCGCTGTGCTCTTGAGTGGGCGCGACGCGTGCAGTAGATTGGTTCGCTCCACCTGCCGACGAGGATTCACCATGGCGAATCTGCTGGAAGCGATGCGAATTTTTGTCGCGGGGGTTGAGCACGGCGTCGACGGGGCGTCGAGCGCGGCACCTACCTCATTGCAACGGTCATCGCCTTGAACACGTCCACTGCTTCCGCCGATACGGCCGCCGAGCGCATCCGCCGCCGCTTCGGCCACTTCCTCCATGCGGCCGAGCTGGCCGGCCTGATCGTGATCGGTCTGGCGACCGCGTTCGCGATGACCCAGGAAGCGTGGAAGGTCGTGCTCGCGGGCGAGGTGTCGCTCACCGACCTGCTGCTGATGTTCCTGTACCTGGAAGTGCTCGCGATGAACGTGCGCTATCTGCGGCTCGGCCGGCTGCCGGTGCGCTTTCCGTTGTTCATCGCGATGACGTCGCTCGCGCGCGACCTGATCCTGCGCGGCGCGACCGACGGCCCGGAGCGGATGCTGATGACCACGTGCGGGATCGTGCTGCTCGCGGTGGGCGTGCTGATTCTGAGCTTCGGCCAGCATCGCTTTCCGGCGGAAGTCGACGATGTCGAGGAGGATGCGCATACGCGCCGGTAGCGTGCGGCCCGCGCCGCTCGTGCCGCTCGTGTTCGCGATGCAGCGGCACGCGCGCGTATCGCACCCACGGATCCCGGCACGCAACGCGCGGCCGGTCCGACCCATCCGCGGATGTCCGTCGACTGGCGGCGTTCGCGTCGCTCACCAACCCGAGAGGTGTCGCATGACCAAGCAACTGATCGTCGCCGTATTCGGCAGCGTCGACACGGCCCGTCAGGCCGCGAACGATTTCGAGGCGCTGTCGGAGAAACATGAAGGATTTCACGTCGACAATGGCGTCGTCGTCGAAAAGGACGCGAACGGCAAGCTCGCCGTGCTCGACGCCGAGTCGCGGTCGTTCAAGGGCGGCGTGATCGGCGCGATCGCGGGCGGGCTGCTCGGGATGCTCGCCGGGCCGCTCGGCGCGATCGCCGGCATGGCGGCCGGCGCGGGGGCCGGCATCGTCGCGGACGCAGCCGGCAATGCGCTGCTCGACGGGCAGTTCGTCGAATCGGTCGCGACACGGCTCGCGCCGGGCAGCGTGGCGGTCATCGTCGAGGCGGACGAGGCGACGCCGTTCTCGGTCGACAACATCGTGACGGGATTCGGCGGGAAGGTCGTGCGGCACGTGATCGGCTAGGCCCGGCTTGCGGTGTTCGAATCGCATGAAGTCCGGCGTTCGGCCCGGCGCGGATCGCGTCGACGACACCTGCGCGTTCGTGCGACGCCGCGCATCGTGACGCACGAACCGGCATTGCGCGTGCGCGGGACTTAGGGACTTAGACGATCAGCTATACCGAGCGTCGGTGCGCACGACGTCACGCTCGAAGGTCGCCACGCGAATCGCATCGTGCCGTTTCGCGTCACGACCGCATGCGCGCGGCGGTACGGATGATACGACACGCGGCTGCGTGCCACGGTCTTCCCATCTGTTCACCACACCCGCGCGATTTGACGTTTGGCCGCCAAACTGTCACTTACATTCGCCGAATTGACGCAGTAGGATGCCGATCCTCGTCATGATGGATTTCGCATTGCTACCCGCCTTCAATTTCGGTAACGGCCGACGCTCGCACCCGAACGCCCGCCAGCGGGCACGGCTATCCGGCTTCGCGCATCGGCGCGGCACGCGCGCACACGCGTCGCGGGCCGGTTCACCGCTGGCGGGGCGAGGCGGATGAAGCTCTACGAGAAATTCGCGAACGACATAGAGAGACTCATCCGGCAGCGCGTGTATCGACATGGCGATCGTGTGCCGTCGGTACGGCAGGCGAGCCAGCAGCATCGGATCAGCATCACGACCGTGCTGCATGCGTACCTGTTGCTCGAAAGCCGCGGGCTGCTGGAAAGCCGTCCGCAATCCGGCTACTTCGTGAACCTGCGTCGCGACGACAACCACGCGCCGGTGCGCGAGCTGCGGCCGTCGAAGCCGATCGCGATCTCGTCGTCGGTCGACATGAGCCGGCTCGTGCTGTCGACGCTGCGCGCGATCGGCACCGACGACGCGGTGCCGCTCGGTTCGCCGTATCCGGACCCGAGCCTGTTTCCGTTCGAGAAGCTGAACCGCTATGCGTACGCAGCCGGCCGCGACAAGTCGCTGTGGGGCGTGACGGACGGGCTGCCGCCGGGCCATCCGCGCCTGATCCGGCAGATCGCGCGACGCTATCTGGAAAACGGGATGTCGGTCGATCCGAACGAGATCATCGTGACGGTGGGCGCGACGGAGGCGATCAATCTGTGCCTGCAGGCGGTTGCGAAACCGGGTGACACGATCGCGGTGGAGTCGCCGACGTTCTACGCGATGCTGCACGCGATCGAGCGGATGGGGATGAAGGCGATCGAGGTCGCGACGCACCCGGAATACGGAATCGACATCGCGGCGCTGGCGGCGATCGCAAAGTCGCAGCCGATCGCCGCGTGCATGGTGATGCCGAACTTCCAGAACCCGCTCGGCTTTCAGATGCCCGACGAGCGCAAGCGCGAACTGGTTGAGTTTGCAACGAAAGCCGGCATGCCGATCATCGAGAACGGCGTGTACAACGAATTGTATTTCGGCAACGCACACCCAAGCGCGCTGAAGGCGTTCGACCGTAACGGCATCGTGCTGCATTGCGCATCGTTCTCGAAGAGCCTGACGGCCGCCTACCGGATCGGCTGGGCATTGCCGGGCCGCTATCGCGAACAGGTCGAGAAGTTGAAGTTCCTGAACACGCTGGCGACGCCGTCGTTGCCGCAGCTCGCGATCGCCGAGTTTCTCGAGCGAGACGGTTACGAGCATCACCTGCGGCGGATTCGCAAGGCGTATGCGCAACAGGCGAACCTGATGCGCGCGATGGTGTCGCGGTTCTTCCCGGAAGGCACGCGCATCTCGAGCCCGGCGGGCGGTTACGTGCTGTGGGTCGAGCTGCCGGCACAGGTCGACGCGATGCGCCTGTACCAGCTCGCGCTGGAGCAGGGCATCACGATCGGGCCAGGCTATATGTTCTCGATCGCGGACACCTACCGCAATTTCATCCGGCTGAACTACAGCAGCCCGTGGTCGCCGGAGATCGAGCGAGCGATCGTCACCGTCGGCAAGCTCGCGGCGGCCTGCATGGATTGACGGCGCGGCGGCGCATCACGCGAAGTCACGTCGGGTCACGTCCCACATCGCCATCACGTCGCTTCGCGTGACGGGATGAAGAAGGGCGTGGCATGCGGATTGCGCGCGTCGCCGCACCCCGCGCATTGCGCATCCGGCGTGTTGCGCCGCAACGTGGATGACGTTGTACGCCGGGCGCGGATCGCATACGAGCTACATTCCGCGTTTGCGTGCGCCGCGGGGTTGTCTGTACCTGTTCTTTTCAGGAAGGACGCCGATAATGGGACCGTTACCCCACACTCCGGGAGCCATGCCATGTCCGCAAGTGACGCCTCGTCTTCACGTCCCGATCTCGCGCAGGGCATCGCGCTCGACGACATCGCCGACGGCGCGATGATCGAAGGCCGGGTCGGCGACGCAACGGTGCTGCTGGTGCGCCGCGCCGACGAACTGTTTGCCGTGACCGGGCAATGCCCGCACTACGGCGCGCCGCTGGCCGACGGGCTGCTCGTCGGCGACACGATCCGCTGCCCGTGGCATCACGCGGCGTTCTGTCTGCGCACCGGCGCAATGCTGCGCGCGCCGGCGCTCGACGGCCTGACGTGCTGGCGCGTCGAGCGTCGCGATGGCCGCGCGGTCGTGCTCGATGCACAGCCTGCCGCGTCGCCGCCCGCGCTGAAAGCGGCCGGGCTGCCCGAATCGGTGGTGATCGTCGGCGGCGGCGCGGCCGCGATCGCGGCGGCCGTGACGCTGCGGCAGGAAGGCTATCCGCACGCGATCACGCTGCTGAGCGCGGACAGCGAGCCGCCGTACGATCGGCCGAACCTCTCGAAGGATTATCTGGCCGGCACGGCCGAAGCCGACTGGCTGCCGCTGCGTGGCGCGTCGTTCTATACCGAGCAGCGCATCGACGTGCGCTGCGGCACGCGCGTTACGCGGATCGATCCCGCGGCGCACGCGGTCGAACTCGCGGACGGCAGCCGCGTCGGCTACGGCGCGCTGCTGCTCGCGACGGGCGCCGAGCCGAACCGGTTGACCGTGCCGGGCGCCGAGCTGCCGCACGTGCGCGTGCTGCGCTCGCGCGCCGATTGCGATGCACTGATCGGCACGCTGAAGCATGCGCAACGCTGCGTCGTGGTCGGCGCGAGCTTCATCGGGCTCGAGGCGGCCGCCGCGCTGCGCACGCGCGGGCTCGTCGTGCAGGTGGTCGCGCCCGATGCGCATCCGATGGCGCGCGTGCTCGGCGACGCGCTCGGCGACACGCTCCGCGCGCTGCACGAGTCGCACGGCGTGACGTTCCATCTCGGCGTGACGCCCGCACAGATCACGCCGGATGACGTGATGCTGTCGAACGGCGACGGGCTGCCGGCCGACGTCGTGGTGGTCGGCATCGGCGTGCATCCGGACGTGACGCTCGCGCAGGATGCGGGGCTGGCCGTCGATCGCGGCGTGACGGTCGACCGATTCCTGCAGACGAGCGCACCGGACATCTACGCGGCCGGCGACATTGCGCGCTGGCCCGATCCGTTGACGGGCGAGCGCATTCGCGTCGAGCACTGGGTCGTCGCGGAGCGGCAGGGCATCGCGGCGGCGCGCAACATGCTCGGCCAGCAGCGGCCGTTCGACGCGGTGCCGTTCTTCTGGAGCCAGCACTACGATCTGACCGTCCGCTATGTGGGACATGCGGAGCAGTGGGACCGCGTCGAGATCGACGGCGACCTGCGCGCGCACGACGGCTCGGTGACGTACTGGCGCGGCGACAAGCGGCTCGCGGTCGCGACGATCGGCCGCGATCTCGACTGCCTGAAGGCGGAAGAGGCGCTCGAGCAGCAGGGCGCTGTGAAGTCGGGCTGATGGTCGCGCTCGTGGCGTGTTGACTGCGTCGCGAGGCGGCTGAACCCGCGACCTCAGGCCCACCAACTGCGCACGTGCACACGACAAGCCCGACAACCACGACAACCACGACAACCACGACAACCCCAGCACGCCCCGACAGGCGCGCACCTTGCTCGAAAGCGCGACGGTGACTTCACCGTCCCCGCTTTCGACAAGGAGGGCCTGACATGAAAGCAGTGGTATTTCACGGCATCGGCGACATTCGCATCGATACGGTACCCGACCCGGAAGTCTCGCAACCGACCGACGCGGTCGTGCGCCTGACCGCCAGCGCGATCTGCGGCACCGACCTGCACATGGTGCGCGGTACGCTCGGCGGAATGAAGCCGGGCACGATCCTCGGTCATGAGGGCGTCGGCATCGTCGAGACGGTCGGGCGCGACGTGCGCAACCTCAAGCGCGGCGATCGCGTGCTGATTCCGTCGACGATCGCGTGCGGCAGCTGCGCATACTGCCGCGCCGGCTACACCGCGCAATGCGACGTCGCGAACCCGAGCGGCCCGCGCGCGGGCACCGCGTTCTTCGGCGGCCCGGCGGACACGGGTCCGTTCGACGGGCTGCAGGCCGAATACGCGCGCACGCCGCTTGCGAACGCGAGCCTGATCCGGCTGCCCGAGGCGATCGACGACGACCGCGCGATCCTGATGTCCGATATTTTCCCGACCGGCTATTTCGGCGCGCAACTCGCCGAGGTGAAGCCGGGCGACACGGTGGCCGTGTTCGGCGCGGGGCCGGTCGGCCAGTTCGCGATCGCGAGCGCGAAGCTGCTGGGCGCGGGGCGCGTGATCGCGATCGACCGCATCGCGTCGCGCCTCGACATGGCATGCGCGCAAGGCGCGGAAACGATCGACTTCTCCGAGGAAGACCCGGTCGACACGGTGCTGCGTCTCACCGGCGGGATCGGCGTCGATCGCGTGATCGACGCGGTGGGCGTCGACGCGATGCGCGCGACGCACGGCCCGGCCGCGGCCGATCGCGACGCGGCGCGCGCATTCGATGCGGAGGTCGACGCCGTCGCGCCGCGCCGCAAACCGGACGGCCGCTACTGGACGCCGGGCGACGGGCCGTCGCAGGTGCTGCAATGGGCGGTGCGCGCGGTCGCGAAGGCCGGCACGGTCGCGGTGATCGGCGTGTATCCGCCGCAGGCGCGCGTGTTTCCGATCGGCGAGGCGATGAACCGGAACCTGACGATCAAGATGGGCAATTGCAATCACCGGACCATCACGCCGCACCTGATCGAGCTGGTGCGCAGCGGCGCGTTCGACCCGGTGTCGGTGCTCACGCGCTGCGAGCCGCTGACGAACGCGATCGATGCGTACCGAGCGTTCGACGTGCGCGAGCCCGGCTGGATGAAAGTGAAGCTGACGCCATGACGATCCCACTGGAACGAGGAGCACTGCGATGAGCGATACGAATACTCGCTACGACAACTGCATGGCCGCGTGCGACGCGTGCGCGCACGCCTGTGACGCGTGCATGGCCGCGTGCCTGGCGGAGCCCGACGCACACAAGCTGGCCGACTGCATCGCGCTCGACATCGAATGCGCGCAGCTGTGCCGCTTCGCGTCGGGCGTGATGGCGCGCGGCAGCGTGGTCGCGCCGCGCGTGTGTGCGCTGTGCGCGCAGGTATGCGAGCTGTGCGCGGTCGAATGCCTGCGGCATCTGCACGAACATTGCCGGCGCTGCGCGCTGGCGTGCGACGCGTGCGCGGCGATGTGCCGCGCGATGGCTTGAGCAGGGCCTAAGCGCGCGCCTGCTCGAGGGCTCGAGCGAAGGCGTAAGCGATCGCGCACACGGTCATGGCGTGCCATGCACCGTGCGCGCGACACGCTGCAGCAGCGCGTCGAGCACGGCCATCTCGAGGGGTTTCACGAGGTGATCGTCGAAGCCTTCGCGCGCCGTGCGCGCGAGATCCGACGAGCTGGCATGACCGGACAGCGCGACACAGATCATGCCGCCCGGCGTGTCGATCGCGCGCAGTTCGTGCAGCAGCGTGTAGCCGTCGACGTCGGGCATCGACAGGTCGATGAGCATCAGATGCGGAACGGCTTCGCGCACGAGCGCCAGCGCGTCGCTCGCGTTGTACGCGACGCGCGGCACGTGCCCCTTCAGCTGCAGCAGCACGGCGAGCGTGTCGGCCGAGTCGCGGTTGTCGTCGACGACGACGATGTTCAGCGGCGCGGCGGTCGGCTTCCCTGCGCGCGGCGCGGGCGCTTCCGTCCGTGCCGTTTCCACGTGGTGCTCGACGGGCAACCGTACCGTGAACGTCGCACCGTGGCCGGGGCCGTCGCTTTCCGCGGAAATCCTGCCGCCATGCAGCTCGATGAACGACCGGCAGATCGCGAGGCCCAGCCCGAAGCCGTCGGACGGGCGCCGGCCCGGCACGCCGTCCTGGTCGAACAGGTCGAAGATCGTCTCGAGCGAACCCGCCGCGATGCCGACGCCGTGATCGGTCACGCGAATCGCGACGGTCGACCCTTCGCGGTCGGCGGAGACGTCGATGCGCGCGCCCGGCGGCGAGAACTTGGACGCGTTGTCGAGCAGGTTGTGCAGCACCTGCACGAGCCGCGCGGCGTCGCCGCGCACCACCACCGGCTCGGGCGGAAGTTCGACACGAAGATGCTGCTGGCGCGCGGCCAGTTTCGGCTGGATGCTCTCCACGCCGCGGCACACGACGTCGCGCACGGTCACCGGCGCGTTGTCGAGTTCGACCTTGCCGGCCGTGATGCGCCCGACGTCGAGCAGATCGTCGACGAGCCGCGTCAATTGTCCGACCTGACGGTGCACCGCATCGCGGCATTGCGCGAGCATCGGCGCCGGATCGGGCAGCGTTTGCAGCACGCTGACGGAGTGGCGCAGCGGTGCGAGATGGTTGCGCAGTTCGTGCGCGAGCATCGCGATGAACACGCTGAGCCGGTGCGTCGACATTTCCAGTTCGGCGAGCCGCTTGCGCTCGGTCATGTCGCGCGTGATCTTGATGAAGCCGGCCAGCTGGCCCCCATGATCGCGCACGGCCGTGATCGTCACGCTGGCCCAGAACAGCGAACCGTCCTTGCGCACGCGCCAGCCTTCGTCCTCGAAACGGCCGTGCGCGCTCGCTTCGCGGAGCCCCAGCGCCGGCCGGCCCGCGGCGATCGCGTCGGGCGGATAGAAGCGCGAGAAATGGTGGCCGATGATCTCGGTGGTGCGATAGCCCTTGATGCGCTCCGCGCCCGCGTTCCAGGTCGCGACGTTGCCTTGCGGATCGAGCATGAACACCGCGTAGTCGGTGATCGCACCGACGACGGTTTCGAAGCGGAACTCGGCGAAGCGATGCAGCAGATCGCGTGCGTCGGCGGGGCCGAGCGGCGGAGGCAATTCGGAAATGGCGTCGTCTTTGTTCATCGAAGCTGAGTCTAATGAGGGTGGCCTCGGGCCAACCCGGCCGCGCCTGGCGGGACCGGCGGCGGCGATTCGAACCGGATTGAGTCGCTCGAAAGCATACGGGAACCCGATTCACCTGATCAATGGGTGCGCATTGTGCATGCCGCCTATTGGATGACGCGGTCGATCGGGCTGCCGGCCGCCCGATCGCCGCGGACGCGGCATGCCGATTGCGTCGTGGTCCGACCCGCGCTACACGGGCGCATCGGGCACGCAGGCGGTCCTGCGGCCCGGCGGAACACGAGGACATCGACATGAACAGTACACTGAATCCCGACAACGAGCCGGTCGGCCCGGACGACGAGAACGCGTCGCGCGGGCGCGACGGACGCGCACTGGGCCCGAGCGACTCGTCCGACAGCGGCAGCGACACGGCCGGCGCGCGGCGCCATCCGTTCGACATCGATTCGCCGCTCGACGAGCACGCGCTGGAACGCGGCGACGCTGCGCTCGACAGCGATACGGACCGGGCGGGCACCGGCGAACGCGCATCCGCGGACGGCGATGCGGGGCTCGAGGACGCCGCGGATATCGAGCCGGACCGCACGGAACGATTCGACGAGGCCGGCGGCCTTGAAGACCCGGACGAGCCGACAGGCCCGGGCACGGGTGGCGCATAGGGCCCGATACGGCGCGGTTCCGCGCAAAAAGTGCAATCGCGTTGCAGATAGGGGCGGCAGCCGGCGCCGGCGCCCGGCGTTCGACCGGAGAGCGCCCGAGAACACGGGGAAGCCGCGGGCGGCGTAAACCGACGAGCCGCGTCGAGTCACCAACCCGCCTCGCCGTGTCGGGCCTTGCCACGACCGCGGCACGCGATTTGCAACCGACCGAACGACGCGCGCCGCGCTGCGGCATGGAGCCGTGCGCGGCACTGGGGCGCGCAAGGAGGACATGATGCAACGACGATATCCGGGACGGCAAGCCGAACGCAGTGGGCCGCCCGACTGGCAGGAACGCGGCGAACGTGCGTACCGGGGCGGCGAGCGCGACTTTCGCGGCGACGAAACCCGGCGGCACGACGCCGACTATGAATCCGCGTACCGGCGCTTCGCGAGCGAGAACGTCGGCCCGGAAGACTGGGGCAGCGAATGGAGTGAACGTTCGGCGCGCACATCGGCCGAGCGGCGTCCGGGCGACGTCGGCGACTGGCGCGACGCGCCGGGCGGGTCGCGCGACCCCGAATGGGAAGCCGAACGCGGCTACGGCAACCGCGGTCGTCGCATGGAAGGCGGCGAGGGTCGTGAAGGCCGCGAAGGTCGCGAAGGTCGGTATGGCGGCGATCAGCCGGGGTTCCGCGAGCATTACCGGATGGGCGGGTACGGCGGCGAGCGCGACCATGATCCGCGCGATCCACACGATCCGCGCCGTGCCGATGCGCAACGCGAAGCGATGCGCCAGCGCCGTGGCCCGAAAGGCTATACGCGCTCGGACGAGCGCATTCGCGAGGACGTCTGCGAGCGGCTCGCGCATGCGCTCGACATCGACGTGAGCGACGTCACCGTGCAGGTGCGCGACGGCCGCGTCGAACTGGACGGCACCGTGCCGTCGCGCTGGATGAAGCACGACATCGAGGACATCGCCGACGGCTGCATGTGCGTGCGCGACGTCGAGAACCGCGTGAGGGTGCGCCGCGACGACGACGAACACCAACCGGGCACGGTGCTGCATCCGTCCCAACGCACCGTCACGCCGACGCAGCCCGCCGTGCGCGACCCCGAACCGGGCAGCGGCACCGGCCGCGACCGCGAATCGCACCATTGACGGCCGATGCGCGGGACGACCCGACCACGGACCCAGGCCTCGCGCGCATGACGGCCGGCACCGACGAGCTGGCGCGCGACGGCCGCGACCCGCGCGGCAACGGCGCGCGCCATGACCGCTGCGATCCCCGCGACAGCCGCGACCACGACGTGCGCGGCCTGCGCATGCGCATCGCGCTCGAGCTGTGGCGCGCGATCCGGCATTACCGCACGCGCGTGTTCGCCGCGATCGTGCTGCTGGTGCTCGCGAAGGCGGCGGCCGTATCGGTGCCGCTGCTGCTGAAGGATATCGTCGACGGATTCGGCCGCGCGGCCGGCCAGCCGATCGCGCTGCCGGTGCTGCTGCTGTTCGCGTATGCGGTGGTGCGCTTCGCCGCGAACGCGTTGAACGAGGTGCGCGACATGACCTTCGTGCAGGTCACGCAGCATACGGTCGCGTCGTTTACCGTCCGCACGTTCGGCCACCTGCACCGGCTCGGCGCACGCTTTCATTCGCAGCGCGAGACCGGCATGGTCGTGCGCGATCTCGAGAAAGGCACGGCCGGCATCGCGTACCTGCTCGGCGTCGCGGTGTTCACGATCGTGCCGACCGCGATCGAGATCGGTTCGGTGCTGGTGATCGTGATCAGCAAGTACGGCGGCGGCTTCACCGCGATCATCCTCGTCACGTTCGCGGTCTACGCGGCGTATACGACCGTGTTCACCCGTCGGCGCACGCGCTACCAGCGCCGCGTGAACGCGCTCGAGGCCGAATCGAACTCGCGCGTGGTCGACAGCCTGCTCAACGTCGATACCGTCAAGTACTTCGCGCGCGAGGACGTCGAGCGCAGCCGGCTCGAACGCGTGCTCGACGACTGGCGCGAGGCCGGCGTCGAGAACCAGTACGCGCTGTCGACGCTGCATATCGGGCAGAGCGCGTGCATCGGCGCGGGCATCGCGGCGGTGATGCTGCTCGCCGGCCAGTATGTCGCGCGCGGCACGATGACGGTCGGTGATCTCGTGCTGATCAACGCGTACATCATCCAGATCAGCCTGCCGCTGAACGCGCTCGGCTTCGTGTTCCGCGAGGCGAACGACGCGATGACGAACATCGAGCGCTTGTTCGGCCTGCTCGATGCGCGCGGCCTGCCGGGCGAGGACGGCGACGCGCCCGGCGCGCAGCCGCTCGCGGTGCGCGGCGGCGCGATCGAGTTCGAGCATGTCGACTTCAGCTACGAGCCGAGCCGGCAGATTCTGTGGGACGTATCGTTTCGCATCGAGCCCGGGCAATCGATCGCGGTGGTCGGCGGCAGCGGCTCGGGGAAGTCGACGCTCGCGCGGCTGCTGTTCCGGCTGTACCAGCCCGATGCCGGCACGATCCGGATCGACGGGCAGGACCTGCGGCTCGTGACCGAGCGCAGCCTGCGCGATGCGCTCGGCATCGTTCCGCAGGACACGATCCTGTTCAACGACACGCTGGCCTACAACATCGCGTACGGCAGGCGCGACGCGACCCGCGGCGACGTGATCGCGGCCGCGCGCGGCGCGCAGCTCGACGCGTTCATCGAGCGGCTGCCCGATGCGTACGACACGCGCGTCGGCGAGCGCGGCGTGCGGCTGTCGGGCGGCGAGCGGCAGCGCGTCGCGATCGCGCGTGCGTTGCTGAAGGCGCCGCCGATCGTCGTGTTCGACGAGGCGACATCTGCCCTCGACACGCGCTCGGAGCGCGCGATCCAGCAGGAACTGATGCGCGTCGCGCGGCACCGCACGAGCCTCATCATCGCGCACCGGCTGTCGACGATCGTCGACGCGGACCGGATCCTCGTGATGGAGCACGGCCGGCTCGTCGAGCAGGGCACGCACGACGAACTGCTGGCGAGCGACGGCGTGTATGCGCAGATGTGGTCGCTGCAGGCGAAGCAGCGCGAGCTGGAGCGCACCGAAGCGAAATTCGCGCGGCAGCCGGTGCGGATCAATCCGCTCGTCGCGCACGTGCTCGACTCGCTGGCGGAGGCGGCCGCCCGGCGCGGCGTGCCGGTATTTCGCGAACTGTCGAACGAGGATCTCGTCGTGGAGGCCGATCCTGCCGCGCTGCGCCGCTTCGTGTGGGAGCTGTGCCGCGGCGGGATCGACGTGAGCGGCGGCGGCCAGGTCGAGGTGCGCACCGCGCGCCACGACCCGGAAGCGCGCATCACGATCACGTGCGCGGGCGTCGAGGCGCCGGAGTTGTCGCTGCTCGATCTCGAGCGGCTGCAGGACACGATCGAGGACGCCGGCGGCTACGTCGTGCGCGAGCGAGACGACCACGGCGTGACGTTGCATCTGTCGCTACCGATGTGCGCGGTGGCGCCGGCATCGCTACAGGCGGCCGGTGCCGGCGCAACCGTGCCGACGAAACCGCTCGACGGCGTGCGCATCGCCTGCGTCGACGATCACGACGAAGCGCGCGAGGCGCTCACCGCGCTGCTGAAGTTTGCCGGGGCGGACGTGCGCGCGTTCGCGTCCGGACAGGCGCTGCTCGACGACCTGTGGCACGCGCGCCGCGCGGACTGGCCGGCGCTGCTCGTCTGCGACATCGACCTCGGCGACGACGAGGAGGACGGCTACACGGTGATGCGCCGGGTCCGCCAGCTCGATGCCGAACGCCCGCGCGACGGCCGCGCGCCGCTGGAGGCGCTCGCGTTGTCCGGCCATGCGCGCGAACGCGACCGCACCCGCGCGGTCGAAGCGGGTTTCCATGCTTACCTGACCAAGCCCGCCGCGGCGGACGACCTGATCGCGGCGCTGCGCGCGCTCGCGTTTTCCTCCGGAGAACTCCATGCCGAACCTTCTGAATCCGACGCCCCCCGAAACCCTGACCCAGCGCCGCGGCGGTAGCGCGTTCGCCGATCGCCAGGCCGCGATCGCGGCCGTCGAGCTGCTGCTGCCGACGTTGTCGGCCGCGTTGCAGAGCGACTTCGTCGGCGACAGCGGCTGTCTGCACATCGTGATCATGGATCCGGCGCTCGGGCCGCGCGACGCTGCATTCGAGGACGCCATCCTCTACGAGTTCTCGCTGCCCGACCCGAAGGACTGGGATGCGGACTATCGCGCCTACGCACGTGCGAAGGCGCGGCTGTCGTGGGAAACCGGCCGCGACGGCCACGTCGTGCAGGCGCTGGAGCCGTACCGGCTGCGCGCGGGCGACACGAACCTGTGGGGCGGTGTCGCGCAGCACGGGATCGTGGTCGGCGTGTCGGGCGCGCAACCGTGGTTCGACGAGGCGTTCGCGGGCTGCATCGCGCACTGCCTGCGCGCGCTCGCGAAGCACCGCGCGCAGGCGACGCCGGACGCGCTCGCGATCTGAGCCCGGGCGCGCGGGCACGTTTTTACAGCCCGTTATAAAAAAGCCAGCGACCGCGCGCCGCCCGCCGACACGGCACGGGCGCGCGCGCACGGGCATGCTTCTCGCTGTACCCCTGTACCGACGCTTGTCGCGACAAGTGTCACGGCCACGATTTCGACGATTCTTCGGACGCATACAGGAGGTGCATGTGAACGCGACTCACGATCCCGCCCGCCAATCTCTTGCCGGACGCACCGCGCTCGTGACGGGCGGCGGCCGCGGCCTCGGCGAGGCCATCTGCGAGGAGCTGGCGCAACACGGCGCGCACGTGATCGTCGCCGATCTCGACGGCGACCGCGCGGCGGCCGTCGCGCAACGACTCGAGCGGCATGGCGGCCAGGCGGTCGGACGGCCGCTCGACGTGCGCGACGAAGCGTCGGTGCTGCAGGTGGTGCACGACGCGCGCGAGGCGCTCGGCGATCTCGACGTGATCGTCAACAACGCGGCGATCGACGTGACCGCACCGATCGACGACGTGAGCGTTGCAGCGTGGCAGCAGGTGATGATGACGAACCTGTTCGGCCCATACCTGATGTGCCACGCGGCCGTGCCGATGATGAAGGCGCGCGGCAGCGGCCATATCGTCAACATCGCGTCGACGGCATCGAAGCGCGCGTGGCCGAATGCGTCCGCGTATCACGCGACGAAGTGGGGGCTGCTCGGGCTGTCGCATGCGCTGCATGCGGAATTGCGGCCGGCCGGCGTGAGCGTGTCCGCGATCGTCGCGGGCGGGATGCGCACGCCGTTCCTGCTCGACCGCTTCCCCGACATCGACGAGGACACGCTGCAGCCGCCGGAGCACGTCGCGGCCGCCGTGCGGTTCGTGCTGACGCAGCCGCCGGGCACCGTCGTGCCGGAGCTGATGGTGTTGCCGATGAAGGAGACGTCATGGCCCTGAAGCGCGAACGGCGGCTGCCGGGCGCCGTGCTGCTCGACAAGGACGGCACGCTGCTCGAGAACGTGCCGTACAACGTCGATCCCGCGCGGATGAAGCTCGCGCCGGGCGCGGCGCGCGCGCTGCGCACGCTCGGCGAGACCGGCATGCCGATCGCGGTCGTGTCGAACCAGCCGGGCGTCGCGCTCGGCCGCTTTACCGAACGTGAGCTTGGCGCGGTCCGCCAGCGTCTCGCCGAACTGTTCGAAGCGAACGGCGCGGTGCTGGCGGACTTTTTTTACTGCCCGCATCACCCGGCGGGCAGCGTGCCGCGCTATACGTGCGACTGCATCTGCCGCAAGCCGCGCCCCGGCATGTTGCGCCGCGCGCTCGCCACGCTCGGCGCGGTCGCCGAATGGAGCTGGATGATCGGCGACATCCTCGATGACGTCGAGGCCGGCCGCGCCGCACGCTGCGGCACGATCCTGGTTGACTGCGGCAACGAGACCGAATGGCGGATCGACGCCACGCGCACGCCGCTCCACGTGGTCACCCGTCTCGACCTCGCCGCCGACATCGTCGTGCGCGAGGCCGTGCGCCGTCACGGCTCGTGGGTGCGGCGATGAGCGCGGCGTGGGATCGTGCACGCCGGATCCTGTGCGTGCGGCTCGACAGCCTCGGCGACGTGCTGATGACGACGCCCGCGCTGCGCGCGCTGAAGGAGAGCGGCCACGGCCGCCGGCTCACGCTGTTGACCTCGCGCACCGGCGCCGCGCTCGCGCCGCATCTGCCGATGGTCGACGACGTGTGGACGTATGACGCGCCCTGGGTCAAGCATCCCGACGCGCGCGGCGATCCGGTCGTCGATCTCGACATGATCGGCAGGCTGCTGGCCGGCCACTTCGACGCGGCCGTGATCTTCACCGTGTACAGCCAGAGTCCGCTGCCGGCCGCGATGATGTGCTGGCTCGCGGGCATCCCGCTGCGGCTCGCGCATTGTCGCGAGAATCCGTATGAACTATTGACCGACCGCGTGCCGGAACCCGAGCCGGAATCGTTCGTGCGCCACGAGGTCGCGCGCCAGCTCGCGCTGGTGCGCTCGATCGGCGCGAAAACGTCCGACTGGCGGATGGCGTTCGAGCCCGGCGACGCGGCGCGCGATGCGCTGCACGCCCGGCTGCGCGCCGCGCTCGAGCGCATCGGCGGGCCGCACCGGCCGGGCTCGGCGCGCGCGCGCTGGCTCGTCGTGCATCCGGGCGCGAGCGCGGCGTCGCGGCGCTGGCCGGCCGAGCGCTTCGGCGCCGCGGCCGCGCGGCTCGCGCCGCTGTTCGACGGAATCGCGGTGACGGGCAGCGCCGACGAGCGGCCGCTCGTCGAGGCCGTCTGCGAACGCGCGGGGCCGCGCGCGGTGCCGCTCGCGGGCGCGCTGCCGCTCGGCGAACTCGGCGCGCTGATCGAGACGGCCGACCTGCTGCTGTCGAACAACAGCGGCCCCGTGCATCTCGCGGCCGCGCTCGGCACGCCGGTCGTCGACCTGTACGCACTGACCAACCCACAGCACACGCCGTGGCGTGTGCCGCATCGCGCGTTGAACGTCGATGTGCCGTGTCGCAACTGCTATCGCAGCGTATGCAACCAGCCGGGGCATCCGTGCCTGCTCGGCGTGAGCGTCGACGACGTCGTCGCGGCGACGCACGCGCTGCTGCGCGGCAGCGAGCGCCATGCGCAACGCGCGGCCGCGCGCGCCGCCGTCCGCGGCGTCGAGCCGGTCGCCGCGAACGCATCGAACGTGATTCCCTTCGCGCACGTCATCACCAGGAGCTGACGCATGCCCGACTCCACTTACACGCTCGGCATCAACGCCGCCTTCCACGACAGCGCCGCGTGCCTCGTGCGCGACGGCGTCGTGCTCGCCGCGGCCGAGGAGGAACGCTTCACGCACGTGAAGCACGCGAAGCGGCCGGTGCCGTTTTCGACGTGGGAGCTGCCGTATCACGCGATCGACTACTGTCTCGCGGAAGCCGACATCACGCTGGCCGAGGTCGACCATGTCGCGTATTCGTACGATCCGTGGCTCGAACTCGATCGGCACGGCAACACGCCCGAGCTGACGCTGCCGCTGGCGCCGTCCGCGCACGCGCCGCGTGCCGACGGCGCGTCGCCGTGGCATCCGCTGTTCCTGTCGTCGATCGTGAACGCGCCGCGCCAGCTCGCGGGCGGCGCGCCGCATCATCTGCAGCGGCGCTTTCGCGGCGTCGCGCACGACGGCCCGTTTCGCTGGCACTTCATCGAACATCATCTCGCACATGAGGCCAGCGCGTTTCTCGCGGCGCCGTACGAGCACTGCGCGGTGATGACGCTGGACGGGCGCGGCGAGCGCGCGACGACGAGCTACGGCGTGTTCGACGGCCAGGCTTACCGGCGGCTCGGGCAGATCAACCTGCCGCACTCGCTCGGCCTGCTGTACGAGCACGTGACGCGCTACCTCGGCTTCCTGCATTCGTCCGACGAGTACAAAGTGATGGCGCTCGCGTCGTACGGCAAGCCGGTGCTCGCGGACGAGATGCGCAAGCTGGTGAGCTACAACGGCGAAGGCCGCTACGAGGTCGTCGAAGCCGATCTCGCCGCGCGGTTCGGCGCGCCGCGCGAGCGCGGCGGCCCGATCGAGCCGCATCACTGCGACATCGCGCATGCGCTGCAGGTGGTGCTCGAGGAAACGGTGTTGCAGGCGGTCGACTGGCTCGCCGCCGAGAGCGGCGAGAAGCAGCTCGCGATGGCGGGCGGCGTGGCGCTGAACTGCGTGATGAACGCGAAGATCCGCGATCGCGGGCCGTTCGACGACGTGTGGGTGCAGCCGGCCGCCGGCGACGCGGGCACCGCGCTCGGCGCCGCGGTGTGGACCGACTTCCGGATGCGCGGGAGGCGCGGCGACTGGCGGATGGACCATGCGTATCTCGGACCGTCGTACAGCGACGACGCGATCGAGGCGTTCCTGAAGGAGGCGCAGCTGCCGTACCGGCGGCTGGCGGACGTCGCCGCGCAGACGGCCGCGCTGCTCGCGGCGAACCGCGTGATCGGCTGGTTCCAGGGCCGCATGGAGTTCGGGCCGCGCGCGCTCGGCGCCCGCTCGATCCTCGCGTCGCCGATCGATCCGGACATGCAGCGCAAGCTGAACCGGATCAAGGATCGCGAGGACTTCCGGCCGGTCGCGCCGGTCGTGCTCGAAAGCCGTGCGCATCAGTGGTTCATCGGCGGGCGGCGCACGCCGCTGCGCGCGCCGTTCATGCTGTTCGTATACGACGTCGCGCCCGGCGCGGAAGCGAAGATTCCGGCAGTGCGCCACATCGACGGCACCGCGCGCGTGCAGACCGTCGACGAACAGCAGCATCCGCTGCTGCACGCGCTGTTGTCCGAGTTCGACGCGCTCACCGGCGTGCCGGTGCTCGTCAACACGTCGTTCAACACACGCGGCGAGCCGATCGTCTGTTCGCCGCGCGACGCGATCGAATGCTTCTGGACGTCGCCGCTCGACGCGCTCGTGATCGGTTCGTTCCTGCTGGAGAAGCCGAGATGAACATGCGCGCCACGCAACTGCCGCCGGTCGTGTCGGTCGTCGTGCCGACGTACCGGCGGCCCGACCTGCTCGAGCGCTGCCTCGACGCGCTGTGCGTGCAGGTGTTCGATCCGACGACCTACGAGATCGTCGTCGTCGACGACGACTCGGCCGGCAGCGCGCGGGCCGTCGTCGACGCCTGTCGCACGCGCGTGGCCGACGTGCCGGTGATCCGCTACATGACCGCGCCCGATACGCAGGGGCCGGCCGGAGCACGCAACGTCGGCTGGCGCAGCGCGCGCGGCGCGCTGATCGCGTTCACCGACGACGACACGATTCCCGATCCGACCTGGCTGCGCCACGGCGCGGCCGCGCTGCTGGCCGAGCCGTCGGCGGCCGCGGCGGCCGGGCGCATCGACGTGCCGCTGCGGCCGCGCCCGACCGACTACGAACGCGATGCCGCCGGCCTCGCGCACGCGGAGTTCGCGACCGCGAACTGCTTCGTGCGGCGCGCGGCGCTCGAACGCGTCGGCGGTTTCGACGAACGCTTCACGCGCGCGTGGCGCGAGGACGCCGACCTGATGTTCGCGCTGCGCGAGCATGCGGGGCCGATCGTCGAGGTCGACGCCGCGCGGATCGTGCATCCGGTGCGCCCCGCGCGCTGGGGCGCGAGCATCGGCCAGCAGTCGAAGGTGTATTTCGACGCGCTGCTGTACAAGAAGCATCGCGCGACCTACCGGCGTCATATCCGGCCGATGCCGCCGTGGAACTACTACGCGGCCGTGCTGTTCGCGCTCGGCGCGATCGGCTGTTTCGCGGCCGGCTGGCGCACGGCGGGCATCGCGTGCGCGCTCGCGTGGGCCGCGATCACCGCCGCGTTCTGCGCGAAGCGGCTGCGCGGCACGCGGCTCACGCCGTCGCATGTCGCCGAGATGATCGTCACGTCGATCGCGATTCCGCCCGTGTCGCTGTACTGGCGCATGCGCGGCGCGCTTCACTTCCGGGTGTTCTTCCTATGATGTTCGATTCCGCTTCATCGTCCGGCCCGAGCCGCATCGCGGTATTTCGCGCGCTGCAGCTCGGCGACATGCTGTGCGCGGTGCCGGCGCTGCGCGCGCTGCGGCGCGGCGAGCCCGATGCGCGCATCACGCTGATCGGGTTGCCGTGGGCGCGCGAATTCGCGTCGCGCTTCTCCGACTACATCGACAACTTCATCGCGTTTCCCGGCGCGCCGGGCCTCGGTGAGCAGCCGGAAGCCGACGCAGCCGCGCGCGAGGCGTTCGTCGCGGAATGCCGTGCGCGCGACTTCGATCTCGCGATCCAGCTGCACGGCAGCGGTGTGCAGACCAACGCGATCGTCGCGTCGCTCGGCGCGACGCGCACCGCCGGCTTCGTGCCGGCCGACGGCGGCACGACGGCGCTCGACTGTCAGGTCCCGTGGCGTGACGGCGAGCCCGAGGTCACGCACTGCCTGTCGCTCACGCGCAAGCTCGGCTATCCGGACTGGGGCGATTACCTCGAATTCCCGCTCGGCGGCCTCGACTACGCGCTCTGGCATGTGCTGTGCGAAGAACACGCGCTCGATCCGGGCCGCTACGTGATCGTCCATCCGGGCGCGCGGATGGCGTCGCGGCGCTGGCCGGTCGAGCGTTTCGCGAGCGCCGCGCGGCAGCTCGCGTCCGAAGGCTGGCAGATCGTGCTGACCGGCACGCGCGCGGAAATCGCGCTCGCCGCCGCATTCGCCGAGCAGCTCGGGCGGCCGTGCGTGAACCTGTGCGGACGCACGCCGCTCGGCGCGCTGGCCGCGCTGATCGGTCGCGCGCGGCTGCTGCTGTGCAACGACACGGGCGTGTCGCATGTCGCGGCGGCGCTCGGCACGCCGAGCATTGTCGTCGCGTGCGGCAGCGATACGGCCCGCTGGGCGCCGCTCGATGCCGACCGTCATCGCGTGATCGCGAACTACCCGGCTTGCCGGCCGTGCATGTTCGACACCTGCCCGTACGGGCACGAATGCGCGAGCGCGATCGGCGTCGACGACGTGATGGTACGGGCGGGCGAACTGCTCGCGGAGGAGAGACGTCATGTCACGTAAGCGGTTGCGCGTGCTGACCTGGCACGTGCATGGCAACTATCTGTATTACCTGTCGCAGGCGCCGCACGATTTCTACCTCGTGACGAAGCCGCAGCATCCGCCCGGCTATGCGGGGCGGGTCGGGCATCTGCCGTGGGGCGACAACGTGCACGAGGTGAGCGTCGAATGCGTGCGCGACACCGAGTTCGACTGCGTGCTGTACCAGCATCACCGGCACTACGAGCAAGACCGGCTGCGATTGCTGAGCGACGCGCAGCGTGCGTTGCCCGCGCTGTTCGTCGAGCACGATCCGCCGCGCGAGCATCCGACCGACACGCTGCATCCGGTGCAGGACCCGAACATGTTGCTGGTGCACGTGACGCCGTTCAACGCGCTGATGTGGGACAACGGCGTCACGCCGACGCGCGTGATCGAGCATGGCGTGCTGCTGCCGGACGGCATCGAGTATCGCGGCACGCTGCCGAAGGGCGTGACGGTCGTGAACAACCTCGCGCGGCGCGGGCGGCGGCTCGGCGCGGACCTGTTCGAGGTCGTGCGCCACAGCGTGCCGCTCGATCTGGTCGGGATGGGCTCGACCGACCTCGGCGGCATCGGGGAAGTGCCGAACCCGGCGCTGCCGCAGTTCCTGTCGCACTACCGGTTCTTCTTCAATCCGATCCGCTACACGAGCCTCGGGCTCGCGGTGATCGAGGCGATGATGATCGGGCTGCCGATCGTCGCGCTCGCGACGACCGAGATGGCGCAGCTCGTGAAGAGCGGTTCCAACGGTGTCGCGGATACGCGGCCCGACGTGCTGATCGATGCGATGCGCATGCTGATCCGCGATCCGGAACTCGCGCGCGAGTGGGGCGCGGCGGCGAAGCGCGACGCGTGCGAGCGGTTCGGCATCGAGCGCTTCGCGCGCGACTGGGACAACGCATTGCGCGACGTTGCGTCGTAGCGTGAGCGGGGCCGTGATCGACGCGATGCAGCCCTTGAAACGGGCGCGCTTATGCGCTCGACGGGCTCGCCGGCGAGGGCGCGCTCGCGGCGCTGCTGGTGCTGCTGCCGCTCGTGCCGGTGGCGCTGCTACTTGTGCCCGACGTCGACGCGGCGGTGCCGTTCGTCGCGTTGCGCTCGTGTTCGGGCAACAGCGCGAGGCGGTTGTACAGCGTCTTCAGGCTGATGCCGAGCGCCTTCGCGGTGCGCGGCTTGTCGCCGTTGAAGTGACGCAGCGACGCGACGATGAAGCGCTGCTGCGTATGCGCGAGCGTCGTGCCGATATGCAGCGTCATCGCGTTGTGGCGCACTTCCTCGCGCGGCGGCAGGCGGCGTGGCAGCTGGAGTTCGATCTGGTCGTCCGCGAGGATGAACGCACGCTCCAGCGCGTTGCGCAACTCGCGCACGTTGCCGGGCCACGTGTATGCGCGCAGCGCCTTCATCGCCTGCATCGACAGGCGCTTGCGCGTGCGGTGCCGCGCGTTCAGCCGCTCGACGATCTGCAGCGCGATGTCGCCGACGTCGTCCTCGCGCTGCCGCAGCGCGGGCACATGCAGCGCGATCGTCGCGATCCGGTAGAACAGGTCCTCGCGCAGCCGGCCGCTGCGCACGGCCTCGACCGGATCGTGATGGGTGGCCGCGACGATCCGCACATCGAGCGGAATCGCTTCGTGGCCGCCGACCCGCACGATCGTGTTCGATTCGAGCGTGCGCAGCAGTTTCACCTGCAATTCCGCGGGCATTTCCGCGATTTCGTCGAGAAACAGCGTGCCGCCGCGCGCGGCTTCGAACATGCCCACATGTTGTGCAACGGCGCCCGTGAAGCTGCCTTTTTCATGTCCGAACAAATGGGACTCCGCGATGTCTTTCGGAATCGCACCGCAGTTGACGGGCACGAACGGGCCGCGCCGGCGCGGGCTCATGTCGTGGATGAGTCGCGCGACGATGTCCTTGCCGGCACCGCTTTCGCCGACCACGAGCACACTCACGCGCGTTGCGGCCACGCGCGAAATTTTCAGCAGCAGGTCCTGGATTGTTCGCGAACGGCCGAACAGCCGCGTGCCGTCATCGTCGGATTTCGACATGAGTGTTATCGCATTGGGAAGTTTTGACCGAAGCCGCCGAGACAAGGTGAAAAAATGACGTGGCATCCGCCGTTTTCACGTAGAAAGCATACCTCTTATGCGCGAGACCGCAGATTGAATCTGGCAATGCGACCGTCGCGGGCGGATAGATTTATTCGATGAGCGGCGAATGCATGACACGCCTCTTCTATACTGCTAAACAGTCGTTTGTCATGGCAGGACAACTTGTCTGCTTGTTCGTATGCGGTGCGATGGATTGCCTGTTGCCGGATGCCCGGCGTCGTACCCCGCATCGCATGCCCGCCGCGGTTTCGGCCGATGTTCGAGCCGGCCGCATCACAAGGAGCTTCGATGCCTTATGTCCTGATTGTCGAAGACGACGCCGACACGCGCGCGATGCTCGCGGCACTTGCGCAGTCGCAGCAGCTTGCATGCGACACGGCCGCGACGCTCGAAGAAGCGCGCACGCTCGTCTCGACGAATACCCCCGATCTGGTGCTGTGCGACCTCGTGCTGCCGGACGGCAACGGAATGGATCTGTTCGACGCATTGCCCAAGCGCGGGCATTGCGAAATGGTGCTGACCACCGGTCACGCGAGCCTCGAAACCGCGATCGACGCATTGCGGCGCGGCGCGTCCGACTACCTGGTGAAGCCGCTCAACATGCAGCGGCTGAACAGCATCTTCGCGCGCGTGCCGCGCACCACCGCGCTGCATGAGGAAATCGCCGAGCTGCGCTCCGAGCTGCAACGCCTCGGCCGCTTCGGCCGGATGCTCGGCAGCTCGCCCGCGATGCAGGCCGTCTATGACGCGATCGGCCGCGTCGCGCGTACCGAAGCGTCGGTGCTGCTGACCGGCGAATCAGGCACCGGCAAGGAGCTCGCCGCGCAAACCGTGCACGACCTGAGCCTGCGCCGCCGCGGCCCGTTCCTCGCGGTGAACTGCGGCGCGATCGCCGCGAACCTGGTGGAGAGCGAAATGTTCGGCCACGACCGCGGCAGCTTCACCGGCGCGGAGCGGCAGCACAAGGGCTTCTTCGAGCGCGCGGACGGCGGCACGCTGTTCCTCGACGAAATCACCGAGATGCCGGTCGAATCGCAGGTCAAGCTGCTGCGCGTGCTCGAAACCGGGCGGCTCACGCGGCTCGGCTCGACGCGCGAGATCGACGTCGACGTGCGCATCGTCGCCGCGACCAACCGCGATCCGGAAGCCGCGATGGCGGACGGCAAGCTGCGGCCCGACCTGTATCACCGGATCAACGTGTTTCCGATCCCGCTGCCGTCGCTCAGGGAGCGCGGCGACGATATCCCGATGCTCGCCGACGCGTTCCTGCAACGCTACAACGAGGAAAGCGGCCGCAACCTGCGCTTCGCGCCGGCCGCGCGCGAGGCATTGAAGTCGTACGCATGGCCCGGCAACGTGCGCGAGCTGCGCAACTTCGTGCAGCGCGCGAGCATCTTCAGCGACGCCGACGTGATCGACACGCTGCCGCCGCCGATCATGGACGAACTGTCGAGCATGGTCGAGTCGCACGAAGATCGCGTGACGGTGCCGTTCGGCACGCCGCTCGAGGAAGTCGACCGCAAGCTGATCCTCGGCACGATCGCACAATGCGGCGGCGTGAAGGCGCAGGCCGCCGAGGTGCTCGACGTCAGCCTGAAAACGATTTACAACCGGCTCGCCCAATTGGAAGACGAAACGGAAAAGCCGGACTCCTGATGCGCCGAGCGCTGCGGTCATGCGCGTGCGCGCGTGCGGCGGCGCTCGGCGTCGTCCACGCGGCGGCGCATGCGCTCGACCTCCGGCGGAATCGCATGCCGCTCGCGCAGGATCCACGGCAGCCCAGCGAGCGCAGGCGTGACGCCGCGTTCCCGCCACAGGCGCGGCAGCATGCGCAGCGTATGCGCGAGCGCGGCGCCGGCCGGCCATCGGAGCCATGCGGTCCATACCGCGTTGCGGGTCGACACGCTCGCGCGCGCGTGCACGTCGCGCTGCTTCGAAGGGTAATGATGGACCGTCAAGTGCGGTGCATACACGAGCCACGCGCCCGCACGGTACAGGTCGAGCGCGAGCAGCGCTTCCTCACCGCCGAGGAAGTAGCGCGGGTGATAGCCGCCGGCCTTCATGAACGCGTCGCGCCGGAATGCGGTCGCGCCGGCCAGCAACCCGAGGATCGGGCGGCCCGGCAGCGCGACGCTCGCATCCAGCGGGCTGTCGGCCATCAGCCGGCAGGTCGGGTCTTCGCGCTGTTCCGGGCCGACCAGCACGCGTGCGGTGACGGCCGCGACATGCGGATACGCATCGAGCAGGTTCGCGGCTTCGGCGAGCGAGCCCGGCGCCCACCAGGTGTCGTCGTCGCAGAACGCGACGTGGCGCGTGCGCGCGACGGCCACGCCGAGATTGCGGCCGGCCGCACCGAGATTGGCCGGCGCATGCACGAGCGCCACGTGCGGGAAGCGGTCGCGCACGAGCGCGGCGGTATCGTCGTCCGAGCCGTTGTCGACGACGACGATCGCGGGCCGGTCCGGCAAGTCGGACAGCCGCGCGAGCGTGCGCGCGAGTTCCGCCGCGCGCCGGTACGTCAGCACGACCGCGGTCACGCGCGCTTCGCGCGGCGGCAGCGCGACGCGCGGCGGCGTTACGCGGACACGTTGTCGCATTCGAGCCGCCAGTACGTTTCGGGTTCACGGAGATCGGCGCGCATATGAGGCTCGAACAGCGCAATCTGGCTCGCATACGCGTCCACCGCGGCGGCCTTCGCTGCCGCGCCGTCGGTGCGATTGCCCGCCGGCGGGCCGACCGGATGGCCGATCCAGCCATGCTCGCGCCAGTCGATCACGCGCTTCGCCATCAAGCCGTCGATCCGCCGATACGGCACATCCTCGTAGAAGCGCCAGACGCGCGCCGCGTCGCCCGAGCGGCTGTTCTCGCGCAGCAGCGTCAGCACCGCCTGCTGCACCTGGATGTGATCGCGGTGAAACAGGCCGGCCGGCGCGAGCACGCCGAAGCCCGGGTGCGCGTCGATCGTGTCGGCCAGGCGCGCGGCGATCGCCGTCGACGCGGCCCGCGTGCCGTACTGATCGTCGAGGAAGTCGAGCCATACCGGCTGCGCGCCGAGCATCGCGAGCGCGCAGCGGTCTTCGTCGCGGCGGCTGCGCACAGCTTCGTCGGCGGTGCGAAAGCCGGCCCGGCGATCCCATGGCGGCGCGTCCGATCCGCGCGCGGGAATCCCGGCGAAGACGGTGACGACTACCGAGCCCGGCGCCTGCGCGAGCAACTGCCCGCAACTGAAGACGGCATCGTCGAGATGCGGCGAGATGACGAGCCAGCGTGTCGGAGCGGTCATGTTTTCAAAGTCTCCCTGGTATCCGATGTAAGCGGCCGAGCGGGCCGGAGGGCATGCGGACAAGCAGGCGGCATGCCCGTGTGTTCGCCCGTTGCCGGGTGCCGTCGAGCTTCCGGCAGGAGCGTGTCCGATGAGTGAAATTGCACGGCCGCAGGCCGGAAATTACGCAACCGCCGTGATGCTCGTCGCGACCGCGACCGTGCTGCAAACGCTGGCGATCCGCTTCGGCGGCGTGAACCTGCCGCTGATCCTGTACTACCCGTTGCTCGCCGGCGCCGCATGGGCGACGTCGTTCCTGTTCGGAATCCTGTCGACCGTGCTCAGCGGGCTGCTGGTCTGGACGCTGTTCCTGTCCGATGCATCCGCGTATACCGGGCCGTTGCCCGACCGCCTCGTGCGGCTCGGCATCTTCATGCTGGTCGGCGTGCTGGTGTGCGCGATCGCGGCGAGGCTGCGGCACGCACGGGTCACGAACCATCTGGCATACCGGCGCGAGGCCGCCGCGCGGCGGCAACTCGACGCCGTGCTGCAGGCGTTGCCGGAGGGCGTGATCGCGACCGATGCGCAAGGCCGCATAACCTACGTGAACGCGGCGGCGATCGCGCTGGCCGGCGGCGCGCTCGACGATGCGACGGGCCGCCCGGTGCGCGACGTACTGCACGTGTTCGATCGCGACGACCGGCGCGTGCAGCCGACGCCGCTCGAGCGCGCGCTCGCCGGTGCGCATGCGCTGTCCGACCGGCACTGGCTGCACGGCGCCGACGGCAGCCCGCCGGTGCCGATCGTCGAGGCCGCGTCGCCGATCGTCGACGCGCACGGCAACCTCGACGGCGCGGTGCTGTTGCTGCGCGATGCGGGCACGGAGCGCGCGTTGGCGGAGGTGTCGCGCCTGCAGCGCGCGGTGGTCGATGCGTCGCCGGACGCGATCGTCGGGATCGACCGCGAGGGCCGCATCGTCAGCTGGAATCCGGCCGCGCAGCGGATCTTCGGTTATGACGAAGCCGACGCGCGCGGACGCCCGCTCGAAACGCTGGTCGCGATGCGCTGGCTGCGGCGCAATCCGCTCGCCGATTCGTTCGACGCGATGCGCGAAGCGGTCGGCCCGCTCGAATTGCTGTGCGTGCGCCGCGACGGCCGGCGTTTTCGCGCAACGGTGTCCGCGGGCCCCGTGCGCGGCGACGCGCGCAGCTGCGTCGCGCTGTCGCTGACACTGCGCGAAACCGGCGCGCAGCGCCGGCGCGACCTGCGCACGCAGCGCTCGCTGCAGGGCGCACGCGACGCGCGCGACCGGGCCGATACGTCGAATCGTCTGAAGGACGAATTGCTCGCGACCGTGTCGCACGAACTGCGCACGCCGCTGAACGTGATCTACGGCTGGATCGAGGTGCTGCGCAATACGCGCGACGACGCGCTGGAGCAGCAGGCGATCGATGCGATCGACCGCAGCGCGCGTTCGCTGACGCGCATGGTGGGCGACATCCTCGACGCGTCGTCGCTCGCGACCGGCAAGCTGCGGATCGATCCGATGCCGGTCGACGTGGTGCGGCTCTTCTCCGATACGGTCGGTGCGTTCCAGACGGCCGCGTCGTCGGCCGGCATCGTGCTCGAGTTCGAGTGCGCGGCGAGCGCGTGCGTGGTGTCGGGCGACGCGGAACGCCTGCGGCAGATGCTCGCGAATCTCGTATCGAACGCACTGAAATTCACGCCGGGCGGCGGCGCGGTGACGGTCACGCTGTCGCGCGACGACGCGCACGCGGTGCTGGTCGTCGCGGACACCGGGCAGGGCATTCCGCCCGCGTTCATTCCCCATGTATTCGACATGTTCCGCCGCGCGGACGATTCGCCGGCGTCGCCGCGGCGCGGGCTCGGGCTCGGCCTGTCGATCGTGCGCCACATCGCCGGGCTGCACGGCGGCCAGGTGCGGGTCGAAAGCGCGGGCCGCAATCGCGGCGCGACCTTCACGGTGACGCTGCCGGCCGGCTGGCAGCCGACGGGCGCGATGGCGTGGGGCATCGCGCAGGCCGATGGCCGGCGCGAGCGGCTGATGCTCGATGCGCAGCGCATCCTCATCGTCGACGACGACGCGACCACGCGCGCGAGCCTGACGGCCGCGCTGACGACGCTCGGCGCGGCCGTGTCGATCGCGTCCTCGGGCCGCGAAGCGCTCGCGGTAGTCGCCAATATTCAGCCAACCGTCGTGCTGTCCGATCTCGCGATGCCCGACGGTGACGGCTTCTGGCTGCTCGACGCGTTGCGGCACGGCCGTGCGCACGGCGCGACGCGGCGCGACCTGCGCGTGCTGGCCGTCACGGCGCACGCGGGCCCCGCCGACGAACGGCGCGCGCTCGAAGCGGGGTTCGACGGCTTTCTGTGCAAGCCGGTCGACGTGCGCGAACTGGCGCACAAGATCGCGGACGTGACGCAGCGCGACGGCTGATGCGTGGTGCGCATCGGCCGTCGCGGCAGCGCGAGCGGTAACGTCGGTTCAACTCATCGTATCGATCCTCAGGTCGCCGCCGCCGGCCGGTTTTGCGTGCTGATCTGCGCGAGCATGTGCGACGCGATCTGCGTGCTGCGCACGAGATCGCCCGGCTCGTGATGGATCGCCTGCCGATGGATGAAATACCGCGCGGTATGCGCGAGCCCGGTCGCGAGCGGCGTCGTCGCGCGCCAGCCGAGGCGCCGGTGCGCGACCTCGAGATCGGGCCGCCGCTGGCGCGGATCGTCGGACGGCAGCGGGCGGAACTCGATCGGGACCGTCGCGCCGACGATCCTCACCACCTCGCGCGCGATATCGATCATCGCGATCTCGTCGTCGCTGCCGAGGTTCACCGGTTCGCACGCGTCGCCGGGCTCGTTCATCAGACGGATCAGCGCGTCGACCATGTCGTCGACATAGCAGAACGAGCGCGTCTGCCGGCCGTCGCCGTAGACGGTCAGCGGTTCGCCGGCCAGCGCCTGCGTGATGAAGTTCGACACGACGCGCCCGTCGGCCGGATGCATGCGCGGCCCGTACGTATTGAAGATGCGTGCGATCCGCACGTCGACGCCGTACTGCCGGTGATAGTCCATGAACAGCGTTTCCGCGCAGCGCTTGCCTTCGTCGTAGCACGCGCGCACGCCGATCGGGTTCACGCGGCCGCAGTAGTGCTCGTCCTGCGGGTGCACGTCGGGGTCGCCGTACACCTCGCTGGTCGACGCCTGCAGGATGCGCGCCTTCACGCGCTTCGCGAGGCCGAGCAGGTTGATCGCGCCGTGCACGCTGGTCTTGGTCGTCTGTACCGGATCGCGCTGGTAGTGCACCGGCGACGCGGGGCACGCGAGGTTGTAGATCTCGTCGACCTCGACGTACAGCGGAAACGTCACGTCGTGGCGCATCAGCTCGAAGTTCGGCGCGTCGAGCAGGTGCGCGATGTTGTCCTTCGTCCCCGTATAGAAATTGTCGACGCACAGCACGTCGTGCCCGGACGTCACGAGGCGTTCGCACAGATGCGAACCGAGAAAGCCGGCGCCGCCGGTAACGAGTACGCGTTTGCGATCGTAGCCCTTCATCATGCATTCTCCTTGCGGTTCGCGAGGACGGCCGGCGTGGCGGCGACGGGGGTGCGCCGGCTGCTGGCCGCCGTGCCGGCGCGCTGCGGATGCGCGACGCCGCGGTAGATGTCGACGAGGCGATCGGCCACGCCGCGCCACGTATAGAAGCGGTGCGCGCGCAGATAGCCGGCGCGGCCGAGCGCGTCGCACAGGTCGGGGCGCGCGCGCAGCTGCACGAGCCGCTGGGCGAGCGCGGCCGGATCGCGCGGCGGCACCAGGTAGCCGGTGACGCCGTCGTCCACCGTGGTGCGGATGCCGCCGACATCGCTGCCGATCACCGGCGCCGCGCAGGCCATCGCCTCGACCGGCGTGATGCCGAACGGCTCGTACCACGGCGTCGTCACGAACACGTCGGCCGCGCTGTAGTACAGGTGCAGCACGTCGCGCTCGCGCCGGCCGACGAAGATCACGCGCTCCGCGATGCCGGTGTCGTGCGCGAGCGCGGCGAGCCGCGCGAGTTCCGGATCGCGGGCCGGATCGGGCGTCGCGTGGCTGCCGCCGACGATATAGAGCCGCGTCGGCCGCTGCGGGTCGCGCGGCATCCGCGCGAGCGCGTCGATCACGGTGTCGATCCCCTTGCGCGGCACGAGCCGCCCGAGCTGCAGCACGACGAACGCGTGCTGCGGCCAGCCGAGTTGCGCGCGCGCGTCGGCGCGCGGCACCGGCCGGAATTCGCGCGCATCGAACCCGCACGGCACGATCTCGATGCGCGCGGCGTCCGCGTGATAGTGCGTGGTCAGATCCAACGCATCCTGCGGGCATTCGGCGATCAACCGGTCGGAGCGGCGCGCGAGCGTGTCCTCGATCGCGAAGCGTTCATCGGGAAAGCCGTCGGCCGCGCCCTGATGCAGCCGCCGCACGCGCCCGAGCGCATGGAAGGTCGTGACGAGCGGAATGCCGAGGCGCTTCTTCACGCGCAGCGCGGCCTCGCCCGACATGAAGAAGTTCGCGTGCATCACGTCGACCGGATCGGCTTCGCGCCGCATGCGCGCGATCATGTAGTCGGCGAACGCACCCATGTACGGCAGCAGCCGCTCCTTCGGCACGTCGACCGGCGGGCCGGCCGGCACGTGGATCACGCGCATGCGCGGGCCGATCTCCACGACTTCCGGCAGGTGCGCATTGTCGCAACGCGTGTAGACGTCCACGTCGAGGCCGCGCTCGGCCAGTTGCTTCGCGATGTTCGCGACGTAGATGTTCTGTCCGCCTGCATCCACCCCGCCGATCCCCCCCAGCGGCGACGCATGTTCACTGATCAACGCAATTCTCTGCATGGTGTTGCTCCGGTGGTCAGGGCCGCGCCGACGGGCCCCGTTGCGTCCCGATTCGGCAATCGGCATGCCCGGGGTTTTGCGCGCGAAACCCCCCGCCGGTACGCCGAAAAAATTACAACGCGTTGGATGAAAGGGCGTCTGATCGGCGTGTTGCACGCCCATCCGGCGGACAGCGCGCGGCACGCGATTTGCGCCGTGTCGATACCCGCCGGCCATGCCGGCCCCACGAAAGGAGGTCACGATGAAGGTATTCCCGCTGCAAGCCCGCGCACCGCGCTTTCGCCGTCGTCCGGCGACGCGCCTCGGCATGGCGGTCGCGATCGCCGCGGCCGTCGCGTGCACGGCCGTCGCGCCGAACGTGTTCGCCGCCGGCGACGACGGCGCATCGTCATCCATGTCGTCGTCGACGCATACGAGCACCGGCGCGAAGATCCGCGACGCGACCATCACGACCAAGGCCAAGGCCGAGCTGGTCGGCACGAGCGGCCTGTCGGCCGGCGACATCCACGTGAAGACGCGTCACGGCATCGTGATGCTCACCGGCAGCGTGCCGGACGAACAGCAGCGCACGCAGGCGGTGAGTGTCGTCAAGCAGATCGAGGGCGTGCAGGACGTGCGCGACCAGTTGACCATCCGCCCGAAATAACCGCGGCCCCGTGAAAGGAGTCCACTGATGAAGTGCATGCTCAAACCGGTCGGCGAGCAGACGATCGTGATCACGGGCGCCACGAGCGGCATCGGCCTCGTCACCGCGCGCAAGGCGGCACGGCGCGGGGCGAAGCTGGTGCTGTTCGCGCGCAACGAGGACGCGCTGAACACGCTGTGCGAGGAAATTCGCCAGCATGGCGGCCTCGCGGTGCCGGTCGCCGGCGACGTCGGCAATGTCGAGGATCTGCAGCGCGCAGCCGCGAAGGCGGCCGATACCTACGGCGGCTTCGACACGTGGGTCAACAACGCGGGCGTGTCGATCTTCGGCACGGCGGCCGCGGTGCCGCTCGAGGATCAGCGCCGGCTGTTCGACACCAACTACTGGGGCGTCGTGCATGGCTCGCTCGTCGCTTCGGATCATTTCCGCCGCAAGAACGATTTCCACGGCGGCGCGATCATCAACATGGGCAGCGAGGCATCCGACGCGCCGCTGCCGCTGCAAAGCGCGTACACCGCATCGAAGCACGCGGTGAAGGGCTTCACCGATTCGCTGCGGCTCGAGCTGGAGTCGGATCACCTGCCGGTGTCCGTCACGCTGATCAAGCCGGCCGCGATCGACACGATGTTCGTGATGCACGCGAAGAACTACATGAACGTCGAGGCGAAGCTGCCGCCGCCGATCTATGACCCGGACCTGGTCGCCGACGCGATCCTGTTCGCGGCCGCGCATCCGCGCCGCACGCTGTTCGTCGGCGGCGCCGCGAAGTTTACGTCGGCCAGCGCATACCACGCGCCGCGGCTGTTCGATCGCGTCGCGGCCACGCTGTTCTCGCGCGGCCAGCGCACGGTGCGCCCGGCGCGCCCGCGCGACGACAACGCGCTGTACGAGTCGCGCCACGTGTTGCACGAGCGCGAAGGGATGGAGGGTCACGTGCTGCGCGGCTGCGCGTACAACGCGGTGGTGCAGCGGCCGAAGGTCGCCGGCGCGATCGCGCTGGGCGCGGCGGCGCTGGCGGTTGCCGCATTGGCGCGCGCGCGCCGCGCGCCGACCTGATCGCGCCTTTCCGTTATTTCATCTGAAGGAGGTTTTCATGTCATCCCGACAACATACGGGCCACGAGTACAGCCACTCGCGCGCGCACGAAGGCGAGCGGGTGCAGCAGGACCACGACAAAGGCGGCCATCAAACCGGCCACGGCAAGGCGCCCAGCCCCGTCGACGTGCAGAAGGCGCTGAAGGGGATGGACTATCCGGCCAGCAAGTCGGACATCGTCGAGTGCGCGGAACGCTCGAATGCGGATCCGGGCGTGCTCGACATTCTGCGGCAGATCCCCGATCGCGAATACGGCACACCCGCGTCGGTCTCGAAGGAACTCGGCCGGCTGATGTGAGCGCTGCCGCGTCACGCCGTGCGCGCTGTCGCGTGCACGGCGCGTCACCATCACCATCACCATTACCGTCACCGTCACCGTCACGAGGAGGAGCATGAGCATGGCGATGATCGTCGCAGGCCGCTTCACGACGTTCGATGAAGCGGAAGGTGGGGCGCGCCACCTGTACGAGCGCGCGTTCGGCCCGGACGACGTGTCGATCTTCTTCCTGAACCCGGGCGGCCAGCACGCGCGCTTTCCGATCGGCGGCGACGTGTATGCCGATACGGCCGCGAAGCCGGGCGGGCGCGGCGCAATGGTCGGCGCGCTGCGCGGGCTGGCGATCGGCGCGGTCGTCGGGATGATCGTCTATGCGATCGGCGTGCACTACTGGTTCGTGCCGGCCGCGGGCGCGCTCGCCGGCGCGTATCTCGGCGCCTTCGGCGGCGCGCTCGGCCGGATGCGCGGCCAGCAGGCCGAAGGCAAGGGCACGCTCGCGCACACCGAAACCGGCGTGATCCTGGCCGCGCGCGTGACGGCGACGACCGCCGCCGCCGCGGAGGACGTGCTGCGCGCGACCGGCGCGCAATCGATCGAGCGCGTCGAAGGCGACTGGCAGGACGGCCAGTGGCGCGACTTCGATCCGGTGCGCCGCCCGGACGGCACCACGCAGGGCGCGCCGCATTGAGCAGGTCGTTTCTGCACGTGCTTGCAATGCGGTGTGACGCTCGGGCCCTGTCACCCTGCACGGGCCGGCGTGCCGGACGTGGCACGCCGATTGCGACACGTGTCGCCGACACCCGTTCAAGGAGGAACCCATGACCACGGCAAAGACCCCGCCGCCTCAGAAGCAGACGCAGCAGCCGGGCAGCGAGCGGGACATGCATCCGAAGCCGCGCGACGAAGCGGCCGATTACGTCGGCAGCGGCAAGCTCGCCGGCAAGGTCGCGCTCGTGACCGGCGGCGACAGCGGCATCGGCCGCGCGGTCGCGATCGGTTTCGCGAAGGAGGGCGCGGACGTCGCGATCGTCTACCTGAACGAATCGGACGATGCCGCGCATACGAAGCGCCTGATCGAGCAGGCGGGCCGGCGCTGCGAGGCGATCGCATGCGACATCGGTGATCGCCGCCAGGCGCGCGACGCCGTGGCGCGCACCGTCGAAAAGTTCGGCCGGCTCGACGTGCTGGTGAACAACGCGGGCGAACAGCATCCGCAACCCGGCATCGAGGACGTGACCGAGGAACAGCTCGAGCGCACGTTCCGCACCAACGTGTACGGGATGATTTTCTGCACGCAGGCGGCGCTTCAGCACATGAAGCCCGGTGGACGCATCGTCAACACCGCGTCGGTCACCGCGTATCACGGCAGCCCGAAGCTGCTCGACTACTCGGCGACCAAGGGCGCGATCGTCGCGTTCACGCGTTCGCTGTCGATCGAACTGGCCGAGCGCGACATTCGCGTGAACGCCGTCGCGCCGGGGCCGATCTGGACGCCGCTGATCCCGTCGACGTTCAGCGCCGACGAAGTCGCGAAGTTCGGCTCGAACGTGCCGCTGAAGCGGCCGGGGCAGCCCGACGAGCTGATCGGCTGCTACGTGCTGCTCGCATCGGAAGGCGCGAGCTACATGACGGGACAGACATTGCATCCGAACGGCGGCTCGATCGTCGGCGGCTGACGGCTCCCCCCGCACAAGGAGAAAGCGCATGAAGCAACCCAACTGGACGATCGCGGCGCTCGCCGCGGGCGTGCTCGCCGTGTCGGGACTCGCGCACGCACAGATGCCGAGCGAGCCGCCCGCATCGAATTCGCATGTGCCGGGCGGCGTGATCAACCCGTCGGGCGCCGCCATGGGCGACACGGGCATGGCGAAGGCGCCGCAGGGCGGCGACGCGGAATTCATCGACAAGGCCGCGATGGCCGGCAAGGCCGAGGTGCAGGCGAGCCAGCTCGCATTGAAGCAGGCGCAGTCGGCGGACGTGCGCGCGTTCGCGAAACGCATGGTGGCCGATCACGGCAAGGCGAACGCGAAGCTCACCCAGATCGCCGCGCGCAAGGGCATGAAGCCGCAGGTGGAGCAGATCTCGGATCCGGACGTCGAGGCGCTGCGCGGCAAGAGCGGCCACGACTTCGACACCGCGTATGTCGCGGCGGCCGGCCCCGACGCGCACCGCAAGGCGGTCGCGCTGTTCGAAGGCGAGGCGCGCGACGGCAAGGACGCGCAGCTGCGCGCATTCGCGAAAGCCACGCTGCCGACGCTCAAGCATCACCTGAGCATGGCAGAGGCGCTCCAACGCAAGGTGGGCGCGCAGTAACGCGCGCCCGGTTCAACCCCAGGGCCGCGTGGGCGGCCCGTATTTTCGGAGAAGCAGTCATGGCCCAACGGCAATCGAAGCACGAAGGCATCCTCGAACTGCTCTGTCAGGCATACGAGACCGAGCTTGGCGGGGCGAAGATCTACGAGGCCGCGATCAAGTGCGCGACCGACGCGGACCTGCACAAGGAATGGGAGAAGTACCACCGCGAGACGATGCATCACCAGGAGGTGCTGCGCAAGGTGTTCGAAACGCTCGGTCTCGATCCGAACACGCAGTCGCCGGGGCGTGCCGCGGTGGCGGCGACCGGCAAGTCGCTGGTCCAGGTGATCGAGCAGGCGAAGAAGCAGGCCGATCCGGCGGTCGCGCAGGTCGTCGCGGCCGAATGCGTGGTGCTCGCCGAAACGAAGGATCATCTGAACTGGGAGCTGATCGGCTATGCGGCCGACCAACTGCGCGACAGCGACGCGGCGAAGGCGCTGAAGGCCGCGCACGACGAGGTCGAGGCCGACGAGGACCATCACCTGTATCACACCCGCGGCTGGGCGCGCGAGATGTGGATCGAGTCGATGGGCTTCAAGGCCGTGCTGCCGCCGCCGGAGGAAGTGAAGAAGGTGGAATCGGCGGCCGATGCGGCGCGTGCCGAACGTTCGCGCGGCAAGATGATGTAACCGCGCGGGGCCGGCAACCGGGCTGTGTCGCACATGCGGCCGCCCGGTTGGCCGGCTTTTTTTCCTTTGTGCTCTCCCTTTCCCGTTTCCGATTCAATGGTTGCGCACGCAACCGCCTTCAATCGCATCGTCACGCTCAGCTCAGTTCAGCTCAGCATGTCCACGGTCATCAGGACCACCGACGCCGCCATCAGCGCGACCGCGAGCCATCCGAACAGCTTCGACACGATCCCGCTGCCCGGCTGGCCGGCCGCGTCGCGCCGCTGCGACAGCAGCATCACCAGCATGAGCATCGGCACCGCCGCGATGCCGTTGAGCACCGCGCTCCAGTACAGCGCCTTGATCGGATTGACCGGACTGAAACAGATCGCGATGCCGACGAGCACGCAGGCCGCCAGCACCGCGTAGAACGCCGGCGCGCGCCGCACCGGCTCGTTCAGGCCTTCGCGGAACCGCCAGGCCTCCGCGCAGCCGTACGCGGCGCTGCCCGCGAACGCCGGAATCGCGAGCAGCCCGCAGCCGACGATGCCGAACGCGAACACCAGGAACGCCGCTTCGCCGGCGATCGGGCGCAGCGCCTCGGCGGCCTGCGCGGTGGAGCCGATGTCGTGCTTGCCATGCGTGAAGAACACCGCGGCGCCGATCACCATGATGCAGAACGACACCGCGTTGGTCACGATCATCCCGGTCCAGGTATCGAACGTGATGCGTCGTTCGGCCTCGCGGCGCGCGCCGGGCGCGCACGCGGTGTCGCCGTTGCGGCGCTCGGCCTGGGTTTCCTCCACTTCGAGCGCGGCCTGCCACACGAACAGGTATGGGCTCAGCGTCGTGCCGAGCACCGCGACCGCGGTCGTCGCGTATTCGTGCGTGAACGCGACATGCGGCAGCACGAGCGCATGCAGCAGGTTGCGCCAGTCGATGTGCACGAAGCCGAGTTCGAGCACGTATGCGAGCAGGCCAAGCGTCATCCATTTCAGCCAGCGCGCGTAGCGCTCGTAGGACAGCAGCACCTGCAGCGCGAGCGACCCGAGGCCGTAGACGGGCGCATACCAGTAGCTGCGCCCGCCGGCGACGAGCGCGGTCGCGTCGCCCATCGCGGCGAGATCGGCGCCGACGTTGATGACGTTGACGATCACGATCATTACGATCAGCCCCTTGGCGAGCCGGTCGGAGAACTGCTTGCGGATGCCCGCGACGAGGCCCTCGCGATTGGTGCGTCCGATGAACGCCGACGCGAGCTGCACGGCTACCATCATCGGCAGCGCGACGATGGTCATCCACAGCATGTGGAAGCCGAACTGGCTGCCGGCCTGCGCATAGACCGCGATGTTGCTCGGGTCGGCGTCGGACGCGCCCGCGAGCAGGCCGGGGCCGAGCCGGCGGTACCACGGCTTCGCGGCGGGGGCGGCAGCGGCAGCGGCGGCGGTACCGGCAGCGGTACCAGCATCGGCAGCGGCACCAGCATCGGCAGCGGCGCCAGCATCGGCACCGGCACCGGCACCGGCACCGGCACCGGCACCCGCACCAGCACCAGCACCAGCACCAGCACCAGCACCAGCACCAGCACCAGCACCAGCACCAGCACCAGCACCAGCACTAGCACTAGCACTAGCACCAGCACCAGCACCGGCCTCGCGCGACGCATCGTCGCCGCGCAGATCGTTCATTCAGCGTCTCCCCGCGCGCCGTGCGTGCCGCCGCTGCCGCGCGCGAGGCGCGACGCGGTGCGCAGTGCGTCGACGAGCGTCCGGTAAGCCTGCTCGCGTGAATCGGCACCGCGCGTGCGCAGCACGTAGGACGGGTGATAGGTCGCGACGACGAGACAGCCGTCGGGCGAGCGCACGGGCTGGCGCGTGCGCTCCAGCGTTGCGTCGTTGTCCTGCAGCACGGCCCGCAGCGCCGTCGCGCCGAGCGCGACGATCACGCGCGGGCCCAGCGCGGCGAGCTCGCGTTCGAGCCAGTAATGGCACGCGGCGACCTCGCGCTGCGCGGGCGTCTTGTGCATCCGCCGCTTGCCGCGCGGTTCCCACTTGAAGTGCTTGACCGCGTTGGTCACGTACACGCTCGCGCGCTCGATGCCCGCTTCGTCGAGCGCGCGGTCGAGCATGCGGCCCGCCGCGCCGACGAACGGAATGCCGGTGCGGTCTTCCTGATCGCCCGGCTGCTCGCCGACCAGCATGATGCGCGCGTTCGTGGGCCCCGCGCCGGGCACCGGCTGCGTCGCGTGTTCCCACAGCCCGCAGCGGCGGCACGCGTCGAGCGTGGCCGGCGCTTGGTCGTCGGGCGCGGCCGGCTTTGCGGGCGCGTGGCGCGTCATGCGCGGCCTCCCGCGCAGGCTGGCGCCGCTTCTGTGTCACGGGGCATTCGCCGACGGGCTGCAGGCGGATCGAAGTCCCTACCGGGTCGGAACAGCGGCGGTGCGCGCATCGATGGCTCCCGTATCGACGATTTCGACCATTTGCAGCAACCGGCATGCCCCGTGCGGGCGATCGCGGCAATATGGGCGCGCAGTTTGCGCCGGGGCCGTGTCCGATCACAGGGAGAAACGCGATGCAAATCCTCTCCGGCGACGATCCGGCCGCAGACGACGTGCTGCTGTGGCGTCCGCCCGATAGCGTGCCGCGCCGGCTGCGCCGCGTGCTGGTCGTCGACGACTATCGCGATGCGGCCGATGCGCTGCGATTGCTGCTCCAGGCGCGCGGCTTCGAATGCCGCGTCGCGGACGATCCATTCGCCGTCTGCGATCTCGCGCGCGACTGGCAGCCGTTCGCGATCGTGCTGGACATCGCGATGCCGGGCCTCGACGGCCTGCAACTCGCGAAGCGGCTGCGCGGCGACCCGCACACCGCCGACATGCTGCTTATCGCGTGCACCGCATTCGCGTCGCAGAGCGATCGCGAGCGTGCGCGCGAAGCCGGCTTCGACGCGCATTGTGCGAAGCCGCTGACGCCGCACCGGCTGCTGCGTTATCTGGACGCCGCCTACGGCGGCGCGCGGCAGGACACGGGCGTTACACGGGGTGTGTAAAAAAACCGCGACGGCCGGCTGCGGTCGTCACGCGCGGCCGGCGGCCTCGGCGCGCAGCGCGGCCCGCGACGGCGCGCTGGGCCCGTCACGCGCGCGCGGCGGCCTCGGCGCGCAACGCGGCCCGCGCCGCCAGCGCGGCGAGTACGCCGGCGGCGACGAGCAGGCCCGCGCTCAGCCCGAACGTCGCGCGATAACCGTGCAGGTCGAACAGCACGCCGCCGGCCGTCGCGCCGAGCGCGATCGCGAGCTGCACGACGGCCACCATCAAGCCGCCGCCGGCTTCCGCGTCGCGCGGCAGCGCACGGGCCAGCCACGTCCACCAGCCGACCGGCGCCGCGGTGCCGAGCAACCCCCAGACGGCCAGCAGCGCGGCGGTCGCGCCGATCGAGTGGCCGAACGCGATCAGCGCGACGGCGACCGCCGCCATCAGGCCGGGGATGACGATCAACGTCCGGTACAACCCGCGTTGCAGGAACGTGCCGATCAGGATCGTCCCAGCGAACCCGGCGACGCCGATCACAAGCAGCAGCATCGACAGCCCGGCCGCGCCCGCGTGTGTCACGGCTTCGAGGAACGGCCGCAAGTACGTGAACAGCGTGAACTGCCCCATGAAAAAGACGCTGACCGCCGCCATGCCTAGCGCGACCGGCGCGCTCGCCAGCAGCGCGAACGCGCGCCCGGGCGTGCTGCTGCCGTGCGCGGCGTGCATCCGCGGCAGGCTCGCGAGCTTCCAGCCGAACGCGATCGCGGCGACCGGTACGACGCAGAAGAACGCCCATCGCCATCCGACGATGCCGCCGAGGAAGCTGCCCAGCGGCGCAGCGACGACGGTGGCCAGCGCGTTGCCGCCATTGACGATCGCCAGCGCGCGCGGAACCTGCCGGTCCGGCACGAGGCGCATCGCGGTGGCCGCCGACATCGACCAGAATCCGCCGATGGCGACGCCGATCAGCGCGCGCCCGGCGATGAACGCCAGGTAGTTCGGCGCGAGTGCGACGACCGTGCCGGACACGATCATCAGCAGCGTCAGCGACAGCAGCACCCGCTTGCGGTCGCGCCGCCCGGCCAGCGACGAGATGAACAGGCTGGTGAGCAGCGCGAACGCGCCCGACACGGAAATCGCCTGGCCCGCCTGCCCTTCGCTGATCCGCAGGTCGTGCGCGATCGGCGTCAGCAGGCTGACCGGCATGAATTCGGACGCGACGAGCGCGAACGCGCCGAGCGCCATCGCGAGGACGGCGCCCCACGCGGCGGCGTGAACGGGCGCGGGCCCGCGATCGGAAGGGGAAACGGCTTGCATCGTCGAATCGGGAAGAGTGCGGATCGGTGGCGTCGGCGATGGGCGCGTCAGTCGCAATGCGCGACGATCGCCGTGCCGCGATCGGCCAACGACGTGCGGCCGTCGGCATCGCGCGCCGCCATCACGCGGGTGGACGCCAGCCGCGCATCGTCGACCCACGTGCGCGGATTGGCGCGCGCCGGATTGAAACCGGCGGCTTCGTAGCGAATCATGTCTTCGCGCACCTGCTCGCGCGTCAGGCCCTGCGCATGGGCGAGCAACGGAGCGGAAACGGCAAGCGCGGCGACGAAGAGACGAAGAAGGGATTTCATGGGATGGACTCCGGGGAGAATGCGTGGAAGCTTCCCGAAGCCGGCAGCGGCCGCACGGGAGCCTGAACGCTTCGCAGTCTATCGGCCCGCGCCCGATCGATTAAGTAGCGCGGCACGCTTGGACTTATAAGCTACGCCGATGAATCGTTTGAGGCCGCAGCGGGCGGCACGGGGCGGTGTCGGTGCTAGGATGGGCGTCCGTTTCGACAGGAGCCGCCCGACATGCCGCGCGAAAACCTCAACGATCTGCTCGTGTTTCTGGCCGTGGCACGCGACCGGAGCTTCACGCGCGCAGCGGCGCGGCTCGGCGTGTCGCAATCGGCGCTGAGCCAGACGGTCCGCGATCTGGAGGCGCGCCTCGGCGTGCGGCTGCTCACGCGCACGACGCGCAGCGTGTCGACGACCGAAGCGGGCGAGGAACTGTTTCAGGCCGTCGCGCCGCGCATCGACGAGATCGAGATGAAGCTCGCCGCGGTGGCCGATTTCCGCGACAAGCCGGCCGGCGTCGTGCGGATCACGGCCACCGAGCATCCGATCGACACGATCATCTGGCCGAAGCTCAGGCGCGTGCTGCCCGATTACCCGGACATCCGCGTCGAGCTGTCGGTCGATTACGGGCTGGCGAACATCGTCGAGGAGCGCTACGACATCGGCGTGCGCTACGGCGACCAGGTCGCGAAGGACATGATCGCGGTGCGCATCAGCCCGGACATCCGGATGACGATGGTCGCGTCGCCGGCGTATCTCGACGGCCGCAAGCCGCCGAAAACGCCGCAGGACCTGCTCGATCACGACTGCGTGACGCTGCGGCTCGCGACCGCGAAGGGCATCTATGCGTGGGAGCTGAAGAAGGGCAGGAACGAGATCCAGGCGCGCGTGAGCGGCCGCATCACGTGCAATACGCAGCCGCATATGGTGCAGGCGGCGCTCGACGGATTCGGCATTGCGTTCGTCACCGAGGATATCGTGCTCGACCACGTGCGCAGCGGCCAACTGCGGATCGTGATGCCGGACTGGTGCCCGGTGTTTCCCGGCTATCACGCGTATTATCCGAGCCGCCGCCAGGCCTCGCGCGCATTCTCGATCGTGATCGATGCGTTGCGGCATCGCGCATAGCGGGATGGTGTGGGTCGGTTTTGCCCGGATCATGCACAATACGCGGCAACTGAGATGGGGAGACCGGCCCGTGGGAATCAACTTCGATCTGACCGACTTGCAGGCGTTTCGCGCGGTGGTGGAACTCGGCAGCTTCCGGAAGGCCGCCGACGCGATCAGCATTTCGCAACCCGCGTTGAGTCGTCGGATCGACAAACTCGAGGAAGCGCTCGGCGTGCGCCTGTTCGAGCGCACCACGCGCAGCGTCACGCTGACCACCGTCGGGCGCGTGTTCGCGCCGAGCGCCGAGCAGCTGCTGGACGATCTCGACGTCGCGCTGCTCGGCATCCGCGACGTGTCAACGAGCCGCCTCGGTCATGTGACGATCGCGTGCGTGCCGTCGGTGGCGTACTACTTCTTGCCCAACGTGATCGCGAGCTATCATCGCCGCTTTCCGCGCATCCGGGTCAAGCTGCTGGATGCCGGCGCGAACGAGGTGCTGAGCGCAGTGATCAGCGGCGAGGCCGATTTCGGCGTGAGCTTCATGGGCAGCCAGGAGCCCGAGATCGACTTCAAGCTGCTGCTGCAGGAGCGCTTCGTCGCCGCATGCCGGCGCGACCATCCGCTCGCGCGCAAGAAGCGCGTGACCTGGAACGAGCTGTACGAGTACGAGTATGTGTCGGTGGACAAGACGTCCGGCAACCGCCTGTTGCTCGACCAGGCGCTGACGACCGTCGCGCCGCGTGCGCCGAGCGTATGCGAGACGCGCCACGTGACGACGCTGCTCGGGTTGATCGAAGCCGGGCTCGGCGTGGCCGCGGTGCCGTCGATGGCGATGCCCGGACACGACCATCCGTTGCTCACGAGCGTGCCGCTCGTCGAACCGGTGGTGAAGCGCCGGGTCGGCATCGTGAAACGGCGCGGGCGCCCGCTGACGCCGGCCGCCGAGGAGTTTCACCGTGCGATCGTCGACGCCAAACGGGCCGGTGCAGGCACCGGCATCGCACGCAGCGACGGAACGACGTGACGAATACACAATATCCAATGAATACAACAGGAACATCGAGGAAGACAGCATCGTGAGGTGGGCAAGACCGCTTCGTTCGCTCTACGTGCAGGTTCTGCTCGCGATGGTGCTCGGCGTGAGCGTCGGGCACTTCTGGCCGTCGGTGGGCGCGATGCTCAAGCCGCTCAGCGATGCATTCGTCGGGCTCGTGCGGATGATGATCGCGCCGATCGTGTTCTGCACGATCGTCTCCGGCATCACGTCGCTCGCGAACGGCAAGGCCATCGGGCGCACGATCGTCCGCGCGCTGGTGCTGTTCTATCTGCTGACCGCCGTCGCGCTCGCGTTCGGGCTCGTCACCGCGTTCGTGCTGCGGCCGGGCGCCGGCATGCACGTCGACGTCCACCATCTCGACGCGAGCATCCTCGCGCAATATGCACCGCACGCGCAACCGCACGGGCTCGTCGAGTTCGCGTTGAGCGTGATCCCCGATACGATGCTCGGCGCGTTCCAGAAGGGCGAGGTGCTGCCCGTGCTGCTGCTGTCGCTGCTGTTCGGTTTTTCGCTGAATGCGTATCCGCAGGCCGGCCGGCCCGTGCTGGCGCTGATCGACGGCGTCGCGCAGATCGTGTTTCGCGTGCTCGCGATGGTGATGCGGCTCGCGCCGCTCGGCGCATTCGGCGCGATGGCGTTCACGGTGGGACGCTTCGGCATCGGCTCGGTCGGCTCGCTCGCGCGGCTGATGGTGGCGTTCTACGTGGCCTGTGTGCTGTTCGTCGCGCTGGTGCTCGCGCCGCTCGCGCGGCTGCACGGCTTCGCGTTGTGGCGGCTGTTGCGCTACCTGCGCGAGGAGTTGCTGATCGTGCTCGCGACGTCGTCCACGGAGCCGGTGCTGCCGCGGCTGATCGTCAAGCTGGAGTCGCTCGGTTGCGACAAGGGCGTGGTCGGCCTCGTGCTGCCGGCCGGCTACTCGTTCAACCTGGACGGCACAGCGATCTACCTGACGCTCGCGGCGCTGTTCATCGCGCAGGCGTGCGACGTGCCGCTGTCCGCGCCGCAAATCGCGGCGATGCTGGCGGTGATGCTGTTGACGTCGAAGGGCGCGGCGGGCGTGTCCGGCAGCGGACTCGTCGCGCTCGTCGCGACGCTCGCCGTGATGCCCGATCTGCCGGTGGCCGGCGTTGCGCTGCTGGTGGGCATCGATCGCTTCATGTCGGAGGCGCGCGCGCTGACGAGCGTGATCAGCAACGCGTGTGCGGTGATCTTCGTGTCGACGTGGGAAGGGGCGTGCGATCGCGCGCGTCTTGCGCGGATGCTAAGCGCGGCCGGGCCCGCGGGCCCGAACGGCGCCGATGATGCTGACGCTGACGCCGCGCGCGACGGGAAGGCGGTCTGACGCACGCCTTCCGTTGGTGCGTGCTTAGTGTGCGGAGACGGAATCCAGTCCGGTCGATTTCACTTCCGACTGCACGTCGGGCGACGCGAGATAGTCGAGCAGCGCCTTCGCTTCCTTCGGGTGTTGCGCGCCGACGGGGATGCCGGCGGCGAAACGCGTGACCGACTGCAGCGATTCGGGAATCTTGCCGACGAAGGTCGCGCCTTTAACCGGCAGCAGTTCGCTGACCTGCTGGAAGCCGATTTCGTAGTCGCCGTTCGCGACCACGGACGCGACCGGAATCCGCGGAACCATCTTCGCCTTCGATTTCACCTGGTCCTCGATGCCGAGCTTCTTGAACAGTTCCCGCTCGATGTAGACGCCGCTCGCGCTGTCCGAATAGGCGATCGACTTCGCGTGCAGCAGAACCTGCTTCAGCGCGTCGGGCGAGCTGATGTCGGGTTTCGCCGCGCCGTCGCGCACGACCATGCCGATGCGCGAATCGGCCAGCTCGACGCGCGATCCGGGGACTACCTTCCCTTGCTTGATCAGATCGTCGAGCGCGTAGCCGACCATGATCACCGCGTCGGCAGGCTCGCCGCGCGCGAGCCGGTTCGGAATCGCTTCGGGCGACTTGCCCATCGACGGGCCGAGCGCGGTGGCGAGCGTGTTGCCCGTGCTGGACGCGAACTGCGGGCCGAGCAGCTTGTACGCGGCGGTGAAGCCGCCCGAGCTCATCACGTGCAGGTCGGCGGCCTGTACGTTCGCGCTCACCGCGGTGGTGGCGACGAGCGCGGTCGCGCACAGTTTCAGAAGCAGGTTTTTCATCGTCATGGTCGTTGTCATGGTCCGGGTCGTACGGAGTCGGGGCAGGTCGTTCGGCATCCCGCGTCAGTGCGCGGGCGTGAGCGTCGCCGGGTGCCGGCGATAGAGCGCGAACGTCGCAAGCAGCGCGCACGCCGCGGCGAGGCTCATCCAGTAGCCCGGTGCGGCCTTGTCGCCGGTCATGTGGATGAGCGCGGTCGAGATGGCGGGCGTGAAGCCGCCGAACACGGCCGTCGCGAGGCTGTAGGCGAGCGAGAAGCCCGCGACGCGCACTTCCACCGGCATCACTTCCGTGAGCGCGACGACCATCGCGCCGTTGTAGATCCCGTACATGAACGACAGCCACAGCAGCACGAGCAGCATGTTGACGAACGACGGCGCATGAGCGAGCAGCGACAGCGCGGGATAGGCGGTCGCGATCGCGAGCACCGTCATGCCGACGAGCAGCGGCCGGCGGCCGATGCGATCGGACAGCGCGCCGCCGATCGGCAGCCAGACGAAGTTCGACAGGCCGACGCACAGCGTGACGAGCAGGCTGTCGGCGGTGCTCAGGTGCAGGACGGTCTTGCCGAAGGTCGGTGCATAGACCGTGATCAGATAGAAGCTCGTCGTGGTCATCGCGACCAGCATCATGCCGGCGACCACGACGCGCCAGTTATGCATCAGCGTGGTGAAGACTTCCTTCATGGTCGGACGATGCCGGCGTGCCTTGAACTCCTGCGTTTCCTCCAGTTTGCGGCGCAGCATGAAGATGAACGGCACGATCATGCAGCCGACGAAGAACGGCACGCGCCAGCCCCACGCGGCGATCGCCGACGCGCTGAGCCAGTGATTGAGCGCGAAGCCGAGGGCCGCCGCGACGACGATCGCGACCTGCTGGCTGGCGGACTGCCAGCTCGTGAAGAAACCCTTGCGGCCGGGCGTGGCCATTTCGGCCAGATAGACCGACACGCCACCCAGCTCGGCCCCCGCCGAAAAGCCCTGCAGCAGGCGCCCGAGCAGCACGAGCGCCGGCGCGAGCAGGCCGATCGTCGCGTAGCCCGGCACGAACGCAATCAGGATGGTGCCGCTCGCCATGATCGCCAGCGTGACGATGAGGCCCTTGCGGCGGCCGACGTCGTCGATGTACGCGCCCAGCACGATCGCACCCAGCGGCCGCATCAGGAAGCCGGCGCCGAACACGGCGAACGTCATCATCAGGGACGCGAACTCGCTCGCGGCGGGAAAGAACACGGCCGCGATCTGGGTTGCGTAGAAGCCGAACAGGAAGAAGTCGAACTGCTCGAGGAAGTTGCCGGCCGTCACGCGGAATACCGCGGCGGCCTTCGAACGTCCGGTCGGAAGGCTGGGCGAGGGGTGCATCTGGGTGTCTCCAGTGAATCGGGAAAATGCGCGGGGAGCGGTTGATTGTCGTTTTCGGCATGTTCGCCCGGAGACGGGGAAACGATAAGTGCGATTTTTGGAAGGATTGATGTTGTTTGGTTATCAATAGGCGGGCATCGGGAGGGCCGAGCCGGCACCGGAATTCAGCGAAAAAGCTGAAAAACGCGCAAAAAAAGCCCCGCATCGAGCGGGGCTCCGTCGGCTAACTCACCGGCAAATCGAAAGCCGTTTTAATGCGTGCCGCGCGTACGCGGATCGTTGAGGTCTTCGGTCGGATCGGTGAGCCCGAGCTCATCGCCCGCGCTCCAGTACGGCGTGCTGCCGTAGTACTCGTGCAGCGGCTCGGCCCATTGCGGGTCGGCCATCGCCGGCCAGTGATCCTTGTCGAAGCCCGGTGCGTTCTTGATCCGCTCTGACGATACCGACAGCAGGAAGCATTTGCGTTCGGTATCGAGCGTCAGCGCGCTCCATGGAATCGCGAGCAGCTTGTCGCCGATGCCGAGCAGGCCGCCGCTCGAGAGCACCGCATACGCGATGCGGCCCGAGCGCACGTCGAGCATGATGTCCTTGATCTTGCCGACGTCGTCGCCATCGGTCGTATAGACCTTGTCGCCTTCCAGCGTGTCGGCCGCCATCACGTCGGGGCCGGGGCCCGCCGCCGTCGCGGCGCCCTTGCCGATGATGCGGGTCCGTCCTTGATCGGGAGTCTGCATGGTTGTCCTCCTGGCTGCATGGGGCGCGACCGTGCCCGGGATGGGCCCTCCGGGTCGCGCGGGTTATCGGGCGAGGCGAGGATCGCCCCGTCACGTCCGCTTCGGTTGCGACACGCCTTCGAGCGTGTTCGCGACTTCGTCACGTATCGGGCCGGCCGTGCGCGTCGCGATGTCCGCGAGCGACAGCATGCCGACCAGACGCTGGTCGTGATCCACGACCGGCAGGCGGCGCAACTGCGCGTCCGCCATGTAATGCTGGATTTCGTCCAGCGGATCGTCCTCGAAACACCATTCGATCGGGCCCGACGCGACTTCATGAATCCGCGTTTCCGGCGGCTTGCCGACCGAGATCGCGCGCACCGTGAGGTCGCGGTCCGTGACCATGCCGACCAGCCGGTTGTTGTCGCACACGGGCAGCGCGCCGATGTCGTAGCGCTCCATCAGTTGCGCGGCATGCCGGATCGAGTCGGTCGGCGCGATATGCACGACGTCCTGCGACATGATTTCGTTGACGCGATGCATCAGGTCCTCCTTCCAGGTTGAAGCGGGGCCATTCGATTCAGCAAGCGGCGTGCCGCGTCGCGCGTGGCCACCGCACCTTCCCGGCCGTCATCCGTCATTTGTCGCGACGTTTGGCCGGGTCTTGCCATGGGCCGTCGTCATGCGTGCCCGGCGGCGTGTCGGGTTCGATGCGCGTGACGCCGCCGGTCGCGGGCGGATCGCTGGCGGGGAACGTGTCCTCGAGCTGCTTGTCGATATGCCGCTCCGAGTGGTGCGTTTTCGTCTGATCCTGGTGCTTCAGCGGCGGCGACGTGTCCGGTTGCTCGTGCGCCGGCGCGTCGCGGCCGGACCGGGTCGAATCCTTCATGGCAAGCCTCCGTGTCGGTGACGATGAACCATTCAGCGCAACGGCCGTGCCCGCGGCGGGATGCGGCACGCGATTTGCCGCTTGGGCGGCGACGACGACGCGCGGCCCGATATGCCGCACATGCACACACGCACAGGAGGCACGATGACCAATCCCAAACAGCGACCAGGGGTGCGCTATGAAGTCAACGTATGCGGCGGCGGGTTCGATTCGGTGAAGAGCCATTTCAGCACGTGGAAACACGAGCCGCTGATCTACCGGCCCGATCGCAGGATGTTCGAAGGCAAGGCCGACGTGCGGCCGCTCGGCGATGAGACGTTCGGCTCGACGGAGCCGGCGCGGTTGGCGCTGCAGCGCGCGTGCGACCCGCACGATCCGTATGCGCTCGCCGCGCGGGTGCGCGACGACGGCCGCGAGCTGTGGCTCGTGATGGCCGCATACGAAGCGTAGCGACTCTGTTGAAAGAATTGCAGCGCGCGGTGTAGCGAATGCACGGCGCGGTCTGTGGCGGCATCCATGTGCACGCGGATGCTGCCGCACTGGACGGCACGCGCCGGGCACGCGGACAGCACGCGGACGGCACGCGGACGGCACGCAGAGGGCAGGTGGAGGGCACACGGAGGGCAGGTGGAGGGCACGCGGAGGGCCGTGGACGGCCCGCGGACGGCACGCGGACAACCATGCGAACGCACCGCGGACACCACGCGAACGCCCCGCGCCCGGCACGCGGCTTGCGGATCAGGGGTGCGTAGACCCTCGAGCGGCGTGCGCTCGCGCACCACCGGTCCGGGCCGTTGAGGAGCGACACGATCGAATGCCCATGAATCGACACCCCGCCCAGTCGTTGCACCGGCCCGAGCCGCCGCCGCCCGGCATCACGCCGGAGCCCGAGCCGCCCGAGCCGGATATCGTGCCGCCCGGCACACCCGAACCGTTTCACGATCCGGAGGGCGATCCGCCCGTGCACCCGCCGCCGGAACGCGAGCCGCCGACCCGGGAGCCGCCGGTTCACGCGCTGCCGACGGGCGTGCCGCCGGCCGCGTTCACCCCATCCATGGAGGGCCCACGATGAGCATCAGCGTGAAACCCGGCATGCTGCGCGACATGGCCGAGACCCTCGGCCGCCATTTCGAGGCGCGCGCGATGCCGTTCCATGTCGAGGAGCAGCCGTCCGGCGCGCTGCATTTCGGCTTCCGCGTCGACGGCCATCCGGCGTCGCTGACCGTCACCTTCGACGCCGACGCGTTCGCGGCGCTCGAACAGGCCGGCACCGACCGCCAACGCGGCGCACTGACGCGCGTCGCGGCCGAATTCGACACGATGATGGCGCGTCGCGCGCCGACCGCGTACGCGGGCGATTTCCATTTCAACCGGCTCTGAGCCGTGCCGCGATGGCCGGCCAGCGCCGCCGATTCCACGGAGGATTCCGATGAAGCCGATCCAGACGATACGCGTAGGCGCATGTGCGTTCGCCGCCGCGTGCGCGCTGGGCGCATGCACGCAACCGCAAACCTATGGCCCGCGCGGCGCGCCGCCGGCGCCGCCGGGCGCGCATGGCGCGTCGCCGACCACGACCATGCCGGACGCGAATACGCGCTACGACACGCGTCCGTCGCCGCACAACACGATGCCCGCGGGCGCGACTGGCGGCGCGGCGGTCGACGTGCCGCAGCCGGGGCCGAACGGCGTGGAGGGCGACCGGCCGTTGCCGGGCACGCCACCGCTGATGCAGTACTGACCTGACGCGGTACGCATCGCCGGGGGAGGCTGCCGAGCGACGAAGCACCGAAGCACCGAAGCACCGAAGCACCGAAGCACCGAAGCACCGAAGCACCGAAGCACCGAAGCACCGAAGGACGCGATGCCGTCCATTCATTCCGGCGCCCGCGCCCTGCGCGAATTTCGTGCCCCCTAACTTCCCGGCGCTTGTAAAAAAGCGGCTTCGAAGCCCCCGGATCATATGGTGCGAAGCGGCGAAAGCCTTGCCAGACGGCGGTTCGCCGCCCTGGCATGAAAGGTGCATGAATTCCTGCACGTGAATTTCGCACACAGTCAGGAGGGGCATCGATGTCCGTCACGCTTGCGCTCCAGATGCGACAGCATCTGGCACTCACACCGAGGCTGCAGCAATCGCTGCGTCTGTTGCAGCTGTCTTCGCTCGAATTCCAGCAGGAATTGCGGCAGGCGCTCGACTCGAATCCGTTTCTCGAAGATGGCCAGGGCGACGACGAAGCCGTCGCCGAGACCGACGCGCCAGACCATCCGGCCGAAACCGCCGCGCCCGAGCCCGTGCCCGATGGCGATGACGTGCGTCCACCGGACGGCGACATGTCGTACACGGCCGCCCCGGCGCCTCGCACCACGGGCAGGCAGGGCGACGACGTCAGCGACCTGTCGCCCGGCGAATGGATGGCCGCCGAACCGTCGCTGCACCAGCAGCTGCACGACGCGCTGCGTCTCTATCCGCTGAACCGGCGCGACCGCGAGGCCGCGCGCATCGTGATCGACGCGCTCGACGAGGACGGCTACCTGCGGCAGGAGTTGTCCGAGCTGCTGGTCGCGGCCGATCCCGCGCTGCTGCTGTCGGAACAGGATCTCGGGGTTGCGTTGCGGCTCGTGCAGATGCTCGACCGCCCGGGGATCGCCGCACGGTCACTGTCCGAATGCCTGCTGCTGCAGCTCGACGCGATTCCCGCCGGCACGCCGGCGCTCGCGGAAGCGAAGGTGATCGCGCGCGAACATCTCGAACGGCTCGCGCGGCGCGAGACCGCCGAAATTCAGCGGCGCGTCGGCTGCAGCCAGGCGACGATGCAGGCCGCGTGCGCACTGGTACGCGGGCTCGATCCGCGCCCCGGCAATCACTACGGCAGCACGCGCGGCGACTACGTAGTGCCCGACGTGATCGTGCGCCAGGTGCGCGACGAATGGATCGTGACGATCAACCCGGCCGTGCTGCCGCGCGCGCGGCTGCACGAACGCTATGCGACGCTGTTCGCGCAGTCGAGCGGCGAGCGCGATTCGCCGCTCGGCCAGCAATTGCAGGAAGCGCGCTGGCTGATCCGCAACGTGCAGAAGCGCTTCGACACGATCCAGCGCGTCGGCGAATGCATCGTTGCGCGGCAGCGCGACTTCTTCCGCTACGGCGAGATCGCGATGAAGCCGCTCGTGCTGCGCGATATCGCGGAAGAGCTCGACCTGCACGAATCGACGGTGTCGCGTGCGACGGGCAACAAGTACATGGCCACGCCGCACGGCACGTTCGAGTTCAAGCACTTCTTCCCGCGCAAGCTGGAAGCGGCCGGCAAGGGCGTGTGCTCGGCGTCGGCCGCGAAGGTGCTGATCCGCGACATGATCGCGGCCGAGCGCCATACCGACCCGCTGTCCGATGTCGCGCTCGCGCAGAACCTCGCGGGGCGCGGCATCCTTCTTGCGCGTCGTACGGTGACCAAGTATCGCCAGGCCATGAAGATCCCGCCGGCCGAGTTGCGTCGGCGCGACGCTGCCTGACGATACCGTCCGAACCGCGCGCGGCCCGCGAGTTGCGACCGTCGCGCGCGCCACCGAAAGGAGGAAATCATGCCAGCCAAATCCCAGGCCCAGCAGCGCGCGGCGGGGGCCGCCCTGTCGGCCAAGCGCGGTGACACGAAAATGAAGGATCTGAAGGCGCCGTCGAAGTCGATGGCCAAGTCGATGAGCGAGAAGGAGCTCGAGAAAATGGCTTCGACGCCGGCACACGGCAAACCCAAGCACAAGCATTGATCGACGGCGACCCGCGCCGACGATCGTCGTTCTTCAGGACTCCAGGAGGAATTCATGCTGAGATATGCCATCATCTTCTTCGTCATCGCGATCATCGCGGCCGTGTTCGGCTTCGGCGGCATCGCGGCCGGTGCGGCCGAGATCGCGAAGATCCTGTTCTACATCTTCGTCGTGATCTTCCTGGTCACGTTGCTGCTGGGTGTCGTACGCCGATGACGGCCACCCCCGACCGTTCGCAGCGCATCGCGGAACTCGAGACTGCGCTCGCGAACGGCTTTCCATCGGAGTCGACCCTCGTCGTGCATACCGACGACGCATCGGGCCGGCTCACGATTCAGGTGTCATGGGTGCGGGTGCCGGCCGATGAAAACGCGCGTCAATGGCGCTGCGTGGTCGACCTGCGCTTCGATCCCGACGTGCTCACGCGCTATGCGTCGCTCGGCGCGGACGACCGGCTGCGCGTGCGCACCCGGCTGTGCGACCTCGCGCGGCGCGCGGTGGACGAACAAAAGCCGCGTGTCGACGACGCCGAGATCGAATGCAATGTCGCGCTCGACGTGACGCGCGACGAGCTCGACAGCGCGTTGCGCGCGCCCTGACGCAGGCGCCGCAGCCTGCAGCGACACCGCAGGCGGGCCGCCGCGGCATACGCCGCGCGGCTCGCCCGTTTTACGTGCCGGCAGCCGTGTGCGCCGCTACGCGCCCGTACACGCCGCCCTTCACAGAACCGAAACCGAACCGATACGAGAGGACGCGCGCATGACCAATCCCCCGCAATCCGGCAATCCGACGCCCAACCCGCCGCAACCCGACAGCGCGAAGTCGCGCCAGCTCGACGAGAATCGGCTGCGGCCCGACGGCGAGGCGCTGCGCACCAACCAGGGCGTGCGCATCGCCGACAACCAGAACACGCTGCGCGGCGGTGCGCGCGGCCCGTCGCTGCTCGAAGACTTCATCATGCGCGAGAAGATCACGCACTTCGATCACGAACGGATTCCCGAACGCGTCGTGCACGCGCGCGGCTCGGCCGCGCACGGCGTGTTTCGCGTCTACGAGCCGATGGCCGACTATACGAAGGCCGCGTTCTTGCAGGACCCGGCCGCCGAAACGCCGGTGTACGTGCGCTTTTCCACCGTGCAGGGCCCGCGCGGCTCGGCCGACACGGTGCGCGACGTGCGCGGCTTCGCGGTGAAGTTCTACACCGAAGAGGGCAACTACGACCTGGTCGGCAACAACATGCCGGTGTTCTTCATCCAGGACGCGATCAAGTTTCCCGACTTCGTGCATGCGGTGAAGCCCGAGGCGCCGAACGAGATGCCGACCGGCGCGTCCGCGCACGACACGTTCTGGGATTTCGTATCGCTCGTGCCCGAAACCACGCATACGGTGCTGTGGCTGATGTCCGACCGCGCGTTGCCCGCAAGTTTTCGCGCGATGGACGGCTTCGGCGTGCACACGTTCCGCTTCGTGAACGCGGCCGGCGCCGAGCATTTCGTGAAGTTCCACTGGCGGCCCGTGAGCGGCGCGTATTCGCTGCTGTGGGACGAAGCGCAGCGCATCGCCGGCCACGACCCCGATTTCAATCGGCGCGACCTGTGGATGGCGATCGAGCGCGGCGACTATCCGGAGTTCGAGCTCGGCGTGCAGCTGATCGATCCCGCCGACGCGAACAAGTTCGACTTCGATCTGCTCGACCCGACCAAGCTGGTGCCGGAGGAACTCGTGCCGGTGCGCCCGATCGGCCGCATGACGCTGAACCGCAACCCGGACAACTTCTTCGCGGAGACCGAGCAGGTGGCGTTTCACCCGGGGCACGTGGTGCCCGGCATCGACTTCACGAACGATCCGCTGCTGCAGGGGCGCCTGTTCTCGTACACCGACACGCAGCTGAGCCGGCTCGGCGGCCCGAACTTTCACGAGATTCCGATCAACCGGCCGGTGTGCCCGTTCGCGAACAACCAGCGCGATGCGATGCACCGGCAGACGATCGCGGTCGGGCAGGCGTCGTACGAACCGAATTCGCTGAACGGCGGCTGGCCGCGCGAGACGCCGCCCGCGCCGTCCGGCGGCGGCTTCGAGACCGTGCACGAACCGCTCGAAGGCGACAAGGTGCGCGTGCGCAGCGAAACGTTCGCCGATCATTTCTCGCAGCCGGCGCTGTTCTACCAGAGCATGACCGAGATCGAGCAGCGGCATATCCGCGACGCGTACTGCTTCGAGCTCGGCAAGGTGACGAAGCCGGAGATTCGCGAACGCGTGGTCAACGAGATCATCGCGCGGTTCGACGCGGGGCTGGCCGCGCAGGTCGCCGAACGGCTCGGGCTGCCGGCGCCGCAAACGGCCACGACGCCGGCAGTCAAGCAGCGCGCGCCGTCGTTGAGCCTGATCGGCCGGTCGAAGCCCGGTATGCGCTCGCGCAAGATCGCGCTGATCGCGACGCCCGGCGTGAGCCAGACGCTCGTCGAGCAGGTGCGCGGCGAGCTGACGTCCGCAGGTGCTGTGCCGACCATTGTCGCGCCGACCCTCGCGCCGATCGGCAGCATCGTGCCGCAGGCGACGCTCGCCGGGATGCCGTCGGTGATGTTCGACGCGGTGTTCGTGTGCGGCGGCGACGGCGATGGTCGCAATCTCGCGCACAGTGCCGACGCGCGGCACTTCGTGCGCGAGGCGTTCAAGCACCTGAAGCCGATCGCGGCGGTCGGCTCCGGGCGTCAGTTGCTGAGCGCCGCGCATCTGCCGGATCCGGCCGAGGGCGTGTGCGTCGCGCAAGCGGCCGATCTCGACGCGCTGCTGCGCACGTTTTCGGACGAGATCGGCCGGCATCGGGTCTGGTCGCGCGAGCAGCAGGCGGCCGAGCTGCCGGCATAGCGTCGCACGGCGCCTGCCCCTTCGGGGGCGGGCGCGGGTGCGGCAAGGAGGACAGGCATGGCACCGCGGATGATATGGAAAGGCGCGATCAGTTTCGGGCTGGTTCACGTGCCCGTGCAGCTGTTCCCGGCGACACGCACCGTGAAGCCGTCGTTCCGGCTGCTCGACAAGCGCTCGATGGATCCGGTCGGCTATCGGCAGATCAACAAGCGCACCGGCAAGGAGGTCACGCGCGAGGACATCGTGCGCGGCTACGAGTACGAGAAGGAGCGCTACGTTGTACTGACCGACGAAGAGATTCGCGCGGCGAACCCCGAATCGACGCAGACGGTCGACATTCTCACGTTCGTCGACGCGGACGCGGTGTCGTTCCTGTATCTCGACACGCCGTACTATCTCGTGCCGGATCGCAAGGGCGAGAAGGTCTATGCGCTGCTGCGCGAGGCACTGAAGGACAGCGGCAAGATCGGCATCGCGCTCGTCGTGATGCGCGACCGCCAGCATCTCGGCGCGCTGATTCCGGTCGGGCCGCTGCTCGCGCTCGACACGTTGCGCTGGCAGGAGGAACTGCGTCCGCTCGACGAACTGTCGGTGCCGACGGAGGACGCGAAGCACGCGGGCGTGACCGCGCGCGAGCTGACGATGGCGAAGAAGCTGATCGACGACATGGCGGGCAAGTGGACGCCCGACGAGTATCACGACACGTTCCGCGACGACATCCTCGAACTGGTCGAACGCAAGGTGCGCTCGGGCAAGATCGAGGAGATCGAGGACCGGCCGGCGCAGACGGGCCGTGCCGCGACCAACGTGGTCGACCTCACCGAGCTGCTCAAGCGCAGCCTGAAGGGCGGCGGCGGCGCGCGCGCATCGGACCTGCGCGATGAACGCGCGGAAGAGGAGGCGGAGACGTCGCCGCCCGCCGGCGCACGTCGCAAGCCGGCCACGAAATCCGCGTCGAAAGGCGCGGCCACAAAGACCGCGGCGAAGCGGCCGGCCGCGAAACGCGCGGCGACGGGCGCACATGCGGCGAAGAAAACCGCCGTGCGCGGCAAGCACGCCGCATGATGCCGCACGACGCGAGGTGATGCGATGGCCGGCAAGCTCGATCCGTATCGGCGCAAGCGCCACTTCGGCGCGACGCCGGAACCCGAAGGCGCGCACGGGCACCGTGCGAAGGCCGGTTCGAAGCCCGCCGCGCGCGCGAGCGCACGGGGCACTCACCCGCTGCGCTTCGTGATCCAGGAGCACCACGCGCGGCGACTGCACTACGACTTTCGGCTCGAACTCGACGGCACGCTGAAGTCGTGGGCCGTGCCGAAGGGGCCGAGCTTCGATCCGTCGGTGAAGCGCCTGGCGGTGCACGTCGAGGACCATCCGCTCGAATACGCGTCGTTCGAAGGCCAGATTCCGGAGGGCCATTACGGCGCGGGCTCGGTCGTCGTCTGGGACGAAGGCACGTGGACGCCCGATGGCGGCCTCGCGCAGGCACGCGAAGGCTATCGCGCGGGCAAGCTGACGTTCCGGCTCGACGGCGAAAAGCTGCACGGCGGCTGGGCGCTCGTGCGCAGCGGGCGGCAGGAGGGGCGGCAGGAGCAGTGGCTGCTGATCAAGGAGCGCGACGACGACGCGCGCAGCATGGACGAATTCGACGTCGTCGGCGAGCGGCCGGGCAGTGTGCACGACGGCGCGGCGTCGGCGCGGGCGGACGCGAAGAACGGCTCGGCGCGCGGGTCGCGAAGCGGGCAGCGCGAGAAGCCCGGCACGCACGCCGCGCGGCATGACGACCGCGGCCACGACGACCACGCCGGCGCACCCATCGACCCTTCCCGGATCGAAGGCGCGGTGCGCGCGCCACTGCCCGAGCACGTCGCGCCGCAACTCGCGACGCTGGTCGACGGTCCGTCGACGCAGGGCGACTGGTGCTATGAACTGAAGTTCGACGGCTACCGGATTCTTGCCCGAATTTCCGGCAAGGGCGCGCGCCGGCATGTGAAGCTGATGACGCGCGAAGGCCGCGACTGGACCGCGAAGCTGCGCGCGCAACGCGACGCGCTCGCGGCGCTCGACGTCGACGCCGCGTGGCTCGACGGCGAGGCCGTCGTGCTCGGCAAGAACGGCCTGCCCGATTTTCAGGCGCTGCAGAACGCATTCGGCGCCGGGCATTCGGACGAGATCACGCTGTTCGTGTTCGACCTGCCATATCTCGACGGTTACGACCTGCGCGACGCGCCGCTGACCGCGCGCCGCGCGTTGCTCGAACCGCTGCTCGCCGACAGCGACCCCACGCGGCTGCGCTTTTCGCCCGATCTCGGCGACGACGTCGCTTCGCTGATCGCGAGCGCATGCGACACCGGCCTCGAAGGGCTGATCGGCAAGCGCGCCGAGTCGCGCTATCGCGCCGGACGCTCGCCCGCGTGGATCAAGCTCAAGTGCCGGCGCCGGCAGGAGTTCGTGATCGGCGGCTATACCGAGCCGTCGGGCAGCCGGCACGGCTTCGGCGCGCTGCTGCTGGGCGTGCACGAACCGGCCGCGGACGGCAAGCGGCGGCGCGGGCCGGGGCCGCTGCGCTATGTCGGGCGCGTCGGCACCGGCTTCGACACGCGGATGCTCGACCGGCTTACCCCCATCCTGCGCAAGCACGAGCGCGACACGATGCCGTTCGATCCGCCGCCGCGCGAACGCTCGCGCACGCCCGTGCACTGGATCGAGCCGGTGCTCGTCGCCGAATGCGAATTCGCGGAATGGACCGGCGACGGCATCGTGCGGCAGGCCGCGTTCATCGCGCTGCGCGAGGACAAGCCGGCGGCACGGATCGTCCGCGAGGTGCCGAAGCATACGGAAACGGAGGTGCAGATGGATCAGCGTGAAACCACCCAGCACGAAAGACACAAACCCAAGGGCACGGCGCACGCAGAGCGCGACACCAGCGACACGAACGACGGCAAGCACCCCGCGCGCTCACGCGGTTCCCGTCGCGCCGAGGCCGACGATACCGGCCCCGACCAGCTCGGCCGCGTGCGCATCACCCATCCGGAGCGCGTGATCGATTCGCACAGCGGCACGCGCAAGATCGATCTGGCGCGCTACTGGCAATGGGTCGCGCCGTGGCTGCTGCGGGACCTGAAGGGCCGCCCTGTGTCGCTCGTGCGCGCGCCGGGCGACATCTCGGGCGAGCTGTTCTTCCAGAAGCACGCGGAGCGCCGCGAGATCCCGTTCGTCACGCAGCACGACGGGCTCGATCCGGGCCATGGCCCGCTGCTGTCGCTCGACAGCGTCGATGCGCTGCTCGGCGCCGCGCAGATGGGCACGATCGAGCTGCATACGTGGAATGCGCACGCGTCGAACATCGAGCGCCCCGACCGGATCGTGTTCGACCTCGACCCCGATCCGGCGCTGCCGTGGAGCGCGATGATCGACGCCGCGCAGCTCGTGCGCGGGCTGCTCGACGAACTCGGTCTCATCTCGTTCTGCAAGACGAGCGGCGGCAAGGGGCTGCACGTCGTCGTGCCGATCACGCGGCACATGGGATGGGACGAAGTGAAGGACTTCTCGCGCGCGGTCGCGCAGCATGTCGCGGGTGCGTTGCCCGATCGCTTCACCGCGACGATGGGCCCGAAGCACCGGCGCGGCAAGATCTTCATCGACTATCTGCGCAACGGCCGCGGCGCGAGCACGATCGCCGCGTATTCGGTGCGCGCGCGGCCCGGCCTCGGCGTGTCGGTGCCGCTGCGCTGGGACGAGGTGCCCGACACGACGGGCGGCGCGCAATGGACGATCGACACGCTGCACGAGCGCCTCGATCGACTGAAGCGCGATCCGTGGGACGGCTATGACGACACGCGCCAGCGGATCACCGCTCAGATGCGCGCGCGGCTCGGCACGTCGTGACGCAATCAGGGTCCGCGCCGGTGCTGCAGACGGTAATACCAATCCATCAGCGGCGTCGCGGAGATCCCGTGCGCGATCACCGACGCCACCACGACGGCAAGCACCGGCGCCGCGAGCGGCCGCACGGTGCTGGATGGCCCGTGTTCGAGCGCGAACAGCAGGTAGTAGAACGAACCGATCCCGCGTATCCCGAACCAGGCCATCAACCGCCGCTGCGCAAGCGTCGCGTGTGAGCCGGTGAGCGTCAGCAGCACCGCGAACGGCCGCACGGCGACGAACAGCACCAGCGCCAGCGCAATCGCGCCCCACGTGACGAGCGGAGCCGACAGCGTACCGAGCACGCTGCCGATCATCGTCATCACGAGCGCCTCGGCGATCCGCTCGAGTTCGATCGTGAAATCGAGCACCGATTCGGCCATGAACGCGTGGACTTTCTCCGGATGTTTCTCGGTCGCGCTCACGTCTTCCGAATCGACCTGGCCGATCACCTCGCGCGGCGGGCGATCGCCGCTCGCACGATGCTCGACGCGGCGCATCGCGACGCCCGCGGCGAACGTCGCGATGAAGCCGAACGTATGCGCGAACTGCGCGGCGCCGAACGACAGCACGATCAGCGCGAGCGCGAAGAAGCCTTCGAAGCCGAGCGCCTGCGCATAGCGGGTGCGCAACCGGCCGATCGCCTTGGTCGTGGCCGCGCCGAGCAGCCCGCCGATCGCGGCCGCGCCCGCGATGCCCCACAGCACGGCCAGTGCGAACGTGCCGGACAACGGCGGCGGCCCGTGCGGCGTATCGGGCACGCCGCACAGCGCGAGGCCGGCGAGCGCGAACGGTAGCGCGATCCCGTCGTTCATCCCGCCTTCGCCGGACAGCGCGAAGCGCACCAGATCGCGGTCGCCGGGATCGTGCACCTGCACGTCGTGCGCGAGCACCGGGTCGGTCGGCGCGAGGATCGCCGCGAGCAGCAGCGCGGGGCCCCAGCCGAGGCCGAGCGTCAGCACCGCGCAGCCGGCGAGCAGCGGCACGGTGACGATCATCGCGAGCAGGCCGAGCCGGCATGGCACGAGCCACAGCTTGTCGGACAGCGGCACGCGCAGCCGCAGCCCGATCGCGAACAGCGACACCAGCAGCGCGACCTCGACGATCTCGCGCAGCAGCCGCGCGTCGCGTTCGATATCGAGGTGGAGAAGCCCGACGCCGGACGGACCGAGCGCGACGCCGAGCACGAGATAGATCATCGCGGTGCTGCACGGCAGACGGCGCAGCGCCGACGTCGCGACGCCCATGCCCATCAGCACCGCGCCGATGATCAGATACCACAGCGTTTCATGCATGCGAGGAAGCTGAATGTTTCGATACGAGGCAGGCGGGGGCCGTCACGGCTTGCGCCCGAACGCCTCGCGCAATTTGCGCTTCGCGCGTTCGAGCGTCGTGCGGCGCGTTTTCGGCAGCGTGCGGCCGGCGCGATTCACGTAGAAGTTCAGCATCGACATCGCCGACTGGAACGGCGTGGCCTTGCGACGGCGGCTATGTTCGGCCGAGCGCTTGAGCGAAGCGGCGATCTCGCCGGGATCGTCCGACTTGAAGATGTCGGGCTCGATGTCGAGCGCATCGCTCTTTTGCATGACGTCCGCGGACCAGCGCTTGCGCGAATGCGAAGCGTGGCCGCGGGTGCGTCCCGGACGGCGGGTCGCGCGTTTACCGTGCGGATGGGAAGCGGAAGCTGAAGGCATGGCGGGGCTCCGTACGGGTTCGGGATGACGGGTGACGGGGCCGCAAGCCGCGTGCCGCGCCGGCTGACCGGCATGGGCCTTGCTGAATCGCATGGGCAGGACATTCCACGACCAGCGATTCCATTGACGGAGAACGCTCCATGAAACCAGCATCCGAATCGAAAGCCGCCGCGCGCCGGATCGCCGCATGCGCGGCCGTCGCGCTCATCGCCGCGGCGCCGGCCGCGTGGGCACAGAATTCGCAACGCCCCGGTGAGGGCACCGGCGCGCCCATTCTGTCGCCGCCGGACGACACGTCGGCGCAGGGAACGGGCGGCATGACCAACGGCAATACCGCGGCGCCGCCGCCGGCGACCCGCATGCAGGAGCCGCGCGGCACCCGCTCGCACGTGCGCCCGCCGGTACGGACCAAGCCGGGCGGCCCGAGCGGGGCCGGAACCGGCGGTAGCGGCAGCACGGGCGGCGGCGGCGCGGCCGGCGGCAGCGCAGGCGGCGGTGGCGCAGGCGCAGGTGGCGGTGGCGCGGGTGGCACCGGCGGCGCGGGTTCCAGCGGTTATTGACGATTCCCGTGTCGCGCCGGCACGGCCGGCGCGGCGCGAGGGCGGCCGGCGGCCTCGCGGCCGTCACGCCGCCACCACGCAGGAGAACATCATGCAATCGAATTACCGAACTACGTTCGACGCAATCGACCTCGATACCGATGACGTCGATAGCGACGAACTCGATACGGCGGTGAATCTCGATGTCGAGACCGGCAGGATCACGTTCCACGCGGCGTGGGCGCTCGCGCCCCATGCGCCGCAGGGCATCGCGCGGCACTCGGTCGTGCTCGCGCTCGACTGCGACACGATGGCGCGCTATGCGGACCTCGACGACGGCGCGCGGATGCGTGTGCACGCGATGCTGCACGACAGCGTGCAGGCCACGCTCGAATCGCTGTCGGAAGCCACCGAGGACCTGACGGTGACGGTCGAACTGACCGACGCGATGCTCGATGCCGCGCGTCACCTGCAATGAGCGCGGCGCGCGCGGTCGCGTTACATATTCCGTTGAAATCTTTGCAGGCGCCGGGCCGCCCGACCTGCGGCGAACCAAGCGCACCACGCGGCGGCATACCTGGGGGCCATCCTTGGCCGCTACCGGGGTCGTGCCCTGTCGAAACCGACTCGTACGATCGCCATCCACGAGGACGCGGCACGCCGTTTGCTTCGCGACGGGCATGGCACGACCGGTGCCGCGACACAACAGGGAGCATTCCATGACAGGCAAGCTGGACCATTGCAAGGTAGCGATACTCGCGGTCGACGGCTTCGAGGAAGCCGAGCTCGTCGAGCCGCAGCGCGCGCTGAAGGCGGAAGGCGCGCAGGTCGACGTGATCTCGCAGAAGCCCGGCGAGATCCAGGGCTTCAGGCACGTCGACAAGGGCGATCGCGTGAAGGTCGACCATACGTTCGACGACGCGCGGATCGGCGATTACGACGCGGTGGTGCTGCCGGGCGGCGTCGTCAACGGCGACGCGATCCGGATGCTGCCGGCCGCGCGCGAATTCGTGACCGCGGCCGTCGGCGCGGGCAAGCCCATCGCGGCGACCTGCCATGGCGGCTGGCTGCTCGTGTCGTCGGGGCTGGTCGAAGGCCGCACGATGACGAGCTGGCCGAGCCTGCAGGACGACATCCGCAACGCGGGCGGCAAGTGGGTCGACGAGGAGGTGGTGCGTGACGGCAACCTGATCACGAGCCGCAAGCCCGACGACCTGCCTGCATTCAACGGCGCGCTGGTGCAGTCCCTCGCGTCGCGAGGAGCGTGAGAGATGCCGACCGAATCCGTTCACCGCGCGAGACTGACCGACGCGCCGCCGGAGTTCGACGGCGCGGTGATGCAGATGCGCTTCGTCGTCGAGTTCGACGGGAAGCCGCAGATCTGCGCGATCACGGTCGAGGCGCTCGAGGATCACTTCGGCGCGCGCTCCGCGCTCGAGGCCGACCTGCGCGAAGCGTTCGAACGCGGCCGTGCACGCATCGAAGCCGCGTGCGCGGAAGTGCTCGCCGACGGCAAGGGCGGCACCGAGCTGCACAGCGGCTACTTCCGCGTGCAGGACAAGGCGGCGGGCAATACGGCCCGCGCCGGCATGGCCCGCTCGCGGAAATCGTAAGTCGCCGGGGGCCAGGTCGCGCGCACGCCGTATCGGGCTCGCCGTCGCGCCGGCGTTGCCGCTCCGTTACACGCGGTTGAAAACTTTGCAGCGGCCGTCACGCGGCTCGCAGGGACACATCGCGCCGCGCGCAGGCCGCGCGCGGCGCGGCTATGTCCCACATACTGGCACGCTCCCTGCATGTAGCTTCCGATGTAGGCGCCCGATGCGCGCCCGCGCCGACGCGGTGCCCTGCCGCCTCGCACGAAGCTGGACACCGGGGAGACGAACATGCTGACAGCCCATGAATTTGCCGCGCTGTTCCTGGTGCATCGCGCGCCGGAGCAGATTCAGAGCGACCGCGACGACGTGGTCGCGCTGGTCGAACAACAGTTGATCGAGATACGTTGTGACGCGTCGGGCGCGAGCCGTCCCGCGCTCACCCCCGACGGATTGTCGATCGTGCAGTGCATGCAACGGCACGGCGGCACCGATGCGTGAGGCAATCGCGTAACGCGATCGCGCCATCGCGCGCCGACACCGACGCCGGCCGGCACGCCGTTCAGCGCGCGATCGCGACCGGCGCGTTGACCTGCACGACGGGCGTATCGTCGTCGAACGGCGGCGCGTGCACGAAGTGGTCGATCACGCCGGGTTCGAACAGCAGGCAGTAGGTCGAGCCGCCGTACTGGAAATAGCCGATCTCCTCGCCCTTGTCGATGCGCTGCCCTGGCATGACCTCGATCACGCACGACGACACGTCGCCCATCCCGACGAACACGCCCACGACGGTCCCAATCCCCGGATCGTCGCAGTCGATCGCGATCACCGCGCGTGCGGCCACCGCCGTCATGTAGCCCTGCGAATCGTTGAGTCCGGCCGGATCGGGGCCTTCGGCTTCGGCGACCGAATAGTAGGTGCCGTCGACGCGGTACGCATGCGTGACGGTGCCGCGCACCGGCGCGTGCCAGCGGTGATAGTTGTACGCGCTCAGATATGCCTGATAGAGGTCGCCGCCGACGAAACGTTCGGCGAGCGGCAGTCGCGCCGGCGTGAAGATGTCGCGCAGCGAATAGGGCTGCCCCTTGATCCAGAACTTGTCGCGGATCTTCAGGCTGGACTCGGTGTGATACGGCTGGGCCTCGCACGCGCTGACGATCACGTGCGGATCGCCCGGCGCCGCGACGGGCCGCGCATCCGCGCGAAACCGGCGCGTGAAGAAGTCGTTCCACGAAGCGAAGCCCCAGTGCGGTTGATCTTCCTGGTACTGAAACTGCGACAGGCCCAGCCGCTCGCGCGCTTCGTCGCAGAACCAGCCGTCGGGCGCCGATGTGTCGAGATGCGTGCACGAATGCGGGCCGCCGAGGAAGTCGCACCATACGTTCAGCACCTGCTTCAGGTGCGCATTGACCGCCGCGTCGCGAAACACCGCGTGGCCCGACGGCATGCACATCGGCCAGTCGAGGAATGCGTTCAGCGGGCACACGATCAGGCTCGATTCGCTGAACGGCGGCGTGTAGGTCATCAGGTGGTCGATCACGGTCATCAACTCGCCGATCGATGTGTAGCCGAGCTTGCGGCCCGATTCGAGCGCCTCGTCGATCGCACGCGTGAGGCTCATGCGCAGCACGGCATTGTCGTCGAACAGCCGCGCGAGTTCCTGCACGGCCGGCGTGCGCAGCCGTTCGCCGGCATGCGCGCGCGCTTCGCCCGCAATTTTTTCACGATACGCGGCCATGTGCGCTTCCTCGCTGGCCATCCATCCGCCGAGGCGATGGCGGGTGGCGGGCGTGCTGCGGTCGGTCGGCATGGTCACCTCCGGTTGGGGTACGAAACGGATAGCAACAAAGAGCAAGGCGCTTGCCCGACGCGCGGCACCGAAATTGCGGCGCTCGGGCGATGGTTTCTTCTTTTCTTCTTTTCTTCTTTCGATGACTCAGGAGGGCAAACATGAATGCGGATTCGAATGGACGACAGACCAACGATGCGGCTTCGACCGGCGAGCGCCGCGGCGGCGAGCAGCGGACCGTGGCACCGACCCGCACGCGGGCGCGGGTGCGCGCGGCGACGTCGCGCGAGTCCACTCGGCGCAGTGAGCGTAGAAGCGACAACGGGCCGGCGACGACGGGCGGGAATGACGCGACAGGCAAGCCGCTTTGGGAGGACGACAGCGGCGAGATGCCGCCGGAAGAATGGTCGTGATGATGTAACGGGGGCCGGGGGGGGGGGGGCCGGGGCGGTGCCGGTGGCTCAACCGCCCGGTTCTGGCACGGCCCAGGCATTTTTGCGATGCGGAAGTTCCATCGTTTCCACATTTCGAGTATTATCGAAACATGGAAACGAACCAGACCGTCGCCGCGCTCTCCGCCCTCGCGCACGAATCCCGCCTCGCCGTCTTCCGCGCGCTCGTGCAGGCCGGCCCGTCGGGCCTGGCGGCCGGACAAATCGCGACGCTGCTCGACGTGCCGCCGTCGTCGCTGTCGTTTCATCTGAAGGAACTGGCCCACGCGCAGCTCGTCACGAGCCGCCAGGAAGGCCGCTTCGTGTTCTATTGCGCGAACTTCGCGACGATGAACGGGCTCGTCGGCTACCTCACCGAGAACTGCTGCGGCGGCAATCCGTGCACGCCCGTCTCCGCTTGTTCGCCCGCCTGCTCCGACCCAACGTAAGCCACCTTCACGCGCCCCGCCGATGACAACCAACGTCCTGATCCTCTGTACTCACAACTCCGCGCGCAGCGTGCTCGCCGAGGGCATGCTCAATCACTGGGCCGCGAAGCTCGGCCGCGACGTGCGCGCGTACAGCGCCGGCAGTGCGCCGAGCGGCAGGCTCAATCCGTTCGCGGTGGATGCGCTGACGCGCGCGGGCGTCGACGTCAGCGGATACCGCAGCAAGAGCTGGGACGAATTCGTCGGCGACGACGCGCCGGAAATGCGCATCGTCATCACCGTATGCGACAGCGCGGCCGCGGAGACTTGCCCGTACTGGCCCGGCAGCCCGGTGAAAGTGCATTGGGGCTACGCCGATCCGTCGAACGCCGCGGGCGGCGATGCGGGCAAGCAGCTCGCGTTCGAACTGACGCGCGAGGCGCTCGGCTACCGGATGCTGCAACTGCTGGCGCTGCCGCTCGAACGCATGAGCAACGCCGAACTCCAGGCGGCATTGACCGCCATCGCGCAAAACTGAGCGGTCGCGCGGCGGCATGCACGAACCTGCATGCCGCGTGCCTTCCTCCATCCCGAGCCACGTCCGATGAACACGTCCCACGTCGTCCCGCCTCGCAACGCCGCCGTCAGGCCCGCGATCAACTTCTTCGAACGCTACCTGACGCTCTGGGTCGCGCTGTGCATCGTCGCCGGCATCGCGCTCGGCCAGCTGCTGCCCGGCCTGTTCCAGCGGATCGGCCGCATCGAGTATGCGCAGGTCAACCTGCCGGTCGGGCTGCTGATCTGGGTGATGATCGTGCCGATGCTCGTAAAGGTGGACTTCGGCGCGCTGCATGAAGTGCGCCGGCATGTGAAGGGAATCGGCATCACGCTCGCCGTGAACTGGCTCGTCAAGCCGTTCTCGATGGCGTTCCTCGGCTGGCTGTTCATCCGCCAGCTGTTCGCGCCGATGCTGCCGGCGGACCAGCTCGACAGCTACATCGCCGGCCTGATCCTGCTGGCCGCCGCGCCGTGCACGGCGATGGTGTTCGTGTGGAGCCGGCTCACGGGCGGCGATCCGCTGTTTACGTTGTCGCAGGTCGCGCTCAACGACAGCATCATGGTGATCGCGTTCGCGCCGCTGGTCGGGCTGCTGCTGGGGATGTCCGCGATTACCGTGCCGTGGGCGACGCTGCTCACGTCGGTGGTGCTCTATATCGTGATTCCGGTGATCCTCGCGCAGCTTTGGCGCAAGCGGCTGCTGAGAAACGGCCAGGCCGCGTTCGACGCCGCGATGGCGCGGATCGGCCCGTGGTCGATCGCCGCGCTGCTGGCCACCCTCGTGCTGCTGTTCGCGTTCCAGGGCGAAGCGATCCTCAAGCAGCCGCTGGTGATCGCGTTGCTCGCGGTGCCGATCCTGATCCAGGTGTTCTTCAATGCGGCGCTTGCGTACTGGCTCAACCGCGCGGTGGGCGAGAAGCACAACGTCGCGTGTCCGTCCGCGCTGATCGGCGCATCCAATTTCTTCGAGCTCGCCGTCGCGGCCGCGATCAGCCTGTTCGGTTTTCACTCCGGGGCGGCGCTCGCGACCGTCGTCGGCGTGTTGATCGAGGTGCCGGTCATGCTGCTGGTGGTGCGCATCGTGAACCGGTCGAAGGGCTGGTACGAGCGCGTGTGAGCCAATTCCGGAATTCATCCATGACCGACCGACTGACCGACCTGCCGCAACTCGATCCCGCTTTGTTCCAGGTGCCGGACGCGAGCCGCTTGCGGCCGGCGTCGCCGTCCACCCATCCGCCGCGTTTTCTGCTGCTGTACGGTTCGCTGCGCGAGCGTTCGTTCAGCCGCCTGCTGGTCGAGGAAGCCGAGCGCCTGCTCACCGCGATGGGCGCGGAGGTGCGCGTGTTCAATCCGAGCGGCCTGCCGCTGCCCGACGATGCGCCGGAGAGCCATCCGAAAGTCGTCGAACTTCGCGAACTGGTGATGTGGTCGGAAGGGATGGTGTGGTGCTCGCCGGAACGACACGGCGCGATGACGGGCATCATGAAGTCGCAGATCGACTGGATTCCGCTGTCGGTCGGCGCCGTGCGGCCCACGCAGGGCAAGACGCTTGCGGTGATGCAGGTGAGCGGCGGCTCGCAGTCGTTCAACGCGGTGAACCAGATGCGCGTGCTGGGGCGCTGGATGCGCATGCTGACGATCCCGAACCAGTCGTCGGTGGCCAAGGCGTTCATGGAATTCGACGAAGCGGGGCGGATGAAGCCGTCGGCCTATTACGATCGCGTCGTCGACGTGCTGGAGGAACTGGTGAAGTTCACGCTGCTGACGCGCGACATCGGTCCGTATCTGGTCGATCGGTACAGCGAGCGGAAGGAAAGCGCGGAGGAGTTGTCGAAGCGGGTGAATCAGCGGGCGATCTGACGCGCAAGGTGCCGTCAATCCAATCGGGAGTCGATGTCATGCTACTTCGCTCGGCAGCCGCCGTGTGAAGGCCGCCTTTGCACGAAACCGACTACAACTCGCGACGCTTCGTATCGTCCGCCACCAGCACCGCAACCGGCAACGCCGCCAGACAGCGAGCGAGCCGCATCGTGCCGTCCGGCGTCTCGACTTCGCTGCCGTCATTCAACCAGTCGATCCACCGCTCGCCAGCGCCGCGCGGCAGCACCACGGCCGTATCTCCCCATTCCCGAGGCTCGACGCGCGGCAATTCCGGCGCTTCGCCCAGCCATCCGCACGCGAGCCGCGTGACGATCACCACGATCGTTGCGCTTTCGTCGCGCCGGGCGAACGCCACCGCATGCCGGCCGAGCCGGCCGCGCACGCGCAGCGGCACATAGGCGCCATCCGCGAACGTCGCGGGCCAGCGTGCGCGCAGCGCGAGCATCCGCTCGACGAGCGCGCGCTTCACGCGCGCATCGGGCCAGTGCCGCAGATACGCGGCGACCGGTTCGTCGACCCGTTCGGCCGCGAGCGCGGCAAACGGCACGTCGCGCCGGTTGTCCGGATCGACGAGCGAGTGATCCCATGACTCGGTCCCCTGGTACAGATCGGGCACGCCCGGCGACGCCATTCGCAGCGCCGCCTGGGCGAGACTGTTGACGACGCCCGCCGGCGCGATCCGCGCGACGAACGCATGCAGCCGATGCACGAAATCGCCCATGCCGCGCGGCGTCAGGATCGCGCGCACGAACTGCTCGCAAGCGCGCTCGTAGTCGGCGTCCGGCGCGAGCCAGTCCGTGTGCTGTTTCCCTTCGCGCAAGGCCTTCGTCTGCCAGCGCACCACGCGCTCGGCCAGCGCGGCAAGTCCGGTCGCATCGTCGGGCACAAGCCCCGGTGGCCAGCAGCCGACGAGCGTCTGGTACAGCATCGCTTCCGCGGCCGGCCCCGGCGCCCACGCGAGATCGCGATGCGCGCCGCCGCGGTGCGGCTGGTTCAGCGCGGACCAGTCGAGCGACACCGCGCGCCACGCGTCGGGCATTTCGCTGAGCACCGCGAGCCGCATACGCGCATCCTCGCCGCGCTTGTGATCATGCGTCGCGGTCGCGACGAGCGTATGGGGAACGGTGCGCGCGCGACGCCGGTTGCGTGCATGGAACGCGCCGCGCGACAGGCTGAAGTCGCCCGCATCGGCGCCGACTTCGTTGCGCGACAGCAGTCGTCCGTACCGGTAGTTGGCCGTGTCCTCGACGCCCTTCGCGGCGAGCGGCGCGGTGAGCTGCGCGAACGCGACACGCGCCGCGTGCAGCAGCGCGGCATCCGCGCGCGGCGCGCGCATCCCAGGCAGCCCGAGCCAGCCGGCGACGCGATCGAGCGCGTAACGATCGGACGGATCGATCGCGGCGCACGACGCGTCGTACGCGAGCATCAGCACGCGACCATCGGCGCCGGTGGGCTCGTCGCCTGGCGTCGGGTACATCCGGTACACGGGCAGGTGCACAGCCAATTCGCCGAGCACGCGATGGATCGCAATCTGGCTGACGTCGCGCGTCGCGGGCGCCGCACGCGCGATGCGATGCAACGCTCGCGCGACGCGCGCGTGTTCGCCGGCGAGCTGGCGCTTCAGCACGCGCCGCTTGCCGGCCACCGCTTCCTGCGCGAACGAGCGCGCCGATCCCGACACGGCCGCCCAGTGTGCGGCGAGCGGCGCGGCGCCGGCCGGATCGTGCAGCAGCGCGGCGACGTCGTTCATGAAGTCGTAGCCGGTCGTGCCGTCGACGCGCCAGTCGTCGCGCAGCGTCTCGCCCGGCGCGAGGATCTTCTCGACGACGACATACGGCCGCGCGTCGCGCTGCGCGGCGAGCCGCGCATGCAGCCGCCGGCAGTACGCGCGCGGATCGGCGAGGCCGTCGACGTGATCGACGCGCAGGCCGTCGATGTAGCCGGCCGCATGGAGGCCCAACGGCAGCGCGTGCACCGCGTCGAACACCGCATCGTCCTCGACGCGCACGGCCGCGAGCGTCGCGATGTCGAAGAAGCGCCGCCAGTTCAGCTCGTCGGCGGCCGTGCGCCACCACGCGAGCCGGTAGTGCTGGCGTTCGAGCAATCGGTGCAGGCACGCGCGCGAGCGTGCGCGGCGCGGGTCGGCGCCGCGCAATATCGCGTCGAACGCATGCGGGCCCTGGGCGGCGGCGTAGTCGCGCAGCGCCGCGTGCGCGGCCGCGACACGCGGGCCGCCGCGCGCCGACGCGGTGGCGAAACGCTCGGCGAGCGCGTTCAGGTCCGCGCGGTTCGCGATGCGCAGGATCTCCGCGTAGGTCGCGATGGCGACCGGCAGCCGCCTGCCCGGGCACGCGATGAAGAAGCGCCCGGCCGATGGATCGGCGCCGAGCGTGATGTCGCCGGACGCGAGCGCGTCGCCGTAGGGCACGCCGAGGCAGGGCAGCAGCACCTTGCCGTCGAGCGCCGCATCGGGCGGGTGCCAGTCGATGTCGAAGTAGCGGGCGTACGGGCTCGCCCGCCCCCATTCGAGCACGTCGTTCCACCAGCCGTTCGATACGCCGCCGACGCCCATGTGGTTCGGCACGATGTCGACGATCACGCCGAGGCCGCGCGCACGCAGTGCGTCGACGAGGCGCCGGAAGCCGGCTTCGCCGCCGAGCTCCGTGCTGATCGCGCGATGGTCGACGGTATCGTAGCCGTGCAGCGAACCGGGCTCGGCCGTCGTGAGCGGCGACAGGTACAGGTGGCTCACGCCGAGGCGCGCGAAATAGTCGGCGTGTGCGGCCGCGTCGTCGAACGTGAAGCCCGCGTGCAACTGCAATCGCAAGGTCGCGCGCGGCGTCATGCGTCGTCCTCCGGCGCTCGGCGCGCGTGCTCGATCGCCGCGATGCGTGTGCGCACGTCGGCGTCGAACAGCGAGTCGACCGCGCGCGGCAGCCGGCGCAGCCAGTTCGGATGACCGCACGGCGGGCCGGGGAGATTCGGTTGCTCGTCGAGCGCGAGCAGATCCTCGAGCGGCACGATCGCGAGCGGCGACGGGCTGCGCGCGACGTACGCGAGGACCGCGGCGACGGGCGGCGTGTCGGCGGACGGAATCGGATCGCCGGCCGGTGCGCAGCCCGCGTGCTGCAACGCGCGCCACAACGCCGCGCGGTCGGTGGTGCGTTCGGCCTGGGCCGCGCGCAGGTCGAAAGAAGCGGGGGGCGGCGCGTCGCGGCCGTCATCCTGGGCGGGCGCATCGCTGCGCAGGACCGGATCGATCCGTGCGTCGTGGCCGGTGTCGCGTGCGGCCGCGGCGCGGCCGACGTCGTCACCGGCAGGGTGCGGCTTGGTCGGCGCCGCAGCGGCCTCGGCGGCAACCCGCCGCCATTCGAGATCGACACCCCGCCACCACCCGGCCACGGTCGGCAGGTCGTGCGTCGACGTCATCGCGATCGTGTCGCGATCCCACGCGGACGGCGGCCGAAACGCGCCGTCCGCGTCACGTTCGAACCACAGCACGCGCATCCCGGCGATGCCCTGCGCGCCGAGCCGCTCGCGAAAACCCGCCGGCACCGTGCCCAGATCCTCGCCGATCGCGACCGCCCGGTGCCGCGCGGCCTCCAGCGCGACGAGCCTCACCAGATCGTCGAGCGGATAACGCAGGTACGCGCCGTCGCGCGCCGATCCGCCTTCCGGCACGATCCACATCCGCGCGAAGCCGAGCACATGATCGATGCGAATCCCGCCGGCGTGGGCGAACGCCGCGCGCAACAGGTCGATGAACGGCGTGAAGCCGTTCGCGCGCAGCGCGGCGGGCGTCCACGTCGTCACGCCCCACGCCTGGCCGTCCGCATTGAACAGGTCGGGCGGTGCGCCGACCGACACGCCGCGCAACAGCGTCGTGCCGTGCGCCCACGCGTCGCTGCCCGCGCGATCGGATCCCACCGCCAGATCGGCGATCAGCCCGACCGCCATCCCGGCATCGCGCGCCGCCTGCTGCGCGTCGCCGAGCGCGCGCGACGCGCACCATTGCAGGAACGTGTGGAACGCGATCGCGTCGGCATGCGCGTGCGCGAATGCGTCGACCTCGGCGGTGGCCGGCATCCGCCACTGCGCGGGCCAATGCCGCCAGTCGGCGCCGATTCCGTGTTCGATGCAGAACGCCTGCAGCGCGTCGAAGCGCGCATGCGCGTCGAGTGCCGCACCGCCCGCCGCGCGAAACTGCTCGAACGCATCGCGCGAGGGCCCGCCGTTCGCACGCCACGCATCGAAGCACGCGCGCAGGCGGCGCAGTTTCAGCGGCAGCACCTGTGGCCAGTCGATCAGCGGCGTATCCGGTGCGGGTGCGACTTTCGCCGCCGCGCCGTTCGTGCGCCGCACGACATCGGCCCCCGGTACGGCATCGCAGTCGAGATACGCGACGTTGTGCCAGCGCCGCGACGACGGCGAATACGGGCTGTCGTGGTCGGGCAACGCCGGATAGCCGGCGTGCGTCGGGCTGATCGCGACCGCGTCGGCGCCGTGCCGCGCGGCCTGCGCGGCGAGGCGCGCGAGCGCGGTGTAGTCGCCGGAGCCGTCGTCGCCCGCGCGCCGCAGGCTGTAGAGCTGGGCCGAGATGCCCCAGCGGCGCGGCGCTTGCGGCAGCCCGGCGCCGGCAGCGAACGGCCGCGCGCGCGGCGCGATCGCGAGGCCGATGCGGTGCTCGCCGATGTCGAGCGTGTGATAGCCGGGCTGCGCGAGCGGCGGCAGCCGGCCGTATTCGCCCGCGCCGGCCACGCGCCCGTCGATGTGCTCGCCCGATTCCAGCGTGATCCGCCAGCGCGCGCCGCGCGGCGCGACGCTGCGCGGCAGCGTCAGCGGCACGCCCGCGTCGCCTGTGACGACCGGCGGCGCGGCGTCGTGCGCATCGAGCAGCGCGGCCGCGCTGTCGACCCGCTCGATCGGCGTGCCGCAGGGCCAGCCGAGCGCATCGACGAGCGCGACGAGCGAATCGTCGGTCACCCGCCGCGCGACGCCGCCCGCGTCGATCCAGTCGGGTTCGAGCCCGGCCGCGCGCGCGAGTTCGGCGATCGGTACGTCGGTCGTCATGGTCGCGTGTGCCCGTTCGCGCGGTGTTTCAGCGCATCGTGGTTGACCGCGCCGTCGCGCCACGCGATGCAGGTGCGAGGGGGCAGCCGCTGGTCGGCGAGCCGGTCGCGCGCGCGCGGCGGCGTCTCGAACACGATCTTGCCGACCGGCAGCGCGGGCAGCACCGCGTCGTGCGAGCCGGGATTGAACGCGATCGTCAGTGTGCTGCCGTCGCCGAGCCGCCAGCGCGCGACCAGCGCCTCCGCGTCGGGGCTAACGTGACCCGCCAGCAACTCGACGCCGAGCGCGCGCGCGCCGGGCAGGTGCGGCGTCACCAGCGCCGCGCGCACTGTCAGCGCGCTGCGGTAGAAGTGCCGCCATGCGTCGGCGTCGGGCCACGCATCGTCGTCCGCGTGGGCCGGCGACGAACGCACGAACGTGGCGACGTCGTTCGGATCGGGGATCGCATCGCGATGTGCGGGATCGGCGAACGCGGAAAACGCGGCGAACTCGCGGCGACGGCCTTCGCGTACCGCATCGGCGAGTTCGCCGCGATAGTCGGTGAAGAACTGGAACGGCTGCGTGCTGCCGTCTTCCTCGCCCATGAACAGCAGCGGAATCTGCGGCGCGAGCAGCATCAACGCGATCGCGGCGCGCACCGCGTCGTCGTTCGCGAGCGCGCGCAGCCGTTCGCCGAACGCGCGGTTGCCGATCTGGTCGTGGTTCTGCAGGAACGTGACGAACGCGGTCGGCGGCAGGTGCGCGCTCGGCTCGCCGCGCGGCGCACCGCCATGCAGCGGCGACGGCTCGCCCTGATACGCGAAGCCTTCGCCGAGCGTGCGCGCGAGACGGCGCAGCGGCGCGTCGGCGTACGCGCGGTAGTAGCCTTCGTGCTCGCCGGTCAGCAGCACGTGCGCGCTGTTGTGGAAGTCGTCGTTCCACTGCGCATCGAAGCCGTTGGGCCCGAGCAGGCTCGCGGTATTGCGTTCGTTCTCGAGCACCAGATGCACGTGGCGCGCATCGCCGAAATGCGTGCGCACGCGCCGTGCCAGCTCGCGCAGCCACGCATCGTCGTCGATCGCATGCGCGGCATCGATGCGCAGGCCGTCGAAACGGAATTCGTCGAGCCAGTACAGCGCGTTGTCGATGAAGAACGCGCTCGTCTGCGCGCGCGAGAAATCGATCGCCGGGCCCCACGCGGTCTGCCGGTCGGCCCGGAAAAATTCAGGCGCATAGCGCGGCAGCAGGTTGCCGTCGGGGCCGAAGTGGTTGTACACGACGTCGAGAAACACCTGCAGTCCGAGCCCGTGCGCGGCATCGACGAGCGCCTTCAGCTCCTCGGGCCGGCCGTATGACGCAGCGGGCGCGAACGGCAGCACGCCGTCGTAGCCCCAGTTGCGCGCACCGGGGAACGCGTTGACGGGCATCAGCTCGAGCGCGGTCACGCCGAGCGCGGCGATGTCGGCCAGGCGCCGCTCGACGTTCGCATAGCCGCCGCAGGCACCGACGTGCAGCTCGTACAGCACCGTCTCGTGCCACGGCCGGCCGCGCCACGCGTCGTTGCGCCAGCGGTACGCGGTCGGATCGACGACCTGGCTCGGCCCGTGCACGTCGGACGGCTGGAAGCGCGACGCGGGATCAGGCACCGCGAGGCCATCATCGAGCAGAAAGCGATACAGCGTGCCGGCGCCGCAGCGCGCGACGACCTCGAACCAGCCGTCGCCGGCGGCCTGCATCGCGATGCGCTCGTCGCCGTGCAGTTCGACCGCGGCCGTGCGGCTCGCGGGCGCCCACAGCCGGAAGCGGGTGTGCTGCGCGTCGACGCAGGTCGCGCCGAACGACGACGCGAACGCGTGCGTGCCGGATGGGGGGGCGGTACGTGACGACATGGCGGTTCCTCACGAGGGCAGGTCGGGTGGCACGGCCGCGACCGCGATCACGGCCGTGTGCGCTGCGACGTCGAGGCCGGCCTCCGGCCACGAGCGCGGGCCGGAGTCGGGCGTCGCGGTGTCGAGCAGCACGCGGTAGTCGAGCACCGGCGCGGGCGGCTTGAACTTGATGGTGCCGGCCGACGCGTTCAGCATCACGAGCAACGCCTCGGTGCGCCCGGTGCGGCCGGTGCCGACGCGCCGCATCGTCAGCGCGCGGCGCTCGCCGTCTTCCCACGCGGGCACGCTCAGCTCGAGGCCGTGTTCGTCGAACCAGCCGATCTCGCGCATGCCCGGCGCGCCGTCGCGGTCGCCGGACGGATAGCGCGGTGCCGACATCACCGGGTACATGCGCCGCAGCGCCGCGAGCCGCGACACGAAACGGATCATCTGGACGCCTTCTTCGCTGTGCGCGAGGTCCCAGTCGAGCCACGATATTTCGTTATCCTGGCAATACGCGTTGTTGTTGCCGTGCTGCGTGCGGCCGAATTCGTCGCCGGCAACGAGCATTGGCGTGCCGAGCGCGGTAAACAGCGTCGCGAGCATCGAGCGCGCGACACGCGCGCGCAGGTCGAGGATCGACGCATCGTCGGTGGCGCCTTCGACGCCCCAGTTCGCGCTGCAGTTGTCGTCGCGGCCGTCGCGGTCGTCCTCGCCGTTGGCCTCGTTGTGCTTGTGCGCATACGACACCAGATCGGCGAGCGTGAAGCCGTCGTGCGCGGTGACGAAATTGACCGACGCCCAGGTTCGGCGCCTTTGATGGTTGAACAGGTCGGCCGAGCCCGCGAGGCGCGCGGCGAGTTCCGGACGCTGGCCTGCGTCGCCGCGCCAGAAGCGCCGCACGGTGTCGCGAAAGCGGTCGTTCCATTCGGCGAAGCCGGGCGGATGACGGCCGAGCTGATAGCCGCCGAGGCCGAGATCCCACGGTTCGGTGATCAGCTTGCGCTGCGCGAGCACCGGGTCCTGCCGCAACGCGTCGAAAAACCCCGCGCCCGGCTCGAAGCCGTGATCCTCACGGCCGAGCGTCACGCCGAGATCGAACCGAAAGCCGTCGATGTTGAACGCGGTGGCCCAGTAGCGCAGCGAATCCATCACCATCTGCACGACGCGCGGATGCGACAGGTTCAGCGTGTTGCCGCAGCCGGTCTCGTCGACGTGGTAACGCCGGTCGTCCTGCCGCAGCCGGTAGTAGCTCGCGTTGTCGAGGCCACGCCACGACAGCGTCGGGCCGAGCTCGTTGCCTTCACACGTGTGGTTGTAGACGACGTCGAGCACGACCTCGATGCCGGCCGCATGCAGTTGCCGGATCGCGATGCGCATTTCGTCGAGCCGCCGCGTCGTCAGGTACGACGGCTCCGGCGCGAAGAACGCGGCCGTGTCGTAGCCCCAGTAGTTGCGCAGCCCGCGGTTCACCAGCGCACGCTGTTGCAGGAACGCGTGCACGGGCAGCAGCTCGATCGTCGTCACGCCGATCGACAGCAGATGATCGATGAACGCCGGATGCGACAGCGACGCGAACGTGCCGCGCTCCGGCACGCGCAGCCCGGCGCGACGCATCGACGCGCCGCGCACGTGCGTCTCGTAGATCACGGTGCTGCGCCACGGCACGTCCGGGCGCCGGTCGTTGCGCCAGTCGAACGCCTCGTCGACGACCACGGCCTTCGGCATTGCGGGCGCCGAGTCGCGGCGGTCCATCGACAGGTCCGCGCGATTCGAATGCACGCGATAGCCGAACAGCGCGTCGGACCAGCGGAACTGGCCGACCAGCTTGCGCGCGTACGGGTCGAGCAGCAGCTTGGTCGGGTTGAAGCGATGGCCGTGCTGCGGCTGGTACGGGCCATCCGCACGAAAGCCGTATACGGTGCCCGGATGCGCGTTCGGCAGGTAGCCGTGCCACACCTCGTCGGTGCATTCGGGCAGGTCGAGGCGCGCGAGTTCCTTGCGGCCGGTCGGGTCGAACACGCACAGCTGTATACGGTGCGCGTGCGCGGAAAATACCGCGAAGTTGGTGCCAAGGCCGTCCCACGTGGCGCCGAGCGGATAGCAGCGGCCGGGTTCGAGACGGGAAGGCAGGGCGGTCGGCATGGGGGGATTGTCTCCGTGTCGAGGGCGCCGGGCGTCAGGCCGGGCTCAGCCATAGGGTCGCGAGCGGCGGCAGGCGCAAGGTGGCCGACCACGACTGGCCGTGCGACGTCACGTCCTCCGTCCACACGGCGCCGTCGTTGCCGGCATTCGTGCCGCCATACACGGCGGCATCGGTGTTCATCAGTTCGCGCCAGTGCCCGGGCGCGGGCAGCCCGATGCGATAGCCGGGGCGCGGCACCGGCGTGAAGTTGCAGATCGCGACGACGAGGCGTCCGGTATCGTCGCGGCGCGCAAACGCGAATACGCTGTTGTCTCGATCGTCGCCGATCAGCCAGAAAAAACCCGACGCGTGACAGTCGAGCGCGTGCAGCGCCGGCTCGGCCGCGTAGGTGCGGTTCAGGTCGCGCACGAGCCGCTGCACGCCGCGATGCGCGGGTGCGTCGAGCAGGTCCCAGTGCGGCGTCGCATCGTGCGCGAACTCGGCCCATTGCGCGAATTCGCTGCCCATGAACAGCAGCTTCTTGCCCGGATGCGCCCACATGAAGCCGAAGTACGCGCGCAGCGTCGCGAGCCGCTGCCACGCGTCGCCCGGCATCTTCACGGCGAGCGAGCCCTTGCCGTGCACGACCTCGTCGTGCGACAGCGGCAGCACGAATCGTTCGGAGAACGCATAGACGAGCCCGAACGTCATCCGGTCGTGGTGATAGCGGCGATGGATCGGATCCTCGCGCACATACGACAGCGTGTCGTGCATCCACCCCATGTTCCATTTGAAGTCGAAGCCGAGCCCGCCGTCGCCGGTCGACGCCGTGACGCCCGGCCATGCGGTCGATTCCTCCGCGAAGGTGACGACGCCGGGCGGCGCGAGCGTACCGTGCAGCGTGTCGTTCAACGTGCGCAGGAACGCGACGGATTCGAGATTCTCGCGCCCGCCGTGGATGTTCGGCACCCATTCGCCTTCGTTGCGCGAATAGTCGCGGTACAGCATCGACGCGACCGCGTCGACGCGAATCCCGTCGACGTGATAGCGGCGCGCCCACGCGAGCGCCGACGCGATGAGGAATGCGCCGACCTCGTTGCGTCCGAGGTTGAACACGCAGGTGTTCCAGTCCGGGTGCATGCCTTCGCGCGGATCGGCGTGTTCGTACAGCGCGCTACCGTCGAATTGCGCGAGGCCGTGCGCGTCGTTCGGGAAGTGCGCGGGCACCCAGTCGACGATCACGCCGATGCCGGCCGCATGCGCGCGGTCGACGAAGCGCGCGAAGCCGTCGACCGGCCCGAAGCGCGCCGACGGCGCGAACTGCGCGAGCGGCTGGTAGCCCCACGAGCCGCCGAACGGGTATTCGGAAATCGGCATGAACTCGACGTGCGTGAAGCCCATGCCGCGCACGTACGGGATCAGCCGCTCGGCGAGTTCGTCCCAGGTCGCGCTGCGGTCCATCTCCTCGGGCACGCGCTGCCACGATTCCGCATGTACCTCGTAGATCGACCACGGCATGCGAAAGCGCCGGTCCGCGGACGGCCGCGCGTGCAGCCAGCCGTCGTCGTGCCACGCGAACGCGTCGAGCGCCGCGGTGTCGGCGACGACGGACGCGGTGCGCGGCGGCGCTTCGGTCGCGCGCGCGCACGGGTCGGCCTTGTGCGGCAGCACGTGTCCGTCGGCCGCGCGCAGCTCGTACTTGTAGTGTTCGCCGGCGCCGATGCCCGGCACGAACAGCTCCCATACGCCCCACGGCCGGCGCAGCCGCATCGGATGCCGGCGGCCGTCCCACATGTTGAAGTCGCCGACGACCGATACGCGCTGCGCGTTCGGCGCCCACACCGCGAAGCGCACGCCGTCGACGCCGTCGACGCGCGTGGGCGTCGCGCCCAGGCAGTCGAGCACGGCGGCCGGGTCGCCGGCCGCGAAACGCGCGAGCGCGGCCTCGTCGAGCAGCGTGCCGAACGCGTACGCGTCGTCGGTGATCTGGCGCGTGTCCGGCCAGTCGATGGCCAGCCGGTAGCGGCCGTCGTGCGAGAGCGTGCCCGCGAAGCAGCCGGCGTCGTCGACGCACGCGAGCGCGCCGAGTTCGTCGCCGTCGGGCGTCACCGCCCGCACGCGCTGCGCGCCGGGCAGCAGCGCGCGCACGACGACCCGGCCGGCGTCCGTGTGCGGGCCGAGACACGCGAACGGGTCCGGATGGCGGCCGGCGAGCAGCGCGTCGATGTCGGTGCGGTCGAACAGCATGTCGGTCATCGGTTGCCTCCGTGGTCGGGCGCGCGGTCGGTCGCGAGCAGGCGTTCGATCAGCGCGGCGAGCCCGCCGACCGGCACGCCGAGCCAGTCGGGGCGGTTCGCGGCTTCGTAGCACAGCTCGTACGACGCCTTGTCGATCAGGAACAGCGCGAGCAGGCGGTCCGCGTAACGCGGGTCGACGAAGCGCTCGGGCGCCTGATCGGCGGCCGCGCGATAGCATTCGACGAAGCGGTCGGCGGCGGCCTGCCCGAAGCGGTCGAACAGCGCGCGCTTGCGGCCGGCCGTCTGCGGCGGCGCCTTCTCGATCGCGAATTGCGCGGTGGCGCTCACGTACGACAGCGAGCGCAGCAGGCCGGCCACGTCGCGCAGCGGATGCGATTTCGCGCGGCGCCGGTCGAGCGCGCGCGCCGGCTCGCCTTCGAAGTCGATCAGCAGCGCGTCGCCTTGCACGTCGAGCACCTGGCCGAGATGGAAATCGCCGTGAATGCGCGTGCATTGCGCGTCGAGCGTGCGCGGCACGAGTTCGCCGATGGCCTGCACGGCCGCGTCGCGCGACGCGAGCAGCGTGTCCGCCGCCGCGCGGTTGACCGGATCAAGCTTGTCGAGCTGCGTGCGCAGCACGTCGAGCGCGCGCTCGAACGACGCGATCGCATCGACGCACCAGCCGTCGACGTGCTCGGGCGTCGCGGCTTCGGGCGCGAACGCGGGATCGTCGGACGGTTGCGCGAGCGCGACATGCAACTGGCCGAGCCGCGTGCCGATGATGCCCGCGAACGCCGCGTAGCCGAGCAGCGCATCGGGTTCGTCGTCGACTTCGGCCGCGTCGCCGTCGCCCGCGGCCGGCAGCGCGAGTTCGTCGATCGCGCGCCGCAGGAAGTCGAACGAACGCGTCCACGCGTCGCCCTGGTTGTCGACGTAGCGCTGCAGGATCGCGACCGTATGCGGCGTGCCGTCCGGGTCGACGTGCACGACTTCACCGGCGAGCGTCGCGGTGTTCGCATAGCCGATCCGCGTCAGGTGCCGGCTCATCTCCGCTTCCGGATGGACGCCGTGCGCGACCTTGCGCACCAGTTTCAGCACGATCGCGTCGCCGATCACGAGCGAGCTGTTGCTCTGCTCGGCCGCGAGCCAGCGCACTTCGGCCTCGTCGCCGGGATCGAGGCCGGCCAGCGCGTGCTCGGGCAGGAAGTCGAGGCGGCCGCCGTCGGACGTCGGTACCGTCGCGCCGTCGCGCAGCTTGCGCAGCATCCCGCGCGCGAATGCCGGCAGCGCGAACGCGTCGGTCAGGTAGCCGACCGTATGGCCGCGCCGCACGCGGGCGAGCGCGAGCTGCGTGAACAGCGGATGCGAGGTCTCGCCGCCCCACGCGGTGGCGAGCGGCACGACATAGCGCTCGACGCTGCCGTCGCTCGCGGACACCCAGGCCTCCGCGTACTGGAACGGTTCGTCCGGCATCGGCGTGACGACGTTCAGCCACGCGTCGCCGATCTTGCGGTCCTTCGACGCGAACCAGCGCCGCCGCGTGAGCCACGACGCAAGCGCATCGTGCGCGAGCGTGTGCAGTTGCCCGACGTCCGGCCGCGCGTCGCCGCGCCGCATCACGATCGTCACGTATTCGGGCAGCGGCTCCGCGTGCGGCTGCCGCCACGACGGCTCGCGGCCGTGCTCGGACAGCACGAACCACAGGAACCCGTACGGCGGAAAGGTCAGCAGGTACGTGAGCTGCCCGATCGGCGGAAACGCCGAGTCCGACGTCATCTCGATCGGCACGCGGCCCGCGAATTCGGACAGGTCGAGCTCGACCGCCTGCGACGCGCGCGACAGGTTCGCGACGCACAGCACCGTCTCGTGGCCTTCGAGCTCGCGCAGATACGCGAGCACCTTGCGGTTGTCCGGACGCAGGAAGCGGATCGTGCCGCGGCCGAACGACTGCGTCGCGCGGCGCGTCGAGAGAATCCGGCGGGTCCAGTTCAGCAGCGAATGCGGGTCGCGCGTCTGCGCCTCGACGTTGACCGCGTCATAGCCGTACAGCGCGCCCATCACGGGCGGCAGCACCAGCAGTTCCGGGTCCGCGCGCGAGAAGCCGCCGTTGCGGTCGGACGACCATTGCATCGGCGTACGCACGCCGTCGCGGTCGCCGAGGTGGATGTTGTCGCCCATGCCGAGCTCGTCGCCGTAGTAGATCACCGGCGTGCCGGGCATCGACAGCAGCAGCGAGTTGATCAGCTCGATGCGGCGCCGGTCGCGCTCCATCAGCGGTGCGAGGCGGCGCCGGATCCCGAGGTTGATCCGCGCGCGGCGGTCGCTCGCATAGGTCTGCCACAGCAGGTCGCGCTCCGAGTCGGTCACCATCTCGAGCGTCAGCTCGTCGTGATTGCGCAGGAACACGGCCCACTGGTTGCTCGGCGCGAGCGCCGGCGTCTGCCGCATGATGTCGATGATCGGGAAGCGGTCCTCGCTCGCGATCGACATGTAGATGCGCGGCATCAGCGGGAAGTGGAACGCCATGTGGCATTCGTTCTCTTCGCCGAAGTATTCCTGCACGTCCTCCGGCCACTGGTTCGCTTCGGCGAGCAGCATCCGGTTCGGATACTCGGCGTCGATCGTCGCGCGGATCCGCTTCAGGATCGCATGCGTTTCCGGCAGGTTCTCGTTGTTGGTGCCTTCGCGCTCGACCAGGTACGGCACCGCGTCGAGCCGCAGCCCGTCGATGCCGAGATCGAGCCAGAAGCGCATCACCTGGATCACCTCGCGTACCACAGCCGGGTTGTCGAAGTTCAGGTCCGGCTGGTGCGAGTAGAAGCGGTGCCAGTAGTACTGGCCGGCGATCGGGTCGTGCGTCCAGTTCGATGTTTCGGTATCCAGAAAGATGATCCGCGTGCCCGCGTATTTCGTGTCGGTATCCGACCACACGTAGTAGTCGCGATGCATCGAGCCGGGCTTCGCGCGCCGCGCGCGCTGGAACCACGGATGCTGGTCGGACGTGTGGTTGATCACCAGCTCGGTAATCACGCGGATGCCGCGCGCGTGCGCTTCGCGAATGAAGCGCCGCACGTCGGCGAGCGTGCCGTAGTCGGGATGCACGTCGCGGTAGTCGGCGATGTCGTAGCCGTCGTCGCGGCGCGGCGACGGATAGAACGGCAGCAGCCAGATCGTGTCGACGCCGAGCTCGGCGATGTAGTCGAGCTTCATGATCAGGCCCGGGAAGTCGCCGATCCCGTCGTTGTTCGAGTCGTAGAACGACTTCACGTGTACCTGGTAGATGATCGCGTCCTTGTACCACAGCGGATCGTCCGCGCAGAGCGCGGGCGCGCGGCGCCGTGAACGGCGCCGGCGCGGCGTGCCGGCCGGTGCGAGGGACGGGAATTGCGCGCGACGCACGTCGTCGAGGGGATCTTCGCGTTTCATCATCCGTGTGCTCCGGAATGGCCCCGGGCATCGGCCGGGTCGGGCGCCGCCGCTCGCGCGGCGCCGGGAGACGGCGCGAGCCGCCAGATCGCATACGGCCGCACGTGCGGGTCGAGCGATACGTACTGGCGATGCCCGCGCCAGGTTTCGGCATGCGCGGCGTCCTGTTCGAGCGCGTCGAGCGGTTCGCCGTCGACGAGCCCGAAGCCGCGCCACAGCGCCGCATCGAGCGTGAAATTCGCGGCCTGCGGATGCCACGGGTCGAGGCTGATCGCGACCGCGACGACGCTGTCGTGCGCGGGCGTCGCCTTCACGAACACCAGCACCTGGTCGTTGTCCGCATCGACGAAGGTGAGGCCGAGGTGGGTCTGCAGCGCCGGATGGTCGCGCCGCGCGCGATTGAGCCGCGCGATTTCGCCGCCGATGTGCGCGGCCTTGCGCCAGTCGCGCACGCGCAGCTCGTATTTCTCCGCGTCCGCGTATTCCTCGCTGTCGGGCAGCGGCGCCGATTCGCCGATCTCGAAGCCCGAGTACAGGCCCCACGACCCGGCGAGCGTCGCCGCCAGCGCCGCGCGGATCACGAACTGCGAGCGCGGTGCGTTCTGCAGGTGGCGCGGATTGATGTCGGGCGTGTTCACGAAGAAGTTCGGCCGGAAGAACTCGCGCGCGGGGCCGGCCGTCAGCTCGGTCAGGTAGTCGATGAATTCGCGCTTCGTCTCGCGCCACGTGAAATACGTGTACGACTGCGAGAAGCCGATCTTCGCGAGCCGGTACATCATCCCCGGCCGCGTGAACGCCTCCGACAGGAACACCACGTCCGGATGCTTGCCGCGCACGTCCGCGATCATCCATGCCCAGAACGGCAGCGGCTTCGTGTGCGGATTGTCGACGCGGAAGATCCGCACGCCGGCGTCGACCCAGAACAGCACCGCGTCGCGCAGCGCGACCCACAGGTCGGGCAGCGCATCCGGCGCATAGAAATCGGGGTTCACGATGTCCTGGTAGCGCTTCGGCGGATTCTCCGCATAGCGCAGCGAGCCGTCGGGCCGCCACGCGAACCAGCCCGGATGCGCGGCGAGCCACGGATGATCGGGCGAGCACTGGATCGCGAAGTCGAGCGCGATTTCCAACCCCTGCGCATGCGCGGCGTCGACCAGCGTGCGGAACGACGCGAGCGTGCCGAGCTGCGGATGCACGGCCGTGTGGCCGCCTTCGGGCGAACCGATCGCGTACGGGCTGCCGACGTCATCGGGGCCGGCCGTCAGCGTGTTGTTGCGGCCCTTGCGCGCCGTCGTGCCGATCGGATGGATCGGCGGGAAATACAGCACGTCGAAACCCATGTCGCGGATGCGCGGCAATTGCGCGATCACGTCGTCGAACGTGCCGTGCCGGTGCGGGTCGTTGCTCGCCGAGCGCGGGAACATCTCGTACCAGCTTGAGAAGCGCGCGGCGCGGCGTTCGACGTCGACCGGGTAGACCGCATCGTCGTGCGTGACGAATGGCCGGTAGCGCAGCGCGCCGTACGCATCGGCGAGCGCGGGCGCGCCGAGCAGTTCGAGCCGTTTGTCGGGCGATGCGTCGTTGAACTCGGCCGTGAGCTGTTCCATCCGCGTGCGCGCCTGCCGGTCGGCCGGATCGGCGTGTTTCAACGCGGTCGCGAGCAGCAGTTGCGCCTCGCGTAGCTCCAGCGTCACGTCCTGGCCGGCCGCGCGTTTCTTGGTGATATCGGTGACGAGCGATGCCCAGTCGTCGCGCCATGCGATCACGCGGAACGCGTGGCGGCCGAGCCGGTCGAGTGAGATGCACGCGTGCCAGCGATCGTTCGGCTCCGCGACGAACGGCACTTCGCGCCATGTGTCTTCGTCGTCGGCTCGCCACTGCAGTGCGGCCGCGAGATGCGCGTGGCCGTCCGTGAAGATCGATGCGTGCACAACCAGTGTTTCGCCGATCACACGCTTGATCGCGAAGCGGCCGCCGTCGACCACCGGCTCGACGCGCTCGATCGCGATCCGGTCGGCCGCGAGCGCGGCCGACAGCGCGGTGCGCTCGCCCGCCGCATCGGTGCGAGCGAGCGCGGGCGGCGCGCGCCGTGCGTCGAGCAACGCATAGCCGCCGGGCTCGAGCGTGAAGGCTTGCAGCGCGACCGGCGCGGCGGGCGCAGGCTTGCGCGCGCCGTTCGGCGGCGAGACGTGCGTGAAGCCGCCCGGCACGCCGGGCAGGATCGTCGCGGGATCGACGTGCGTCGGCGCATCGAGATCGGGATTCAGCGCGACCAGGAGTGCCGTGTCGTCGTATTCGAGCGACGGGCCCATGCCGCGCAGCAGCGCCGTCGCGCGCGCGCCCGGCGCGCTCACTTGCGCGATTTCGCCGCGCTCGGCCGCGAGCGGTGTCGCGCGGCGCCATGCATTCGCGTCGGCGATCGCACCGGACAGGTCGAAGCGCGCGTCGTCCAGCGCGGCGCGGAAGCGTGCGGCGTCCGCGTCGCGCGCCATCAGCGGCAGCGTGACGCCGCGCTCGAAGCCCATCGGCACGAGCCAGCCGGTGCCGACCGCGGCGGCGGTCCACAACGCGCGGTGGTACGCGCGGGCGACCGTCTCGTCCGGCGCGGTGTTCCAGTTGTCGGCGAGGCGCGGGCCGTCGATCGCATCGGGAAACGCGATTGGCGAGCCGATGCGCCGCAGCAGCCGGTGTTCGTCGACGAACCACGGCGCGTGCAAGTCCCACCAGCGGACCGACGAGAACACCGCATCGAAGCCGGCCGCCTCGAGCTGGGCGAGCGCGTCGCGCGCATGGCCGGGGACGCCGGCCAGCACCGCGACGTCCGGGCGCGCGCGGCGCAGCGCCGCGCGCCAGCCGGGCCACCACGCGGCCGGCAGGTGATGCGGCGCGTCGATCAGGAAACCCGACGCACCGGCATCCGCGAACGTGGCGAGGTGCGTGCACCACCACGCGGACAGCGCGTCGTGCGCGGCGTCTTCGCCGACCTGGGCATGCGCGACATCCATTTCATGCGCGGCGCTGCGCGGATCGATCAACGCGTCGTCGTGCGCGCGCTCGACGTACCAGTCCGGATGCTCGGCGCGCAGCGGGTTGTCGCGCGCGATGCGGTCCGGCACCACTTCGAGCAGCACGCGCAGCCCGTGGCCGTGCGCGAGCTGCGCGAGCCGCGAGAACGTCTCCAGCGCGCCGGCGCGCGTCGCGAACGTCGCCGCCGGCCGATGGAAGTCAGCGACGTGGCGCGGGAAGCCCGCGACGCTGGCGGCCCAGAAGCCGCCGATCAGCACGTGGTCGAAGCCCATGCCGGCGATGTGCTGGAACGTGTCGGGCCATGCATCGAGCGGGCCGACGAGGCGGGCGTCGCAGAAGTAGATGTGAGGAGCGAAGGGCGGTGTGGGGTTCATGGGTAGCGTGTGCGGGCGGCGGCCGGATCGGCAACAGGTGTGCTTGTCGCAATGCGTGTTCCTGCTGTGAGGCGGGCGGGGTTGCAAACGCGCACGCGCGATTCGCGGCGGTTTGGATGGTCGTTTTTTGCAGGCTGGGGCGCGGTGGCGGCGTTTTTATGCGGGGGCGCGTGATCGATGACGGGGGGGCGGCAGAGTGAAACTTTTGCCAATGGCTTCGAGATATCGATGAAAAACTCGGCGCATGCGGTGGCATCATCGCGACAACCCGCAAGCAGCCGATACCCCCCGCAACACACCCCTCACATCCGCGGAATCGACCGAATATCCGAACTGTCTCCCGTCGCCGCATCATCGTCCGCTTCCGGAATCGGCACCCCCGGGTCGTAGCGCACCGCCGCCCCATGCTCGATCCGGTGCGCGAACGACGGCGGAGCGTCCACCTCGTCGCCGAAGCGCGCACGCACGAACGCGCGCAGCACCGCGGTGCGCACGTCCGGCGCGCGTGCCGCGCAGGTCGACGGGCCGTCGATGAAGCTGGCGTCGCATTCGACGCCGTCGCCGCGCCGCACGATCCGCAGGTCGGCCACGCGCTCAAGCACCGCACCCGCATCGGCCCACGACGCCGACGGCGCGAAATGCGCGTCCAGGCGTCGCAACGCGTCGCACGCGCCGGTCAGGATCACCTTCGGGTCGACGGCCGTGAAGCACAGCGTGTCTTCATCATCCGCGCACAACGCGCGTGCGCACCAGTAATCGAGGGCGGTTCCGGCGAGTTCGTCGGTTCGCATCGGCAAGCTCCGTCAGGTTTCGTCAGGGTGGGGCGCTCGTCGCGCAAGCGGCGTGCCCGGCGTCGCACGCATGCGCGCGACGAGCGGGTAGTGATCGGACGCACGCCGCGCGCGCATGCTGCGATGCACGTTCACGTCGACCAGCCACTCGCCGGGATGGATCCAGATCCGGTCGAGCGAGAACACCGGGTACAGCGTCGGGAACGTACGCGGCGCCGGCGCGCGCCGGAACCGCGTGACGAGCGCCCGCAGCGCGCGACCGCGCACGAACCATTCGTTGATGTCGCCCATCAGGATCACCGGCATCGCGCCGGTGTCGAACGCGGCGAGCAGCCGCTGCACCTGCGCGCTGCGCTCGCTCGCCGACAGCCCCAGGTGGGTCGCGACCACGCGGATCATGCCCGCGCTGCTGTCGATGTCCGCATCGAGCGCGCCGCGCGGCTCGCGCTGGTGAAACGACAGGTCCAGCGTGCGCGCCGCGCGAATCGGGCAGCGCGACAGCACCGCGTTGCCGTAGCGGCGCTCGGGGGTGTCGATGGTCGGGCCGGCCACTGCGTGCATGCCGGTGGCGTCGCGCAGATGCGCGAGCACGTCGGGCGCGTGCGTGCCGCCGAGCGGCACTTCCTGCAGCGCGATCACGTCCGCGTCGAGTTCGTGAATCACCTGCGCGATCCGGTGGGCCGCGCGTGTGTGCCACTTGCCGTAGCCGCCGCGGATGTTGTACGTCGCGATCCGCAGGTCGCGCCCGCCCGGTGCGGCGGGGGGCGGGCCGTCGGACGTGACGATGTCCGGCGGCGGGGCCGGTTGCACGCTCAGCGCCATCGTCGCAGCACCCTGACGAGCAGCACCGACACGCCGACCAGCACGGCGCCAATCGCCGCGAGCCACGCGAACGCGCCGGGCCCCGGATGGCTGAACGCGGCGGTCAGTTGGTGCGCGAACGTGACGGTCAGCACGATACCGGGCAGCATCCCGATCGCGGTGCCGACCAGATAGTCGCGCAGGCCGATGTGCGATGCGCCGGCGACCAGGTTCACGACCGTAAACGGCGCGATCGGCAGCAGCCGCAGCACGGCCATCGCGACTACGCCGCGCCGGCCGAGGTGTTCGCTGAGCCGGTTCGCGCGCGCGCCGGCGAGCCGGCGCACCGCGTCGCGCCCGAGCCAGTGTCCGATCCCGTAGGTCGTGGCGGCGGCCGCCATCGTGCCGAGCGCCGCATACGCGAAGCCCGGCCACGCGCCGAACACCAGGCCCGTCACCGTGATCAGCAGCGTGATCGGCACCGACAGCGTCGCCGCGATCACGTAGCCGGCCAGCAGCAACGCGGGCGCACCGGGCAGCTGCGCGGCGTGAGCGGCCATTCGTGCGAGCGACGCGATGTTCAGCTCCTTGCCGAGCGGCGAGAAGCGCCACGCGAGCGCGAGCGCCGCGACCAGCAGCACGGCCGCGCCGAGCACGAAGAAGCGCGCGGTCAGCACGCGGTGCTGCTCGCGCGGCACGAACTCGCGGACGAAGCGGTCCGGCTCGATCGGCTGCTCGGGGTCGAGCCGCGCGCTGACCGGCACCAGCGCGTCGAGTTGCGGCGTCACGACCGGCTCGAGCGTGCGCAGCGTGCGGCCGGGCTTGTCGCGCAACCGGTCGAGCACGGTATTCGGACGTTCGTCATGCGCGAGCGCGGCGGCAATCTCGGCCGGTGTCGTGTCGAGATGTTCGGCCAGCAGCCGGTCGCGCAGGCCGGCAATCGCGGTGCGGATGCGCGGCTCGCCGGCCGCGACGAGCGCGATGCAGCATTCGGTGTCGAGCACCATCGAACGGTTATTGAGGTTCGCGCTGCCGATCACGATGCATTCGTCGTCGGCGATCGCGATCTTGCTGTGCACGTTCACGCATGCGTCGCCGAGCCCGTCGACATGCGGATACAGCAGCCGGTAACGGTCGAAGCGGTCGGCGGCCTTGAGCGTGCCATGCAGCCGCGCGCGCAGCACGCCCATCGTCGCTTCCTGCAGCCAGCCGCTCTGCACGCGCGGTGCGACGACCGTCACGTCGGGCCCCTCCGGATCGGCGAGCCGCTCGGACAGCGTTTCGCGCACCACCGCCGCGGTGAAATACTGGTTCTCGATATACAGGTGCCGGCGCGCGGCGCGGATCGTGTCCTCGACGAGCGCGGACACCTGCCGCACCGGTTCGCGATCGCGGTGGCGCGGCGCCGTGTAGGCAATGCCGAGCCGCACGTCGCGCAGGTCGACGCGCGCATCGGGCGGCCACGGATCGACGTCTTCCTCACGATCGAGATGCCGCTGCGCGCGGATCGCGATCGGACGCCCGCATGCATTGAACCAGCGCGCGCGCGCCTGCTTGCCGATCGCGGCGGCCGCGTCGCCGTCGAACATCGCCTGCACGTCGTGAAACGGCCCGTACGGCATCCCGTGCGCGTCGCGGCGCCGCGGATCGTCGGCCGCGTGCGCGGGCGTATCCCAGCGTGCGCGCGTCAGGTCGAGCCCGCCGACGAACGCGAGGCGGTCGTCGATCACGACGAGCTTCTGGTGATGCGATGCGCCGCGCGGATGCGTGTCGTCGAGCCGGAACCGGATGCCGCGATGCGCGCGCCACGCGGCGCGATAGACCGGCGGCCAGTCGCGCTCGAGCGCATAGATCATCGCGAAGTCCCACGCGAGTACGTAGATGCGCAGGTTGTGCCGCGACGATGCCAGCGCGTGCAGAAAGGCGGCGAGCGTGTCGGGCAGGCCGTCGCCGGGGTCGGCAGGCGGCAGGTGCATGCGGCTGTCGACGTCCCAGCCGACGATGAACACCGTATGGCGCGCCCGGAGCAGCGCGGCACGCAGCGTCGCGAAATACGCGTCGCCGTCCACCAGCATCGCGAAGCGATCGGCATGGCGGATCGTGTCGCAGTTGCGCCCGCGCTCGAGCAGCCCGTGGCGCAGCGGCTCGTCCGTGCGCGACGGGTCGGCTGTCGCGCCATCGGAGCGCGCCGTCGCGACGCTGGCGCGCGTCATGCGTCCCGGCACGATCATCGGGCGTCGACGTCCCGGTCGCCGTCGATGCGTTGCAGCAGCACGTCGCAACGCGCGCGCAGCGCCTGCAGTTCCGGTGAATCGGCGTCGAGCCGGATGCGTTCGCCGCTGTCCGGATCGCCGTACGCGCACGCGATCTCGTAGATGCCTTGTGCAATCGTGGCGGACGCGTCCGCGATCCTGATCCGGTCGAGCCAGCCGCATTCGGCGTGATGGCACGCGAGCCACGCGCGCAGCGCGCCGACCGTCTGGCTGGTCGTCATCCACGCGCCGCCGCGCATGCGCGCCGTCAGCTGGCTCGTTACGAGGTAGGAGAGCAGGTCGGTCTGAGTCACGCAAAACTCCTTGAAGAAGTATCGGGGCGACAGGTCCGTACGCCGGCGAGGTTTTGCAGCGCCGCGCAGATCGCCGCAAATTCCGCGCCGCTCGTGCGCGAGAACGACACCGAGATGTCGTCCGTGTCCGGATCGTCGTCCGACTGCTGGACGATGAATCGCTTCACGCGCACGCGGTCGGTGCCGAGCGTGTCGTGCAGCTTGCCGAGCGTCAGGCCGCCGCGCTGGACGACGAGCCGCAGCGTGCGCTGCTGCCGCTGGGTGATGAAGCGGCGCTCGAGCGGCTTCACGCCCGCCAGGATCACGAGGACGATCACGGTCGCGCCGAGCGACGCAACGTACATGCCGCCGCCAACCGCGAGACCGACACCAGCCACCGCCCACAGGCTCGCGGCGGTCGTCAGCCCGCGCACGACTTCGCCGCGCAGCAGGATCGAGCCGGCGCCGAGAAAGCCGATGCCCGATACCACCTGTGCGGCGACCCGTGACGGGTCGAGCACGACGCCGCTCTGGCCGTGTACGTCTTCGAAGCCGAACGTGGAGACGAGCATCACGAGTGCCGAGCCGACGCATACCAGCATGTGGGTGCGCAAGCCGGCGGCCCAGTTGAGGCGCTCGCGTTCGAGTCCGATCACGCTGCCGAGCAGCGCGGCGAGCAGCAGGCGTCCGAGGAGTTCGAGATGGCCGATCATCGTGGCCTCCTTTTGTTTGGCGTACTGGAGCGGGTCGATACCGGTTCGATACGCGGTTCGCTGCTCAATAGGGACGCAAGGCCCGTGCCGGATCGGCCGATACCGGGCACGCCGCGTGCGCGCGGGCCCGACGGCGCGCGCGGCGATCATGCGGCGCGCATTTTTTGCATCTTCATCGCAGATAAGTACAGGGGGCCAGGATGCAACATCAACAGGACGCACAGGTTCGCGACCCGTATCGCGGCCACGAGATTCGCGTATGGGCGCGCCGCAACGCGCGGGGTGCGTGGGACGACGAGGTGCAGGTGTATGTCGACGGCGCGCGCATCGAGTTGTACGTACCCGAGCCGGCCGGCACGGAGTGGCTGACCGAGGACGAGGCGCTGCGGGCGGGCGTGGAGCGCGGGCGCTATCTGGTCGACAAGCGCGTCGACGACGATTGATTCCACCGGCACGGTGTTCGCACGCGCGTCCGGCATGGAGGCGCGTGCCCGCCGAGGGGAACGAAGCCGGGGAAGGCGATCGCTGGGACCCGGCCGATGCGGGTCGGCCGGACGATTCAGGCGTTACGGCCGCGCCGCGATCTCATCCAGATGCCACAGCAGATCCGCCGGATCGTCATACACGCGCAGCGCGCCCGCGCGTTCGAGCTCGTCGCTGCCGTAACCGCCCGACAGCAGCCCGACGCCGAGCGCCCGGCAGCGGCTCGCGGCGAGCATGTCCCAGATACTGTCGCCGACCACGACCGTATGTTCGATCGGCACGTTCAGTTTCGCGGCGGCGGTCAGGAACAGGTCGGGATCGGGCTTCGCGTACTTGACCTGATCGCGCGTGACGACCACGTTCTTCTCCGGATCGACGCCGAGCGCCTCCAGATTGATCGCGGCGGTTTCCATTCGCCCGCTGGTCGCGATTGCCCAGCGAATGCCGGCGTTCGTCAGCGCGGCCAGCAACTCGCGTGCGCCCGGCAGCGGCCGGACCTGCGCGCGCAGCCGCTGGTACGCGGCCGCATGCAGCCGCGCGAGCCGCTCGACGCGCTCGGCGTCGATGTCGCCGGCCGTCTCGCGCAGCAGCTGGTTCAGGAACAGGCCGCCGCTCATCCCGATCTTGCGGTGGATGCGCCACACCGACAGCTCGATGCCCTCGGCGTCGAGCGCTTCCTTCCACGCGAGCACGTGCTGATAGACGCTGTCGACGAGCGTGCCGTCGAGATCGAACAGAAATGACGTTTCAATGCGCATGTAAATCTCCTGGCCCGATGGCGTTCGGGCGATTCGTTCGGGGAAAGCGGATTCGACACATTATCGGCGCACGGCCGTGTCATTGCCGTGTTCGCGCATCGCGGCCGGCAGCGGCGTTTCAAGCGCCGCTGGTACAATCGCGCCGATGCGCCGGGCCGGCTGCCCGCGCCGCCAACCTTCGTCGAATTCCCGTATGGCAACCCCGGACGCCGTCAGTTCCGAACAGTCGTGGTGGGGCGTTCTGGCCCTGGCACTCACTGCCTTCATCTTCAATACCACCGAATTCGTGCCCGTCGCGCTGCTGAGCGCGATCGGCGACAGCCTGCAGATGCAGCCGACCGCCGTCGGCCTAATGCTGACGATCTACGCGTGGGCCGTCGCCGTCGTGTCGCTGCCGCTGACGTTCGTCACGCGTCACGTCGAGCGCCGCAAGCTGCTGAGCTGCGCGTTGCTGGTGTTCATCGGCAGCCATGTCCTCACCGGCGTCGCGTGGGATTTCACCGTGCTGATGCTCGGCCGGCTCGGCATCGCGTGCGCGCACGCGGTGTTCTGGTCGATTTCCGTCCCGCTGGCCGTGCGGCTCGCGCCGCGCGACCGCAAAAGCCGCGCGCTCGGCCTGCTCGCGATGGGCACGGCGACCGCGATGGTCGCCGGCATTCCGCTCGGGCGCGTGATCGGCGAGGCGCTCGGCTGGCGCGTCACGTTCCTCGTGATCGGCGGCGCGGCGGCCGTCGCGTTGCTGGCGCTGCGCATGACGCTGCCGACGCTCCCCAGCGAGGGCGCCGGCTCGCTCGCGAGCATCGGCACGTTCCTGCGCAAGCCGGCGCTGGTGGCGCTGTACGCGATCACCGTGCTGGTGATCTCCGCGCACTTCACGTCGTACACGTATATCGAGCCGTTCGTGCAGAGCGTCAATCATGCGAGCAGCAGCCGGATTACCTACGTGCTGATCCTGTTCGGCGTCGCCGGCGTGCCGGCCGCGCTCTGCTTCAATCGCGTGTTTCCGGAGCGGCCGGCCGATTTCCTGATCGCGTCGATCATCGCGTTGTCGGCCTGTCTGCTGATCCTGTTCCCGAGCGCGCTGAACATCGTCACGCTTTCCGTTCACACGCTGGTGTGGGGCGGCGCGATCGTCTGCTTCGGTCTCGCGATGCAGGCGTGGGTGCTGAAGCTGGCGCCCGAGGCGACCGATCTCGCCGTGTCGATCTTTTCCGGGCTGTACAACGTCGGGATCGGCGCCGGCGCGCTGCTCGGCAACCATATCGCCGGCGCGTTCGGGCTGCCGTGGATCGGCACGTTCGGCGGGGTGGTCGGGATCTTCTCGGCCGGGATCGCGTGGGCCGCGTTGCGGCTGCATGAGCGGCGGGCGGTGGCGTAGCGGGCCGATTCAGCGTCGCGCCGACGATCGATGATCACGCCGCAATGGCGGCATTAACCTGTCGTGCTCGACGATCGCGGCGGCGGGTCCGTTCCCTGATCCAGCGAATACCCGAGCAAGCGGTTCGCGACGGGGGATGCGACGGCGGCGATCGGGTTCGCAAGGAATCGGGTAGGGCGATGGCGTGGCCGCCATCGTTTCATGCCCATCGCCGCACGTTGCACACCGCACACCGCACACCGCACACCGCACACTGCACGCTGCACGCTGCACGCTGCACGCTGCACGCTGCACGCCGCACGTTGCACGCCGCACGTTGCACGCCGCGTCAATGCAGCCCGTCAGTCCCAATCCCCGCAGCTTCGAGCCGCCTGAGCTTCGCGTACAGCGTCGTGCGTGAAATGCCGAGTTGCCGCGCGGCCGCCGACACATTGCCGTCGTGTTCGCGGAGCGCGCGGCGGATGGCTTCGAGCGACTGTTCGTGCAGGCTTGCCTGCGGGCTCGCGGCCGGCGCCGCGGTGCACACATCGGCGGCGTCTTCGAGCACATCGGCGTGGCGCGACATCGTCGCCCGATCGAGCGGCGCGCGCAGCGTGCGCACCCATAGGTGGCTACCATCGTCGCGCGCGATTCGCTGCGGCGTGCGCGCCGGTGTCAGTAAACGACGCTGTTGCGCGGGCGTCGCGCCGGGAAACAGTTGCCGGAGGTCATACGGCGCGACCGGCCCTGCGGGCGCGAGATCGAGCATCTGCCGTGCAAGCCGGCTCACCGCGCGCACGCGGCCCGCTTCGTCGAGTGCGATGACGCCGGCGAGCGGCGTGCCGAGCCAGCGCGGATCGTGCTGGACCTGCAGCAGATGGCAGTCGCGCAACATCGCATACAGCCGCTGCTCGGCGGACAGCGCCGCGTGCCGGAACTGCTCGCGCAGCTGCGCGACGTTGCGCCGGCCGATGCCGGTGATGTCGAGCGCGCCGATCACTTCACCGTCGAGGCCGACCAGCGGCACCGCGAGGCAGAATACCCGCGAGAACTCGTCGAGATAGTGCTGGGCGCCCGCGACGACGGCCTCGGCGCCATCGTGAATCACGCAGCTCGGCGCGGTCGTGCCGATGTTCGGTTCGACGATCCGGCGGCCGGCGACGATCGGCGTCAGCAGCGCGTCGTCGCATTGCGGGCTGCGCCGCGCATGCACGATCGTGCCGCGCGGATTGACGCAGAAGATCGTCCACTCGCGGCCGCCGAACGCGGCCCACAGCGGCTCGATCTCCTGCGCGACGCAACGGTAGAGCCGCCGGTCCGCGCGCGATTCGTCGAGCTCGCGCTGCATTTCATAGCGGGCGTGTTGCCATGGCCGCAGGCCGGCGTCGCGCGAACGCAGCCACGAGCGCGCGACGCTGGCCGGCAGAGCAGTTTCGGGCAGCGGCTCGCCCGCCGCGAACCGGGCGCGGAGCCGGTCGAGGTCGACCAGCCGTGCAGGAGATTCAGGGGCTGTATTCACACATGCGCTCCATGTGGGTCGAATGGCCGGGCCGGGCATGCCGGCCGGCGTGTCGCGCGAATGCGTAATATAGCCCGGTGCCCGAAGCGGGGTATCGTCGTGCCGTGCAAGGGTGCACGCCGCGTGCCGCCGATTTGCATCGGGGTGCCGCCGGCGGCACCCCGCACTCAATGCGGCAAGCGCAGGATCGGTTTGAGCGTGATGCCGCTGCTGCTGTCCGCGGCGGCCTGGTTGATCTGCTCGAGCGGATAGAACTTCACCAGCCGGTCGAAGGGGAACCGGCCTTGCAGATGCAGCTGCACGAGTTGCGGAATGAAGGTCTGCGGCACGCTGTCGCCTTCGACGATCCCGCGGATCGTGTGGCCGCCGAGCAGCAGGCTGTTCACGTCGAATTCGGCCTTCGTGCCGAGCTTCGGCGCGCCGACCACGCCCATCGTGCCGCGCGAGCCGAGCGCGTCGATCCCTTGCGACAGCACGGCCGGCAGCCCCGTCGATTCGAGCGCGTAGTCGACGCCGCCGCCGGTGATCTCGCGGATCGCGTCGACGACGTCGACTTCCTTGCTATTGAGCGCGTGCGTCGCGCCGAGCTCCAGCGCCAGCGCGAGCCGCGACGGCACGATGTCGACGGCGATGATGGTCGTCGCGCCGGCAATGCGCGCGGCCATCACGGCGCTCATGCCGACCGCGCCGGCGCCGAAGCTCGCGAAGCTGCTGCCCGTGCGTACCGCGAGCGAATTGATCACCGCGCCCGCGCCGGTCTGGATCCCGCAGCCGAGCGGGCCGAGCAGTTCGAGCGGCGCTTCCTTCGGCACCTTGATCGCGTTGTTCTCGCGCGCGAGCGCGTAGCTCGCGAACGACGACTGCGCGAAGAAATGATCGTGCAGCGGTTCGCCGGCTGCGTCGCGGATCGCCGTCTGTCCGTCGGCATCGGCACCGCCGAAGTTCAGCGCGAAGAACTGCCGGCAATATGCGCCGTGACCGCCGACGCACGACGCGCAATGGCCGCACGCGCCGTAGGTGAGCACGACGTGATCGCCGGCAGCGAGCGTCTTCACGTTCGGGCCGACGGCCTCGACCACGCCGGCGCCTTCGTGACCGAGCACGGCCGGCAGCGGCACCGGATAGTACTGGTCGCGCACGATCAGGTCGGTGTGGCACAGGCCCGTCGCGACGACGCGCACCAGCACCTCGTCGCCGCGCGGCGCGCGGATCCGGGCCGGTTCGATCGAGAAGGGCGCGCCGGCGGCGCGGGCGACGGCCGCGGTGACGGCGCGCGTATCGTTTTCGGTATACATGATCGGTTTCCTCGTCAAATCGGATACAGCGGCGCTGCGCCCTTGATCGTCAGCCACTGCCACTGCGTGAATTCTTCCCAGTTTGCCGCACCGCCGATGCTCGAGCCGTTGCCCGATGCGCCGACGCCGCCGAACGGGTTGATCGCTTCGTCGTTGACCGTCTGGTCGTTGATGTGCAGCAGCCCGGTATTCAGCCGCTCGCCGATCCTCAGCGCACGGCCGACGTCGGCGGACAGGATCGCCATCGACAGCCCGTATTCGGTGCGGTTCGCGAGCGCGATCGCGTCTTCGTCGGTATCGAACGGCACGACGATCGCGACCGGCCCGAAGATTTCCTCGTCGAACGCCGGGTTGCCCGGCGCGACGCCGCTCAGCACGGTCGGCTCGAAGAACAGGTCGCGATGGCCGCCGCCCGTCTCGACGCGTGCGCCGGCGCGACGAGCCGCGTCGACCACGCTCGCCGCATGGTCGCGTTGCGCGGCGTTGATCAGCGGGCCGAGGCCGACGTCGCCACTTGCCGGATCGCCGACGCGCAGGCTTTGCGCCTTCTCGACGAGCTTCGCGACGAAGCGGTCGTGAATCGCGCGCTGCACCAGCACGCGGCCGGTTGCCATGCAGATCTGGCCTTGATGCAGATACGCGCCCCATGCGGTGTTCGCGACCGCACGGTCGAGATCGGCATCGTCGAGCACGATCAGCGAATTCTTGCCGCCGAGTTCCAGCGACACCTTCTTCAGATGGCGGCCCGCTGCTTCGCCGACCTTGCGCCCGGCCGCGGTGGAGCCGGTGAACTGGATCATCGCGACATGCGGATCGGCGACCAGCGCGGCACCGGCCGCGCCGTCGCCGGGCAGCACGTGCAACACGCCTGCCGGCAAGCCGGCGAGTTCGAACACGCGCGCGATCGCGACGCCGCCGCACACGGCGGTGCGCGGATCGGGCTTCAGCACGACCGCGTTGCCGAGCGCGAGCGCCGGCGCGACCGCGCGCATCGCGAGGTACAGCGGGAAATTGAACGGCGAGATCACGCCGACCACGCCGCGCGGGCGGCGACGCGCGAGCGACAGCCGGCCGGCCGCCGACGGCAGCACCTCGCCGGCCGCGCGCGACGGCAACCCGGCCGCTTCGTGCAGTGCCTTGATCGTGACCGACGTTTCGAACGACGCCTTCGCGCGCGTCGAGCCGCTTTCGCGCACGAGCCAGTCGACGATTGCGTCGAAGTGCGTTTCGGCGACGGCCGCCGCGCGACGCAGGACCGCCGCACGCTCGTCGTACGGCAGGCCGAACCATGCGGGCTGCGCGCGATGCGCGGCGGCCGACGCGTCGGCGATGGCTGCGCTGTCGGCGAGGCCGATGCGGCCGAGCGGGGTGCCGGTCGCCGGTTCGATTACGTCGGCCGAGAGCGCGCTCGCGTGCCAGCGTCCGGTGAAAGTCTTACCGCGCCAGATGTCGGCGTCGAACAGTGCGGTGTTGGTGCTGCTATCCATTTACGCTCCTGGGGAAATTCGGATCGGCCGGATCGAGTGTTGCTTGGGGGCTTGGGTGTCGACCGGAATGCGGGCGAGGGTAGGCAGGGGCGGCGGAAGGGGGTATCCGGGTTTGTTCCCACCCGCCGGGGCTGCGGCGATCGTGGGGCGTTTGTGGTTATGTGTGCGGAAACTGAACAGTCGTTGCGTGGGTTGTTGCGGCATGCCGGCTGATGACGCGGTGGGGGTTGGTGGTGAAGCGCTACCTGGGAGGTATCCGGAAGCGCCCACTTGGGCTGCATTGCTTCATCGAGAACTCCACGTGTCACATCCAACCGCCAACGAATGCCTCCGATATTAGTTGTCAGCTCTAAGTCATTACGCCCGAAGCCACGCAGCAACAGGAAACGAATCACATTTGCAACACTTTGTGCAGATGTAAAAAAACGATCCGCACTTCTCCCCGTGTCCGCGCCATCGAACTCGCTGACTCTTTGACCGCTGCAGAGCCATTCCTGCAAACGTTCTCTGTCGGTCGAACATGATTCGATAGTGAAACCTTTCCTGCTCTTTCATCAGAGGCGAACAACCGACGGCATTCACGTCACTTGGCGTACGCCGAATGGTGCGAAGTGGCCTGAAACTTGCTTGCCTTCCTACCTGTAAATCGGCCGAGCGAGTAGAGCTTATCCGGCATACGTCGAAAATCTAGGTGAAATTATTCGTGACTTTCTCTAGCACTCATTGGGGGATATAGTGAAAAAAACCATGATTATCGTGCGCGCTGTGTTATTGGCAACGTGCGCTGCGGGTTTTTCAGGTTGCGCATCGACGGTTATTGAATCGCAATCCTATAGGTCATACGCGGTAGGGGTGCAACAAACTGCCACAATCGGACAGTCGTTTCTTGTGAATCAGAACGGCTCGATCTCTACCGTTAGGCATTGGGTTGGGATATTGAATTCACCCGATGGATGGCGGGAATCCAAAGAATATTCACAAGATTACGTACGGCAAGAACTCGTCTACGGAGGGCGATCTGGAAATACCATCGACGTATCTTACAGAGAGTTCCGCGGAGGGTATGCCGCGCCAGCGTTCTACCAAAGCGTCAAATATGACCTCAGCTCATCATCGAGAATTCGGTTTCAAAATTTCTCAATCGATGTGTTACAGGCTGACAATCAAACAATCGTGTATAAAATTGTTTCTGATAGATGAATATAAACAGCATCGAGGCTCGCTAGAATCTTGCCCCCGTCAAATGAGGCGTGATGCGCCAGAAACGGATTGAATTGACCTGCAAACGCATTACTGTCGCGTGTGGCAAAAGGTCCGGAGCGCCCGTAGATTGAACGAATAAATCGGGGGGTATATGGTCAAAAGCAAAGAGGAGCAACTCGACAGTTGCATCGAGCAGGCGTTCCAATCGAACCGGGCGTTTACCAACTGGTTTCTCGCTCAGACAAAATTCGCCAATGACGGGGGCGTGTACCAATGGTCGCGCAGCGACAACCCTTGGGGTACTCATCCACATGTAGCTATTGATCTGGCGAGTGGCGAGCCGGTCGTCAAATATGTACAGAGCGAAACCGACGTTTTGGTCGTGTTCTCGCGCCCGAATGGCGGGCCGTTTGCTTTGCATATCGAGAATAAGCTCAAAAATGGTTCATTTATGCCGGAGCAGCCAGAACGATACCAGTCACGAGCAGCGCATTGGCTCAATAATCCGAAGTACGGGATGTATGTAGACTTTGAGACGGTCCTGATTGCGCCTCAAGTTTTCTTTGATCAACATCGCGTCGACGCCGAAGCGTTTGACCGATATATTTCGCATGAGGAAATCGCCAATTATCTTCCTGAATTTCTCGATAATTATCAACAAATCAATGACGATCACATGGATACGAGACTCGTCGCGCAAACCGTTTTGCGTGCTGGCATCTGGTTAATTCGAAATGGATATGGTCGACTGATGATCCTGCCGTATGTGGCGCCATCTGGAATGCACTGGCGCTGTGCGTTTCATCCGCCAGGAAAATTCAATGACGAGATCTATCGATACACCGCCGGCAGTGAAGGAAGAGTTCTTCCTGGTGAACGGGATATCGTTATGTCGTCGACCATGACCGCGCAGACGCTCGCTGAATTAATTGTCGCGCGAGCGCCTCGCGACGCGCTGGCTTTGTGTGAAGGTGAAGCGGGTCAAGCGGTACTCGATTGGCTTCGGCGATTTGAGAAGGCGCTTGACGCAGGTTACATTCCTGAAGCGTTCAATAATGATGATCCTGTCACTGATCGATGGGCATTGCTAGGCGATGGAGGCTCAAGCGACATGGATCCTCAGCGAGCCTATCCGAACCTTTGTGTGTGAGGCATAAACTGATGGCCAAGGAGCCACTTTATGCCACGCAAACGCAAGGAA